>JACADY010000066.1 GCA_013389115.1 Alphaproteobacteria bacterium
GCGCAATTCTGTTCGCTTTGGGTTGATGATGGGCGCGGCCGCGATGGCGCTCTTGAGCGCGGGCGTCGGCTATGCGCAGGAAACGGCGGCGCCGGTTGCGCAGGCGGAGCCCGAGATCGCCGATTACGTGATCGTGACGGGTGTTCGCTATCGCGACCGCTCGGCCGAGATTGCCCCGACGCTCGAATATGGCCTCGACTATTTCCAGCAGTTCGAGCCGCTGACCGTCGGTGACATGCTGAAGCGCACACCCTCGACCGCTTTCATCTCGGACGTGCTTGAGTATGACGGCGTGCGCCTGCGCAACCGGCGCCGCCGTTTCCTGCGCATAGCCGACGCCCGCGCTCAAGAGCGCCATCGCGGCCGCGCCCATCATCAACCCAAAGCGAACAGAATTGCGCATCGCGCGCCCCCAGTTTTTGCCTATTCCCCAACAGAAGAAAGGCCGTACCAGCGGTTTGTTACAGTTTCTCAACCGGGAGGGCGTGCCCCTGTGGAGAAAACCATCGCCCTGCGTCTATGATGCGAATGAGACACAGGTGTCGTTGCCGAGGAGGAAATGGATGCGGCGATCTCTTTGGGGGTTTTTGGCACTGCTGGCATCGGTTCAGCCGATTTTCGCCAAGGAAGCCGAATGGCGCAGGGTTGCGCCTGAGAACCTCGTGCTCATCGAGGTCCAATACGGCACGATCGCGCTTGAGCTTGCGCCGCAGTTCGCGCCCGCCCACGCGGCACGGTTCCGCGCCCTCATCCGCGAGGGATTTTATGACGGGCTTTCCTTCTACCGGGTGATCGACGGGTTCGTCGCCCAAGGCGGGATCGGCGAAGGGGACGACAAAAAGCTTCAGGCCTGGCCGGCGCTCAAGGCCGAGATGGAGCGGCCCTCGGCGGGGCTCTCCTTCACCCTTGTGCAAAGCGCCGACCTCTTTGCCGGCGAAACGGGTTTCATCGATGGTTTCCCCGCCGCGCGCGATGCCTTGGACGGCACGAGCTGGCTTGTCCATTGCCCGGGGCTTCTTGCCATGGCGCGCGATGATGCGCCCGATACGGGCGCGACCGAGTTCTACATCGTGATCGGACAGGCGCCGCGCCGGCTCGACCGGATCATGAGTTCATTCGGGCGGGTGATCGACGGGCTTGAACATGTGCAAAAGCTCAATCGCGGCGACCCTGAGGTTGATAGCGGCGTCATCGCGGAGGAGGCGGCGCGCGACAAAATCATCCGGATGCGGATCGCCGCCGACATGCCCGAGGCGGAGCGGCCCCCTTACGAAGTCATGCGCACCGACACGGAGGCGTTCGAAAAGCGGCTCGATGAGCGGCGCTATCCCGCCTCGCCCTTTTTCTTCCGCAAGCCGCCGCCGATCCTCGATGTCTGCACGGTGAGCGTGCCCGTGCGCCTTGCGCCCCCACGCATCAAGCCGCGGCGGGCCACGCGGCGTTGAGGGTGGCGCGGCAGTCACCGGCGAGCAACCTAGAGCGGCGTGCATTCAATCAGAAACGCTACGCCGCTCTAACCCTTTCAATTGTCGCAACGTTTGGCGGAAAACTGGTACCCATCCCCGCCTTCGCGGGGACATGCTTTTTGCGCACGTTGCTCTAGCCCCTTGGCTGGCCGCGGGCTTCAACGATGTCGAGGTAATTCATTGCGGTTTCGATGCAGGCGCCGGTGCCAACGGGGCCGACGGTCTTGCGATAGATTTCCTGCCATGGCGTCTGGTTGGCGTGGATCAACAGGCGTGTCTCGCGCTGGCGGCGCAGCATCTGCGCCTCGGAGACGAGCGCATCGATGCGATGCGTCTGCATATCGATGCGCAGGCGATCGCCATCGCGCAGGAAGGCCAGGTAGCCGCCCGTTGCGGCCTCGGGCGAAACCTGATGGATCGCGAAAGGGGCGGCCGGCCCCACATCCCACGCATCGCTCAGCACCGGAAGCGCCTTTAGCCCCCGCGCCCTCAGCGCTTCAGGCGGCTGGAGAGACGTAAGGGAGGCCGCGCCAGGATAGCCGACAGGGCCAACGAAACGCAGCACGAGAATGCAGTCCTCATCGATGCCGAGCGCAGGGTCGTTGATGCGCGCCTCATAGTCCTCCGGCCCCTCGAAGACGACCACACGCGTCTCCCAGATGCCTTCTGCACCCGGACGGCTCAAATGACGGCGGCGAAAGGCCTCATCGACGAGGCCTGTCGTCATCACGGCGCTTTCAAAGAAATTGCCGGTGATCGCGACCTGCCAGGGCCTCGCGCGCAGCGGATCGGTCAGTGTACGGATTACATCGCGGCGGCCCGCATAGCGCCCGGCATTGTCGTGGCCGATCGTCCGCCCGGACACGCCTTGCGCGTTCTTGGCGATGAGATGGGCGGCGATAAGCTCAGCCAGCACCGAGGGCACGCCGCCCGCCTCATGGAAGTCTTCGGCCAGATACTCGCCCGCCGGCATGCAATTGACGAGGAGCGGGACCTCATTGCCCGATTGGCGCCAATCCGCCATCGTCAGCTCAACGCCCATATGCCTTGCGGCCGCGATTAGATGCGGCACGCAGTCGGCCGGCGCGCCAAGGGCCGCGGCGAGGCGGATGGCGTTGATGAAGGCATCCCGCGTCAGGATGCGCGAGGGGCGCAAATCCTCTTCCACGAGGGCGACCGCGCGGCGCCCCGTGTCATAGGCCATGCGCTCGCGCGCTCGCAGCGGCGCGGGGATCGATGCGCCACCCGGCAGCATCAGGCCGAGGCCTTCGGAAAGCGCGTTCATTGCAAGCGCCGCGCCCATCATGTTGTCATGGCCGGCAGAAGGCAGGGCCGCCGCCCGCAGAGCCCCGGCGTCTTCCTTGTCGGCGCCATCGCGCGCGCCGAGGAGAAGCACCGATGAGGCCTTGCGCGCGCCCTGCCAGTAGCTATTCAGCATCGGCCCGCATGAGAGAAGAATTGCGGGGATATTGACGCTCGCCGCCGCCATCAGCGCGGCGGCCGTGCTTTGCCCGCTTCCCGTTGTCAGGACGACACCGTCGAGCGGATAGCCATGCAGGATCTCAACGAGCCCCAGATAGCCAAGATTGCGGTCAAGACCTGCCGATGGGCGGCGCAGGCCCTCCCCCATGGGGTGGACCGGAAACTCAAGGGGAATGCCGCCCGCTTCCTCAATGCCGGCGCGAAGAGCGGGGGCGAGCGCGAGATGGTGGCGGTTTTCAAGGACGAGGTCCGAGCCCGTTTGCGCGATGCCGATCACGGGCCGGCCATCCGCGTTCGCCGCCCAGGCGGGACTGAGGGATGGATCAAACCAGGACTGGCTGCGCAGCTTTTTGGACACGCGCATTCTCTTGCGAAGCAGGGGAGCGAATCATATGAGACTTAGCACAGGCGCGTGCGTTTTGCCTCCCGTCAGGGGGAGGAGAATTGAGGATGCGGCCTCATCCTTCAAGGCTCGCGAAGGGTGGTCTTGCTGCTCCCTCCCCTTGCAAAGGGGTGGGCAAGGGGTGGGGGTCGCCCGTCCCCTCACCCCGACCCTCTCCGGCAAGGGGGAGAGGGAGACGTGATCGAGCCAGCGCGCGACCCCCACGCTTCTGCCGGAGCCTGACCCCCACGCTTCTGCCGGAGCCTGACCCCCACCCAGCCTCCCCCTTTCTGGGGGAGGGGAAAGGACGCTGAGGCCGCTCAACGCTCCAGCACGGCACGCTGGATGAGGTAGAGGCGGGCGTGGAGATGCTCACGCAGGCGGCGCCGAAAGGCCTTCCCAGCGGGAATGCGGTCGGCAACAAGGCCCAGCCTTTCATTGGGTTCAACACCCTCCAACTCTTGGAGCCAGGCCTTGTTCTTCTCATAGCCCAGCGCGATCAGTGTCTCGCTGAGATCGCCGTGAAGCCGCATCTGCGCCAGCAAGCGGCCCTTGTGCCGGCGCCAGGCGCCAATGCTCGCGGGGTCGACCTTGCGCACGCCGTTCAGCGCCTTCGCATATTGTGGCGTGAGCTTCTTGCGCCCATCCCATGTGGAGAAATCTGCCGTCTTTTTCAAAAAGGGCATGAAGTCCATCACGCGGCGCTGAACCGCGTCGGCATCGCGCACCAGCTCCTCATAGCGGACCTCAAGGAAGCGCGGGCAATCGCGGATCGCATGCGCGGCCTCCACACTCTCCTTCCAATGGCGCAGATTGGTGAAATAGGTCGAGCGATCCATGCCATGGATGCTGACGACCACATCGCGCGGATCGCGCAGCATGTAGATGAACCAGAGATTGGGATCCTTCTTGAGGACGTGGCGGAAGACCACCTCGTCGCCTGGATATTTTGTGAGGTGGACCTTGCGGTTGCGCGGCGCAGCGCGCCAAAGATGCGTCTCGCTCTCGCAGGCCTCTTCAAGCGCGAAGCAGTCGCTGACAAGCGCCGAGAGGAGCGTCGTGCCCGAGCGCATGGCGCCGCCGATGTGAATTCTCTTGAGTGTCAAACCCCACGCCCCATCAACTTTCCAGCACACGATAAAGTGAAGTCATCGCGCGCGTAAGTCTCTCCAGTCTCATTTCTGCGTAAGCGAATGCTTCAAACGGACCAGGCCGCCCGAAGCCGTCGCGCATGCCCCGCACGGCCTTGCTTTTTCGGGCGCGGCAAGGCGACGGAGGCGTTTGATCTCTTGCGTTTACGCTTCAACCCGCTCGCCGATGAGGGCTTCATGTCAGCCATCCGCACTCTTCTCGTCATTCTCTTTGCGTGCCTGTTCAGCGTGGCGGCAATCGCCAAAGACGGGCCTTATGACGTCAGCGAGATGCTGGGCGAGTGGGGCGACAAGGCGCGCGACCGGCAGGTGCCCTTCAAGATCTATCTGCCCAAGGAGGCGCCCGGCGCGCGGCCCATCGTCATCTTCTCGCATGGGCTTGGCGGCTCACGCGAGGGGGCGGCCTATCTGGGGCATTATCTGGCAAGCTATGGCTATGTCTGCGTCCACATCCAGCATCCGGGCTCGGATGAAAGCATCTGGAAGGGCTCGCCCAATCCCATGGAGAGCATGCGCAACTGGTTCAAGTCGCCGATGGAGGTGTGGCGGCAGGCGCAAGCGCGATTCCTCGACCTTCCCCTCGCGATCGATGAGCTCAGCATCATGAACGCGGAGGATCCGCGCCTGCGCGGCCGGCTCGATCTCTCCCGGATCGGCATGTCGGGGCATTCCTTCGGTGCCATCAGCACACTCGCCGCGGCCGGGCAACAGATGGGGCCAGCGCGGCTCGCCTCAAGCTATGCCGAGCCGCGTATCAAGGCCGCGATCGCGCTCAGCCCTTCGCCGCCGCAGCGGCGCACCGACTATGCCACCCTCTATGCAGGCATTCGCGTGCCCATCCTCCACATCACCGGCACCGAGGACAAAGACCCGGTCGGCGAGCGGTTTCCACCGGAGGCGCGCTTTATTCCGTTCGAGAACATCACGACGACCGACCAATACCTGCTCGTCATCAACGGCGCTACGCACATGACCTTCGGCGGCAGTGAGCGGCTGTCCTTCATACCGAAGGCGGAGCATCTGCATCTGGTGGAGATGGTGAGCCTTGCCTTCTGGGATGCGTATCTGCTCGATGACCCGAAGGCGAAGGCTTGGCTTTCGCGCGCTGCGGCCGGGGCGATCGGCGCGCAGGGCACGTTCACGGCGAAGCTGGCGCGTCCGGGATAGGGGCGGCGCCCTTGGCGATGGCGATCTGCTCCTCGATCATGGGGCGGAAGGGCGCGTCAGGCGGCGCATCGGCCAGAAGTGCCTCCCAGCCCGTGATAGCGGCTTCCCGATCGCCCTTCTGCGCCCGTTCCAGCGCAAGGTAATAGCGGGCGCGCGGGTCCTTGGGATCGGCGGCGAGCGCCTTTTCGAAGGCTTGCTTCGCGGGCCTTGAAACGGCGCCATCCATGAGCATCGTCAAGACCTCGCCCTGTTCGGACCAGAGCGGCGCGGGAGCCCCGCCCGGGCCTTGCGTCTCGGCCGCCCTGCCATAGGCGGCGGCGGCATCTTCGATGCGGCCGAGGCGCCTATAGGCGCCCGCCAGCAATTCCCAGCCGTAACTGTCGTTCGGATTCTGCGCGAGCTTCTGTTCGACCGCCGCGACGAGGTCTTCATATTGGCGCTGTCTTGCGATCTCCTCGCCACGCGCGGCGAGGGGCTGACCCTCAAGGGAGGGCGAGCCGAGCTTGAGGTAAGAGACAAGCGCGACCGCGGTCACCAGAACTGCAAGAGCCACCGCCGCCATGGGCATCGCCGGGCCTACGCCCTGCCCCGCCGCCTGCGGTTGCGGCGCTTCCTGCGGCGGCAGCGCAAGGAGACGGCGGCCGATCTCGGCCCGTCCCATCGCAGCCTCCTCGGCACTGAGGCGGCCGGCCGAAAGCTCGGCCTCCAGCTCGGCAATCTGACGCGCATAGATATCGCGGCGCGAGGGGCCCACAACCGGGGCGCGGGCCTTGCGCAAGAACGGCTCCGCGGCGAAGGCGATGGCGCCCGCCGTCACGACCGAGAAAAGGATCCACAGAAGCATCTTGGCAACAAAGTCACGGTTTTTTGCAAGGATGTCACAGATTTAACCCGCGCGGCCTTGCCGCAGGTCAAATTTCAATGATCTCTTCATACCTGATTTGCGAGCGTCGATATGCATTTCGGGGCCCTTTGCCGGAGGCCCCGGTGCGGCAAAAAGTCGGCGGTGAGGATTGGGGTCGTGCAAAGTCCGATGCTGGTGAAACACTCAGCCACACTTTGTTTTGCAGTGTCCGCCTGTCTGCCGGTCTGGCTCGGGTTGGACACGCCCGCCTTCGCCGCGATGCCGCCCGAAGCCTTCATTCAGGCTCGCCAGACGGCCGTCAACCACGTGCATGTCCGTATCGAATCGGTCACGCCGCCTTCTGGAGGCGCCGGCGATTGCAGCGTCAGCGCGACCGTCGTTCAGATCTTCCGGGGCGACTTGACGAGGGGTCAAGTGATCACCTTTCCCGTCTCCTGCTATCGCTATGGCGAGTTGCAGCCGGGGAACCAGCTTTGGACCGATTTCGAAGCGCTCAGCCACGCCCAGTATCTCGAAGCCTTCATGTCGGGCGGCCCCGCGCCGGTCGTGCTCAGCGATCAGGTGGAAATCATCACCGCGCCGCGCGAATGGCCGTTCTGTGCCACCGACAGCGTCATCTGTGAGACGAGCATCGTGGCGGTCGAGGCCCCGTCTCAATCCTGCGGCTTCTTCGACCGGGCATGGACGCTCTGGGGGCTCGTGGGCGAGGATTGCGGGGGCAAAGCCGGCAAAGAGGAAGACGGCCCTCTGCCCGCGCTGCGCATGCGCTGAACCGACATCGGTTCGACCCCTTTTCCGTTTCAAGGTGCGATTGCGTCGGCCATCGCTTTTGGGGCAAGCGCGGGGCTGATATAGCTCGCAGGCTATGCGGGCGGTCCAGAACAATCCGCCTCAGATCTCGGGAGGCGACATGCGTGTTCTTGATGGCATCAAGGTGCTCGATTTCGGGCGCTATATCGCGGGACCTTACTGTGCCGCGCTGCTGGGCGATCTTGGCGCCGATGTCATTCGCATCGAGAAACGGGAGGGCAGCGAAGACCGCTATCTCCTCCCTTTGACCCCAGGCAAGGACGGCGCCACAGGCGATGGCGCCATGTTCATGCAGATGAACCGAAACAAGCGCAGCCTGACGCTCGACCCCATGACGGAAGAGGGAAGGCGCATCGCCCATCGCCTGGCGGAAGAAGCCGATGTCGTCATCGCCAACCTGCCGCCTGCGACGCTGAAGGCGATGGGGCTCGACTATGCGACGCTCTTTGCGATCAATCCGCGCATCATCCTCACCACGGTGTCTGCCTTCGGCAGCACTGGCCCTTACGCCGACCGCGTCGGCTTTGACGGGATCGCGCAGGCCATGTGCGGCGCCGTCTATCTCTCCGGCACGCCCGAGCAACCCATCAAGTCCTATGCGCCCTGGGTCGATTTCGGCACCGCCTCACTCGCCGCGTTCGGGACGATGGCGGCGCTTTACGCCCGGGCGCAGACGGGCCGCGGGCAGGAAGTGCAAGGCGCGCTGCTCTCGACGGCGCTCACCTTCTTCAATTTCCATCTCATCGAGCAGGCGATCCTGAAGACGGACCGCGTCGCCACGCTCAACCGGTCGCAGAACTCCGGGCCGTCCGATCTGTTCCGGGCGAAAGACGGGTTCGTGCAGATCACCATCAACGGCGAGCCGCTGTTCCGGCGCTGGGCAAAGCTCTTGGGCGAGCCGGAATGGATTGGCGATCCGCGCTTTGCCTCCGACCAGGCGCGGGGCGACAATGGCGAAGCCTTGAGTGCGCGCATGCAGCGCTGGTTCTCGGAGCGCAGCGTTGCTGAGGCTCTTTCAGCGCTTGAAGCGGCGCGCATTCCCGCAGGTCCCGTCTATTCGCCGCAGCAGGCGCTCGATGACGGGCATGTGAAGGCGATGGGTCTCTTTCAGGACGTCAACTATCCTGGGCTCGGCCTGCCCGCGCCCGTTGCCGGGACGCCCGTTTCGCTTTCTCTAACGCCCGGCGAATTGCGCCGGCGGCCGCCCATGCTCGGCGAACATACAGACGAGATCCTCGCCGCCATCGGCATTGGGGCCGAGGAGATCGCGCGGCTGCGGGCCGCGAACGTGGTTTAGCGCAACACCTCATCCGTCATCCTCGAGCGGCGACGCCTGCGAAGAGGTCCAGCGCAAGGAACCTGGATTCTCTTCGCCCGCAATCGCGGGCTCGAGAATGACAACAGTGTGGTTGGTCCGACTTCGCGAGAACATGCTTTTCCGCACGCTGCGCTAAGCCGCCTGCTCGAGCAGGGCGAGGAGGCGCTGCGCCGCGGAGAAGCGGTGTTCGGCCTCATTCCTGATTGTATCCAGCGGCGATGACATCGCGCGGGTGAGAGCGTCGCGATAGGCGCGCAGGCGCTGGGCCGCTTCGCGCGCCGCCGCAACGAGTCCATCAGCCAACAGCGGATCGGGGCCGCCCGTCTTCAATTCCCGCAGCAATTGGGCGCTACGCTCGGCCGCCTGCTCTGTCCGCGCGGGCACGGCGCGGGAAAGATCGGGCTGTGGGCCTAGGCGGCGGCCAAAGCGACCGTGCTCCTGCTGGGGAAAGGCGGCCATGATGCGGCCGGGCGCGTGGGCGATGAGGGTGCCGAGCCGGGCGGAGATTTCGCCAAGGCGCGTCCGCAGCCCGGCTGAATCCCAGCCCCTCAACACGGTCGAGGCTTCGGCCAGCAACCCGTTGGCCTTGCGCGAAAAGATGCCGAAGCGCGAGGCGATCACCCAGGGATCGAAGTCCTCGTGCAGCAGTCGCTTGAGACCCTCGGCCTCTTCACCGGCGTCAGCCGCAAGCACCTCGGCCATCACATGCTGGTGCGGCTCGGTCGTGGCGGTCCCGCCCGCCGATGCATTCAGGTTGCGCATCACCCTCAGCGCTTCCCAGGGCCTTGCGAGCCGCGCCATCACGATCAAAGGAATATAGGCTGCTTCCTTCGGGTGATGCTCAAGGAAACCGTCGTAAGCCGCCCGGATCAATGTCATATGCTCGCCTGACAGACGCTCGACAGGCCTTGGCAGCAAGTCCTGGAGGACATGCAGTTCAGGGCCGATCAGCAGAAGCTGAGCCATCTCGGTGGCATCGGCGCGCAAGGCCTCGCTGCGCGCGGGCCCTGGACCTGCACCTTCGTGCAGCGCCGTCAGCATCGCCTTGCCGCTCGCGCGCTGAAGCTTCGCAACCGCCGCCTTGAGGCCGGCGCTGTCGCCCGCTTTCAGGCAGGTTGAGATGTCGCGCGTAAGCCCCTGAAAACGCTCCTTCAACAGCGCCGTCTCGAGCCAGGACCAGACGGGCTGGATGGCGGCACGGGCGATGCGGCCATGCATTTTAGGCCCGTAGCGCTCGGTGATGAGAACGTCCTCAAAGGCGACGCACCAGAGACGCTGCGCCGTCCAGGCCCGCGGCCTGCTTCGCTTTTGCAGTATCGCCGGCTCCAACGCGGTGAGGATCTGTTCGTGCGGCAGGTGCCCCGCACCCGCAAGGCGGTCACGCTCGACCGCGGCGGCCAGGCGTGCCGCCGTCGCTTCGGGGAGAAGCGACAAGAAGGTCTGCAACCGGCTCGTCTGCTGCGTGGTCGCAGCATCGGTGTCCAAGGCCATCGCGCGTCCATGGTTAACGGACGCGAGATTACCTCAAATGCGCGATTCGCGCGGATTAGTTTTCGGCCTGCCGCTCACGCTCAATAGTCGCCGCCGCCCTCGCCCTCACCCTCATCCTGGGTGCTGATGTCCGGGGCGTCGGTGTCGTTGCCGCCGCTATCCCCGCCAAAGCCGACGCCGGCGTCGATGACGGGCTCTCCCAGCCACCAGAGCCCCGGCGTCACGGGACCCAAGGCGCCATCCTCATCGATGCGCACGAAGGTGAAGGCGGTCATTTCCGCCGTCTGGCCCGTCGTCTTCGAGGTCACCGCGCAGGCACCCTCAACGCAATTGACGACCTCGCCGCCTTCAAAAACCTCGCCCCCCGTCACGACCGTTCCGCGAATGCCGATCGTTGCCGTCTCGGTTTCGATCTGAACCTTGTCGTCCGGCATCCTCCCCGAGACATAACGGAACACGCCCTTCGTCAGGCGCATCGTCGCGGAGCCGGCATTGGCGGCCGGGTCGTAAACGAACTCGTCGATGACGACTTCCGATTCAGGACCGACGGTGAGCGTCGAACCATCGAGAAAGCGCAGCTCCGCCCCGCCATCCCGCACGGCCGAGACGGATGCATTTCTGATGACGGGGTCGAGCGCATAAGCCGCCGCCTGTTCCCCGCCAGGCGGCTTTTGATAGGCGTAAAGCAGGACCTTGGTGAATTCGCCCACCTCCTCTGCGGAAGCCGGAGTTACCAAGGCCGCAGCGCCCAACAGCGCCAGCGCGAAACTTTTTGCGGTACCGGTCATCCCATATTCCTCCCCCGCTCCAGGGCCGGACTCCCCCAAAGCTCAAAGGCCATCGTAGGGGCGGCGCGGGCCGGCCGCAACTGCCGGCGCATTCCCTCGCCCCGGCGGTGCCAATGAAAACGGGCGGAGGCGGCATCCCGCCAGCCCATCGGCCGACCCAGATACTCCACCTCCGCCCGTGTGCGGCGCGCCAGCGTCATTCGCCAGCACGCCCGCAAGGCCTTTCATCAGCGGACGGGAATCACCTCCACATCGGCATCCTCATGGCCCTTGAGCGCGTGACGCACGTCTTCGGGATCCACCGCGAGGCGGGAGAAACCACGCCCCGTGATGCGGTAGATGAACTTCGGGATCAGACCCCAGAAGGGAAGACGCTCCGCCTTGTCGGAGGAGACGTGCTCGTTCGCTTCCAACTCTTCCTGACTGCGATACGCGCGGCCCTTGAAGACAAACAACCGATTCAACATCGCTAAAGCCCTTTCCTGCTCGTTTTCCTGGCCGGTTCCCCATTCCAGCTGCCTTTGGGGATACCGCTTCCTTCGAGCCCAACGATGCGGGTGCGTTGCCCGTACGGAGCGCACAATGTGCGCTCGTCGTAAAATGTACGCACATCGTGCGTATATTCAAGTGGCATTAGTGCACAAAGTGCGCCTCTTGATGCAGGTGCGAAATGCTCCGCATGCGGTAGAATTCGGTCGATACGGATTCATGGTTGGGAGTTCAGTTATGAGACCCGGCGACTTCAAACGTTGGCGCAAATCGCTCGATTTGTCGCAAAAGGAAGCGGCCGAGGCTCTCGGCCTCAAGCGGCGCGTCGTCCAGTACTACGAAAAGGGCGAGCGCGACGGCGAACCGGTCAAGATTCCACGCAGCGTCAGGCTCGCCTGCTGGGCGCTTGCGCAGGGCGTTAATGACTATCACGGTCCACGGGACAAGGACGACAAGGACGCCGATAAGGGACCTGACAAGGAAAAGCCGAAGAAGAAGGCGAAAGAAAAGCCGAAGGATTGAGCGCCACGGCCGCGTGGGCGGTGGCGTTCGGCCCCCCCCCCGCAGCCTTTTTGCGGGCCAGGGTGTGCCTGCCTAATTCTCCGCCTGCGGCAGGATCAGGACTGCCTTCAACCCGCCCAGCCTGGCTGAAGCATCAAGCGCGATGTCGCCGCCATAAAGCCGGGCAATGTCGCGCACAATGCCAAGGCCAAGGCCCGAGCCCGGAACGGTTTCATCCAGCCTCTCGCCGCGTTCCAAGACGCGGGCCCGCTCGGCCGAAGAGATGCCGGGTCCATCATCGCTGACGGCGATTTCAAGGCGCTGCCGGCCGAGACTGCGCGCCTCTAGCGCCACCTCGGTCCGCGCCCATTTGCAGGCATTCTCAAGGAGGTTGCCGATCAACTCTTCGAGGTCCTGGCGCTCACCCCTGAATGCCAGCGCCTCGGGCATGTCCACTGTGATTTCAATGCCACGCCGGTCGTGAATCTTTTCGAGCGTGCGCGCGATATCCTGAACGACGGGCGCGATCTCAGTGCGCGCGCCCAGCACATCGGCTGTCGCGGCAGCGCGGGCGCGGGCGAGGTAATGGTCGACCTGACGGCGCATGGCGATCGTCTGCTTCTTCACCGTGTCTGCGAGTGCGCCCTTGTGGAGCTGCGCTTCATTGGAGAGCACGGTCAGCGGGGTCTTCAGGGAATGGGCGAGATTGCCCACATGGGTGCGGGCGCGGGCCAGCACTTCGGCATTGTGGGCAAGAAGCGCGTTGATCTCGCCCGCCAGGGGCGCAATCTCGGCCGGGAATTTGCCCACGAGGCGCTGCGCCCGGCCCGAGCGGATCGCCGCCAGCGCCTCACCGACCCGGCGCAGCGGATTGAGGCCAACCTGGACCTGGATCAGCACCGCGATCAGGAGGCCAAGACCCAGGACCGCCAGTGAGCTGGCAAGGGTCGTGTTGAAGGCACTGATCTCATCCTCGATGGTGCGGCGGTCCCCCGCGACGACGAAGAGGAAGGTCTGAGGCCCACGGTCGGACTGCGCGGCGGAGAGCTGGGGGAAGGCGATCTTGCGCTCGATGAAGCGAAGGTCCTGATGCTCGGGCCCGCCAACCACACCCACGCGCTCGCCCGCCTCGGGCTCGCCAGGGGGGAGATCGAGCGCCTTGTCCCAGAGCGAACCTGAACGCAAGACGACCTCTGCCCTCGCGGAGGCATTGCCCGGCACCAGGGAGATCTGCCAGTAGGAGCCCGAGAAGAGATTGGCGTAGCGGGGATCGGCAAGGGGGCGGGTGAGGATGAGCGTGCCGCCGGGCTGCGGGTCGACGGCGGTGATGAGGATGTCCATGTCCGCGATGAGCTGGGCATCGAAGCTGCGCTCCACCGCAGAGCGGAAAATGGATGACAGCAGGATGCCCCCGGCGATGAGGCCGGCAAAAGTCCATATGCCGGCCCCGGCGATGAGGCGGAATTGAAGCGAATCCAGTCGCGGCAGCTTAACGAAGGGCATCGGTCTGGGCGCCCTCCCCTGGGGCGGCCAGACGGTAACCCAATCCACGCATGGTGTGGATGACGTTGATGCCAAGCTTCTTGCGAATGCGGCCGATGAACACCTCGATCGTGTTCGAGTCTCGGTCGAAATCCTGGTCGTAAAGATGCTCGACGAGCTCGGAGCGCGAAACGACCCGCCCCTGATGATGCGCAAGATAGGCAAGGAGCCGGTATTCGAGCGAGGTCAGCTTCACGGGATTGCCGTTCACGGTCACCTTCGCCGCGCGCGTGTCGATACGCACCGGGCCGCAATCCAGCTCGGATGTCGCATGCCCGCTCGCCCGGCGCAGCAGCGCGCGCAGGCGTGCAAGCACCTCCTCGGTGTAGAAGGGCTTCGTCACATAGTCGTCGGCACCCGCATCGAAGCCGGCAACCTTGTCGCTCCAGCGGTCCCGCGCGGTGAGGATGAGCACGGGCATCGTCTTGCCGGACTTGCGCCACTTCTCAAGCACGGTGACGCCATCCATCTGCGGCAGGCCGATATCGAGCACGACCGCGTCATAAGGTTCGGTCTCGCCCAGGAAATGGCCCTCTTCGCCGTCCCGGGCGGAATCAACCACGTACCCCGCGTCTTTCAAGGCTCCCACCAGGAGCCGGTTGAGATCCGCATCATCCTCGACCACGAGCAGCCGCATGGCACTTCCTTTTCTTGCTCAACGCCCACCCAGCGCAGAGATAATCTGTCCGCTCTCGGCATCAACCGTGATGAACATGACCTCGTTCGTGTCGGTGAGCCAGCGAATGACATAGACGAGCCGCCCGTCAGGGCCCGGCCTTGGACCCTCCACGGGTCCGTTCGGGCGGCCGGGATAGCGCTTGCGAATGTTCGACAGGATCTGGTCGGAGGTCTTCAGATCGACCCGCAGCACCGGCGAGGGCCGCTCTTCACCCGGGGTGAGCCGCGCAGGGGCGGCAAGCGCGCCTTGCGAGGCCATCGCTACCATCAGTGCCGCCAGGATCAATCTTCTCACCATAGGGTCTCAAGTAGTCCCGCGTGCGTGAACCCATCATGAATTGCCCGTGCAGCGCCCGTTCAAGCGGCCTGTGCCCATTATTGGCACGTCCGCTCATGGTTCGCGGCCGGCAACCCATTCAATCGCGCGCTCGCTTGCACGCAATTGCAACGATGCAAGTGATTGCAATATCGGGACCGGTCATTCGAGCCCCTGACCCAGCGGACACGAACGGGGCTATCCGCCCCCCAACTCACGCCCCGTTTCCCAGCGGGCCCGCAGGCGATCCCAGGATCGCAGGCGGGCCCTGCCCGGAAGATTTAATGCGCAAGATATTCGCGCAGTGATTGAAATTTGTTCAGGAAATGATTAACATCTTCGGGCGGGGGGAATGCTCCAGAACGATGTGTGTCGAACACCATGGCAAAGGGACGCAAAACTACCATGACAGTCAGCAATAATGGCTCCAATGGGAGCGACAAGACCATCGCCATGCCGACCTTCGGCATCGAACTCGCCGAGGCCATTCAATCGTCCTTGCAGGCGAATATGAAAGCGGCGATCGCGATCCAGGAAGAGCTTGCGACCTTCGCCAGCTATCGCGCGCAGACCAATGCGACGGCCGGCGAGGCGCTCTCCAAGTGCAAGAACTGGGACGATGCGGTGCGCGCCCAACAGGACTGGGCGAAGACAACCGCCGACGACTACATGCAGGAATCGAAGAAGCTCATGGAGCTTTCGCGCGAGGCGATGCAGGCGGTCTTCGGGTCGCTCGTGCAGTGGCGGGGCCGCACCGAACGCTGAAGGCAGGCTTCAGTCCCTTGTCGCGATCGCGAGCCAGAGGGAATCGGCGCCGGCCGCACAAATCGTCCGGCCGAGTTCTCTTGCCCATTCGCTTTCGTTGCCGAACTGGGCGCGCCAGCTCCAAAGGCGGCGCGTATAGAAGTGGAGTGTGTGCTCATCGGTAAAGCCGATCGCGCCGTGGAGCTGATGCGCGATCGCCGCGCCGAGGCCCGCCGCCTCGCCCGCGTGGATTTTCGCCACCATCATGTCGCGCTCCGCCATCGTGTCGCGTACCGCCATCCCGCCGCGCACAGGCATCTCGGAGCGATCCTGACGGGCGAAGGCCGCATCGACGCTGGCGGCGGCCGCGGCAGCGTTCCCCGCCAGGACCGCGAGCTGGTGCTGCACCGCCTGGAAGGCGCTTATCGCCTTGCCGAACTGAACCCGCGTCCGTGCATGCTCGACCGTCAGCGCCAGCACTCTTTCGATGGCGCCTGCCATTTGGGCCGCACGCATCAAGGCGGCAAGGAGCCTTGCATCGGCACCTGAACTGAAGCCCCTTTTCACCCTTGCAGCATGGCGGGGCTCTCGCGTGAGACTGCGCGCCGGCGCGCCGATCTCTCCCTCGCGCGCAAGCCAATGCGCCGTGCCATCCCTGCTGATGCCAATGGCGCGGCGCACCTGATCCGGCCAGGGCCAGGCCGCTTCCTCGCCCTCTTCCCATGCGATGATCGCGATCGGCTCAAGGGGGTCGAATTCCTCCTCGGGCAACAGCGCCGAGGCAAGGATCGTCTCGGGCAGCGGCAGGGGAAGCGCGTGGCGTCCGGCCATGCGCATCACCACCGCCGCATCGCGCCAGGGCCGATCGGACATTCCGCGGAAGATCTCGGTGAGGCCCAAGCCCACCAGCTCCTGCCACAAGGCTCCTGGCCAAGTGCCTTCCTCCGCAGCGCGAAGCAGACCGGGCGTCACACGCGCGCTCAACAGGCGGTCCAGGGTGTCGTTGAGGATCGTGGCGTCGTCCTGCATATCGCTATCTCAGCCCCAAACCGCGCGCGATGATGCCGCGCAATATCTCCCGCGTGCCGCCGCGCAACGAGAAGGACGGCGCGATCATGATCACTTGGGCAAGCACGCGCTCAAACGCACGCGGGTGATCGAGCGAGGGCTCGACCGGCACCAACGCGGCGGCGATCTCGGGGATTTCCTGTTCGAAGACGGCGCCCAGGTCCTTCACGATCGCGGCCTCAAGGGCCGGGTCCTCTCCTAGGGCGAGCTTTGCCGCCACCGCGAGCGACATGCGCCGCAATGTGATGAGATGGGCCGCGAGGCGCCCGATCGCCACGGCCGCGCGCGCATCGGGATTCTGCCCGAGGACACGGACAAGCTCGACAAGGAGGCGGAAGCTGGAGAGGAAGCGCTCGGGCCCTGAGCGCTCATAGGCCAGTTCGGCCGTCACCTGGTTCCAGCCCTCGCCCTCCTTGCCGATGATCGCGTCCGCGGGCAGCCACACATCCTCAAACACGACTTCGTTGAAGTGGGCGGCGCCCGAGAGATCGCGGATCGGGCGCACGGTGATGCCGGGCGTCTTCATGTCGATGAGGAACTGGGTGAGGCCGCCATGCTTCGATTCAGTCGAGGTGCGCAGCAGCGCGATCATGTAGTGGCTCACTTGCGCGCCAGAGGTCCATAATTTCGTCCCGTTGACGCACCAGCCATCGCCGCTGCGCACGGCCCGGGCAGAGACGCCTGCAAGATCGGAGCCTGTATCCGGCTCGCTCATGCCGATGCAGCAGAAGAGCTCGCCGCGCGTAATGGGGGGGAGCACGCGCTCGCACTGCGCGCGGGTGCCGAAGCGCATGAGCAGCGGTCCGCTTTGGCGGTCGGCGATCCAATGTGCGCCGACGGGCGCGCCCGCCGCCAGCAATTCCTCCAGCACGACATAGCGCTCAAGCGCGCTCATCGCGTGGCCGCCATAGTGGCGCGGCCAGGTCATGCCGATGAAGCCGGCCGCGCCAAGCTTGGCGCTGAACTCAGGGTCGGCCGCGCTCCAGGATTGCGCACGCAATTCCGGCGGCAGACCTTCGACATGTTCGGCGATGAAAGCGCGGATGCGCGCGCGCAAGACGTCCGTCTCAGGCCCAAGTTCGCAGGGTTCGAATGAAAGCGCTTGCATCGCCAGCTCCGTTTTCCGGCTCCAGCGTTAGCGGCTTTCGCGGCGCAGCAGCAAGAGGTTCGCGAGCGGTTGACGCCACGCGAAAGAAGAGAAATCGCCCGAGCAGTGCTGTCGCGCGCGCCTTGCGCGTCCAGCGCGGCGGCTCGCGATGATCTCAAAAGCCTTCGGCGCCGAGCGTCGGGTCAGGCGTGCGGCCATGCAAGGCGAGGCAGAGAGCGGCGAAGGCGGATGCGAAATCCGCATTCTCCAGCGAAGAAAGGCGAAGGGCGCATAGAGAAAGGCCGTTCTCGTCCGCCAGCGCCCGGCAGGCGTCGGCCACCGCATCCGGCGCCGCCTCGCGGCGACCGGACAGCAGCCCTGCGCGGTTGACCAAAGCGTGGGCAAGCGCGTGCTCAATGCCGCCGCGCTCACCGGCCTTCATGTGCCCGATGAAACCGGCGGCCTCTTCCAGTTCCGCACCGAATTTGCTGGCGGACATGCGTTCATGCCCTGGCAGGGCACCCCCATAGACCTGACGACCTACTCTCTTAGGTCGTATCCCATCGTTTCTGCTTATTACCGGTTGTATTAAGTAGAGGTTACGAAGTGCTTAGCGTCACGCTGCGCCGCGCGGCCGTGCCACGGCCGTGAAGCTCGCTCAGTTGCGCGATGTTGAGGCTGAGCGTTGTGAAACCGGTCGTGCCAAAATCCTCAAGCTGCTGGTCAGCGGTATAGAGGATCGTGGGGCTGTCGGCCGACACTGTGCGCTTGACGGCGCTGCCATCCAGAATATCGATCTCATAGCGCTCCAGAGTCTCGCCGAGCGGGACCTCGCTCACCTCCCAATTGTCGCCGCCAATGCGCGTGCGCCTGATCCAGGTGATGCGGATGTCTCCCGTCGCCCTATCGCGCGCGGCCCTTACATGCACTGGGCTCAAGGGGCGCAGGCCCAGCCCCGACAATGCAAGCTCCCTGCTTGTGAAGGCGGGATCGGAGACGGCGAGCGGCCCTGGTCCATAGCGCCAGAGGAAGGCGCGGTGGAGATCATCGAGCGCGATCCTCAGCGGCAAGACCGCTTCGTTCAGCAGCACGAAACGAGCGCCCGCGCCAAGCTCCGGCTGCATCTCCGGCTCGCTGCCCGCGCAGCCGCGCAAGAGCCCGGAGAGGCGCCAGGTGCGCTCGCCCACCAGCGTCGCATCGCGGAACTGGATGATCTCCCAGGTACCCGCATCGTTGCGCAAGGCGGCAGCGTTGAGGCCGGAGAGGACATCGATCGGCTCTCGCGATTGCAGCGTGCCGCCATAGAGCCTCACCTCCACCCTATTCGCTTCGTCCCAGCCCTGGGTAGGGCCGGCGGAAAGCGGGGTCAAGGTTTCGCCCATCACGGCGGAGGCGCCGAGCCGGCCCATGAGCGTGAGCGATGAGCCCGTCACGCCGCGATAGAGCGCAACCGTTCCAGGCCAGGGCTTGGCGAAGGCCGCGATAAAGGGCTCGTGCGCGGCCTCGGCACTCTCAAAAAACGGCAGGTCGAGGAATTCGAGCAGCACCTCGCCGTAAAAGGGCGCAAGCGCAGCGGGAAGGCCACGCGGCGGCCCCAGGGTGATCTCATAAAGGCTCTCATCCGTCGCGGTCGCCTTGATGCTGCGCGCGCCCGCATCGGTGATGGCGTCGATCCGGACCTCGATCGTGCGGGTGGGCAGCGAGAGGGTGAGGACATCGCCTGGATCGAGCGCCAGCGCGGAAGGCGGCAGGGCGAACGCGACCGTCTCGCGCGCGGCCCAGGCCTCTTGCAGCCAGATATCGGCAAGGCCCTGCGCGAGAGAGGATTCCATCGCGACGGCGAGCGAAGCCTCCGCCACACGCGTCGCGGCGCCCGCCTGGCGGCGTGCCTCAACGGCCGCCTTGCGGAAGTCGGACAAGGATTCGATGAAGGTAAGCTTGGCGATGAGCGGCAGGTCCGCTTCCTGCGCGCGCGTGATCGTGTATGTCTCGCCGTTTTCCTGTGCCTCGATGAAGCCGTCCGGCTTGAGCAGCGCAAGGCTCGCAGTTCCGCGCGGTCGGAATTTCAGCATGCCTTGCGTCTCCACGGCGTCAAAGCGAAAGGCGAGCATCAAAGGCTCGATCGCATCGCGCGGCGCCATGATGCGGTCAAGCACATAGCCATCGACATGCGCGCTCAAGGCCGAGACATCAAACGCATCAAGGCGTATCGCGGCGCAGAGTTCGGCGATGATGTCGCCTACCGCGACCCTTCCTGCCCGCCCGGTGAGCCAATGGCCAAGCTGCCACTGCGCGGCGTCGCGCCAGACCTCATCGCGCAGCGGAAAATCGGGAAAGGGCCGCGCATCCCAGCACCAGACATGGATGCGGTGCGTGTCGATCATCGGTCCGCCGTAAAGGTTCGATACGGGATTGCGGCCCTCCTCACTCCAATACCCAAGAAGCGCTTCGAGGAAACGGCGCTGAATGAGGTCATCGCGCCTTCCGTTCGAGAAATACGGCAGGCGGCTTTCGGAGGATTTGGGATCGTAGAAGACGCTCGGCTCGTTGCTGCCCTTGTCGATGGCCGGACAGCCCGTTTCCATAAACCAGATGGGCTTTGCCTGCGGCACGAAGGGCGTCGGCACGGCCGCGCGCACACCGCCAAGGCGTGGATGATGCGCCTTGCTCCACCAATTGCGCAGGTCCTTCTGGCGGTAGATCCAGGGCTCGCCATAGTCGCCGTCGGTGATGGGTGTGCGCGCCTCGCTGATCCGGGCCGCTTCGTCGGCATAGTACCAGTCATAGGCTTCGCCCGCCTCGATATTCGCCTTCAGATAGGCGGTATCGGCCGGGGATGCGGCGAGCGCGGCGTCGCGATGGCTCCAGCCATCACGCCAGTCGGAGAGCGGCGCATAGAAATCGATGCCGAGAAAATCGATATTCGCATCGGCCCAGAGCGTATCGAGGGGGAAGTAAACATCGCCCGAGCCGTCCTGCGGCACATAGCTGCCATACTCGGTCCAGTCCGCCGCATAGCCGAGCTTGACCGCGCCCCCTAAGATCGCGCGCACATCGCCTGCCAGGCTTTGCAGCGCCTCCACCGCGGGAAAGTCATTGGCGGCTCCGCGCACCGTGGTGAGCGCCTTCAACTCGCTGCCGAGGAGAAAGGCATCGACGCCGCCCGCCACGGCGCACAGATGCGCATAATGGAGCACGAAGCGGCGATAGCTCCATTCCTCCGCCCCCGCATACTGCACCGTGCCGGATCCGACCGCGAATGCCGTGCGCGCGGCAGTGCCGAAGAAGGCCTCCACCTGCGCTGTTGCCTGCGCCGTCGCGTCGGGCGTGCCAGCGACGCCTGGTGCGGGGTCAATCGTGATGCGACCGCGCCAGGGAAAGGCAGGCTGGAAGCTCCCTTCCGCGTAGGGGCTCGGCCGCGCATTCCCCTCTGGAATATCCATGAGGATGAAGGGGCAGAAGACAACACTGTAGCCGCGCGCCTTTAGCTCCCCGATCGCCTGGATGATGCTGTCATCCGACGGCGTGCCGCCGAGGAGCGGACCGTCCTCGTCGCTCGAAACGATGAGGGCGGCCTGGCGGGCGATGCCATCGACGCGCCAGCTCTGCGGCGAGGTCGTCTTGTCGTGGCGCTCGACCTTCGGCCTCAGGCTGCATACGCCGCAGCGCAAATCATCGCCGAACCAGGCGACAATGAGCATGACAGAGCGGCAGGCGGGAAGCTGGGCCGCCAACTGGTCCAGCGACTGGACGAGATTGGGCAGGCCTGCGCCGTTCTGGACATTCTCCGCCTCTGTCTCGCCGGGCCCTGTTTTTCGGGCGACCCGGTCGGTCGCATAGGCGAATTCGCCCGAGCCCGGGATCAGCGCGACGCCTTCGATGCGCGAGGCCATGCCCTCGCCCGTCACCGCCGGGTGGCGGAAGACCTCGAAGTTGAGCTGGGGAACGCGATTGCCGAACTCCTCAAGAGGCAAATCCTCAAAGACGATATAGGCAAGGCCGCGATAGGCAGGCGCCTGCGCCTCGCCCTCGATCGCCTCGATGAGCGCATCGGGAAGCTGGTCCTCCGTACCCTGATATATTCTATAGGTGTACCTGGACAGGTCGATCGGTTTGCCGTCCGCCCAGACGAGCCCGATGCCGCCGATGACGCCTTCGCAAAGCCCGACGGCGAAACTCGCATAGTAGAAATGTTCGGTGACACTGGCGCCGCCGGTACTGGCGCCGCCGCCCTTGCCGCCCGATGATGGCTGCGAAGTCTTTGCGACCTCCTTGAAGTTTGCGGCCCAGATCACCTGGCCTGCAAGCCGCGCGCGGCCGAAAACGCGCTGGATGGGCGCGCCCTCCGCCGATGTCTGCAATTGCAGCTCCTGAAGGCGCGGCCCCTCGATGTGGCGGGCGGGCGCGGAGGGCCAGAGCAGCCGGTCGACTTCGCCGCCAATGAAGGAGCCGACGGCACCGCCGATGGCCTGGCCGCTGAGCGTCTGCCCCAAAACGGTGAGGCCGGCAGGCAGCAGGTAATTGCCGAGCGCGGCGCCGGCCGCGGTCAGGATCAAGGTCGCCATCGCTATTCACTCACCTCGGGAAAGGCAAAGGCAAAGGCCACGCGCCGGCGCCACCAGTGCGAGAGCGCCGTCTCCATAACCGCGTGGCCGGCATAGGCATGGATCATCCTTCCAGGTGCGGTGAGAATGGCGGCGTGCTTGGCCGGGCCATTCATCCGCATACGGAAGAGGATGACATCGCCCATGATCGCACCGCCTGGTTCGATCGGAACGAGGTGACGGCGGGCGGCGTCGCGCAGCAATTCCCTGCCCCCGAACTCGGCCCAATCGGCCGAGTAGGCGGGCGGACGCTCGGGCTCGCCCTGCAGGAGCGCGCGATAGACGCCGCGCACGAGGCCGAGGCAGTCGGTGCCGAGGCCCTTCGCGCTTGCCTGATGCACATAAGGTGTGCCGAGCCAGCTTCGCGCCTCGGCGACGATTTCATCGCGGGTGATCATCTGTTGCGGCTTGCCCCGTCATTGCCGTCGCCCTTTGACGGGAAGGTGATGACCCAGTCCGTGCCGGGCATGTGCGGACAACCACGGAAGTTGAGACGGTTGGCGAACTTGTCACGACAGGTTGCGAATTGCTTGTCGCAGCCCGCCACCAGCTTGAAGCCATCGCCCGTAGCGACCGGATCGGGCATCGCCTGCCACAGTTCCAGCGTCACGGCATCGCCGTTCTTCGTGTGGCGCTTCACCTCGCCGATGCGGCCGGCATTCGCACCCGTTTGCCAGGCAATCCGTCCGCGTGCGAACCAATCGGGCGCAAAGCCTCCAAGGCCGTTCACCGAAAAGATGCGCCGGCTCACCTGTGTCTCAACCGTGCCAGCGGCACTGAAGGCGGGCGCATCCGTGTCGACCTTGCACCGCGCATCGCCCAGCTCGGCATCGCAGCCATATTGATAGAGCCGGCCCACCGCCTGGTTGAGACGATGCGCAAGGCCGCGCAATTCCGCCGTGAAGCCCGTGGGGCCGTGCCTCACCTCGCCCAACGTCGCCTTGCGCAGGAGCAGGCGCTCATCCACGTTGCGCCAATTCACGCGGTAGATTTCAACGCTCGCCTCGTCATAGAGGCCGGCGGCGAGATCCTGGGCGCCGAGCCCCGAAGCGCAAAGCGCGCCCGCCACATCCTGATTGTCGATGCTGAGGCCGAGCCCTGACTCCATCGCCGTCGCCGTGAAGCCGCTTGCCGCCTCAAAGACGAGGCCGTCAATGGCGAGCGGCTGGTCATGATCGGTGAAGCCCATCAACACGCCATCCTTGCGCGTCAGCTTCCAGCAATGGCAGAGCGTCGTTGCGCCGCTCTCAAGATGCGCCTTCAGACCTTCGGGAATGTGCTTCATGGCAGGCGCAGCTCGATGATGGGGATGGACGGGATCTCGCCCGCGCCAAAGGCGGCGAGATCGATCTCAAGCAGGTCGGTGTCGAAACGCACCGGCACATCGAATTCAAAACCCGCCGTTACGGGCACGCCTTCGCTTGGCGGGACCGCGAAGGTGATGAGGCCCGAGGCGGGGTCGAGCGTGAAGTCGATGCCCTCCATCGCCTCTTCAGGCCCACGCGCGACACGCACGCTACCCGCCACGGGCTTGCTGATCCGGCGCGCATAGGTGACAGGGCCCGAGACATAGGTCTTCACGAGCTGAAATTCCCGCACCGCGCCATCGCCCACGCCCAGCGCGCAGTCAATGGGCGTTATGGCGGCACGCGGCGGACAGGATTTCCAGTCGGCAGCGTCCTTCCACCGAAAACCGTTGAGGCGGCCCTGGCGCGCCTCGAAGAAGGCGATCACGGCGTGGACGTCATCGAGCGAGCGCAAGGCATAGCCCGCGTTGTAGCGGCGGCGGGAATCGCGCCAAAGCGCGTTGCGCTCCTAATAACCAGAGGAAAGCGTAACGATCTCGGTGCGCCGCTCCGGCCCGCCCGTCGCGCCGAAGGCGATGGCGGAGGGGAAACGGATTTCGTGAAAGGCCATGGGATCAAAGGTTCCGGCTGCCGCGCGAGAGGGCGCGCGACATCATCGCGGCCACTTGCGATTCCGAGCGCAGGAAGCTCTCGGCGTTGTTCGTGCGGATGTTCATGACGATGGGGGTGCGCGATGCGCCTGCGCCGCCACCCGGCACGATCGCGCCATGGCCGCTCGGCATGAACAATTCCGGTCCGCGCTCGCCAACCCAATAGGCCGTACCGGGAGAAACGGGACCGCCCAGGGCGCGGCCGCCGCCAAAGCTGAACAGCGCGCCGAAGATGCCATCGAGAAAATTGCCAAGCGGCTTCGTCACCAGATTTTCAACCGCGATGCGCGTCAGATCGGCGAGGATGGAATCGACGAGGCCGGAGAAACTGAACTTGCCCTTTAGGATCGCGTTCTCAAGCGCGCTCGTAAAATTGCCGAAAGTGGCGGTGAACGCCTCGTCCATCAGCCGGGCTGCCTCAAGCGCAGGCTCGCCAAGGGCGGCCAGCGCATCCGATGCGGCCGCAAGCCCCTTCGTCAGCGGGGAAAGATCGGCGCCGATCGCGATATTCAGGCCTTCGATGTTCACGGTTTCTGCTCCTCTTTGTCGGGAAAGCGGCGCATGAGTTCCTCAAGCTCGGGACGTGTCAGGGGCGATTTTGCGCGCTGGCCGTGACGCTCAAGAAAGCCGTCATGGCAGGCGGTCCATTCCGCGAGGCTCATGCGCCAGAACTCGCCGGGCGAGAGCCCCATGAGGCCAAGGCCCACCTCCATCCAGCGCCGCCAGGGAATGCCCTCGCCCATGCTCAAGGCTTTGCCTGCTTTTGCGCGGCGGCTAGGCCGGCGGCGGCGAAGGTGGCGGCGATCGCCGTTGCGGCCGCCTCCAAATCCAGCGGCATACGCGCGATCTCCTCATCCCTCATCTCGGCGCCGCCGCCGCGCAGCAAGGCACCAAGAACGACGAGGAGGTCGCGCGCGCTGGGCTGCGAAAGGCGCTGATGCAAGGCGGCAAGGCCCTGCGCGCCGAGCCCCGCCTCGATCTCTGCAAGCGCCCCCAAGGTGAGGCACAGGCGGTGTGCCGCGCCGTTCAGTTCAAGCGCGACTTCGCCTCTTGCGGCGTTGACCATCGCTTCCTCCCTCACGCGGCCGTAAAGGCGAGCGGCCCCGTCGAGGCCAGGGTCAGGGAAAGGGTGAGCTCTCCATCATGCGCGCCGCCATATTCAAGCGCCGTGATCAGGAACGGGCCCTGCAGCGTGCCGAAATCCGGGATCACGATCTGATAGTTGCGCGCGCTCTGCTGAAAGAAGGCGAGGCGCATTTCAGCATCCGCCGCGTCATCCTTGAACACGCCCGCGCCCGAAATGGCGGCCGATTTGATGCCGGCCTCCGGCAAGGCCTCGCGCCAGCCATCGAGGCTGTCCTGGTTCGTCACATCGACGAGCGTGGCATTGAGCGTGATGCTGCGCGTGCGCAAGCCGCCGATGGCGGTGAAACTCTCCGGATCGCCTGCGCCGATCCTGATGAGGCAGGCCCTTGCCTTCTTGATCGTCATATCCTTGCTCCCTTGTCCTTAGATCATGGGTTGCGCTCGATGAGCGCGCGGTATCGGGCAAGGCCGTGATAGGTCTCGCCATCGCTTTCAAGGAGCGCGTCGCTCCATTGAAAGGTGAGGTTCGCGAGGCGCTGCCCCTCCATGGGGAGGGTTGCGCCTTCCATCAGTGCGCGGAGCACCGAAAGGATCTCGCGCGCCTCGCGGCGCCCGCCGCCGCGCGACCACAGGTGAAGGGTGATGAGGATTTCGCTTGCCTCCGTCGCGCCGGCGCCTGCCTCGCGCTCCTGCATCTCGCCCAGCGTCAGATAGGGGAAGCGCGCGCCCGCGGGCACATCGTCATAGATGCGCGGGGGATCGCCCAGCGCCGCCTGCAGCGCCGGCGCGGCGCTCAGCGCGGCATAGAGCGCCTTTTGCAGGCCCCAGCTTGCATGGCTCATGGCAGTTTCCCTTCAAGGCTTTGGCGCAGCGCGGCGGCAAGCGTGTCGCGGATCGCGCCTTCCTGTGCCGCCAGCACGGCTTCGACCGCGCCCAGATGGGCGCTCATCGAAGCGGGGAGCGAAAGCGTGAGGCCTTCTTCTTCCTCTTCGAGGGTGAGGTGCGCGGCCAGACCACGGCCCAGCGATGCGGCAAGACCCTCGCGCAGGCGCAAGGCGATGCCGGGCCAGGCCCTGGCTACGGCGCGCTTGCAGGCTTCCTCAACGGCGCGCAGCGCGGGATCGGCCGGCGCCCTCATGAGGGCTCGCCCTGCATGGCGGTGATGCGCTGATAGCCGCTTTGCGGCACATCCTCGCGCACGGCCAGGATCGCGAAGATCCGCTCGCCAAGGCGAAGGCGATGGGCGGGCGTCACCTCCGCCTCGATGCGCATGGTGATCTCATAGCGGGTGCGCGGCTCGCGCCCCTCGCCGGAGGAGACTTCCTCTCCGCCGAGCGCGTCGATCTCGGCCCAGAAGGTTGCGACCGGCATCCAGGTTTCGATGACGCCGCCGCCTTCGTCCGCGACGCTCTCCTTGCTCTCGATCGTCACGCGGTGGCGCATGGGGCCGATCATGCGAGACGCCTTGCGCGGAAAGGATCGATGAGCGCGGCGATGGCTCTTCCGGTTTCGGCGCTGATGCCGCCCTCTCCACGGTTTTCGTAGAAGGCGGCGATGAGGAGCTGGATCGCCTGGCGCAGCGGCTCTGGCACATGCTGCGCCGTATCGCCATAGCCGGCGCTGAATTCAAGCCTCAAGCCAAGCGCGGGCCGCAACGCGGATGAGAGGTAAGGCTCTAAGAGCACGACGCGCCCCGGATCGGAGGCGGTATCGACCCAGAACTCGCCCAGCGCCATCGCGATCTCCGCGCCATCGGCACCGACATGGGTTGCGCTTAAAAGCGCGCGCAAGGGCGGGCGCGGCATGCGGATGGGCGCCTCCGGCCAGTGGTCGAGCGTCAGGCGCCAGGACTGTGTCATCAGCGCGCGGCCCGTCATCTCCTCAACCGTGCGGCGCGCGGCGGTGATGAGGCCGGCGATGAGCGCGTCATCGGCATCCGTCGCGACACGCAGGAAGGATTTCGCCTCTGCCAGCGTCAGTGGCTCTGCGGCAGGCGCCGTCAGCAATGCAAGCCCGCTCATGGGGTCTCAGTTATCCTTTCGTCCGTACAAAGAAAAAGGGCGGAAGCGGTTCTTTCCGCCTCCGCCCTGCGCGGAAATCCTTTTAGCGGTCAGGCGCTGGCGAATTTCAGCAGCTTGAAGGCCTCGAAATTCTGCACGCCGCCGCCCACGCGCTTGGTCGTGTAGAAAAGGATGTATGGCTTGGCGGTGAAGGGGTCCCGCAGCACGCGCACGCCGACGCGATCGACAATGAGGTAGCCGCGCGCGAAATCGCCAAAGGCGATGGCGTAAGCATCGGCCGCGATGTCGGGCATGTCCTCGGCCTCAACGACCGGATAGCCAAGGAGCGAGGCGGGCTGGCCAGCGGTCGCGCCGGGCTGCCAGATATAGTTGTCGCTGCCGTCCTTCATCTTGCGGATCACCGCCTCGACACTGCGGTTCATCAGCCAGCGCGCATTCTGGCGATAGGTCTGCTTTGGCGCATAGACAAGGTCGAGCAGGCGGTCGACCGGATCCGTGGCGGCGAACGCGCCGGTGCCGCCGCTCAAGAGAAAGCCCGTCTTGCCCCAGGCGTAGGATGCATCCGCGACCTTTTCATAGGAGAGAATGCCGCGCGGCTTCGCCGTGCCATCGCCGTTGATGAAGGCCGCGCCTTCCTGCGCGGCGAACTCGCATTGCACCTCGCTCGCCAGCCATTCCTCGATGTTGATGAAGGCGTCATCGAGCAGCGTCTGCGTCGCGGCCGGCATCGCGTAGAGCTCCATTGCGGGGAACTCGATCATCTTCAGGCTCGATGCCGCCGTCTCGGTGCGCGCCGCCTCCTCGCCGACCCAGCCCGAGGTGAGTTCGCCAAGGCTCATCGGCTTGCGGAACGTGCCCGCGCCGATCTGGCGCACGCTCGCGATCGCGCGCATGGGCGAGACATCCTTCAAGATGCGGTCGATCGCCGCCTCTGTCTCCTGCGGCACGACATAGCCGCCATCCTCGTTCGTGCCGGCCGCGAGGCTTTTCATCTCAAAGCCCGTCAGCTCATGCGCATCGCCCTTGCGCACATAACGCTCGAAGGCGGCCTTGTGCTCGCGCGCCAAGGGGCCTTCCTTGCGCAGGCGGTTGATGCCGAGGGCATGCGTCTCTGGCCCCGGCAGAGGCGGGCGGCGCAGGCTCAGCGACAATTCATCGAGGCGCGACTTCTGATCGGACAGCGCCTTGTTGATGCGGTTCACCTTGTCCTCGGTGACGGCATCGGGGCTGAGCCGCTGCTCGATCTCGCCAAGGCGCTCGTCGTTTGCCGCCTTGAATTCCTCAAAGGATTGCAGGAACTGATCGAACGCGTCGAGCAGCTCACGCGAGGGGGGCGCCGCGTTCTCGCCAAGCGCCTTGTTCTCCAGCGGGTCCAAAGGCCCGCCTCGTACGTCCAAGTCCATATCCATGACCCTCCAATTGGCTTTCACTGATCGCTTCTGTTTCACTGATCGCTGTTGGCCGTGTGAAGCGCAGGCGCGCCTTGGGCGCCCTTCACCCGCAGCACGCGCGCGCCAGGCAGCATCGGGAAGGTCACGACCGAGACTTCCCAAAGATCGATTTCCAGTATCGTGCGCACGCCGGTTTGCTGATCCGTCTGTCCACGGACGGTCCTGAAGCCGATCGAGAGGCCGTCGATGGCGCCCGCGCGCATCAGGGCGAGGACGTCGCGCCCCCTTGCGCTGTCGAGCACCAAGCGGCCGCGCACGTAAAGGCCTCTCGCATCCTCGATGATGCGCTCCCACACGCCGATCGGCTCATGCGCCAGGTGCTGATAGAGCATCTTGATGCCGGCGGGCGGACGGCGCAGCAAAGTGCGACGGAAGGCGCCCGGCGCGACGCGGTCATGGGTCTGATCAACGATGCCGAACAGTGAGGCATAACCCTCGAACAACCCTTGCGCACTCAATTGCTTGAAGGTGAAAGCCATGTCGCGGCTTTCCCGCCCGCGCCTGCTGACGCGAGTGACGTTCAGTCCCATTGTCTCTCCTCTACTTTTTGGCCGCGCCAGCGCATTTCCCGATCACGTGAAATGGGGGAATGCTCGCTGACCTTTGCAGCATCGCGCCTCTTTTCGGCGAACCGGCCCCACTTCGCCGAGAAGCGCATCTAGTCGTGCACGCGGGCGCCTTGCGGCAGGCGGCCATAGCCCACAGCCGCGCGTTTCTCATCGAGGGTGAGGAAGCTGGCGCCGTTCACGCGCTGCCACAGGGATTCGCGCTCAAGCGAGAGCGCCTCGATGCCGTCGAGATCAAGACCAAGGCGCACGCCCGGCCCATAGAGCGGCCCCAGGAAATTGCCGATCGCCTCGGCGGTCTTGGCCGCGACCGGCAGAACGGTATGGCGCCAGAAGGCGAGGTTCGCCTCGCGGTAGTTCGCGTAGGTCGCATCGCCGGGGATGCCGAGGAGCTGGGGCGGCACGCCAAAGGCAAGCGCAATCTCGCGCGCCGCGACGTGCTTTGCCTCGATGAAGTCCATCTCGGCCGGCGACAGGCTCATCGGCTTCCAATCGAGCCCGCCTTCGAGCAGCAAGGGGCGACCGGCGTTGCGGGGACCCTGATAATGCTCGGCCAATTCCTCCTTGAGCCTTGCGAACTGGTCGCTGGAGAGCTGGCCTTCGCCATTGCCGCCGCCATAGATGAGCGCGCCGCTCGGCCTTGCGGCATTGTCGAGCAGCGCCTTATTCCAGGCGCCGCCCGCATTGTGGATGTCGATGGCAAAGGCGGCCGCTTCGAGCGGGCTTTGCCCATAATAGTCACTGAGCGGATTGAAGAGCGCGACATGGAGGACAGGCATGAAGCCCGTCGCGCCGTCGCGCTCGAAGCGCACGCTTTGTCCGCCTGCCTCGTATTCATAGGCATCGGGCCAGCCGCGCGGACCTGGAACGATGCGCATACGGTCGGGGCGCAGCACGTAAAGCTCGCGCGGGGCGCCTTCGAGCGTGACGGCTTCGAGATAGGCGTTGCCGGCGGTCTGCAGATAGCCGTACCAGGCTTCGAGCAGCGTCGCGCCGCCCGCAACCGGGTTTGGCGCGCGCAAGAGGGTCTCCAGCGGATGGCCCGGCGCTTCGCTCGCGCCCACATAGACGATGAAGGGCACCGAGGCGGCAGCCTCCGCGATCATGCGGATGCAGCGATAGGCGATCGGATTGCGAGCCATCCCTTCCCGCGCCAGCGACGCATAATCGCGCGGCGTCCAGATCGGGCGCCCCGTTGCGTGACAGGCAATGAGGGGGCCGGCGCGGCTTGCCTTCGTTTCGGGCGGGGCGGCGGTGGGCTTGCGCCACAGCCTGCCGATCGCGCCCTTCCAAAAGGGAAGGCGCGTTTCCTTCTCAGCCATCGATTGGGGTTCCTTCTCTTTCTTCTGGAACGGAGTGCGTGGGTTCGTGAAGGGTGAGGCCTTCTGCTCCCTCCCCTTGCAAAGGGGAGGGCAAGGGATGGGGATCGCATTCTTGGTAGGAGCCTGCCCCCCTCCCGCGCCTCCCCCTTTCAGGGGGAGGAGAAAATGAGGGTGCCGCCTCACTCTTCGAGGGCCGCGAAGCGCGGCCACCTCTGGGTGAGGATTTTTTCTTAGAGGCGGCGCAGGCGCGGGGTGATCGTCGGCGCGGACAAATCGCTCAGCGCCCAGACCAGCGCATCGAGGCGGTCGGGGCTTTCTTGCGCCTCTCCCTCCCCGCTCACGGCCGCACACATCTGATCCTCAAGCAAGGCGAGCGATCCCACATGGGAGACGCGGCCCTGCTCATAGAGTGCGGCAATTGGCTCGGCCCGCGCGATCTTGCCGCGTGAGGCCCGCACCGATGTCACGGGTACCGATGGATCGACCTGGCGCAGCACGCTTTCCACCATCTCGCCACCCTGGTTCACCTCGATCACGATGCGGTCGGCGGCGAACATGCGGAATGTCTCGATCGTCCGCGCCGCCCATTTCTGCGGGCTGAGACCACCGGCCGAGCGGTCGGCCAGCACATAATAGCGCCCGTCCTCGCCCTTGCCGGCGGCGATGATCCCCGTTTCGCTTGCCTCCTCGCCCGAGCTTGCGGGTGGATCAACGCCGATGACGATACGGGTGAGCGGCGGGTTATCGCGCACGCGCGCGGCATCGAGCATGGCCCTTGTCCACAGCGCGCCTGGCGTATCCTCCAGGAGATCGCCGTCGATCTCCTGGCGGGCAAGCCTCGTGCCACGATAGCGCTCCTTGACCCACGCAAGGAAGGATGGCGACAGGTTCGCCCTGTTCGCCATCGTACCGGCGCGCGTGACGACCGTGCCTGGCGCCTCCAACAGGTTCTTCAGTGCACGGATGTTTCGCGGCGTCGTCGTGATGACGGCGCGCGGCCGCTCACCCAGACGCAGGCCCAGTTGCAGCATGTCGAAGGCCTCCTGGGGATAGCGCCACTTGGCGAACTCATCCGCCCAGGCATAGTCGAATTGCGGCCCGCGCAGGCTGTCGGGCTCCTCGGCCGAGAAGAGCTGCGCCACCGCGCCATTCCGCCAGAGAAGGCGCCGCCGCGAGACCTCGAATTCCGGCCGCTCGCCGCCATCGATCCGCAAGAGGCCGGAGACGCCCTCGACCATCACCTCGCGGGCATCCGCCTGCGTCGCGGCGATGAGCGCGATGCGGGCCGCCTTGCCCTCGCGCACCACCTTTGCGACCGCCTCGGCACCGGCGCGCGTCTTGCCCGCGCCGCGCCCGCCCATGAACACCCAGAGGCGCCAGTCGCCCCTCGGCGCGCGCTGTTCGGGCCTTGCCCAGAAATCCCAATCAGCGAGAAGGGCCGCCGCCTCGGCCTCGCTCAGGCTTGCGAGGAACGCGCTTTTGACGCTTGCCGGCTTCAAGATCAGCGAGGCGGCGCTCAAGCGCGAGGCGCGCGGTGGCTTGCGTTTCAACGTCCTTGGGTTCTTGCCGTTCATGTTCCGCCGTCAGCTTGCTCAGGCGCTCAAGTGTGGCGGTGAGGACGGCGAGCGTCTTTCCATCGCGCTCGCGGTCGGCCGCCGATCGGTCGGGCGCCTTCATGTTCTTTTCAACTTCCTTGATCTGACGGCCAAGGATGCGGCCAATGCGCGATGCCATCTTCGCGTACTCCCAAACGCTTTTGCCGGCCGGTGCCTTGCGCGCCGCCGTTCTAAACCTGGTCACAATTCTGGAGATGGGCTAGAAGATGGGGGCGAGCGTTGCGCTTGCAAGGGGGGTGGCCGAAAAATCTTGAAGCCTGCGATAGGGCGCCCACACGCCGCCTTTGCGCGGCCCTAAATTCGCCTTCATGACCGTGTTGTTGTCTCATGCGTGATTGTGGCCCAAAAGCCTTATCCACCGCACAATGCGGCAAAGCGAAAAAGAGCGAGGGTTCATGGGGATGGCTGCCATGAGGTTCAACGGCTGGGCGAAGCTGGCGCTGCGCGCCATGATGGTCGGCGCGGGCGGTACGCTTGCGGCGGGCATTGCCGCGTTTTTCGGGCTTTACCTCTATTTCACCTGGCGGCTCGATCCGGCCATCGATCTTGCCGCGCTTAACCGCTCGCCCAGCATCACCTTCACCGATGAAGAGGGCCATGTGATCGCCTCGCGCGGGCCGGCGTTCGGCACCTATCTGCCGCTCGATCAGATCCCGGCCTATCTCAAGGGCGCGTTCCTTTCGGCGGAGGACCGGCGCTTCTACGCGCATTGGGGGATCGACCCGAAGGGGCTTGCCCGCGCCATGATGGCCAATTGGTCGCGCGGGCAGATGGTCCAGGGCGGCAGCACGATCACGCAGCAGCTCGCGCGCTCGCTGTTCCTCAGCAATGAGCGCTCGCTCGAGCGCAAGCTTGAGGAGATGTTCATCGCCTTCTGGCTCGAATGGCATTTCAGCAAGGACAAGCTGCTTGAGACCTATCTCAACCGCATCTATCTGGGCGGCGGCGCCTATGGCGTCGATGCGGCGGCGCGGCGCTATTTCGGCGTGACGGCGCGGGAGACGACACTTGCCCAGGCGGTGATGCTGGCCGCGATGACGCGGGCGCCGGCGCGGTTCGCGCCGACGAGCGATCTTGAGGGCGCGCGCACAAGGGCGGCGCTGGTGCTCGATGGCATGGTCTTGGAAGGCATGCTGACGCAAGGCGAGGCCTTTGCCGCGCGGGCGGTCCCGGCGGGGCCAGGCTCCGACATCGCGCATGCAAGCTTCAACTATTTCGCGGATGCGGCGAGCGATGCGCTCACGGCGCTCAACCTGCCGGTGTCGCAAGGCGATCTCGTCGTGCGCACGACGCTCAACCGCGATCTGCAGCGCACGGCGCAGGAAATCCTCACCCAGACGCTTACCGAGCGGGGCGATGAGAAGTCCGCCGGCCAGGGCGCCATCGTCGTCATGGACAAGGAAGGCGCGGTGCGCGCGCTGATCGGCGGGCGGGACTATCTCGACAGCCCCTTCAACCGCGCCACACAGGCCAGGCGCCAGCCGGGATCCGCCTTCAAGGCCTTTGTCTATCTCGCCGCCTTCGAGCGCGGGCTTGATCCCTATACGATCCGCTATGACGAGCCCGTCGATATCGGCGGCTGGCGGCCGCAGAATTTCTCGAACGGCTATTCGGGACCGGTCACGCTCGATGAGGCCTTCGCCAAGTCCATCAACACGGTCGCGGCGCAACTGGGCGAAGAGGTCGGACAGCACAACGTCGTTGCGACGGCGCAGCGGCTTGGCATCACCTCGGCGCTTGAAGGCAATCGCTCGATCGCGCTGGGGACGTCGGAGGTCACGCTCATCGATCTGACGCAGGCCTATGCGCCCCTCGCCGCGGGCGGGATGCGGGTGCAGGCGCATATGATCCTCGATGTGCGCAAAAGCGATGGCACAGTGCTCTATGCCTATGAGCCGCCGCCAGCGGAGCGCATCGTCGCGACGCGCGTCGTCAACGAGATGAATTTCCTCATGGCTGATGTGGTGCGGCACGGCACCGGCAAAGGCGCGGCCCTTGGCGGGCGGGATGTGGGCGGCAAGACCGGCACGACGCAGGAGCACCGCGATGCCTGGTTCATCGGCTATACGGCCGACTATGTCGCCGGGGTGTGGATCGGCAATGACGACAACGCGCCGATGGACAAGGTCGTGGGCGGGCAAATGCCGGCGCAGATCTTCGCCAAGGTGATGACGGCGGCGCATGAGGGCATGCCGCTCGCCGCGCTGCCAGGCAGCAATTCCTATGATGCGCCCGTCGCGGCCGACTATGGCCGGGAGCGGTGGGGCGATCCTTATGCCGAGACGCAGCGGGAGGATGGCCCCATGCCTTACGACTATCCCCCGCCGCGGCGCGAGGAGGATCTTGGCGATGCCATCATCGATTTCCTCTTCGGCGACTAAAGCCCGCCGCCACCGCCGCCTCGCCCCTATCGGCCGCGCCGGAATTCGCGCTAGACTTTGCTGCAACTAGAACGATACGGGGGGACACATCATGACGTGGCCGCGGCTTTCGCGCATTCTCATCTATGCTGGCGCGCTTGTGCTGGGCGTGATTTTAGGCTTGGGATCGCTCTATGCGGGTATCTCCTCCTCGGCGCGCGGGGTCGTGCAGAACGGGGTCTGGCTCACCGATCTCAATACGGGCAGCACGGCGGCCGGTCCCTATACGCGGGCCAATGTCGCGATGTATGGGCTCCTTGCCCTCAATCGCAGTGAGGCCATTTACTATTTCGCCGACCGGGACGCGAGCGGCGATGCGCTTTCCGGGCGGTGCTCCTACGTGATCGAGGGGCGCGACCCGGATGCGCGCTGGTGGTCGATCACCGTCTATGGCACGGACGGGTTTCTGATGGCGGCCTCGAAAGGACGGTTCTCGGCCTCGAGCGCCCTTATCGCACGGCGCAATGATGGCTCGTTCTCCATCGCGCTCAACGCACAAGGGACAGGCGAGAACGGCCTGCCGACAGGCGGGGGCGAATTCACCATGGTGCTGCGCCTCTACAACCCGGGACCCGATATCCAGAAGCGGCCGGGCGAGACCGTACTTCCTCAACTGAGGCGCGTGTCATGCAACGGCTGATCCCCTTTGTCGGCCCCGCGATCGTGATGATCGCCGCGGCCATTCTCACCCATGTCATCGTTCTTTTCAGCATCCCTCATGTCATCATGGGCGCGGTGTTCGCGCGGACAGAGACGGCGGGCGCGGTCAATGCCATGGCGCATGGGCCGCGGGCGGACGAAAATTTCCGCGCCATCATCCGTCCCTCGCCGGATCTGCTCTATTCGATCTGCGTGTTCGATCTCAGCGAAAAGCCGCTGCACATCCAGGCGCCGGTGCCGAAGGACACGTACTGGTCGCTGTCGGTGTTCGCGGATAACAGCGACAATTTCTTCGCCGTCAATGACCGGCAGGTGCCGCTCGACATCGCCGAGCTCATCGTCTCGGCGCCCGGCCAACGGGCGAAGACCGATTTGCCGCAGGTCACATCGCCAAGCGTGAAGGGGCTTGCGCTCGTGCGGGTGCTCGTCTCGGACGAAACCAAGCTCGAAGCGCTCGAAGCGCTACGGCGGCAATCGACCTGCGCGCCCTTCGAGGCGCCAGCTCCCGCGCCGGGGTGAGGATGACGGATAAGGTGGATGGTCGGCCTTCGCGGGCCATGATGGTTGAAGGGACCCCTCACCCTTCGCGGGCCATGACGGTTGAAGGGACCCCTCACCCTTCGCGGCTCGGCTTCGCCTCGCTCCTCAGGGTGAGGACAATACATAAGGCCTCGTCCTGAGGTGGCCGCCTTCGCGGCCCTCGAAGGATGAGGGACCTTGCCCCCCACCCGAGCCTCCTCCTTTCAGGGGGAGGAGAAAAGAGGGTTCCACAACCTGCGCCGCCGCTTCGCGCCTCACTTTGCCGGCGGATGAAGATGCACTAGCTTCATCCCAGCCATTTCCGGGGGGACGATCCATGCGTGCAATTCTTCTGATGCTGACGCTTCTGCTCGTGGGCAGTACGGCCCGCGGCGAAGAGGCGCGCGTCACCGTCACCTTCCTCACCGACTGGAAGGCGCAGGCCGAGCATGGCGGCTTCTACCAGGCGCTTGCCGAGGGGCGCTATGCCGCGCGCGGGCTCGATGTCCAGATCATCCAGGGCGGGCCCTCCATCAACATTCCCCAATTGATGGCGGCAGGCAGCGCGCAGTTCGGCATCGGCTCGAACAGTTTCATCCCGCTCAATCTCGTCGAGGCGGGGGCGCCCGTCAAAGCCGTGGCGGCCATCTTCCAGAAGGACCCGCAAGTGCTCATCACCCATCCGCGCGCGGATGTGAACAGCATCGCCGACATGAAGGGCAAACCCATCATGGTGTCGGATGCGACGATCGGCGCGTTCTGGATCTGGCTGCGCGCGAAGTTCGGTTTCAGCGATGACCAGATCCGCAAGTACACGTTCAACCTTGCGCCCTTCCTCAGCGATGAAACGGCGATCCAGCAAGGCTATCTCTCAAGCGAGCCCTATCTCATCGAAAGGGAGGGCGGCTTTGAGCCGGAGGTCTATCTGCTCTCCGATGAAGGCTATCCCGGCTATGCCTGCTTCATCCTCGCCTCGCAGGCGATGATCACGGAGCACCCCGAAATCGTGCAGGCCTTCGTCGATGCCTCGATCGAGGGGTGGATGAGCTATCTCTATGGCGATCCCTCGCCCGCCAACGCGCTCATCCTGCGCGACAATCCGGAGATGACAACGGACGTGATCGCGTCCGCGATCGCCAAGATGCACGAATACGGCATCGTTGATTCTGGCGACACGGCAGGGCTCGGGATCGGAGCCATGAGCGATGCGCGGATGGAAGAGTTCTTCACCCTCATGGCGCAGAACGGCGTCTATCGGAGTGATCTTCCGTATACGGAGGGCTATACGCTCCAGTTCGTCAACAAGGGCGCCGGGCGGGCGATGGGACCCAAGGGTCCGTGAGCATCATCGCCCGGCTCGAGGGCGCCTCCAAGGCATTCGAGGGCGGCATCCTCGCCCTCGATGGGCTCACGCTCTCCATCCCCGAGGGCGGGTTCGTCTCGCTGCTGGGGCCATCCGGCTGTGGCAAGAGCACGGCCTTGCGCCTGCTTGCCGGGCTGGAGGCGCCGAGCGCCGGCCGGCGCGAATGGCCCGGCGGCAAGCCGCAAATGGGCTTTGTTTTCCAGGACGCCACGCTGATGCCCTGGGCCTCTGTCTTCGACAACGTGGCCCTGCCCTTGCGGCTCTTGCGGCGCCCCATGGCGGCGGACGAGATCGCGGCCGCGCTGGAGCGCGTCGGCCTTGCGGCGTTCGCACGGGCGATGCCGCGCAGCCTGTCGGGCGGCATGCGGATGCGCGCCTCGCTCGCCCGTGCGCTCATCACACGGCCGCAACTGCTGCTGCTCGATGAGCCCTTCGCCGCGCTCGATGAGCTGACGCGCGAGGATCTCAATGATGCGCTGCTTGCGCTCCACACGGCGCAGCGCTTCAGCGCCGTCTTCGTCACACACAGCGTCGGCGAGAGCGTCTATCTCTCGAACCGCATCATCGTCATGAGCCCGCGGCCCGGCCGCGTCATCGCCTCGTTCACGAACGATGATCCCCTGCCCCGTCCGCGCGGCTATCGCAGCAGCGCGGGGTTCGCGGCACGCTGCGGAGAGATTTCCTTTGCCCTGCGCGCCGGCATGAAGGAAGCGGTCGCATGAAGCGCGCCTTCAGCCTCTTTTTGCCGCTGATCGTCGCTGCGCTTTTCCTCGGCCTCTGGGAAGGCGCGGTTACCGCCTTCGCGATCAAGCCCTTTGTGCTGCCCGCGCCGTCCGCCATCGGCCTTGCCCTCTGGCGCGATGCGGGCTCGCTCGGCCTCTCCGCACTCGTGACGCTGCGCATTACTGTCATTGCCTTTGCGCTCGCGCTCGTCATGGGGGTCGGGCTTGCCGTGCTCTTCGCGCAGAGCCGCCTTATCGCGCGATCACTCTATCCTTACGCCGTCGCGCTGCAGGTGACGCCCGTCGTTGCGATCGCGCCGCTCATCCTCATCTGGGTGGGGCTTGAGCATGCCCAGCGCGCGCTGCTCATTCTTGCGACCATCGTTGCCTTCTTCCCCATTCTTTCCAACACGACACTGGGGCTCAAATCCGCCGATCCCAATCTCGTGGCTCTCTTCGATCTCTATGGGGCGGGGCGATGGCAAAAGCTCTGGCGGCTGCAATTGCCGAGCGCGCTGCCCTTCATTCTTGCTGGCGCGAAGGTCGCGGGCGGACTTGCGCTTATCGGCACGGTCGTCGCCGAGTTCGTCGCGGGCAGCGGGACCTCGGCGGGGCTTGCCTGGCGGATCATCGAGGCGGGCAACCGGCTGCAGGTGCCCAAGATGTTCGCCGCGCTTTTTGTGCTCTCGGCATTGGGTCTTGCCATCTTCGCCGTTCTGTCATGGATCGAGTGGCTGGCCTTGCGCGGTTGGCACGAAAGCACGCTTGACAGGCGGGAGGGGTGAAGGGCGGGCGCTCTTTGCTGGCGGATGCCCTCACCCTTCGGGGTCCTGCGAAGGAAGAGGCGGCTTGGCAAGCGGCGCCAAGCCCGGCATCATTCGCGGCATGACCGATGCCGCCTCCGCCATGCCGGCCACGCCTGCGCCCTCCTTGCGCCAAGGATTGCGCGGGCCTGCCTATGCCGCGATGTGGCTGCTGCTCTGCCTTTCGATGGGGCTTATCCTTGCGGGGATCGTACTGCCCTCGCTCTATGTCGAGCAATACTGGATGCTGAGCGGCGAAATCGCGATCATCGATGGCATCGGCTCGTTCTTTGCCCGCGGGGAGACATTCCTTGGCGGCGTGCTCGTGATGGTGACGATCGTCTTTCCCCTGCTGAAGGTCGCAACGGGCGTCATCCTGCTGCATGTGGCGCCGCCCGTGCCGCGCGCGATGGGAGCACTTCTGGGCGTCCTGCTTTGGCTCTCCAAGTGGTCGCTCACCGATGTCTTCATTTTCGCGTTCATCATCCTCGTTCTCAATCAACAGCTTGTGAGCGAAGCCCAGTTGCGCGAAGGCGCCTATGTCTTCGCGCTGGGGATCGCGCTTTCGACGCTTGCGGTCTTCCTGTTGCGGATGATTGTGCGGCGCGGCGCAGAAAATCATTGACCCCCGTGTCATGACTCCTTAAACGACGCAGCCTTATTTCTTAGCTTCCGGCCCGAAAAGGTGCTTCGACAGAGATGGTCAAGGTGGTGCGGCGTCTTCCTTCGCCTCGGGGGGCAGCCCTTCTGCCGCAGTTCACCAGCATCGGCGCGCTGATCGGCGCGCTGCGGCCGGCCGCGCCTGTCTATGCGCTCTTCCCAAATCGCTTCCAGCGCGCGGCCGCCACATTCCTTACCGGGTTTCCAGGCGAGACCATGTATGCGGTGAAGGCGAATCCGGCGCCGGCCGTGCTCGACCACCTGCATCAGGCGGGCATCCGCCATTTCGATACTGCGTCCTTGCGCGAGGTTGAGCTCATCAAGCGGCGCTATCCCGGCGCGACGTGCTATTTCATGGCGCCGGTGCGGCCCTATGGCGCCGCGGGGGCGGCGTTCCATCACTACGGCCTACGCGACTTCGCGCTCGACAGCGAGGAGGAACTCTCCCGCGTGCTTGAGGAGACGGGGCTCAAGGGAACGCCGCGGGCGCGGGAGCTGACGCTCTATGTGCGCCTCGCCGCACCCAGCGACGGCGCCGCGATCGAGCTGTCGAGCAAGTTCGGTACGACGGTCGCGGAAGGCGCCGATCTCCTCAAGCGCATCGCGGCGGAAGGGGCGACGCCCGCGCTCACCTTCCATGTCGGCTCGCTGTGCCTCAAGCCGGCGGCGTTCGAAAAGGCGCTGGCGCTCTGCGCGGAGACGATCCGGCAATCGGGCGTCAGCATCGCGGCGATCGATGTTGGCGGCGGCTTCCCCGCGCCCTATCCGGGGCAGGCCATGCCGCCGATGGGCGAGTTCTTCGCCGCCATCGCCAGCATGCGCAGCCGCCTGCCTGTCGCTGAGGATTGCCACCTGCGCTGTGAGCCGGGGCGCGCGCTCGTTGCAGAGGGCATGTCAGTCATCACCCAGGTGATGCTGCGGCGCGAGCGCGAGCTTTATCTCAATGACGGCATCTATGGCAGCCTCGATGAGCTCAGCCTGCCCAATTGGAACGTCGATTATCCGCTCGATGTCTATGCCGCGCAGGGCGAAGGCGACCCGCAGCAGCGGGAGGCGAAGCGCGTGCCCTTCCTCGCCTGGGGGCCGACCTGCGACACGCTCGACAAGCTGCCCCGGCCCTTGATGCTGCCTGAGGATATCGCAACCGGGGATTGGGTCGTCTTTGGCATGATGGGCGCCTATTCCTGCGCGCTTCGAACCGGGTTCAACGGATTTTACCCCGACCAGTTCGCGGACGTGATTGAGGGCGCGTAAACCCTGTTGCGCTGATCCTTTGTTAACCGCTGGCAGGCACTCTCGATGCGGATCAGCACATTCGCAACTGGGATTTCATGACCGCCCCTGGCAGCCATCTTAACCGCTTGATCGAACTGGCGCGGGAGCCATCGAGCGACAAGCGGCGCGAGCTCCTGCGCGACCTCACCGACCTCTTCATCGCGGAAGAGGATCAATATACAAGCCAGGAATCGGAGCATTTCGGCGCGATCATGGGCAAGGTCGCCGTGGACATGGACCTTGCGGTCCGTCAGCGCCTTGCGGATAAGCTGGCGGATGCGAAGGCGGCGCCGCACCAGCTCATCATGCAGCTCGCCCAGGATGCGATCGAGGTTGCCAAGCCCATCTTGATGCGCAGCCTTGCCCTTCAGGAAGAGGACCTCGTCACTCTCGCCAAGAGCCGGGGGCAGGACCATCTCAAGGTCATCTCCACGCGCCCCCATGTGCCAGAAGCGGTGACGGACATCCTCGTTGCGCGCGGCGATGACAGCGTGCTCGAAGCGCTTGTCAGCAACGATACGGCCAGGATCTCGCGCCAGGGCATGGAACGGGTGGTCGTGCGCGCCGAGCGCAATCCGCGCCTCCATGCGCCCGTCAGCGCGCGCAAGGATCTGCCGCCCGATCTTCTCAATGAGATGTATTTCTTCGTCTCCTCGAGCCTCAAGAAGGCGATTCTCGAGCGGATGGCGAATATCGACCCCAAGGAAATCGACAAGGCCCTGTCGCAATCAGGCTTGCGCGCCGTTGAAGGCGCGTTGCCGGCCAGCACCGGCCTTTCGCCTGCTGAGAAATACATCCTGCAGAAGTCGCGCGATAAGCAGCTCAACGAGGCGCTGCTCCTGCAATTGCTGCGCAGCCGGCAGACGGCCGAGTTTCTGCTCGGCTTTGCGCGCCTGACAGAGCTTGACCCCAAGACGGCACAGCGCGTGCTTTCCGATCACACGGCGGAATCGCTCGCGATCGCCTGCAAGGCCTCGCGCTTCGACCGCTCGACGTTCTCAACCTTCGTCCTGCTTGCCAATCCCACCCGCACGCGCACGGCACAGGAGACCTCGGACCTGCTTGCGCTCTATGACAAGGTGCCGGCCGAATCGGCACAGCGCGTCATGCGGTTCTGGAAGGTGCGCCGCCAGGCGCTGCAGCAAGGCGCGCAGGCAGCGAGCGCCTGAGCGCCGCATCGCTTGATGGTGACGAGGGCGTGACAGCAGCCGCGAAGGCTCGCACCTCTGGGTGAGTTTTTTTGCATTGGACCTCATCCCGAGGCGGCTGCCCCGGCGAGGACGCCCTCGCCAAAGCCCGCGAAAACATCACTCAACTCCGCTCGCGGGTCTTGTTGAAGCGCACGCGCGGGTGCTTCTCGCCCACATAGCCCAGTTCCCAATTGCTCTTGGCGAGAAAGACGGGCGCGCCGTCGCGGTCCTCGGCCATCTGGCCGCCCTGGGCGCTCATGAAGGCGTCGAGGTCCGCATGGCTGTCGGCGGCGATCCAGCGCGCGGTTTCGTATGGCGAGGGCTCCAGCAGCACATCGAGTTCGTATTCGGCGGCGATCCGGCTTTGCAGCACGTCGAGCTGAAGCTGGCCGACCACGCCCACGATCCAGGCGGCCGAGCCGAGGCGCGGCTTGAACACCTGAACGACGCCCTCCTCGGCCAGGCTTTCGAGCGCGCGGCCCAGATGCTTGGCCTTCATCGGATCCCGCGGGCGCACGCGGCGCAGGATTTCGGGCGCGAAATTCGGGATGCCGGTGAAGACGATGTCCTCACCCTCGGTCAGCGTGTCGCCGACGCGCAGCACGCCGTGATTGGGAATGCCGATGATGTCGCCGGGCCAGGCCTCATCCACCAATTCGCGCTCCTGGGCGAAGAAGAGGATCGGGTTGTGCACACCCAGCACCTTGCCGGTGCCCGACTGGCGCAGCTTCATGCCGCGCCTGAACCGGCCTGAACAGATGCGCATGAAGGCGACGCGATCGCGGTGGTTGGGGTCCATGTTCGCCTGAACCTTGAAGACAAAGCCCGTGACCTTGGCTTCGGCCGGCTCGACCTTGCGGCTTGCGCTCATCTGCTCGTGAGGCGGCGGCGCGAAGGCGGCGATGGCGCGCAGCAGCTCGGAGACGCCGAAATCCTTCAGTGCACTGCCGAAAAAGACTGGCGTCATGTGACCGGCACGATAGGCCTCAAGATCGAAGGCGGGACAGGCGCCTTGCGCCAGCTCCAGATCCTCGCGCAGCTTGGCGAGGTCCGCGGCCGGCACGAGCCCGGCTATCTCATCGCCTTTCAGCGGAACGGGGGCCTTCGCCACGCCCTCGCGCGCGAAGGGCACGAAGCGGTCGTTCACAAGATCGGCGATGCCGCGGAAATTGAGGCCCATGTTGACGGGCCAGGCAAGCGGCGTCGGATCGAGCGCCAACTTGCGCGCGATCTCGTCCATCAGCTCGAAGGCGTCCTGCGCCTCGCGGTCCATCTTGTTGATGAAGGTGATGATGGGAATGTCGCGCAGGCGGCAGACCTCGAACAGCTTGAGCGTCTGCGCCTCGATGCCCCTTGCGGCGTCGAGCACCATGACCGCGCTGTCGGCGGCGGTGAGGGTGCGATAGGTGTCTTCCGAGAAGTCCTGGTGACCGGGCGTGTCGAGCAGGTTGAAGGTCACGCCCTCAAAGCCGAAGGTCATCACCGCGGTCGTGACCGAGATGCCGCGCTGCTGCTCGATCTTCATCCAGTCGGAGCGAGCGCGGCGGCGGTCGCCCTTGGCCTTCACTTCACCGGCAAGGTGAATGGCGCCGCCCTTCAAGAGCAGATGCTCGGTCAGCGTCGTCTTGCCGGCGTCGGGATGCGATATGATCGCGAAGGTGCGCCGCTTCGATGCCATATGGCCGGGCGAAAGCTCGTCGGGAGCCTGGGACATGGTGGGCGCAACTCCTTCGGGGACAGCAGAAGAGCCGCGGGTTTAGCGTAAGGCGCCGCCGGGGGGAAGGCTCGTGTCGGCGATGGGATCACCGAGAAAGGCGCGCCGCGCGCGGTCCTCGATTTCGATCACCCAGAGATCGGGGTCGCGGGAGAGACGCCGCGCGATGGCGGCCTCGGCATCGGCCTCCTTGACCGGGGCGGGGCCCGTGACCCTTAACCACACGCGGGCGCCCTTCGCGTCCGTTGCGCGGGCGAGCACCTCAAATCCGCCGGCGAGATCGTTCAGCTTCAAGAGAATGTCGCCGGCATCCGGATCGCCCTTGCGCACAACCACCGCATAGGCCCCCGCCACCATGCAGATGCGGATATGCGCCTTCACCCAGATCTCCGATTTGAGCCGGGGCTCGGACATCGCGCGTCATGCCCGGCGGCGCAGGCGAATGGGTGCAACCGCGAGCGGCCGACCCTTCGGCTCGGCGTCGATCGACGGCAGGGGCGCGGGCAGGCGCACGGTGACGCGCGTGCCCTCGCCCAACGTGCTTTCGATGCGGACATCCCCGCCATGGAGATGCGCGAGCGCCTTCACGATCGCAAGACCAAGCCCCGTGCCACCCTGCGCGCGGGTATATTCGCTGTCGACCTGCTCAAAGGGCTGGCCGAGGCGGGCGAGCGCCTCTTGCGGAATGCCGAGCCCTGTGTCGGCGATGGTGAGCGCGAGCATCGATCCTTCCCGCGCCACCTTGACGCTCACCTCTCCTTGCGCGGGTGTGAACTTGATCGCGTTGGAGAGCAGATTGAGCAGGATCTGGCGCAGCGCGCGCTTGTCGGCGAGAACGGTCCATTCGCCCTTTGCCTCGCTCTTGAGGCGGACGCCCGATTTCTGCGCGGCGGCGCGCATGGTGGCCAAGCTCTGCTCGATCAGGTGTTCAACGTCGAGGGTTTCGCGCGTGAGCTCATACTTGCCGGCCTCGATCTTCGACATGTCGAGGATGTCGCCGATCAGCTCCAAGAGCTGCTCGCCCGATTGATGCACGAGCCTTGCATATTCGGCATATTTGGCATGGCCGAGCTTTCCGAACATTTCCTGACGCATCATATCGGAAAAGCCGATGATGGCGTTGAGCGGCGTGCGCAGCTCGTGGCTCATATTGGCAAGGAAGCGCGACTTGGCGCGATTGGCACCCTCGGCGGCGTCGCGGGCGGCCAGCAGCTCAAGCTCCTGACGCTTGCGCTCGGTGACATCGCGGGTCACGGCGATGATGTCGCGCAAGGGCGCGCCCTCGCCCGCCGGACGGCAGCGGATCTCGGCCCAGACATAGGTGCCATCCTTGCGGCGCAGACGGGCTTCGGCGCCCGCCGCCTCTCCGCGATAGGAGGCCAGCGCAAGCGCGTTCTGAACGCTTGCCTGATCATCGGCATGCACGAACTCGATGGGCGCGCGGCCGCGCATCTCGGCGGGCTCGTAGCCCAGCAATCCGCGCACGGCGGGCGAGACGAAGGCCATGCGCCCGTCCGGGGCATGGCGGGTGATCATGTCGACGGCGTTGTCGGCGAGGATGCGGTACTTCGCTTCACCCTCGATGGCGCGCGCATGGGCCTGTGCATGCGCGTTCTCCGAGGCGATGGCGACGGCGGCGGCATAGAGGATCGCGGCGAGCGGCGCGATGATGTGGAGAAAGGCGGCGGCGTCGGCCGACAGGCGGGCCTGCGGCAACCAGCCCAATTGCTGCAGCAGCGCGAGCGCCGCGACGCCGAGCCCGGCCTCCAGCGATGAGAGGAGGACGAGCGCGCGCCTGCCCGTCAACGCCGCCTCCATGGGCGCGAGCGTGAACCAGAACAGGAAGGGCGAGGCAAGCCCGCCCGTAAAGGCGGCCGCGTAGGCGACTAGGCCCGGCAGGCTCATCACCGAGAGGATCTGCGGCCAGAGGCTTTGCGGGCGCAGCAGCGCGTAGATGCCGACAGCCAAGGGCGATGCCAGCCAGGCGAGCGCCACCGCCTCGGCAGGGTCGGGCTCTCCTGCCTCCAGCCAGAACCAAGCCGTCAGCAGCAGGCCCAAGAGCCCGCCCAGGATGTGGGCAGAGGCAAAGCCATGCCCCGGCGCCAGCAATTTGAGCGGCGTAGTCATTCGCGACACCTCATCAGGCGGGAGATTGGATCAGGCGCCCGCGCGGCGTCATGCTCTGGTCACATCATTAATGAAGAGTGAATCCAATGCTTCGCCTTGAAGCTCGTGCGTTTGTATGATCCTAACCGTGATGCGTTAGCGTTCGCACGCTGTCTCATTCCATTCATCCCGCGAGATTTCGCCCATGACGTTCACCGGACGGTTCCTTGCCCTGGGCCTTACCCTTTGCGCGGCCAGCCTTGGCGCCTGCGAAACGATGAGCCTGGGGTCCGAGGCGCCCGCGCCCATGCCCGCCGTCGCCGCAGCTTCCGTTCCCGCCGCACCGCCGCCGGTGTTCGATGCGGCGCTCGCGGCCGAAGTGGCCAGCGTCACGCCCATTCCCTCGCCGCGCCGGCGGGCGAAAAATGCACCCTCGCCCTCCAGCCAGCCGGAAGCCGCGATCCCCTCCTCCAGCAAGGGCTCGCTGGCGCGCTATGCCGCCTATCAGAAGACGGCGGGCGAGCTGACGCGGCAATCCTATCCCTCGGCGAAGAGCCTCAATGCGGCGACCGGAAAACTGAACGGCTTCAAGCCGGAGGAGCTTGCGGAAGGCTGGATGCTGCGCAACGCCGCCGCGGCGGCGGGCGTCGCGACCTTCAGGGACGGCGTCAAGCAGGCGGCGGAGGCCGAGGGCCGCGAGGCCTTTCTGCAATCGATCGCTCGCAACCCGGAGCGCCTGCGCACGCTGCCGGGCGGCGAAGACGCGGTCAAGGCTGTCTATACGGCGATCCGGGTCGATGTGACGGCCTTACGCGAGATGGGCGCGACGTTCCGCCAGACCTGGCTGCGCATGCAGCGCAAGGCAAGCCTTGAGATCTCCCGCCCCGTTTCGGCCGTTTGCGGCTCTGGCGCGCTCGCCATTGGCGGCTCGGTTCTTCCCTTCGAGGTCGGGCCGCAGCAAAAGGCCGCGCTCATCGACCGCACGCTGGCGCTCGCGGCGGGGAGCGTGCTTGGCGCAAGCGAGGGGCCGCAGGCGCGTTTCGCGCGCGATGCCACGGTGTCGCAGTGCGTGCGCTTTGCCCGCCTCAACCTGCGCCAATGCCTTGCCGCCAAGCACGGCGCCGCAGAAGCTGCGTTCTGCCTTGACCGGCATGGTGCGGAGGAAATGGCAGGCTGCCTCGAATGGGTGCTGCCGGGTGTGAAGACGCCCTAAGCGCCGCGACGCGGCCCTGTGAAGGCGGGGCGGTCCGCCCCTCAACCCTGCCCCTCCCCACGAATAGGGGAGCGGTTTTTTATGGCAACCACCTCCCCTCAGGGGAGGTCGACGCGCCCTTTAAGCGCTTCGGGAGGGGTCTTCTCGCGAAGCACGGATGGCCCGGTCCTTTGCTTTCGCGGGGATGCCGGGCGATGACGGTTGGGGGCCTCCCACCCATTAACCTTCAATCAATGCAAGTTTAGATATTGTTTTCACGCGACCTCAAAGGGGGACGCGTAGGGTCGCACCGTTCCAGTGAGAGAGCGGCGTGATGTTCACCTTCTTGTTGCGTTCTGCGTTCTGGCTTTTCATCGTCGTGCTGCTGCTCCCTAAGGATCAGCGGCCGATCGCGCTGACGGGCCTGCAAATCCCGGAGACGCTCGGCGATCCGCGCCTCTTGATCGCGCAGCAAAAGCCGATCCTGGTGCCGCCCGACAGCTTCTGCGACCGGAATTTCGATCTGTGCCTTTCCACCCTCACGGCCGTCGATGACAGCGTCGCGCTCGGCGTTGATGCCCTCGAGCAATTGGGAAGCGAGATCAAGAAGAACGATCTGCCCGAGCGGGCGGTGCAACTCGTCCGCCCACGGAGTGAATAGGCCTAATTCTCGTTCTTATCCTCTTCCTCTTCTTCGGCGCGCCAGGCGGTAAGCCCGGGCCTTCCCGTTCCAGATACCATGCCATAGTGCCGCGCGAGACGGTCGAGCGCGATCTGCAGCACGACCTTGCCAGAGCGCTGCGGCCAACCAAGCCCACCTTCCGCCATTTCCAGGCCCTTGAGATGGCAACACACGGCCATGACGATGTCGCCAAGGCCCGGGCCTAGCGCCGCCATCGCCTTTTCGACCCGCCGGCGCGCGGCAAGGGCGATGAGCGGCAGCTCGGCGCGCGCGGGGCCTCTTGGACCTGCGGTCACGGGCATGCCCCAATCGGCGGTGACACGCTGGGCGAGCGCCGCCTTCGTGAAATCCTCGCGCAGCCGCTCGCCCGCCGCGAAGGCAAGCTCGTCGATCATGGGCCGGCCATCGGGCCCTTTGCGCCGGCGCAGCCAGGCGAGCGGGGATTCGGCGGTGTTCACCTGCACTTTCCTTTGCACGCCATCGGGCGCGAGGATCTCGCGCTCCTCGATGTTTGCCTGCGCATCGGGAGCAGTGAGGCGCTCAAGATGGGCGCGGCCCTCACGCGTCAGGCGGCAGGCGCCGTCCTCACCCTTGCCGACCCAGCCGCGCGCCAGGGCGAAGGCAAGCACGGCGGGCGCCACATGCGTCGTTTCGGCATGTCCGGCGACCGCGATCACGGCCTCGCCCTCTGCCTCCCGCACCAAGGCGCCGGGCAGAGAGAGGCGGCGCAGCAAATGGCGCAACTGACGGGCATGGGTTTCGGCGGCGGCGCGGCTCATGTGCGGGCCAGCGCCGTAATGCCGGTGACGACGCGGGCGGCAGCCTCGATGCAGGCGATCGCCTCGTCAAAGTCGGGATCCTCGCGCGCGTCCTCGACCAGATGGCAGGCATGGGTGACGGTGGTGCGATCGCGCCTGAAGGCCTGTGCGACCTTGCTCAACGACAGGCCGAAGCCGACATGGGCGATGTACATGCCCACCTGGCGGGCAAAGGCGACGGTCGCGCCGCGCCGCGTATCGGCCCGCATCTCCTCGATGGGGACATCGAAGGCGGTGGCGGCAAGCCGCAGCGCCAGGTCGGCGCGGCGGGCTTCGGGGGAAACGTGCAGATCAGTGGACATCGATACACCTCTTTACGAGATGCGTTAGTTTTCCATCGATCTTGTGCACATGAGGATAACTTTCCTATTATCACCCCCGCGCGGCTGAGTCGGAAAACCGGACGCGCCCGGCCAGGACCCCGCAATTTCTCGAGGAAACCATGCGCAATCGAATCCGTTTTCACCGGCGCCAGCGCGGCATGACGCTCAAGGAACTCGCGGAGCGAACGGGGACAACCCCGCAGACCATTTCGCGGCTCGAGACGGAGGTCATGACCGTGTCGGTTGATTGGCTGGAGCGGCTGGGCGAGGCGCTCGGCGTCCACCCCTCGATGCTGATCGAGGGACCGGAGGCGCCGCCCATCACCTTTGCGGGCAATGTGCTCGAAGGCGGGCTGGTGCGGCGCGGGCCGCGCGAGAGCGAGGAATTCGCCTTCGCGCTGCCGCAGGCGCCCTCGCTTGCGGTCAAGATGACGGAGACGGCGGGACCTTATCTGGCCGGGGAGACGCTTGTCTGTATACGGATTACCGGCGAGGGGCTTGGCGCGGCACTCGGGCATGACTGCCTTGTCGGGCTCGCCGATGGCCGGGCGATGCTGGCGCGGGTCATCAAGGGCAACAAGGAGAGTTTTACGCTAGTCCCGCTCAATTCAGGCGGGGGGGTGCTTTATCATCAGCGCCTGCGCTGGGCGGCGAAGGTGGCCATGCGGCTTCGCTCGGTAGCAGCGTAGAGTCGCGCGGCGAAGCCAGGCTTTGAGGGGTGGGGGCTCTCTTCCTCCCCTTACAAAGGGAGGGAGTGGATTTGCGCCACCTCACCCTTCGAGGGCGCTGACGCGCCACCTCAGGGTGAGGCAGCACAGGGAACGTGGCTCGCGGCCTTAGCGGCGCGAGGGTTTCGCCTTCTGGCCGAGGCCCATCTTCTTTGCGAGCGCAGAGCGGGCCTTCGAATAATTCGGGGCCACCATCGGATAGTCGGCGCCAAGCCCCCAGCGGCGGCGATAGTCGTCGGGGGTGAGGCCATAGCGGCTTTGCAGGTGACGCTTCAGCGAACGGAACTTCATCCCATCCTCAAGACAGATGATGAAGTCCGGCGTCACAGATTTCTTCGGGTTAATGGCGGGCTTCAGCGGCTCTTCAGGTTGAACCACGACATCGCGGGTGAGTTCATTGAGGGTATTGTGAATCTCTGAAATGAGACCTGGAATGTCGGACGGGCGCAGCATGTTGTTGCCAACATAGGCGGCCACGATCTCAACCGTCAGATCCATCAGATCGTTCTGCTTTTCCATGACGCTCAAACTCTTTCGATCAATCAGAGGAAGATGGGCAAACTATTCGAGTGCTATAGAAACGCAATATGCTTGATATTCGGATAATGAAGAATGGGCCGCCGTTAACCGTGATCGACGGCTTTTTGTTGGCGATATTTGTGGCAACCGCCTCTTTTTTGTCGCCAGAGTAGCAGTTATCCGACTACTCAACCATTCGTGCAGGGGCAACCGCCCAGGATGCTTTCATCCAGTTTGGAAAAGTAAGCATCAAGCGCCTCGCCGATGATCTCCTGACTCGGCCGGTGCAGCGCCGCTGCAGCCAGCTTGAGGCGGATATAGCGGCTGCGTTTCAGGCGCACAGAGACATGGAACTTGCGGGCATCGGCCGCATCGCCCGGACAATCTGTACAAGGAGCCGCGGACGCCTCGGGCGCGGCCTTTTGCATGGCGGGCGATATTGGCGCGGGCGACGCTGGCGTGGGTGCGGGCGAAGCCGGCACGGGCGCACGATCACCCGCGAGCGGCACTTCTTCGATGGGTGCCGATGGCAATGGCATTTCCCCTGGCGCGGGCGCTTCCTCTTTTACGCCAAGTTCTTCCTCGATGCGCATGCCAGCAGCCTTGGCGATCCGATCACGGATCATCGTGAGGCGTTCGCTCAACGGGCCTGCAGCGGGCGCTGGCTCTGGCCTATTCGGCGCGGGCTTTGCCGTCTGTGGCCCGCGCTGTGCCTGCGCGCCTGCGACGATGGCGGGGGTGCGCGTCAGCGCATAGGCGCGCGGCGCCAGATCATCGGCGAGGGCCACCGTCGCCGCGGGATGGGCTTCGCCCTTTCGCGCAAGCAGTCCGGCAGTGAGAGCGGCAAATTTCGGCTTCGAACTCGATGCATCATCCGTCATGTAAACGCCCGACGACCAAACACGGGCGCAGAGCGCCCCAACGCATTGACATTCCTCTGCCCCTGCCCGCGCGCCGCATCGTCCATCCACGTCCCTTGCGGCGTATCAAGGCGCGCGATGCGCGAGGCCAGATAGTCCCAGAGCTGTGCAATCTCGAGCGCGGATTTGCCGGCCGGATCGACCTCCATCACCGTGCGGCCGTCGATCATCGAGGCCGCGAAATCGAGACGGTTGTGGACGGTGACGGGTGCGACGGTGCCGTGCTGCGATAAGGCGATCGCGGCCTCCATCGTGATCTTGGCGCGCGCGGTCGCGGCGTTGACGACGAAGACGAGCTGCTTCTTGCGCGATTCAACGATATCGACCGTGGGGCCGACAGCACGCAGATCATGCGGGCTTGGCCTTGTCGGCACGACGATCAGATCGCCGAAGCTCACCACCTCGGCAATCGCCTTGGTGACGGCGGGCGGCGTATCGATCACCACAAGGCGGATGCCTTGCGTGCGCGCCATGTCGAGGTCGTGAAAGAGATTGGTGAAGGCGGACTGGATGAAGAAGGGCGATTCAGAGGCGCGCACATTCCACCACTTCGCCAGGCTGCCTTGCGGATCGGTGTCGATGAGGGCCACGGGACCGGCCCCCGCGCGATCGGCCTGCACCGCGACATGGCCGGCAAGGGTCGTCTTGCCCGAGCCGCCCTTCTGCGAAGCGAAAACGACGACGCGCATCTGTGGCGACATGGCCCTTCAACCTTCCCTTTGGCATGAGACGGGAAGCAGGCAGCCTCCACGCCACGCATTGAGCGTACCGAAAACGGCTTTAATGGCGGGTAAAAGCGTTAAGCCGCCTGCGGGCGCGACTGCCTGTCCCAATACTGAACGGTCAATTGCGCCTGGTCGCGGCCAATCAGGTCATAGACATGGGCGACATGCTCAAGATGGCCAGTCGGCCTTGCCCGGCCAAAGCGCTTATAGTCGGTCAAGAGCACGAGCGAAGTGAACTCGGTACGGTTGGCGCCGATGGCGCGGGCCGCGATGGCCAAGGCTTCGCCGCCCGAGTCCTGCAGGATCTTTTTGGCCGTCGCGCGGGTCGTCTGCAGCAGGGCGGAGAAATTCTGCATGAACACGGACATTTCGCCAGCGCGCAGGGACTTTAATAGTTCGTTTACGGAAGATCCGCGGGGTGGCGGCAGGCGCCGGCGATGCGCCGCTTCATCGGCCGCGATGGAGCCCAAGGTTTCGTCGAGCAGCTTCTCCGTCATGGGAAAGCGCTCAAGAATGTTGCGGCGCAAGGCGGCGGACACCCACCAGAACATCGCCTGGGCCGCCTCGCCCGGCAGATCCTCACGCAGCAGCAACGGGCGGCGCAAGGCCTCATTGCCCTCGCTGCGCGCGGCGAGCACGGCAAGGACGGCGGCGCCGGGATGGGCGGACAGATTCTGAACGAGCGCAAGGTCTACCGATGGCTCCTGCGCCTCGATGAGCGCACTGCAAACGGTGGCCGGAATGTTGCGGCGCGCGGCAATCGTCTCACGGTGCGCGGTTTCGCCCGCGCGAATGACCGCAATCAGATCCTCCTCGCGCAGGGCCTCGCTGTTCAAGAGCAAGGGGCGCGCAACCTCAATGTCATCGCAGGCGAGATGGCGCAATAGACCTTCGGGAACATCCTTCCTGCCGGCCATGCGCGCGGCAAGTTCGGCCCGGATCTTCGTTTCCACCTCGCTCACCAGCGTGAGCAAAATTTCATCGAGCAGATGCTTGACGGTAGGCGCCAATTGACCGGCAGGCCCAAGCGCGAGCTCGCCCATCTGCGTGAACAGATCCTGGCGCGCGCCGGCATTCCTTTGGCGCGCGAGGCGCTGCAAAGCCGCCAGTTCAGCCTCATCGAGCTTCAATGCCGCGGACATGCCTCTCCTCGCCTTCAGCGACAAATTCGCATGCGGGCCGCGCCCTTCGCGATTACACCAGTGTCATCCGCATATGGCTGCCGCTGTGGCGACAACTATGCTAGGGTAAAGTTTAAAGAAAACTTTCAGCGAGTAGACCCATGCGCTTACACCTTGGCCTTGCGGCGGCCTTGTTCCTGTCCGCGTGTTCAACCGGCACCGATCCGGCGCTCAGCGAGGACCCAGCCTATCAGCTTGGCTATGGCGATGGCTGCACCACGGCGCAGGTAATCGCGCAAGGCGGAGCGAAGGCCGTGCGGCGCAATCCGGACTATGCCGGTTCAGACGCCTACAAGGCGGGCTGGGGCGCCGGCTATGGCGCCTGCGGCGGCACTCAGGAATCCTTGCGCCGGCCCGGCGATATCCGCCAGGACGATGTCGGCGGACCGATGCGCTGAGACTTACAGGCGATCACGAATTCATCGGGGGGAGACATGTTTCGCGCCATCAGCAGCCTCATGCTCATGTTCGTCATTGCGCCGCTCGGCGCGATTTACTACGTGTACGGAGAGATCGAGCCCTGCCGGGTGCTGGCCAAGGAATATACGTATCGCGACCTGCGCGAGGGCAGCGTGCTCGACATGATCGGTGTCGATATCGAAAAGCTGCACAGGATTGAGACCAGCCAATACAGCTCCAGCGAATGCGCCGGCAAACTTGTCGATGCATGGGTCGAGCGGCTGGGAGGGAATGGCGAATAGAAGATGGCGCGCGTGAAGCCCGCGGATGACCTCAGCGAAGTCAAGACACTCTGGCCGGGAGAATCGGATGGCCTGCTCAAAGAGTTGCACATCCTCACCCGCGACGGGCGGCTCAATCAGGATTCTCGGCGCAAGCTGAAGCAGGTGCTGCACCTCGTTCAGCTGTTGCGCCCGGCGGTCGAGGATCTGCTTTCCCGCCACGAGGAACCCGTCATCGCCGATCTCGGGGCGGGCAAGTCCTATCTCGGCTTCATCCTCTATGACATCCTGCTGCGCCAGGCCGCGCGCGGACGGCTTATCGGCATCGAAACCCGGCCCGCGCTGAGCGCGCATTCCGAGGCCCTCGCGCAATCGTTCGGCTTTGCGCGCACCTCCTTCATCACCGCGCCCATCGCGGAAGCGCGCGTTGCGGGGCCTGTGCATCTCGTCACGGCGCTTCATGCCTGCGATACCGCGACGGACGATGCCATCGCCTTTGCGCTTGCCCATCAGGCGGCCTATATCGCGCTTGTGCCTTGCTGTCAGGCGGAGCTGGCGCGGGCGCTGGAGGGGCACGGCGATCATCCGCTCTATCAGCTATGGCGCCATCCCTTGCACCGGCGGGAATGCGCAAGCCACCTCACCAATGTGCTGCGCGGGCTGTGGCTTGAGACGCATGGCTACAAGATCCGCGTGACCGAGCTCACCTGCCTTGAGCATTCGATGAAGAACGAGCTCATCCTTGCCGAGAAGGTCCAGCAGCGTAACGGGCTTGCCGAGCGGGCGCTCGGCGCGCTCCTCGCGCAATTGCCGGCGCGGCCCCAATTCCTTCAGGCGTTCACGGCGGGTTGAGCGCTTGCGCCCTGCCTTGCCCCCGCCGCGGCAGTGATCGCGTCGCGCAGTCCCTCATCGCCCGCGAGCAGGCGGTCGAAATCGCGCCGCTTGAGCACAAGAAGATTGGTGAAGGTCTCGGCGATGACATCGGCGTTGCGCGGCTGATCGGTCAACAGCGCGACCTCACCGAAAAACTGTCCATCGCCGAGCGCGACGGGCACGGGCTTCAGCATCACCTGCACGCGGCCGGCGGTGATGAAATACATGCTGTCGCCGCGCTCGCCACGCTTGATGATCGTCTCGCCCGGCGTCACGACGAGAGGGCGCAGCGCATGGCCAAGCGCAATCAACTGCGCCCCGCTCAAATGGAGGAATAGCGGCACCTTGCTCAGCATGGCGGTTAGGCGCAGGCCGAGGTCGAGCTTTGGCCGGCGCTGCAGGTTGAGGGCGCGGCTGGCGAGATCGGCCTTCAGATCCTCGAACACTTCCTCGCTGATGAGCGCCTGTGCGCGCTGAGCACGATATTCTGCCTCTTCCAACCCGACGCTCACGCGGTTGAGGAAACGCCGGCGCAGGAGGTTGGCAAAATCCGGGTACTGAAGATCGAGCGAGGCGATGGCGCCGCGCAATGAATCGGCGCGCTGCTTCAGGCTTTCCTCCATGCGCGCCGCCATGTCGCGGCCGATGACGGGGGAGAGCTGAACAGTCACGAAATGGCGCAGGTCATCGATCAGCTTTTCCTTGACGAGGAAAAGTTCGAAGCGGGCCGCGATCTGCGATGCGATGGGGGCCTCAAGCCTGAACCGGTGCTGGAGAAAGAGCGCCAGCTTGAAGCGCCAGGAAGGGCGATAGAATTGCTGCCAGGCGCGATCATAGCCCGCGATGCCGCCCGTGCGCACGCTTTCAAGCGCGATGCCCGCATGCTCGATCATCGCATCGGCGATGTCGCGATTGATGGTGCCGCGATCCAAATAGGTGATGGCCAGTTCAGCCTCGCGATTGGCGAGCGCGAGAAGGCCGACCTGAAGGCGGATCTCCGGCGTCAGAGGCGTACGATCGTCTGATGCCTCGCTGGGACAGAACTCGGCGATCGCCGCCTGCGAGACAAAGCCGAGCCCCTTGGCCATGCGGCCGACCTCGGCGCTGACGCGGGTGCGCGAGATGCGCGTGACGTGATCGCGGATCAGCTTTTCCTGCGGGTCAAGGACATTGAGGCGCAGCGCCCGCATCAGGGGCCGCAAGGTCGGCGCATTGATGAGCAGCGTCGAGAGGACATAGCCGACCGCAAGGACGAGGATGAAGCGCCTTGTCTCCACATCGAGCGCCTCGTTGTCGCTCAAGGAAAGCGCCAGCGCGACCGTCACCGCGCCGCGCATCGCGCCCCACAGGAGGACGAGCTTGTAGCGGGTTTCGACGGGCCCTGCGATCCCCATCCTATTCAAGAGCGGCATCAGCAGAAAAAGGATGGCCGCGCGCGTGAGGAGCGCTGACACATATAGCGCGAGGAGGGCGAGCGCGTTCTCGGCCGTCATGTCCTTCAGCGCATCGGGCGCGACCATGGCCGCGAACACGAAAATGAGCGTCGAGGCCCAAAAGTCCAGCTGGCGCCAGATGGCGTTCAAGGATTCCCAGGTGCCAGGCGAGACGCGGGTGCGTGCCTCGGCGGCGAAGGTGATGGCGGCGACGACGACCGCGATGATGCCGGAAACCTCCAGATATTTGTCGGCGACGACGAAGGTGAGATAGCTCAAGACGAGCGTGAGTGTGATCTCGGTCAAGGCAGCGCCGCGCAACAGCGGCACGAGCCATGCCGCGCCCATGGCCGCAAGCCCGCCGAACACCGCGCCTCCGACAAGTCCCCAGATGAAGGACAATGTGCCGGCAATAAAATCCGGCTCTGTCCCTTGCATCGCCATGTCGAGCAAGAGCACGAAAAGGGCGATGGCGGCGGCATCGTTGAAGAGGCTTTCACCCTCCACGATCGTCGAGAGGCGGCGGGGCGCCCCGATATCCCTGAAGATGCTGAGGACGGCGGCGGTGTCGGTGGTGGCAACGATGGCGCCGAGCAGCAGGCACACCGTCAGCCCCATCGCGCTGACTAGGTGGACCGAAAAGCCAACCGCCAAGGTGCAGGCCATGACCGCGACAACCGCGAGCAACGTGATGGGCGCAATCTCATCGATGAGGCGGCGCACATCGACGGAGAGCCCGCCTGCAAAGAGCAGCGGCGGCAACAGCCCATAGATGAGGACGTCGGAGGAGACATGGAAACGCGACAGCGCCCGCAAGAGATCGCCCGCCGCGCCGGGCAGCGTGATCCCCGCTTGCAGCAAAATCCCCAGCACCGCGCCAAAAAGCGCAAGGAGGACAGTATAGGGGAGATAGAGCCGGCGGGAGGTTGGGACGAGCAGGCTCGCCAAGCCCAGCAATGCCGAAAGGCCGAATACGGCCAGGACAAATCCATCCATTCTTATTCGTTCCGCGATCCCTTTCGCACACTATCCCGCATCGCCGTGCGTTCGGCTATAGTGATCCCATCGAGGATCACGAACCGGCTCCCATGAATCCGCCCGACACATCACCACCCCGGACCGAGGAGGTTCGGGGCCCCGTCCTTGCACCCCTTAGCCATGCCGAACCCGCGCGCTCGCGGGCGCAGCTCGACCTTAACTGGTATGTGGCGGGGATGGCCTCCTATTTCGCGGCGGCGGGGGCGCAGAGCGTGCTCTTCGCCTGGCTCATCACAATCCCCTTGGGTAAACCCGCCGACGCGGTCGGGTTTGCCCAGATGATGATCATGCTGCCCCTGCCGCTATTCATCCTTCTTGGCGGGGCGGTGGCCGACAGGCGGGAGCTGCGCGACCATTTCATCAAGATGCAGGCCCTGATGTTCGTGCCGACGGTTTATCTCATCGGGCTCATCCTCCTTGACCTTGTCAGCTATGAGGCGCTCATCGTCTATGCGCTCGGCCTAGGCACCGCCGCTGCCTTCACCATGCCCGTGCGGGATGCCGCCCTGCCGGCCATCGCGGCGGCGTCGGGTGCGGACCTCTCGCACGCGGTTGCGCTTTCGACGGGGCTGCAATTCGGCGGGCAGATCGCCGGCCTTCTGATCGCGGGACTTGCCACCTGGGTGGGGCCGCTGCCGATCCTTGGCTTTGTCTTTGCCGGGTTCGCCTTTGCCGTCTACACCGCGACGCGCCTGCAGGTGCAGCCGCCCGTGCGGGCGCGCTCGCCCCTTTCGGTTGCAGCCATCCTCGGGGAGGTGCGCGAGGGCATTCTTGAAACGGTGATGCATCCGCAAATCCGGCCCGTCAGCCTTTTGATGCTGGGCATGAGCGTTCTCTTCATGGGCGGGTTCATGGTGATCCTGCCCATCATGAGCCGCGACATCTATGGCGGCGGCTCAATGAAGCTTGCGATGACGAATGTGTCGTTCATGGCCGGGGTCGCGATCGCCACCGCCCTCTTGATGACGCGCCCGCCGGTGACGCGGCCGGGGCGCGCGATGCTGCTCGCGCTGCTGGTCACTTTCGGCGCGCTCTCTGTGATGCATCTCGCGCCGCCGCAATGGCTGCACTATAGCGCCATCCTCGTTTGGGGACTGGCGGCGGGGGTGTCGATGACCATGAGCCGGGCGATCGTGCAGGCGGCCGCGACCCCCAGCCACCGGGCGCGGATGATCTCGGTCTATCAGCTCGCCATGATGGGCGGCTCACCGCTCGGCGCCTTCCTCATCGGCCTCATCGTGGCACGGATCGGCGTGCTCGATGCGATCCTAGTCATGATCGGCCTTGGCGTAGCGCTTTGGCTGGCGATGTTCTTCTTTTCATCGCTCTGGACGATGGCACGGGAGGGGGGCTAAGGGCGCATTCAGTTGGGGGCGCTCCCTCACCCTTCGAGGGCCGCGAAGTGCGGCGCCTACAAGGGTAAGGTCTTATGCAACACGCCTCATCCCGAGGTGCCAGCCCATCGCCAGCCGGTTCGCGCCCTTGGCTTGCCCCGACTCATCACGAATATGGCCGCTCCTGCCACCAGGGAAAGAAATCCGGCATGTCGCTGGAGACCTTGTCGGGATAATGGGGTTGGCGCTTTTCGAGGAACGACATCACGCCTTCCTTCGCGTCCGCCTGCTGGCCGCGCGCATAGACGCCGCGGCTGTCGACCTTGTGCGCCTCCATCGGGTGGTCCGCGCCCAGCATCCGCCACAGCATCTGGCGGGTCAGGGCGACCGAAACGGGGGCGGTGTTGTCGGCGATCTCGCGGGCGATCTCCATCGCTTTGGGCAGCAACGCGTCGGGCTTGACGAGGTGGGTCACGAGGCGGCGCTCATAGGCCTCCCTCGCGTCGAAGACCCGGCCTGAATAGCACCACTCCGCCGCCGTCGCGATGCCAACGATGCGCGGGAGGAACCAGGACGAACAGGCCTCCGGCACGATGCCGCGGCGGGCAAAGACGAAACCGAATTTCGCATTCTCAGAGGCGATGCGGATGTCCATCGGCAGCTGCATGGTGATGCCAACCCCGACGGCCGGTCCGTTCACCGCCGCGATCACCGGCTTCAGGCATTCGAAGATCTTCAGGCTGACGAGACCGCCGCCATCGCGGATCGCGGGGTTCGACCAGTCGATCTCCCCTCCCCGCCTGACACCCTGGCGGTCCGGGCGGTCGTCACGCGCCTCGTAGTCGAAGGTCTTTGCGCCCGCGGAGAGATCGGCGCCCGCGCAGAAGGCCCGCCCCGCCCCCGTCACGATCACGCAGCGCACGGCGTCATCCTTGTTTACGCGGTCGAAGGCATCGATCAGCTCATTCATCATCGTGCCCGTGAAGGCGTTGAGCTTGTCCGGCCGGTTCAACGTGATGGTCGCGATGCCTTCTTCCACGGCATAGAGAATGTGCTCGTATGGTTTTGTCATCCTTGCGCTTCCTTCTTGTTTTCCATTGCTCGATGCCGACAGATTAGATGAACCTTCGCGCACATCCATCCCCTTCGCGCGACTTTACGCAGCGCTGGCGCTCCCCTATCTCTGAAGCAAACACAATGAGAGGGAGCGGGAGGAAGAAGATGCATCACCCAAGCGTTCACGCACGCACGACGCCCGACAAGCCTGCCTTCATCATGGCGGAAAGCGGCGAGGCCGTTACCTATCGTCAACTCGACGCGCGCTCGAACCAGGCGGCGCACTTATTCCGCCGGCTCGGCCTCAAGACGGGCGATGGCATCGCCATCATGATGGAGAACAATTCGCGCTTTTTTGAAATCTGCTGGGGCGCGCAGCGATCCGGCCTATACTATACGTGCCTCTCTTCGCGCCTGACGGCGGGCGAAGCCGCCTATATCATCAAGGATTGCGGCGCCAAGGCGTTCATCACATCCGAGGCGCTCGGCGCGACGGCGCGGGAACTCGCGCCGCTCATTCCTCATATCGCGCTCTATATGGTGGGTGAGGCGAGCTTGCCCTTCCAATCCTGGTCAAAGGCGACGGGCGCCATGCCCGCCACGCCCATCGCGGATGAGGCCTCGGGCGCGGACATGCTCTATTCCTCCGGTACGACCGGACGGCCCAAAGGCGTCAAGGTGCCGCTTTCGGGAGTTCCCATCACCGAGGGCGGCTCTCTGGTCACGCTCGCAAGCGTGCTTTTCGGCGCCAATCAAGACACGGTCTATCTCTCGCCCGCGCCCCTCTATCATGCGGCGCCCTTGCGCTACACCATGGCGATCCAGCGCCTTGGCGGCACCTGCATCATCATGGAGCATTTCGATGCCGAGCGGGCGCTCGCCCTCATTGCACGCCACAAGGTGACGTTGAGCCAATGGGTGCCGACCATGTTCGTCCGTATGCTGAAGCTTCCCGAGCGCGTGCGCACCCAGTATGACCTCTCCTCGCACAAGGTGGCGATCCATGCTGCCGCGCCCTGCCCTATCGAGGTCAAACGCCAGATGATCGCATGGTGGGGGCCGATCCTGCACGAATACTATGCGGGCACGGAGGGCAACGGGTTCGTCTATACGAACGCGCAGGATTGGCTTACCCATCCCGGCACGGTCGGCCGCGCGGTGCTGGGCGAAATCCATATCTGCGATGAGAACGGCAGGGACGTTCCCTTGGGCGAGGAAGGCACAATCTACTTCGCCAACGGCCCCCAATTCGAATATCACAACGATCCCGGCAAGACGAAGGAGAGCCGCAACGCCAATGGCTGGTCGACGCTGGGCGATGTCGGGCGGCTCGATGCGGACGGGTTCCTCTACCTCACCGACCGCAAGGCGTTCATGATCATTTCGGGCGGGGTCAATATCTACCCGCAGGATGCGGAAAACCTTCTCATCAATCACCCCAAGGTGGCGGATGTCGCTGTGATCGGCGTGCCAAACGAGGAATTCGGCGAAGAGGTGAAGGCTGTCGTGCAGCCCATGCACTGGGAGGATGTGGGGCAGGCGCTCGCGGATGAGCTCATGGCCTATTGCCGTGAGAATTTGTCAGCGATCAAATGTCCGCGTAGCATCGACTTTGAACAGGAACTTCCGCGGCATCCGACGGGCAAGCTCTATAAGCGCCTGATCCGCGACCGCTATTGGGGTAAACGTGACAGCCGGATCGTCTGACAAACCCGCGCCGCTCATCTTCCCACGCACCGCCGATGGCCTGCTCGTGCGGGAGAGCTTCACGCCGGAGCGCATCGCGCAGTGGCAGGCCGAAGCGGCGAGACTGAACGATGGCATGCCCTTCCTCAGCCATGAGGAGCGGGAGGCATCGCGGGCCTCCCATTTCGCGGACCATCCCCCGGGCAAGGATGTCTGGGTGTTCGGCTATGGTTCGCTCATGTGGAATCCGGCGATCCATGTGGAAGAGAGCCGCATGGCCACCTTGCAGGGCTATTCGCGCTCGTTCTGCCTGCTTCTGAAGATGGGGCGCGGTTCGCCGGAAAATCCCGGGCTCATGCTCGCCATCGATGAGGGCGGCGCTTGCACGGGCATCGCGCACCGGATCGCCAGCGAGCGCGTCGAGAGCGAAACCAACATCCTGTGGATGCGCGAGATGCTCTCGGGCGCCTATATTCCGCGCTGGGTCGAGCTTGAGGTCGAAGGAGAACGGCAGCGCGCCTTCACCTTCATCATCAATCGCGCCCATCCGCGCTATACGGGCCATCTGCCGATCGAGCAGGTGGCGCGGCAGATCGCGCATGCCGAGGGCGTGCTCGGCAAGAACAGCGACTATCTCTTCCGCACGATGGGCGAACTCGAGCGGCTTGGCGTTCATGATGCGCCGATCGCCGAAATCCATGCGCGCGTGCGGGCGCTGACAGCGGATCAACAAGCAGCACAGGAAGGAAACTAGACGATGGTGAAAACCGTCAATTTCTCCGACATCACCAGCATGGTCGGCCAAGAAACCGGCGTCTCGGAATGGGTGAGAATCGACCAGGCGCGGATCAACCAATTCGCCGAGGCCACGGGCGATCATCAATGGATCCATGTCGACACGTCGCGCGCGGCAAAGGAGTTGCCGGGCGGCAAAACCATCGCGCATGGCTATCTCACACTGTCTTTGATCCCGATGCTCTCGGCGCAGATCATGCGCATCGACGGCGTCAGCCGCGGCATCAACTATGGCTCGAACAAGGTGCGCTTCACGAACATGGTGCCGGTGGATAGCCGCGTGCGGGCGCGACAGAAACTCATATCCGCCGAACCGAAGGCGGGCGGATTGCAGCTCACGAATGAGGTGACGATCGAAATCGAAGGCATGGAGAAGCCGGCCTGCATCGCCGAAACGATCAGCGTGGTGTTTCCCTGAAGGCGGGCGGCGGCGCCCTTCGAGGGCCGCGAAGGACGAGGCTGAGGGACAAAGTGGATGGACCGGTTCCCGCCTTCGCGGGCCGCGCATCAGTGATGCCCGGGCTCGCGGATCACGATCCGCTTGGCGCCGGGCTCGCGCGCCGAAAAGCGGGCAAAGCGGTTCTGCGCATCGACGCGGCTCACCATTCCTTCCGCCTCGATGACGAAGCCGCGCGGATATTGCCGGCGAGGCACGAATATCTCGGTCGGCTCCAACACGTTCGGATCGGCATCGAATGCGAAGGTGAAAACCTTCGTCTCGCGGTTGAAATGCATCTCGCGCGGCACGCCCTGGCAGGCGCGCACCCAGGGGCGCACGATGCCGTCAAGCGCGCGGCCGCCAGAATCCGGGTCCTTGCCGTCCGTGTGCTGATCAATACTGAAGATCGAGAGATCTTCCTGGTTCCAGCCATCGCCGATGGCGGGGTCGTTTCTGTTCGTGGCGGTGTAGTTCCACAAGGTCCAGTGCAACATCAGCGCGTCCATCGCGTCGAGCTGAAGGCCAAGCGCGGTCGCGTGCCTTGCCCAGGGCGCCTGCCCCCGATCGCCCGCCGCCCAGGCCGCATAGGCGGCGCCCGCATCCAGGTCGAAGGGAATGCCGAACTCGCCCACAAGGGTCGGCGCGCCGCCTGGCAATGTCGCGCTCGCCTCCTTCAGCCGCGCGAGCTGCTTGACATACATGTCGCGAATTGCTTCCGCGCCTTCAATCATGCGCCCCTCATGGAGATCGAACATCTCCGGGTACATGAACGTCTTCGTCGTCAAGGTGACGACGTCATACCAGTGGCTCGCATTCACGGTCGCGGGCGGCATGCCGGGGGGAAAGCCGCGCACGCCCTTGAAGGCGTCGAACTCGGCAAAGATCATCCAGGTGGGATTGACGGCGCGTATCGTCTCGGCCACGCGCCGGAAAAAGGGCAGCATGTGGTCGGCTTCGTGATGCACGTCGCGGGTGAAGAATTCCTCATCCAGCGCCGTCACCTTGTCCCCTTCGCGGGCATAGGCGCCAGCAAGCGCAAAGGGGCATTTTACGCCGTCGCGCCAGATGCGGATGCAAGCCTCATTGACGCGGGCGCTGCCTTTCTTGCGCATCGCCATCACCTCAAGATCGAAGCCCATTTCCGGAATTTCTCGCGTTACGCCATCGGCGACGAGCAACGCATCGAGCGGTGACCAGGCCGGGCCTAGCGGCACGGGCTGAGGATTGGCGTTGCTGGGCTTCATGTGCTGGTCGCTCATCGGGCGGCCAATGAAGCCGGAGCCCGGCTCGTTCAACGTGTCGAAGCCGAGCACATGGGAGAAGCCCGCAACACGCTCCGCAACGGCGCGCATGGCACCGAGATAATGGCTTTGCAGAAAATCCTGAACATTCCGTCCGCGGACCATCATGGCGGGCGTGAATCGCGCGCCCGCAAAGAACAACGTCCAAATGATCCCGTTCACGGGGAGGCGATAGTTGCGGGTCCAGCTCATGGTGGGATAGCGGTCTTCCTGCCGCCCGCCCTGCGCATAGTCATAGCGATGCTGCATGACATGCGCCGCGCCGCTTGCATCAAAGCGGGTCATGTCGAGCCCCAATTCGTCGAAGATCCAGCCGGGCGCGCCGTCGCCGCCCGTCATGCGGCTCCACACATCCTGGTGAAAATCGATGAAGACGTAGAAGCCATGCTCGCCGGCCTTGCGCACGACCTCCTGAAAATAGTCGAGATAGGCCTCGTCGTACTGGCCGGGGCCTGCATGCTCGACGGCCTCCCATGTCGTCAGGAGACGCAAGCAGGTGAAGCCCCAATGCGCCAGGCGGCCCAGATGCGCATCCGCCTCGTTCAGGGGAAAGGGGCGGCCGATGAAGCTGACCTCGCAGTGATCGGTGAAGTCGCTTGGAAAATTCGTGCCGCCATCGGGGTAAGGGACCTTGCAATCGCCGCCCAGATTGACCCCGCGCAGGAGCACGCGCCGCCCACCGGGCTCCTTGAACCAGTGTCCCTCAAAAGTCAGGCGGGGCAGCGTCATGCGCGGTTTCCTCTTCTCGTTTTCTTCCTTGGCGTCTTCCTAGCATTTTCACACTTGGCCCTTCAGGGAGAAGGGTTGAAGTGGCTCCAGACATTGAGCGCACCGATCGCGATGAAGGCTAGCCCGGCCAGAAGCTTCAAGGGAAGTGCGTCCAGATACTCTCTTGCCATCGTGCCCACGAACACGGCGATCGCAGAAGTCACGATGAGGGCGGCGCTGCTTGCAACGAAGATGAGAGCGGGGCTGAGCTTGCCATCGGCGGCGAAGAGCGCCGTTGCCAGTTGCGTCTTGTCGCCCATCTCGACCAGCAGCACCGAGAGAAACACAGTCAGTATCGCCGTCATCGGATCCTTATCGCCCGCTCACTTGCGGGCCTCCTGCATTGGTGGTGGACAGCGCGCTTCCTAGCACCGAAACTTCGGGCGGCGAAAACAGAAAGGAGAGCCCCATGGCCAGCATAACGGCTTGCCTCTGGTTCAATGGCCGGATCGAGGAAGCGGCCGCTTTCTATGTCTCGGTGTTCAAAGACGCGAAGATCACGAGCCGCTCCCACTACGGGGAAGGCGCCCCAAGCCCCAAAGGCACGCCCATGGCGGTGACGCTCGATATCTTCGGGCAGCCCTTCATGCTCCTCAATGGCGGGCCGCATTTTAGCCAGAGCGAGGCCGTCTCGTTCATGGTTCCGTGCGAGACCCAGGACGAGGTCGACTATTACTGGAGCCGGCTGACGGCGGATGGCGGGCAGGAAAATGTCTGCGGCTGGCTGAAGGACAAGTTCGGCGTCTCCTGGCAGATCGTGCCCAGCATCATCTCCCGCGTCATGCAGGAGCAGAATGCCGCCAAGACCGAGCGGCTGATGAAAGTCGTCATGGACATGCGCAAACCCGATGTCGCCGCGCTGACGGCGGCGGTGCACTAAAAGCGCCCACGAGAGATGCGGCGGTCAGACAAGGTGGATGGCCCCCGTTAGCGGGCCCTGACCCATGGGGGGGGTCACCCTCACCTTTCAGGAGGCATGGCCGTTCGCTTGGTCTCGACGGGGGCGGCGAGGCCTTGTACATTCAAAAAAAAGCCCGTCGCGGGGTTCGCCTCCACAGGCCGGCGGGATTTGGCTTTCGGGGGAGATCGTTGTGCTGTCGTTACGTTTCTGGCTCGGATTGGGCGTGGGAATCGCCCTCTGCGCGCTCGTTGTTCTTGGCACCCTATCCTTCTTCGGCAGCCTGATCGGGCCGATGCTGATCGCCGCCCCCGCCATTCCCGTTCCCCCCGTCATTGCGCCAGCCGAGGCCACCAAGATGTCCATGCAGGAAGCCCGCGACCTCGTTGCCAACGATGACCGCAAGGATTTCGAATTCGCCGAGCGCGGCTTCATCGCGACCCGCAGCGACCCTATCATCCGCCGGGCCGATGGCGGGGTGGTCGTTGATCTCTCCTCCTATGACTTTCTGCAAGGACAGGCGCCCGAAAGCGTCAATCCGAGCCTGTGGCGGCACGCGCAGATCCTCACCAAGCACGGCCTCTTCAAGGTCATGGACGGCATCTATCAGGTGCGCGGCTTCGACATCTCGACCGTGACCTTCATCGATGCGGGCGAGGGGTGGATCGTCGTTGACCCCCTGACCACGATGGAAGCGGCGAAGGCGGCCTATGACCTCGTGAGCGAGCATCTGGGGCAAAGGGCGATCCTCGCCGTCATCTATTCGCACAGCCATGGCGATCATTTCGGCGGCGCGGCGGGCATCATCTCGGCCGAGGACGCGCGCACGGTCCGGGTGAAGGTGATCGCGCCCGATGGCTTCCTAAAGGAGGCCGTGTCGGAAAACATCATCGCAGGACCCGCCATGAGCCGGCGCGCGCGGTACCAATTCGGCATGACGCTGCCGCGCGGGCCCGAGGGCGAGGTCACCTCGGGCCTTGGCCCTGGCGTTTCACGCGGCACCATCTCGATGATCGCGCCCACGATCGACATCACGACGACCGGCCAGGAATTGACCATCGGCACGGTGACGCTGGTGTTCCAGGTGACGCCGGGAACCGAGGCGCCGGCCGAGATGAATTTCTATCTGCCGCAATTCCGCGCGGTGTTCATGGCCGAGAACGCGAACCTCACCATGCATAATCTGCTGCCGGCGCGGGGTGCGCTCGTGCGGGATTCCAAGGCATGGGCGGACTATCTCACCGAATCCATCCGCCTTTTCGGCGACAAGAGCGAGGTCATGTTCGCCGCGCATGGCATTCCGCGCTTTGGCCAGGCCGAAATCGTCGCGTTCCTGAAAAAGCACCGCGACGCCTATAAGTTCCTGCACGACCAATCCGTGCGCCTGATGAATGGCGGCCTGACGGCGGCGGAGATCGCCGAGGTTCTGGCGCTGCCCTCGGTGCTGGCCCGGGAGTGGTACAATCGTGGCTATTACGGCACGATGAGCCATAATTCGAAGGCGATCTATCAGCGCTATATGGGCTGGTTCGACGCCAATCCGGCCAATCTGTGGCCCTTGCCGCCCGAGCCCGCCGCCAAGCTCTATGTCGAGGCCATGGGCGGGGCCGAGGCGGTGATGGCGCGTGCCAGGGAAGCGGCCGCAGCGGGCGATTATCGCTGGGCGGCGATGCTGCTCAATCACCTCGTCTTTGCCGATGCCGGCAACGAGGCGGCGCGGAGCTTCCTCGCCGAGGTCTATACGCAGCTCGGCTTCCAGGCCGAGGCGGGGACGTGGCGCAACATCTATCTCACCGGCGCCCAGGAGCTGCGCAGCGGAGTGCTGCGCCTTCCGCCCGCGACGGTGAGTGCGGAGATGCTGGATGCGACTACAACGGCGATGCTGCTCGACTTCGCGGCCGTGCGGGTCAATCCTGAAAAGGCGCTCGCGCAGTCCTTCGCCCTCAACATCGAGATCACGGACCGGGGCGAACGTGTACTGGTGACGGTCGAGAACGGGGTTCTCATCCACGAAGAGGGGGTGAGCGACAAGGCGGCCGGGGCGAGCGTGCAAATCACGCGCGGCGACCTCGTCAAGTGCCTGTTCGGGGGCAGCGCGGTGGCGGCGGTGATCAAGGCCTCGGGCGGCGTCACCATCACGGGGGACGCGGCCCTGTTCGATGCGCTCGTCTCGCTCATCGAGCCGGTCGATGCCAATTTCAATATCGTGACGCCCTAAGGGCGGCTGGCTGGGGCGCCAGGATTCGAACCTGGGAATGGCGGAATCAAAATCCGCTGCCTTACCACTTGGCTACGCCCCAATCGACGCCCGTTCGCCCGGGAGCGGCGAAAGACAACTCACCCTTACGCAACCGCAATTCCGGACGGAAACCGGTTTCCGCTTATGCTGGAATTGCGGTTGAGGGCGCGGACCATAAAGAGCGCCGCGCAGGAAGGCAATGGCAGGCCCGTCTGGGCGGTATCAATTCGCGGGCGCCTTTGCTCTTGCGCTTGCAGGCGGCACCCCCGCCCGCTATAAGCCCACGCTCGTTCGGAGAGTAGCTCAGCCTGGTAGAGCACTGCTTTCGGGAGGCAGGGGCCGGAGGTTCGAATCCTCTCTCTCCGACCATTCATTCGTGCCCCCTCCCCGTTTCCTTTCATCCACCCTCCGCACTTCAAGCCCTTTCCGGGCCGGGAGCGGGAAACGACCCGCTGCTATTCCCACATAGAATTTGTGCCGATTGATCCAAATCAACGCGGAAGGCTGACGCACGCGTCACGTTTGTCCCAGAGGGAGCCCAAAACGCCCAATAGGGAGAAAACATGACGCGCGAGATCCTCACCCGGCAGATCACAAAAGACCGCATCTATGACACGGTCGATCCGCAAGACTTCCAGGCCATGATCGATGTCGAACGCTATGGCCAGCGCACCTCCGCCTTCGACAAGATCATCTCGGCGACGCATGACCATTTCTGGGATCCGGTCGATACGAAATATATCGACTTCGACCAGCCCTTCGATATGGAAAATGCCTATCTCGTCGATCCCAAGCTCGTCGCCGCCTCGCGCACCGCGATCTGGGATGAGTTGGACGAAAAGCGCCGGATCAAGCTTGCCAATCTGGAGACGTGGTGGTCGATGTCCTCGGTCCTGCACGGCGAACAGGGCGCGCTCGCATTGTCGGCCTCGCTTTGCCACATCCTCAAGGATCCGGGCGCGCAGGAATATGCCGCCAACCAGGCGCGCGAAGAGGCGCGGCATGTGACCGCCTTTGCGCGCTATGTGAAGACGCGTTGGGGTAAGCCCATTCAGGTCGGGCCGGCGTTGGGCAATCTGCTCACCGAAATGGTGAATTCCGATCTCGCATGGAAAAAGATCGTCGGCATGCAGCTGCTGGTCGAGGGGCTCGCGATGGGTGCCTTCGCCACCTTCTATCAGGAGGCGCGCGATCCGGTGATCGTGAAGCTTTGCCAGCTCGCCATGACGGACGAAGCCTTTCATCACAAATTCGGCAAGATCTGGGCGGATCGTACGATCCCCAAATTGTCGGAAGAGGAACGCAACGCCATCGAGGATTGGGCGGCGCAGGTGTTCCAGACGCTGCTCTTCAACCTCGCCTCGCCCGAACAGAAAAAGCCCATCTATGCGATGGTCGGGCTCGACTGGCAAAGGGTGCAGTCGGCGTTCCTCGAGGCGCTGACCGATGAGCGGCTGCGCGAGGACATGCAGCACTCGACCAACATCTTCCGTGTGCTGATCAAGACGCTGGTGAAGGCCGGGATCGTCACCAAACGGACGGCGCTGATCTATACGGCCTATGTCAATGTCGATGAGCTTCGGCATGAAAGCGATGAGATGGTCGGCGATGCGATCGCCGAACAGGGCATCGACTTCCTCAAGCAGATCAATGCCGCCAAGGCGAAGACGGGCAGCGTGCTCGCGGCGGAGTGACAGGTTCAAGGGGGAGGGGGCCCCTCCCCTTCACTTGGGGCGGCTCTCCCATGAGCCGCCCTTATTTTTGGCCCCCGGGCACATAGGGTCCCTTGTAGATCACGAGCGGATCATCCTTTTCGCGCGGCACTGTCTCAACCGGCGTTTCGCGCAGCCAAGCCTTGCCGGGCACGGGGGCATCGTATTTCCAGTTCGTCGCCATGGGCAGGCGCGCCGCGATCGCAGCGGCATTGTCGAGCCCAGCGAAATCTGGCGGCGCCCCCTTCCTTGGCAGCTTCTGGGCGCGTGCCTTCGTGATGGCCGCCATCGCCCCTTGATCATCGCCCGCGCGCGCGCGCAATCGCCAGATTGTAAAAGTAAAGGACGTTGTCCTTATCCTTCGCGATCGCCGCCTCGAAGTCCGGGATCGCGCCCGTGGGATCGTTCATGTAGAGTTTGGCCGCACCGCGTCCGTTCAAGGCGTCCGCGTAAGTTTCACGCATGTGCAGCGATTCTTCGAAATGGACGATCGCCAGAGGATAGTCGCCCAGGTCGATGAGCGCGATCCCCAGCCCCGCAAAGGCCCAGGCGGCCGTTCCTTCGCGCATCCAGGGGGCGACCAGGATGTTCTGGCACGCGCTCAACCGGAGTTCGGGTGAAACTTCGACGCCTTCGCAACCCGTCACGTTCTTCTTGTCGAGTGCGAAAGAGGGCTCAGCCCCCAAAGCCGCAAGCAGCAGCGCCAACGCAAGCCTGACCCGCATGTGAGCCCCCGCCCCTCATCTGTCCCGGCCAACATGGTAAAACAATTCCCGTGCCTGCGCCATTCAATCGATGGCGCCAAAGCTCAGCTGCGCCGACGGTCGGCGGCGATGGCGTGGGCGCAGAGGCCTGGCATCGGCCCAAGCGGCGCGCCATCCTCCTTGCCCTCGACCGGAATCATCGCGCCGGTCTCATCGATGCGGAAGTACTTGATCCCCAAGAGAGTGCATATGGGGATGAGGCCCTCTTTTGTGGGCCCAAGCGCCTGACCATGCACGGGCCACGCAACGCCCATCGCGAAGGCCAGAAGGGCCAACACGCGCAGAGTGTAAAGGCGGCGCAGCAGGGGCATCAGAACCATTGCCTTTTCTCACCCAAGGCCCGTCTTGGTACCTTGAGGCAGATCAAGGCGAAAGCTTGCATCGGACGGCCCACCCCTGTCCAATCGTCGCAAGGATAACGAAAAGCAAAGGGTGGAACCATGCATGGCGGGTTGATCAGCGGCGCGCGGACCCTTGGTCTTTCGGCGCTCCAGGATCGCGCGGCGCGGGCGGCGAGCGGGTTCGCGGCGCTGGGCGTGACCCGCGACTCCTCGGTTGCGCTGATGCTGCGCAACGACTTCGCGTTCTTCGAAGCCTCGGGCGCCATCGGGCAATTGGGCGCCTATCCGGTGCCCGTCAACTGGCACTACACGGGCGAGGAGGCGGGCTATATCTTCCAGAATTGCGGCGCCCGGGCCATCGTCATCCATGCCGATCTCGTGCCGCAGGCGGAAAAGGGCTTCCCCCAAGGGGTGCCCGTCTTCGTCGTGCCAACGCCGCCCGAGATCGCTGCGGCCTATCAGATCGCGCCGGGACTCTGTGCCGTTCCTCAAGGCATGACAGATTGGAATTCGTGGGTTGCATCCCATGCCCCGCGCGCGCCCCAGCCGATCGAGCCGCCTTCCGCCATCATCTACACCTCGGGCACGACGGGGCGGCCCAAGGGCGTGCGGCGCGCGGCCCCCAGCCCGCAACAATATCTCGCGACGGTGCGCACCATCGCCGGCGTGTTCAGCCTTTCCAGCGCCATTCTCGCGCAGGATACAACGCCCATCACCACCATCATCCCCGGGCCGCTCTATCACTCCGCGCCCAATGCCTATGGCGGGTTTGCCGTGCGCGCGGGCGCCCGGATCATTCTCATGCCGCGCTTCGAGCCTGAGGAACTGCTTGCCACCATCGCGCGGGAAAAGGTCACGCATATCCAAATGGTGCCGACGATGTTCGTGCGCCTGCTCAAGCTGTCTGAGGCCGTCAGACGGCGCTATGACCTGTCCTCGCTGCGCCATGTCGTCCATGCCGCGGCGCCCTGCCCTATGCATGTCAAGCGCGCCATGATCGAATGGTGGGGCCTGTCATCAACGAGTATTACGGCTCAACCGAGACCAGCGCTGTCACCTTTTGCACGGCCGAGGAGTGGCTCACCCATCCCGGCACGGTCGGGCGGCCGATGGCGGATGTGGGGCTGAAGATCCTGCGCGAGGATGGCAGCGCGGCGCCCCAGGGCGAGGCGGGCGATGTCTATTGCCGGCTCCTCTCGGGCACCGATTTCACCTATCACGGCGATGACGCGAAACGGCAATCGGCCGAGCGCGATGGACTCATCTCGGTCGGCGATATCGGCTATCTCGACAAGGATGGATTCCTGTTGCTCTGCGACCGCCGCAATCAGATGGTCATATCGGGGGGCGTCAACATTTATCCCGCCGAGATCGAGTCCGAGCTGTTGAAGCTGCAAGGGGTCGCCGATTGCGCCGTGTTCGGCATTCCGGACGAGGAATTCGGCGAGAGCCTTGCCGCCGTCATCCAGCCGCAGCCCGGCGCGGACCTCTCCGCCGAGGGTGTGCGGCGCGACCTCGCGCTTCACCTCGCCAAATACAAGATTCCCAGAGTGATCACGTTCGCGGCCGAACTCCCGCGCGAAGATTCAGGAAAGATATTCAAACGCCAATTGCGCGCGCCTTATTGGGAGAAGACGGGACGCCAGATCTGAGCGAAACAAATTGTAATGCAACTCACTTACCCTATGGGAAGCATCTGTGGCATCATGACTGCGTGTTGTTCTCAAGGGGGCGTTCAATGAAGCCGCGGATTGCCTTTGCCACGTGCCTCATCCTTGCGGGAACGGTGGAGCTTGCCCGCGCCGAGGATGGCGAGAAGCCGGGCGTGTTCTCATTTCTCCTCGAAAACGATACGTTCGCGGACAGCGACAAATACTACACCAATGGCGTCAAGCTCTCTTATCTCGCGCCGGATGACCCGCTGCCGTCCTGGCTCGACCCCGTCGACCGGATGGGGCGCCCCGTCTATGGCGATGAGGCGCGCGTGCGCTGGGGCTTTGCGATCGGGCAAAGCCTCTATACGCCCAGCGACACGTCATTGACCGTGCCTGATCCGACGGATCGGCCCTATGCGGCCTGGCTCTATGGCGCGCTCTCGCTCGTTGCCTATTCAGAGGGCGAGAGCATCGACACGATCGAGCTGCATATGGGGGTGGTCGGCCCCTCGGCGCTTGGTGAAGAGGTGCAGAACGGATTTCACGACCTCATCAATGACGGCGAGGCACAGGGCTGGGACTACCAGCTCGAAGACGAGTTCGGCATCATGGTTCTTGCCGAGCATCGCTGGGTGAGCCAGACGCTCATCGATTTCGACAGCGGCCTTGGACTTGATTTCAGCCCCCATGTCGGGATCGCGCTCGGCAATGTGCAGACCTATGCGGCGGCGGGGGCGATGCTGAGGTTCGGACAAAATCTCAGCTCGGATTTCGGCGCGCCGCGCATTCGCCCCGCGCTCAGCGGCTCGGCCTTTTTCGACGGGACGCAGGATTTTGCCTGGTACGTCTTTGCAGGCGTCGAGGGGCGTGCGGTCGCTCAGGATATTTTCCTCGATGGCAATACGTTCAGCGACTCGCCCCCCTCCGTCGACAAGAATTGGCTCGTTGGCGATGTTCAGGCCGGCGTCAGCCTCATCCTCTATGGCACGCGCATCACCTATTCCTATGTGCATCGAACCGAGGAATTCGAAGGCCAGGAAGAGGCGGCCGAGTTCGGTGCCATCAGCATTTCGCGGTCATTCTAATAAGGGTCGAACCCCCTCCTCCTTCAAGGGGAGGGAGCCGATGGCGGCAGTCAGACGCTCGCGCTCGGGCGTGCCTTGACGCGCTCGATCCACGCCTTGATCCACATCGCCTCTGGGTTGATCTGCTGGCCGACGACCTGGCCGAAATTCAAGAAGCAGTAGAGCAGGATGTCGGCATAGGTGAAGCGATTGCCGCAGATCCATTGGCGGCCTTGCATCATCTTGTCGAACCAAAGCTGCCGGTTTTGCGCAATGCGCTTGAGGCCCGCGGCGATCTCGGGCTCGACGGGGATACGGCCGGTAAAGATGGGCAGGCCTTCCGCATTCCTGAACCCGCCCGCCAACGGCTCGATGATGTTGAGATCCACGCGGCGCGCCCACATGCGGGTTTCCGCCCGCTCCTTCGGCGTCGTGCCAATGAGCGGCGGATTGGGATGCAGCTCCTCCACATACTCGCAGATGGCCGTGATCTCGGAAATGAAGGTGCCGTCGTCGAGCTCCAGCGCGGGCAATTGCCCGGCGGGATTACGCGCAAGGTGCGTCGCCTCGCGGTTCTCGCCCTTCATCAGATCAACCGGCACTTTGGGGATTTCGATGCCTTTTTCGGCGAGGAACATCCGCACGGCATGCGGATTGGGCCCAATCGAATTATATAGCTTCATTGATGCGTCCTTCCCGAACATGGTTTTTGCGGGAGGAAGCCTCGCCTGCCTTCAGGCTTTTCGCAAGGCAGCGATTGACCACGAAAAAGGATCGGCACGATGGCAACGCCCCTGCCCTTCAACCGGGATCTGACCTTTACCTATGGTGAAGCGGACAGGCTTTCCCCGCTCGTGCGGCGGGTGATCGCGCGCAACCCCTCACCCTTCACCTTTCACGGTACAGGCACCTATATCATCGGGCACGGACGCGTCGGCGTCATCGATCCTGGGCCGCTCGATGCGGCGCATGTCGATGCGATCCTCAACGCGACGCGGGGCGAGACGATCACGCATCTCCTCATCACGCATACGCATAACGACCATTCCCCGGCCGCCGCGCCGCTCAAGGCCCGCACCGGCGCGCTCACCTATGCCTATGGTCCGCATGGCTCGCTCCTGCCCGATGACGGCATCAAGACGGAAGAGGACGGGGATGGCGGGTTCATGCCCGACCATGCGGTCCGCCACGGCATGCGCATCGCAGGCGAGGGATGGACCGTGCAATGCATATTCACGCCCGGGCATACCTCCAATCACATGAGCTATGCGCTTCTTGAGGAGAACGCGGTGTTCCCCGGCGATCATGTGATGGGCTGGTCGACGACCGTCGTCTCACCGCCCGATGGCGACATGAGTGACTATATGAACAGTCTTGCCCATCTCGCCTCGCGCAATGACAGCGTCTATTACCCCACACATGGCGCGCCGATCGGCGGTCCCAACGACACGTTCAAGCGCAATCCGCAGGAATTCGTCCGTGGGCTGATTGCCCACCGGCTCGACCGGGAGGCGCAGATCGGCGCGTGCCTTTCGCGCGGGGTCGGGCGCATCCCCGACATGGTGAAGGAGATCTATGCGGCGGTCGATCCGCGCCTTCACCCCGCCGCGGCGCTGTCGGTGCATGCCCATCTCATCCGCATGGTCAAGGATGGGCGCGCAAGGACGCCGGGCGAGGCCGTGCTCAGCGCGATTTACGGACCTGGCACGACGCGCTGAGCAGAGGGGGTACCCGCTTCCTTCGGCATGAAGGGGATCATCGTCACGAGTCCTAATAGGCAGAGCACCAAGCCTAGCAGCGCAAGGAAGGTGCCCGGCACTTTGCGGTCAAGCAGCCGCCATGCGAGAAAGGTTGCAGCCGAAAAAAGTCCCGCCACGCAGATCGCCGCCCCGGCAAAGACAAGGCCAGGGACGCTTTCCGGCTTCAAATAGGCCCATGCATCGCCCATCACAGCTAGGACGATCAGCAGAAATCCAAAGATGCCGGCTGCAAGCGCTGTATGCGCCGTAGCCCTCGCAAATTGCCGCGCGCCCGGCCCCTTCACGCGGCCGCGCTGGGCAGGCGGTAGGACTTGAACTTTTCGCGCAGTTCCATCTTCTGAATCTTTCCCGTTGCGGTGTGCGGGATCTCATCGAGGAACACGACATCATCGGGCATCCACCATTTGGCGATCTTGCCGTCGAGATAGGTGAGGATCTCCTCCCGCGTCGCCGCCATGCCCTTCTTCAGTACACAGATGAGCAGCGGGCGCTCATCCCATTTGGGATGGGCAACACCGATCACCGCCGCCTCGGCAACCGCCGGGTGGCCGACCGCGATGTTCTCGATCTCGATCGAGGAGATCCACTCGCCGCCCGATTTGATCACATCCTTCGCCCGGTCGGTGATCTGCATGAAACCGTCGGGATCGATGGTGGCGACATCGCCCGTATCGAAAAAGCCATCGGCATCGAGCACATTGCCGCCCTCACCCTTCAGGTAACCGCTCGCGATCGCAGGCCCGCGCACCTTGAGGCGGCCAAAGGCCTTGCCGTCACGCGGCAGTTCACGACCCGCATCATCGGTGATCTTCATCTCGACCGTGAACATCGGCCGGCCCTGTTTCAGCTTGACCTTGAGGAGCTCCTCATAAGGCCATGCGGCCATTTCCGGCTTCATCATCGCCAGCGTGCCGATGGGCGACAATTCCGTCATGCCCCAGGCATGCATCACCTCGACGCCGTAGTTGCGCTCGAATTTCTCGATGATCGCCTGCGGACAGGCCGAGCCGCCGATGGCGACGCGCTTCAGTGTCGAGAGCTTCGCGCCCGTCTGCTCCAGGTGCTGAAGCAGCATCAGCCAGACGGTCGGCACCGCGGCGCTGAACGTCACCTTCTCGGTCTCGAGCAACTCAAAGACCGAGGCGCCGTCGAGCCGCATGCCCGGCATCACCAGCGAGGCGCCGACCTGCAGCGCGGAGAAGGCGATCGACCAGGCATTCGCATGGAACATCGGCACGATGGGCAGGATCACATCGGAGTTCTTAAGGCCAAGGCCGTCGCCTGCGTTCACGGCAAGCGCGTGCAGGACGTTCGAGCGGTGCGAATAAAGCACGCCCTTGGGATTGCCCGTCGTGCCGCTCGTGTAGCAAAGCCCGCAGGCGGTGTTTTCATCGAGGCGCGGCCAAACGTAGTCGGCATCGGCGGCGGCAATGAAATCCTCATAGGCGATGGCGCCCTTGAGGGTGGTCTTGGGCATGTGGCCTGCGTCGGTCAGAATGACGTAGCGCTCAATCGTCTTCAGTTCGCCCGCCAGCTTTTCCAGGAGCGGCACGAAGGTGAGGTCGGTGAAGAGGATCCGGTCCTCGGCGTGGTTGGCGATATAGGCGATCTGACTGGGGAAGAGGCGCGGGTTGATCGTGTGGTAGACGGCGCCCATGCCGGCGATGCCGTACCAGGCCTCAAGGTGGCGCCAGGTGTTCCAGGCGAGCGTTCCGACACGGTCGCCCTGCTTGATCCCATGCGCGAGCAGTGCCTTGGCGACGCGCTTCGCGCGAAACTCGACCTCGCGATAGGTGATGCGGTGCATCGGCCCCTCGATCGAGCGCGTCACGACCTGCTGGTCGCCATAGTAACGCCCGCAATGCTCCATGATCTTGGAGACAAGCAACGGCCAATCCTGCATCAGTCCCTGCATGGTCTATGCCCTCCCAGGCTCATTTCCCCAGCCGATTATCTTGGCGCCAATCTAGGGAGCGGGCGGCCGAGCGGCAATGGTTTTAAGGCTAGCAAAGGCTTCCGCCGCCGTTTGCGCGGGCGTTTGGCTCGCATCGATGATTGTCCAGGCGGGGGAACGCGGCGGCTCGGCAAAGCCGAGCTGGCGGGCGAGAACCTCGCGCGTTGCGTCTGACGCATCGCCCGTGCGCGCATCGACGCGCCTTCCCAGCACGTCGGGCGGGGCCTCAAGCCAGAGGGCGAGCAGCGGCACGCCCATGCCTGCCGCCAAATCCACGATTTCCTGCCGCTCATGCTCATGGGCCATGACGGCGTCGATGATGACCGCGTGCCCGGCCTTCAGGGCCTTTGCGGCATCGGCGCGGATCCCCTCATAGACCTCGTCCGTGACCGCCGGCGCATAGGCGCTCTCGGGCAGGCGATCGAGGGGCGAGAGGCCGAAGCGGCGCTTGCGGCGCTCATCGCTGCGCAGCACCAGGGCGCCGGGGGCGGCCCCCAGCTCTGGCGCAAGCGTGCGGGCGAGGGTTGATTTTCCGCATCCGGACAATCCCGATACGGCCGCAAGGATCGGCTCTCTCGGGCGAAGAAAGGCGCGGGCGAGCGAGAGATAGTCCTCAGCCAGCGCGGCATGGCCCTGGCGCGCATTCACATGGGCGCGCACCCCGGCCCGCAAAGACAGAAACAGCGGCATGGCCTTAAGGCCATCGAGCGCGGCCGCGCGCTCCTCAGGCACCCCCATCGTCAGATATCGGTTGAAGAGGCGGTTCGCGGCCAGCCGCTCCTTCCGGTGCCACAGATCCATCAGCAGGAAAGCCAGATCGTAGAAGATGTCGATCCGGGCGAAGGCGTCGTTGAATTCGATGCCATCGAAGGCAACCGGATGTCCGCCGATGAGCGCGATGTTGCCGAGGTGCAGATCGCCGTGGCAGTGCCGCACATAGCCCGCTTCCCGGCGCGCTTCGAGGAGCGGCGCCACGCGGGCCAGGCAGCGGCCTCCCTCAGCCTCGAGGGCGGCAGGTCCCTCCTCGCCGCCAAAGCTTGCAGCAAAGAGGCGGTGCTGGCCCGCGTTGATGGTGAGGGCTTCCTTGATCCTTGCCGCGCCGCCGAACGTCCTGTCGGGGGCCGCGTTCGCATGGAATCCGGCCAGGTGATCGGCGAGTTCATCGATGATCGCGTCTGTCAGCGCGCCGCGCGCGGCAACACGATCCAGCAAATCGTCTTGCGCGAAGCGGCGCATGACGATCACGTATTCGACGGGCTCACCAGTCCCATCGAGGGCCAGGTCGCCAGACGCCTCGCGCGTGATGACCGCCAAGCGCTCATAGAGGGCGGGCGCCGTTCGCCGGTTGAGCGCGATCTCCGCGGCGCAGCACAGCCGTCGCCGTTCGAGCGTCGAGAAATCAAGATAGCCATAGTCGACAGCCTTCTTGATCTTGTAGGCGCGCTCGCCGCTCAGAAACACGATGGCGGCATGGGTCTCGATGCGCGTGATGGGCGCCACCAAAGCGCCGCCCCCGCCCGCGGCGAGAAATTCGGCGGCTTCGCCCGCTTCCGGCATCGGGGGCCCCACGTATCAGGCGCGAGCGAGGGCCGACACGCGCTCAGGATAGCCGGCCGGGTCCTGATGGATCGTCACATCCGCATCGGGATAGAGAAGCTTCACGCGGTCTTCCACTTCGTCGGAAATGCGGTGCGCGCGCGACAAGGGCATGTTGCCGTCAAGTTCAACATGGAACTGGATGAAGATATCGGAGCCCGCGCGCCGCGTCCGCAGATCGTGCATCTGGCGCACGTCGGGATGGGCAAGGACGGCGGCCTTGATGCGCTCGCGCTCGCCATCTTCGAATTCGCGGTCCATGAGCTGGTCATAGGAGCCGCGGAAGATCTCCCATGCGCCATAGGCAATGAGGCCGGCAATGATGATGCCGCCAAGGGCATCCGCGTTCGCCCAGCCAAAGATGCCTGATAGCACGAGCGCGAGGATGACGATCGCGTTCATGGCGAGGTCCCCCGCATAGTGGAGGTGATCGGCCGCGACGGCGATCGATCCCGTCTTTGCGATCACGTGCCGCTGAAAGAGGACGAGGGCCAAGGTGAGCGCCAGCGACACGCCGATCACCCATAGCGCCATCGATGAATGAGCGATGGTGACGGGCGCAATCAGGCGGCCGATCGATTCAAGCAGCAGAAAGGTCGCTGATCCCGCGATCACGGCGGCCTGACCCAGGCCCGCGATCGGCTCCGCCTTGCCGTGGCCGAAGCGATGCTCATGATCGGCGGGCGCGATGGCCTGGCGAATGGCAAGAAGGTTGATGCCCGAAGCGACGAGGTCGAGCGCTGAATCAAGCAGCGAGCCCAGCATCGCGACCGAGCCCGTCAGTGCCCACGCGCCCAGCTTCATCACGATGAGGATGAGCGCAACGCCGACCGCCGCCAGACCCGCATAGGTCTTCAGGTGGTTCGCCCTTGCCGCAGTCGTCGCCTGAAGTCCTTCCTGCGCGGTCACGGGAACAGCCTTTCGGTGTTCCAGGGCTCTCCGGGCCGCGCGCGGCGGTGGAGGATCCGCTCATGCAGGCGGAAGGGCCTATCGCGCCAGAACTCGATCTCGCTGGGCGTGAGGCGGAAGCCCGACCAGTAAGGCGGGCGGGGCACCGTGAGCAGGCCATAGCGCGCGGCATATTTGGCGACTTCCGTCTCAAGCTCGAAGCGGCCCTTCATCGGACGGGACTGGCGCGAGGCCCAGGCGCCGATCTGGCTGTCCTTGGGACGGGAAGCAAAATAGGCGTCGGCCTCGCCTTGCGTCACTTGCGCAATGGTGCCGCGCACGCGCACCTGCCGGCGCAACGATTTCCAGTGAAAGCAGAGGGCGGCCTTGGGGTGCGCGAGGAGCTCGCGGCCCTTGGCGCTCTCGAAATTGGTGAAAAAGACAAAGCCGTCAGGTCCGTGCCCCTTCAAGAGCACCATGCGCACATTGGGAAGGCCATCGGGATCAACGGTCGCAAGCGCCATGGCATTGGCATCGTTGGGCTCGCTGCGGGACGCCTCGGCCAGCCACTCGGCAAAGCGCGCAAAGGGGTCGGGGCCCAATTCAAGGGCTTCCTCGCCCGGATTTCCTGAAGCGTTAACCGACAAGAGCGTGCTCTCCTGGGAACATGGGGGGGAAATATAGGTGCTGCAGGTGCGAAAGTCGCTTGAGAACCCCTCTCAATGCCGCCTCAAGCCTTCGTCATGCATTGCGTCTTTAAGGTCTTCACCTACATAGTGTCCTGCTGGCAAGGCCCCTTGATCCCTGCCTGCTTTGTCCCGGTTTCGAGCACAGATGAACGATCCCTACTCCATTCTTGGCGTTTCGCGCGGCGCGAGCGAGGCGGATATCAAGAAGGCATTCCGGACGCTCGCCAAGAAACATCATCCCGACGCCACCGGCAAAAAAGACGCGGCGTCGATGAAGCGCTTTCAGGAGATCACGGCGGCCTATGAGCTGCTTTCCGATTCGCAAAAGCGGGCCCAGTTCGACCGCGGCGAAATCGATGCCAATGGCCAGCCACGCGGATTTGGCGGGTTCGAGGGCGCTGGCCCCTTCCAGCAGCGCGAACATGGCTGGGGCTTTGGCGCGGCAAAGGAAGAGGACCGCTCGCGCTTTGAGGATCTGTTCGGCGACATTTTCGGCGGTGCCTTTCGCAAGCAGCAAAAGGCACGGACCACGGGCGCGAAGGGCGCCGATATCAGCTACACCGTCACCATCACCTTTGAGGAAGCGGCGCTGGGGGGCACCAAGCGGGTGACCATGCCCGACGGCAAACGGCTCGATGTCAAGATTCCAGCCGGCGTGCGCGAGGGCCAGCAGATCCGCCTCAAAGGGCTCGGCGAGCCAGGCCAAGGCGGGGAAGCGGGTGATGCGCTTATCGAGGTCGCCATCAGCCCTCATGCCCATTTCCGGCGGGAGGGACGCGACATTCATCTCGATGTGCCTATTTCGCTTGGCGAAGCGGTGCTCGGCGGCAAGGTCGAGGTGCCGACGCTCACCGGCCCCGTTGCCATGACGATCCCACCCAATACAAGCTCGGGCGCCATTTTCCGCCTCAAGGGCAAGGGTGTCGCGGCCGCCGGCGGCGAAGCGGCGGGCGATCAGTACGTCAAGGTGCTCATCGTGCTGCCCGAGGGGGGCGATCCCAACCTCACCGCCTTCATCAAACGGGCAAGCTCGCCCGGATTTGATCCGAGGGCGAAGTTCAAGAAGGGCTGAGGCCCTTTGCGCAGGCGTTTGGGCCTGTCAAATTGACCGGGTCGGCCGAACGTGTAGGATGCGCGGCCCTTTTTGCGGCAGGTCGAGGAAGATATGAGCGATTCCAGCAAGTTAATGGCGGGCAAGCGCGGCCTCATCATGGGGGTTGCGAATGACCGCTCGATCGCCTGGGGCATCGCGAAGGCCGTGCATGGGCAAGGCGCGGAACTCGCCTTCACCTATCAGGGCGATGCGCTAAAAAAGCGCGTGCTGCCGCTTGCCGAATCGCTCGGCTCAAAGCTCGTGCTGCCTTGCGATGTCACCGACGCGGCCAGCATGGATGCCGTCTTCGCCGCCCTTGCCATGAGCTGGGGAACACTCGATTTCGTCGTGCATGCGATCGCGTTTTCCGACAAGGAACAGCTCAAGGGGCGCTATGTCGACACGACGCTCGACAATTTCGCGCTCAGCATGAACATCTCCTGCTTCTCCTTCACCGCGATCGCGCAGCGGGCGGAAAAGTTGATGCCGAAGGGCGGCGCGCTGCTCACCCTTTCCTATTTCGGCGCTGAAAAGGTCATGCCCCATTACAACGTCATGGGCGTCGCCAAGGCGGCGCTCGAGGCTAGCGTGCGCTATCTCGCCGAGGACCTTGGAAAACAGGGCATCCGCGTCAACGCGATCTCGGCTGGACCCATCAAGACACTCGCGGCCTCGGGCATTGGCGATTTCCGCTTCATTCTCAAGTGGAACGAACTGAACGCGCCGTTGCGCCGCAACGTCACGATCGATGAGGTCGGCAATTCGGGGCTCTATCTGCTTTCTGATCTCGGGCGCGCGGTGACGGGTGAGGTTCACCACGTGGACGCGGGCTATCACCTTGTCGGGCTCGCGGCGGTCGACAAGGCGGGCGAGACGGCGCAATTGCTCTCAACCCTCGCCGATGATGACACGGAGATGTAGGCGTCCTCTCGCGCCGCTCTCAGGCTCATGTCCCATAACAGTTTCGGCCATCTTTTCCGCGTGACGACCTGGGGCGAAAGCCACGGGGCCGCGCTTGGCTGCACGATCGATGGGTGTCCGCCCGGCCTTCCTTTGCGCGAGGCGGACATTCAGCCTTTCCTTGACCGGCGCGCGCCTGGAACCTCCAAATTCGTCACCCAGAGGCGCGAGCCGGACCACGTGCGCATCCTCTCCGGCGTGTTCGCCGATGAGCGCACCGAGGGCCAGCGCACGACGGGCACGCCCATCCAGCTCATGATCGAGAATGTCGATCAGCGCTCCAAGGACTATTCGGAGATCCGCGACGTGTTTCGCCCGGGTCATGCCGATTACACCTATTTCGCCAAGTATGGCATTCGCGACTACCGGGGCGGCGGGCGGCAATCGGCGCGCGAGACGGCGGCGCGGGTGGCGGCGGGAGCGGTCGCCCGCATCGTTCTCAACAGCGCCGTCAAGGCCGGCGTGCGCATCCGCGGCGCTCTCGTGCAGATGGGCCCCCATGGCATCGACCGCGCGGCATGGGACTGGGAGGAGACGCTCGCCAATCCTTTTTTCTGCCCGGATGCGAAGGCGGCTCTTCAGTGGGCGGACTATCTTGAGGGCGTGCGCAAGAAGGGCTCATCCTGCGGCGCCGTGATCGAGGTCGTGGCCGAGGGCGTGCCCGCCGGCTGGGGAGCGCCGCTCTATGGCAAGCTCGATGGCGATCTGGCTGCCGCGATGATGAGCATCAACGCGGTCAAGGGGGTCGAAATCGGCGATGGCTTTGCGGCCGCTTCGCTCTCGGGCGAGGAAAATGCCGATGAGATGCGGGCAAAGCGCGGGCGGCCGGTGTTCCTCTCCAACCATGCGGGCGGGATCCTGGGCGGCATTTCAACAGGCCAGCCCATCATCTGCCGGTTCGCGGTCAAACCCACCTCATCCATTCTCTCGCCCCGGCGCACGGTCAACGCGGCGATGCAGGAAACAGAGATCGCGACCAAGGGCCGCCATGATCCTTGCGTCGGCATTCGCGCGGTGCCCGTGGGGGAAGCGATGATGGCGCTCGTGCTCGCCGACCATTTCCTGCGCCATCGCGGGCAGGTGGGGTGAAGCGCCATGAGCCAGATTCACTCGCTCGCCGAATTGCGCCGGATCATCGGGGAGGCGTGAAGCGCGTCTCAGCGCTTCGGGTGCTTCCCCTCACCCCCACCCCAGCCCCTTTCAGGCGGAGGGGTTTTTCATGGCAACCACCTCCCTTCAGGGGAGGTCGAAGCGCCCTTCGGCGCTTCGGGTGGGGTGATGGTGTCAGGAATCAGCCCGGTTTGTACCGGTTAAGCCCCCCACCCCAGCCCCTCCCCACGAATGGGGGAGGGGTTTTCCCCGTACCCCTCAAGCGTGGGTCGTCAATCTGCGTTTCCAGACAAGACCTCGAAGATGTGTTCCGCGACGGCCACCAAGTCTTCCTCAACTTCACGATTGGAAAATCTCAGTACACGGAATCCTTTCCGTTCAAGCCAACGCGTCCTTGCCGCATCATGCACCTGCTGAGTTGCCATACCGTGCTGGTCCCCGTCGATCTCAACGATGAGGCGATTGCGGAAGCACAGGAAGTCAACGATATAAGGCCCCAACGGCACTTGACGGCGAAAATGGAAACCGCGGGCGCGAAACTCCTTGAGTTTCCACCAGACGAGTCGCTCGAAGGGCGTCGGATTCTTGCGCATGAAGCGCGCGCGCTCGTTCGCCATCCCCCCACCCCTACCCTCGCGCGTGGGTGTCATTCCGCCTTCATGAACGTGGCGACCTTGGTGAGATAGGCGATTTGGGTCTCGGTGCGTCGCAGCCCCGCTTCGGCGAACAGCGCGTCCAAATCCTCGCCCGCGTAGGAACCATAATAGGGTTCATGGAAGATGACCGGGAAGGCTTCGATGAGGGCCTCAAGGCGTGGATTGTCGCCGGACTGGATCGAATCAACGAGGATGAAGGTGCCGCCCGGTTTCAGCACGCGCGCAATCTCGCGCACCGCTACGCGGCGAACCTTCGGTGGCAATTCGTGAAAGAGATAGACCGAGGTTGCGATATCAAAGGCACCATCCTCGAACGGCATCTCCTCCGCCGCGCCCTTTTTTAGCGTCACGGCGCGCCAGCCCGCGAGGTTGCGGCCAGCCGCCTCCAAATAATCGGGCGAAAGGTCAAGCGCGGTCACGTCCAGCAGCGGCCAGTTGCGCTTGATCTCCTTCAAGAAACGGCCGGTGCCGCAGGCGATGTCGATGAGCCTCACCTTGCGCTGATCGCGTCCCTTGAGGGCACGGGCAAGCGGTGCCAGCGCCTGGCGGCGCATGGTGTCGGCGGTGCCAGTGAACAGCGTCTCGACCTGAAAGTCATAGAGCCGCGCCGATTCCTGCGTCAGCCAGCCGCCGGTCTGGAAATGGAAGTTCTGCAGGTAATAGCGCGGGTAATTCTGCATGCGCTCTTCGGAGAGAACCTCATCATGCCCGCGCGAGCGGCGGCGCGCGGCGACCGCCTTTGCGTCCCTGAGGAAGCGCGGGCTGGTCCTGGCGCCGCCGATCGAGAGCACGTCATCGGGCGGCGCATAAAGTCCCGCCTTGATGTTCTCCCAGTCCCTGTCGAAGAGCGCGCGTATCTCGCGCAGGATATCGGCGGTCTTTGGCCATGGCGCGCTTGGCTTCACGGGCGTTTCGCCCTCGCCCCGCAAGGGACCCGCAACGCCGCGCGCGGCCAGATAATGGCCCGCAAACCACGCGACGCGCGCGGTGTGGCTCAACGCATAGCGAACACGACCCATCGGCCCTTGCATGCGCTATCCCCTTTCGAAGGTGGCGGCGAGCTCAATATGGGGCGACCAGAGGAATTGGTCCACAGGGACAACGCGTCTCAGGCGATAGCCCCCATCCATGAGAATGCGGGCGTCGCGGGCAAAGGTCGCGGGGTTGCAGGATATCGAGACGATGACCGGGACCACCGACTTTGCCAGTTCCTCGGCCTGGGCGCGCGCGCCGGCACGGGGCGGATCGATGACGGCGGCATCGATCTGCTTCATCTCGCGCGCCAAAACGGGCCGACGGAAGAGATCGCGGCGCTCGACTTTGACGGGCTTGAGGCCGGTCGCGGCTCGAAAGGCGGCCATCAGCGCGGCAAGGGCCCGCGGCTCTGCCTCATAGGCCGTGACGCCGGCCGTTCGGGCGATGGGAAGCGTGAAGGCACCACACCCTGCGAAGAGATCGATGACGCGCTTGGCCCTCGCAGTACCCTTTAGAACCTCAGCGCAAAGGGCGGCCTCGGCCTCTTCGACCGCTTGGACGAAGGCGCCGGGCGGCGGCGTTACGGCCATGCCGCCGGCGCTGATCACGGGCGGGCGGCGTTCAACCAGCGTTTCGCCGTTGAGCGTGAAGCGGGCAAGGTCCGCGGCATGCGCTGCCTTGGCGATCGCTTCGCGCTCATCCGCGCTGAGGCGGGCCGGCCCTTCCTCCAGCGCGAGCGCGACATCGAGACCCGATCGCGAAGCGAGTACCGTCATCACCGCGACGGCTCCGTTGCGCATGATGGCGCTGAGGAGCGCACGCAGGCGGGGCAGCGCCGTCTCAATTTCCGGTACGAGGACGGGGCATTTCTGCTGATCGACGATGCGGTGCGTGCCGGCCTCATGAAAGCCGAGGGTGAGACCGTCGCGCGATTTCTTGGCGGCATAGACGGCGCGGCGGCGCGAGTTCGGCGGGACCACGATCAGAGGCGCGATCTCGGTGCCCTCGATGCCCCGCGCTGCCAAGGCAGCGGCCACCAGTTCACGCTTCCAGGCGCGATAGGCGCTCGCCTCCAGATGCTGAATGGCACATCCGCCGCAACGGCCAAAGTGCCGGCAGCGCGCGGGCACACGCGCCGGGCTGGCCTCCAGAATTTCGGCAAGGATCAGGCGCCCCGCCTCTGCCTGGACGCGCACGCGCTCGCCCGGCAGCGCAAAGGGCACGAAGCGGCCATCATCCGTGCGGCCGTCGCCCTCATGGCCGAGCGCGGCAATGGCGACAATTTCTGAAGGCGCTAGGCCCTCGCCGCCGCCCATTGCGCCTCGCGGCCCAGCGCCTCCATGGCCGTGCGCACGATGTCGGGCGCGCTGAGGCCGGCGATCTCGTATTGGCGTTCGGGCTTGTCGTGATCGATGAAGCAATCGGGCAGCGTCATCGGGCGGATCTTGCAACCCGCATCGAAAAGCCCTGCCTTCGCCATGAACTGCATCACATGCGCGGCAAAGCCGCCGATGGCGCCTTCCTCGATCGTGATCACGACCTCATGGCCGCGCACGAGGCGGCGCACCAGATCCTCATCGAGAGGCTTGCAGAAGCGGGCGTCGGCGATTGTCGTCGACAGACCAAAGGCCATGAGCTGGTCCGCCGCCTTCATGCATTCCTGAAGCCGCGTGCCGAAATTGAGGATCGCGACCGCCGTGCCCTCGCGGATGATCCGGCCCTTGCCGATTTCGAGGGGGGTGCCGCGCTCGGGCAGCGCAAGTCCCATCCCCTCGCCGCGCGGATAGCGCAAGGCGCTGGGGCGGTCATCGATCTGGCTTTGCGTCGCCACCATGTGCATCAGCTCCACCTCGTCGCTTGCCGCCATGACGACGAAGCCGGGCAGCGTGCCAAGATAGGCGATGTCATAGGCGCCCGCATGGGTTGCGCCATCGGCGCCGACAAGGCCTGCCCGGTCCATGGCAAAGCGCACCGGTAGACCCTGAATGGCGACGTCGTGCACGACCTGGTCATAGCCGCGCTGCAGAAAGGTCGAATAGATGGCCGCGAAGGGCTTCAAGCCTTCCGCCGCCATGCCGGCGCAGAAGGTGACCGCATGCTGCTCGGCGATGCCCACATCGAAACAGCGTGTGGGGAATTTCCTCGCGAAGAGGTCAAGGCCCGTGCCGCCCGGCATCGCGGCCGTCACGGCGACGATGCGCTCATCGGCCTCGGCCTCCTTGATGAGGGCTTCGGCGAAGACCTTGGTATAGCTGGGCGCCTTGGCGGCGGATTTCGCCTGAGCGCCCGTGATGACGTCGAACTTGGTGACGCCGTGATACTTGTCGGCCGAATTCTCGGCCGGGGCATAGCCCTTGCCCTTTTGCGTCACGCAATGGACGAGGATCGGGCCGATGCCGGCATCGCGCACATTCTTCAGAACGGGCACGAGATGATCGAGATTGTGGCCGTCGATGGGACCCACATAGTAGAAGCCCAACTCCTCGAACAGCGTGCCGCCCATCGCAAGGCCGCGCGCATATTCCTCGGCCCGGCGCGCGCCCTCCTCAATGAATTTGGGCAGCGCCTTCGCCATCTGGCGGCCGATGTCACGCAAGGTCAGATAGGATTTGCCCGAGATGAGGCGGGCCAGATAGGCGCTCATCGCGCCCACGGGCGGCGCAATCGACATGTCGTTGTCGTTGAGAATCACGATGAGCCGCGAATGGCGAGCGCCGGCATTGTTCATCGCCTCATAGGCCATGCCCGCCGACATCGCCCCGTCACCAATGACGCAGACGATGTTGCGCGCCTCGTTCTTCAGATCGCGCGCGACCGCCATGCCGAGCCCCGCGGAAATCGAGGTCGAGGAATGCGCGGCGCCAAAGGGGTCGTATTCACTCTCGGCGCGCCTTGTGAAACCCGAAAGGCCGCCGCCCTGACGCAAGGTGCGGATGCGGTCGCGCCGGCCGGTCAGGATCTTGTGGGGATAGGCCTGGTGGCCGACATCCCAGATCAGCCGGTCATAGGGCGTATCGAACACATGGTGGATGGCGACGGTGAGCTCCACGACGCCAAGCCCCGCGCCCAAATGTCCGCCCGTCACTGAAACAGCGTCGATGGTTTCGGCCCGAAGGTCGGCAGCAAGGCCCTTAAGTTCTTCGCGATTAAGGGCTTTCAGGTCGGCCGGGGCTGATATCCGGTCCAGAAACGGCGTGATCGGCGGCATGGCTCTTTCCAACTCCCCCACTTTCCTAGCGCAGTTGCGGTTCCTTGCCTATGGGAGCTAGTTGGCCCTTTGGCGGCGGGAATGGGGCGAAGCGTAGCAGGGTTTGCCAAAAATACAGGTTATCGCAGCTCGGGGCTTCCTCAGGACTTAACGGCGCCCTTGCGACGCGATCCGGCCCCTTCCCTCTAACCCTTCCTCGACACCGACCAGGCGGCGGCGGCGCGCAGGAGATCGGCCTTTTCATCGAATATGTCGAGGTGACGCACCGCCTGTTCGGCCAGGACCTGGGCCTGAGACCTTGCGCGCTCGACGCCCAGCGCCTTCACAAAGGTCGCCTTGCCGCGCGCCTCGTCCTTGCCGAGTTTCTTGCCCACAATCACGTCATCGCCTTCGACATCCAAGAGGTCATCGGCGATCTGGAAGGCAAGGCCCAGATCCTGCGCGAACCCCAGAAGCGCGTGGCGCATCGGCGGCGAGGCCTTGCCCATGATCGCACCCGCCTCACAGGCAAATGAGATGAGCGCGCCCGTCTTGAGACGCTGAAGGCGGGTGATCGTCGTCACATCGGCGGCCTTGCCCTCGACACTCATGTCGATCATCTGGCCCGCAACCATGCCGGAGGCCCCCGCCGCATTGGCGAGCCGCGCCATCAACTCACAGCGCACATAGGGATCCGCGTGGGTTTCCGGCGCAGCCAGGATGGTAAAAGCGTGCGCCTGGAGTGCGTCGCCCGCGAGAATCGCCGCCGCCTCATCGAATTTTCTGTGTACGGACGGACGGCCGCGGCGCATATCGTCATCGTCCATGGCGGGCAGATCGTCATGCACGAGACTATAGGCATGCACGCATTCAACGGCGGCGGCCGCGCGCGCAAGGGCCCGGCGGTCGACGCCGAAAAGACGCCCCGATTGGAGAACCAAAAAGGCGCGCAGGCGCTTGCCTCCGCCGATGACGGCGTAACGCATCGCCTCGATGAGCCGCGCCTCAAGCCCCGCAGGCTCGGGCAGAAGCGTATCGAGGGTCTGATCGAGCAGGCTTGCAGTTTCGCCGAGCGCAGGCTCAATGAGCGCGCGGAGCCCAGGGGGGCGAGGCTGATTCATGGGGTCATTCCAATCCGGCGGGGGCCGTGGTGATGGCGCCGTCACTGCCCACGACAATTTTTTCGACGCGGGCCTGCGCATCCTTCAGTTTTTTCTCGCAATGCGCCTTCAAAAGCGCGCCGCGCTCATAGATGGCGATCGATTCCTCAAGATCGACCTGGCCACGTTCAAGCCGCGTGACGATCTCCTCCAGCTCTCGCAAGGCGGCCTCAAATGAGAGCGCGGCAATCTCGCCCGCCGGTTTCGCTTCGGCCTTTACCATCAAGCCTCCATCAAAGCGCGGACATGCGCCTGCGCCGAGGACGCCAGCGCATTGAGGTTATAGCCGCCTTCGAGGGTGGAAACCACGCGCCCCTTCGCGCAACGCGCGGCGAGGCGAACGATCTGCTCGGTCACCCAGCCATAGTCCCCCGAATCGAGCCGCAGATCGGCCAGCGGATCGAGGCGATGCGCATCAAAGCCGGCCGAGATGAGAATGAATTCCGGCGCGAAACTCTCAATGGCAGGCAAAACCACTTCGGCCATCATGGCGCGGAAGTCATCCGACCCGGCTCGGGCCGGCAACGGTGCGTTCAAGATGTTGTTGGCGATGCCGCGCTCGCCAGCGTCGCCTGTCCCAGGGTAAAGGGGCCATTGGTGAGTCGAGGCGAAATAGAAATCAGCGTCGGCCTCGAAGGCGCTTTGCGTCCCGTTGCCGTGGTGGACATCGAAGTCGATGACCGCAATGCGCTTCAGGCCATGGCCGGCACGGGCATGGGCCGCGCCGATGGCGACGTTGTTGAATATGCAAAAGCCCATGGCCTGCGCCCGTTCGGCATGATGGCCGGGCGGGCGGACCGCGCAAAAGGCATTCGAGACCTCCCCCGCCATAACCGCATCGACGGCACCGATCACAGCACCGGCCGCGCACAGCGCCGCCTCACCCGAGCCGGGGGAGAGCACCGTATCGGCGTCCAAATGACATTGACCCTCCAGGGGCACAGCCCCAAGCACCTGATCGATATAGGCCCGGTCATGGATGCGGGCGATTTCCTCGCGCGTGGCGGGCCGCGCCTCCTCACGAACGAGGAACTGAAATTCCTCTCCCTCCAGCGCATGCAGGACCGCCCGCAGGCGATCTGCGGTCTCGGGGTGGCCGATCGGGGTCTCGTGGTAATAGCACGAGGGGTGCGAAAAGAGTGCTGTCGCCATGGCGTTACTTAACCTTGCGATGGTTTGCGGCACAAGCCGCAAGGTGTAGGATTGTGCGTGCTGGGACAGGGGGCATTCATGAACTGGTTCTCAACGGGCGGCACCCAAAAGAGCAGCCTCGTGACGCTCGATGAGCGCGGGCTCATTGCGGGCTATGTGCTCGACGGCAAGGGCGGGGGCGCCGCGGTGGAATGGGATACGATCCGGACGTGGGCGCCGGAGAAGGGCGCGCTCTGGTTGCATCTCAACCGTGCCGACAAGACGGTGCGGCACTGGCTCATGAACGAGGCGGGGATCGAGAAAGAAGTCGCAGATGCACTCCTTGCCCCCGATGTCCGGCCACGCGTCGTGCCGACGGCGAAGGGGCTCATCGTCAATCTCAAGGGCATCAATCTCAACCCGGGCGCGGACCCGGAGGACATGGTGGCGCTGCGCTGCTATCTGGAAGGTCCTCGCCTCATCACCACGCGCCAGCGGCGGATCATGGCGATCGATGACATCCGCCTGCGCATCAAGCAGGGCGCAGGGCCAAAGGATGCAAGCGATGCGCTCGTGATGATCGCGCACAGCCTCATGGTCCGGATCGGCCATGTGCTCGAGGAGATGGGCGATGCGGTCGATGAACTCGAAGATGAACTCATCGCGGGCCACAGCGCGAAGCTGCGCGATCGGCTTGGCATGGTGAGAAGGCGCGCCGTCGCCGTGCGCCGGCACCTGGCGCCGCAGCGCGAGGCCCTGACGCGGCTGCACATGGAATCAAGCGCGCTCATCGACGACAAGGACAGGCTTGCGTTGCGCGAGATCGCCGATTCAACGACGCGCTATGTCGAAGACCTCGATGCGGTGCGGGAGCGGGCGGCCGTGCTGCAGGATGAGTGGGCCGGCCGCCTTGCCGAGCAGCAGAACCGCAACTCCTATCTGCTCGCGGTCGTTGCAGGCGTCGTTTTGCCCCTGACGCTGATCACGGCGGTGCTCGGCGTCAATATCGGGGGCATGCATGAGGGCCATGCGGGAGAGGATTTCTGGACACTCGTCTGTGTGCTCGCCGGACTGGGTGTCGCGCAAATCGTGCTCTACCGCCTCATGCGGTGGCTCTAGCGGTCACAATCTCTCCGCGCGGGCGCCCCCCGACGGCGCCCTATTCGCCGCGCCATGCTCCCCGCAGCCACGAGCGAGGGGTAGTGATGCGCACCGATCCGTCGATCCGATCACGCCAGCGCGCGATGTTCGCGGGGCTGCTCGTCCTATGGGCGGTCTTGGGCTATTTCCTGTGGCAAAGCGCGGCGCGGTATTGGGAAGCATATCTGCTTCTCACCGACGTGGCGTCGGGGACGGGGCCTTCGCCTCTCAAGGACGAAACGGAACGGCCGCAGCGCGAGAGCGTCCTTTGGAAATCGCAGAGGCGCGAAGGGGCCGGCGACCTCTATACGCCTCGCACGCAAGCCCGCGCACGCCTCGTGCTCGTGCCGGGCCTCGCCGTCGAGGGCAAGGATCACCCGCTCATGATCGCGTTCGCGGAGAGTTTCGCGCGGATGGGCTTTATCGTCCTCGTTCCCGATCTCGCCAATTTGCGCGAGCTGCGGGCCTCGCCCGAGGACGCCGCGACCATCGCGGCGGCTTGCGCGTGGCTGGCGAAGAGCGGCAGCGGCGGATTGCCGGAGGAGCCGGTCGCGGTCGCCGCTGTTTCCTATGCGGCGGGCCCTGCGATACTGGCCGCCGCTACGCCCGACGGCGAACAAGCGATCGGTCTCATCATCGCCATCGGCGCCTATGCCGACACGATCGAGACCATCACCTTCGTCACGACGGGCCATGCGCGGGCCGAGAACGGAAGCTGGGTCAAGGGGGTTCCCAATATCTATGGGCGGTGGGCCTTCGTATGGGCGAACGCGCGGCGCATGAGCCGCGACCAAGATCGCGCCGCGCTGCTCGCGATCGCGCAGCGGCGGATACAGGATCCGCAGTCGCCCATCGACTATTACACGCGGATGTTGTCGAGCGAGGGGCGCGCTGTGCTGGCGCTGATCGAGAATGAGGACCCGGATGCGGTACCCAGGCTCATCGAAGCGCTGCCGCCAGCACTGCGCGAGGACATTCATGCGCTCAATCTCGCCCGCGCTGATCTGTCTGGCGTGCGCGCGGATGTCATCCTCATTCATGGCGAGGACGACATGATCATCCCCGTGTCCCAGAGCCGGAGACTCGCGAAGCTGCTCCCGTCCTCGCGCGTGCATCTGGCGCTCGTTGCGCATCTGATGCATGTCGAGTTCCGCGACGGCCTCGATCTTTCGGACGGGCTGACACTGCTCGGCGCGGGCGAGCGGATCATCGCCTTTCGCGACCGGTAGGGCTTGCGTCAGGCGGAGCGCAGCGCCTTCAGGCTGACTGGTGGCACGGAGCCTGAAGGCACGAAGAAATCGGGCATCAGGTCCTTGGTGGGATCGACGCGGTACTTGTCGAAATCGCGCTCGCCCGCCTCCCACAACAGCGTGTCGTCGATGCAGAAATTGCCGGTGAACTCGCTCGATTTGCGATTGAAGATCACATAGGCGGCATCGGCCATGATGTCGGGTGTGCGGCAATGCTTCATGCCCTCATCGCCCGCGAGCGCGTTCCTGATCGCCGCCGTCGCGATGCCGGTGCGCGGCCAGAGCGCGTTCACCGCAATGCCATCCGACTTGAACTCGGCCGCCATGCCCAGCACGCACATGCTCATGCCGTATTTCGCCATCGTGTAGGCGACATGCGGCCCGAACCATTGCGGGCTCATGTCGAGCGGAGGGGAGAGGTTCAAGATATGCGGATTGGCCGCCTGCTTCAGATGCGGGATGCAGAGCTTGGAGCAGAGGAAGGTGCCGCGCGTGTTGATCTGGTGCATGAGATCATAGCGCTTCATGTCCGTCTGCAAGGTGCCGGTGAGCTGGATGGCGCTGGCGTTATTCACACAGATGTCGATGCCGCCAAAGCGCGCGACCGTCTCATCGACCGCCTTTTGCACCGCCGCCTCGTCGCGCACATCGACGATGAGGGGCAGTGCCTTGCCGCCCGCCGCGTCGATCTCCTTCGCGGCCGTATAGATGGTGCCCTCAAGCTTTGGATGGGGATCGGCGGTTTTTGCCGCGATCGCGATGTTGGCACCGTCGCGCGCGGCCTTGAGCGCGATCGCAAGGCCGATGCCGCGGCTCGCGCCGGTGATGAAGAGGGTCTTGTTCTTGAGGGTCATGGTCGTCGTCCTCCGCCTTTGAAAGAGTTCGGCATTTTGCCTTATCGGATTTTCGGCAGCCATTCTGTCGGCATAGGAAGAAGTGGAATCTTTAGCTTGAAATGCAAATAGAATGTGGATGCCATCCAAGCAGGTATTCCAATGAAACCAAACAGGAAAAGCCAATTCAGAATACGCATCTCATCTCTTGTGATGTACACGATATTGCCATGGTCCGTTAACGCTTCCGACCTTTCACTCGTTGCTACCATTGAACCCGACTGAAACGCATCCATGTAAAGATAGAAATACCATGCTAAGCCGACAAATATCACTGAATAAGCCAAGAAATGGACGATGCCTATGGCAACTTTCCATTGCGGGAGCTTTGGCCGCTCTGGCCTTTCAATAGGGGGCATTCCGGCGCATTCCGCCCGAAACGCAACATCAGATAAATGAACTATACGCAACACGAAAAGAACAAAAAACGTGCCGATTCCCACAATAGCCATGATCAAAGGCACAAAAATCACACGCTCGTAATTTGACTTTATTATCAACGCAGCAAAAACACTAAATGCTCCAAGAAAATAGATGGCACCAAAAATCTGCCGTATCCCGACGCCGCGCCACTGCCACCGATGCTCAATCCTTCGTCTGACCGCAATAGTTGCAATACCCAAAGCGAGCGCAGCATAAAAACTTAGCTGCCATGGGAGCGTGATCTCGCTTCCGAAAATCAGGAAGACCATCGTCATGCCGTGCCAAAGCTGGAACCCTTTGTACTCAAAGGCCTGCTCAGACCAGCTCTTTGGGAGCATTGTTTGATCATGTTCGAATGGCCACATTCCCAGTCACCCGCACCGCTCGCCGTCGCCATCAGAGTTTCTGCCGCACCTATATTGACCTGTAGTGCGCTACTCCCCCCTCGTCCCTTTCGCGCCGCACCGCCCCCCGCGCGATGAGGCAATTGAGGTGGGCGATGCTCTCGCCCGTCGCCATGATGTAGTTGCTGGCGGTAATCCGTGCCCGGAACAATGCCGGAAAGACATCGACGGCGCGCCTTGGCTCCATACACAGGTCGCGCAGCCGCGCCATACCCTCCTCATGCCCGTCAATCAGATCCTGCAGGCGCTTTTTCGCGCCGCGAAAGGGTTCATTGTGGGCGGGAAGCACCAGCACATCCTCTGGCAGCAGATCGCGAAAATGCTCGCAGCTGTCGAGCCAGTCCTGAAGCGGATTGGCCTCGGGCTCGGTTGGGAAGACGCTGACGTTCGATGAGATGCGCGGCAGGATCTGGTCGCCCGAAATGATAACGTTCAGAGCCGGACAGAAAAGGCAGATATGTTCCGGCGCATGGCCCCGTCCGACGAGCAGGCGCCATTCGCGCCCGCCGATCATCAAGGTCTCTCCGTCCTGCATGCTGCGGAAGGATTGCGGCAGGCGGAAGACGCCCATGCCGAAGCCGCCGAAACGCTCCTTGTACTTGGCAAGCGCTTCATCCGGGAACCCGGCGGCCCGGTAAAAGGCGACACCCTCATGCGGCGCCTCGCGGCCCGTGTCCATCACCAGCGTGCGGCAAAGAAGATAATCCGTACGCGACATGTAAAGCGGGGCATCCCATCGCTCAACCAGCCAGCCGGCCAAGCCCACATGATCGGGATGGAGGTGGGTCACGATCACCCGCGTCACTGGCCTGCCGCCCAATGCGCTGGCAAAAACCTGTTCCCAGGCCTGCTGCGTTTCCTCATTGTTGATGCCGGTGTCAACGATGGCCCAGCCCTCGCCGTCCTCCAGGAGCCAGAGATTGATATGGGCGAGCTGGAAGGGCAGCTTCATGCGCACCCAGCGCAGGCCGGGCAAGACATCGATCACCTGGCCCAGTTCCGGCCGCGCGGCAAAGGGATAGGTCAGTCCGGCCTTTTCAAACGCGACGCCATCTGCAGCAAGGGTCATTACAAGCCTGTCAAATTATCTCTGCTGAAGGCTAGGCGCGACGGCGGGCGCGGTCAAACACCGGCGGCCGCCAACCCTCAAGCCATTTTTCACCTTCGACGTGAGCCTCGTCACGGCAAGTTCATCGCCGCAAGCTTGCTGGCCTTGCGGAAGCAGGCTAGCTCTTTCATCCGGGAGATGATCACGCCATGACGACGATTAGGGGAAACTCGATGCAGAACCTTACGACGCGATCACTAGTATTTGCCGCCGCCTTTGCCATGATCGCGAGCCCGCTTCTTGCGCTCGAACAGCCGCCGGCCGTGAAGAACAGCGCGGTTCCCTCCCTCATGGAGACGGGCACCTATGACCTTGACCCGACGCACGCAATCATCGAATTCGGCGTCAGCCATCTTGGCTTTTCGCTCTATCGCGGACGATTCAACACCGCCTCGGGGACGCTTGAATGGAATAGCGCGGAACCTGAAAAGAGCAGCGTTTCGGTGACCGTCGAGGTCGCCAGCATCGATACGCCGAGCGACAAGCTCGATGCCGAACTGACGGGAGCGGAAGTCTTCGATGCGGCGCAGTTCCCGCAAGCGACGTTCAAGTCGACGGGCGCCACGCGCACCAGCGATACGACCGGCACGCTGACAGGCGATCTCACCATCAAGGGCGTAACGAAGCCCATCACGCTTGCGGTCACATTCAACGGCTCGGGCCAACACCCCATGCTCAACACGGCATGGAGCGGATTTACCGCGACCGGCAGCTTCAAACGCTCGGATTTCGGCATCGTCAACTGGGCGCAAGCGGTCGGCGATACGGTTGAGCTCCGCCTCGATATCGAGTTCGGCAAGAAACAGTAACTCGCGCGAGAGACTTAGGGGGACTTGGCGATGATGTCTCGCGAAACGCAGCGTTATACGTCGGTGGCGATCTTCCTGCATTGGCTGATCGCACTTTTCATCCTCGGCCAGATCGCGGGCGGGCTCTATGTGAGCGACATGCCTTCTGGCGCCGAGGGGCGTTTCGCGCTTTTTCAGCTGCACAAATCCTTCGGCCTCACCATCCTGGGGCTCACACTCCTTCGCATTCTGTGGCGGCTCGTCAATCCGGTGCCGCCGCTGCCCGAAGCGATGGCAATGTGGGAAAAGATCCTCGCGCGGCTCACCCACCTTGCCTTCTATGCGTTGATGCTGGCGATGCCGCTGTCAGGCTGGGCGCTTGTCTCCTCGGCGAGCCGGGCGGTGCCGACCTATTTTTTCGGGCTCTTCGAGGTGCCGCATCTCCCCGGGCTTAAAGGGCTTGAGAATCAGCGCGAAGTGGCAGGCCAGATCAGCGAAATGCACGAATTGCTGGCGTTCCTCACTCTTGGTCTCCTCCTCCTCCATATCGCAGCCGCGCTGAAGCACCATTATTTCGATCGCGACGATGTGCTGACGCGCATGCTGCCCTTTCTCAAGGTGCGCTCATGATGAAATCCCTGTTCCTTGCCGGCGCCTTATCGCTTTTTGCCAACCCCGTCCTCGCGGCCACGTGGGAGGCCGTGCCGTCCTCAAGTGCGCTCAAGCTCGTTGGGCAGCAGGGCGCCAATACGATCACCATCCAGCTTCCTGAATGGAAGGCCGAGATCGCCTTCGATCCGGCGGACCTCGCCTCGTCCAAACTCAAGATCAGTGTCGCGATGGCCTCGCTCACGAGCGAGACGCAGAATGCGGCCGACAAGGCCGAGGAAGAGCGGGAGTTGAAGGGCAAGAGCTGGTTCAATGTCGCCGCCAACCCTGAAGCCGTGTTCGAGAGCACGGCGATCAGCGCGAAGGGTGATCGCTATCAGGCGACGGGCAACCTCACCTTGCGCGGCGTGACGATGCCCGCGACGCTTGACTTCGCCGTCGCAATCAACGGCAGCGATGCGGAGGCGACCGGCTCTGCGGTCGTCAGCTGGCCCCCCTTCGGCATGGGCTGGGATCCGGCGCAATCAGGCATCAAGCCCGAGGTCAAGGTCGAGTTTCGCGTCGTCGCAAAAAAGGCGCCTTAAACATCAAGGCGCCTTGCGGTTTGTGCCCCGGCGCCAGGAGCGCTAAATCTCGTCGCGTGAAAGCACAGGTCCACAAGGCAACCGCCGAGAGCATCACCGAGGCCGCGCGACTTATTCGCGCGGGCGAGCTCGTCGCGTTTCCAACCGAGACCGTCTATGGTCTTGGCGCCGATGCACGCAAAGATGCGGCGGTTGCCCGCATCTTCGCGGCAAAGCGCCGGCCGCGCTTCAATCCGCTCATTGTCCATGTTCCCGATCTGGGCGCCGCGGTCGCACTTGGCCATATCCCTGAAATCGGGCAGCACTTGGCGGCACGGTTCTGGCCGGGCGGACTCAGCCTTGTCGTCAGGCGGAAGGCGGATGCGCCGGTGTCGCTGTTGTGCAGCGCCGGGCTCGATACAATCGCGCTGCGCGTGCCCTCGCACCCGGTCGCGCTCCGTCTCCTCGACGCGGCGGGCGCTCCCATCGCGGCGCCGAGCGCGAATGCCTCGGGCGAGGTCAGTCCCACGACCGCCCAGCATGTGGCGGAGAGCCTTGGTGATGCCGTTTCCTTCATCCTCGATGGCGGGCCTTGCACCACCGGTCTTGAATCGACCGTCATCGGCCTTGCAGGCGAACGTCCAAGCTTGCTGCGAGCGGGCGCCATTTCTCGCCAAGCGATCGAGGCCATCACCGGACCTCTGGCTGAGCCCCTGGACAAGTCCGAAGCGCCAGAATCGCCGGGGCGGCTTCTTGCGCATTATGCGCCGCGCCATCCATTGCGCCTCAATGCCTGGGCCATCGAGCCCGAGGAGGGTCTCATCGCCTTTGGCGCCGATGTCCCCTCCGGCGGGCGCGTGACGCTGAATTTGAGCCCCAGCGGCGACCTCACCGAGGCGGCGGCGAATCTGTTTGCCTATCTGCGCGCCATGGACAAAGAGGCCATCTCGGGCATCGCTGTCGTTCCCCTTCCCGAAACGGGTCTTGGCGAAGCCATCAACGACCGCCTGCGCCGCGCCGCCTATGGCGCGAGGAGGGGGGCGTGAACCAGCCATCGCCCGAGACACTCGAGCGGCTCAAGGCCGCCGCCGGCGCCAACGGCTTCAGCACGGACCCTCTTGTCCTTGCGCCCCACTTGCGCGAATGGCGCGACCGCTATCAAGGCTCAACGCCCTTGCTCTTGATGCCAAACAGTGTCGAGGCCGTGTCGCAGATCATGGCGATCTGCAATGCGAGCCACACACAGGTCGTGCCCCAGGGCGGCAATACCGGGCTTGCCGGCGGGCAGATCCCCACAGGCGAAGTGCTCTTGAGCCTCAAGCGGATGGACCGCGTGCGCGGCGTCGATGCGCTCAACAACACGATGACGCTTGAAGCGGGGGTGACACTCGCCCGCGCGCAGGCCGTTGCGGCAGAGGCGGGGCGGCTCTTTCCCTTGAGCCTTGCCTCGGAGGGATCGGCCATGATCGGCGGCGTCATCTCAACCAATGCAGGCGGCACGCAGGTGCTGCGCTATGGCAATGCGCGGGCGCTGGTGCTGGGGCTGGAGGCGGTGCTGCCGGACGGGCGCATCTGGGAGGGTCTGCGCTCGTTGCGTAAAGACAATACGGGCTATGACCTCAAACAGCTTTTCATCGGCGCGGAGGGAACGCTTGGCGTCATTACCGCCGCCGTGCTCGCGCTTTACCCGCGGCCGCGACAGCTTGAGACCGCCTTTGTCGCGCTCAAGGACCCGGCGGCGGCGATCGAACTTCTCACCCGGCTGCAGGGGGAGACCGGCGGGGCGGTGACGGCGTACGAGCTGATGCCGGCCTTGGGCCTCGATTTCGTCACGCGGCATATTCCAGGCACGCGCGCGCCCCTTGCCCAACGCCATGCCTGGAGCGTGCTCATCGAGGTGTCCTCCTTCGCGCAGGATCTGTCCGCCCGCGCGGCGCTTGAGCGCACGCTTTCATCGGCGAGCGACGAGGGGATGGTGCTGGATGCCGCGATCGCTGAAAGCGAGGCGCAGCGCGCGGGCATCTGGCGCCTGCGCGAAGCCATGTCGGAAGCGCAAAAGTTCGAAGGCGGCTCGCTGAAGCACGATATCAGCGTGCCGGTTCGCGCCATTCCCGCCTTCCTTGCCGAGGCGAGCGCGGCGGTCGAGGCCGCGATTCCTGGTGTGCGCGTCGTCGCGTTCGGCCATGCGGGGGATGGCAATGTGCATTTCAATCTCAGCCAGCCGGTTGGGCTTGCGCGAGAGGCATTCCTCGCAGAAGGCCCGCGCATCGGGCGGATCGTGCACGACATCGCGCATGCACTTGGCGGCTCGATCAGCGCGGAGCACGGGCTTGGACAGATGAAGGCGGGCGAGATCCTGCGCTATAAATCCGCCGTCGCGATGGACATGATGCGGGCGGTCAAGCGCGCGCTCGACCCCCACGGCATCATGAACCCGGGCAAGGTCCTCGCTCCCTGAGCCTACACCTTCGCCGGCGTCGCGGCGGGAAGGCTTGCATCCGCCTGCTTGACGGCAAGCTGAACGGGAATACCCGCTGGCACCGCGCTCACGATCGCCATCACCAGCGTGGCCATATAGGGCAAGGCCTGCACAGCCAGCATCACGATCCAGACGACCGCGACGGGTTCATCGAGCCCCCAGCTCAAGGCCGTCGCGATGGCCGCGGCGATGAGCGCAAGGAGGATCACGATCTCCTCGGAGGCGACCGCGAAGACCTGCTTCAGCCGCGCACCGTCTTCCATCTTGGGCGTGCGCAGAAAGGGCGAGCTGGAGGTGAACAGGCCCGAGAGCACGGCCTTTCCCACCGTGTGGGAGAGCGCGAGCCCCGCAATCGAGGCCCTGACCGCGTCACCCAGATGCGGCGAGACGCGCACGGGATAAAGGACGAGCGTCTTCACGGTCTTGATCATGAAGAGGCCGATCGCGATCGTCGCCAGCGAAGCCATGGGCAGGTCGAAATATTTGGGCGCGATGGTCATCAGAACCGTCCAAAGAAGCGCACCGCCCACGAAAATGACCGCAAGCGCGTCGGCAATCCAGGGAAGCCAGCCTGAAACGAAGTGATAACGCTGTGCCAGGGTGAGCTTGGTTCCCTGGCCGAGGAAGAGCTCGCCCGCGTGGCGCTTCAGAATCTGCATTGCGCCATAGGCCCAGCGATGACGCTGGCTCTTGAAGGCGGCGAGCGTGTCGGGCATCACGCCGCGCCCGAGGCTGCGGTTGATGTAGACCGCTTCATAGCCAGCCTCGAAGACGCGCAGTCCCAGCTCGGAATCCTCCGTGATGCACCAAGGCGCCCAGCCGCCAAGGCCAGCCAAGACGTTCTTCCTCATCATCGTCATGGTGCCATGCTGGATGATCGCATTGGCTTCATCGCGCTCCACCATGCCGATGCGGAAAAAGCCCGTGTACTCCTGATAGCACATGGTCTTGAAGGCGTTCTCCGCGCCATCGCGATAATCCTGTGGTGCCTGAACGAGCGCGACACTCTCTTCGAAGAAATAGGGAATGGCCTGAGAGAGCCAATCGGGGTCGACCACATAGTCGCTGTCGATTACGGCGACGATCTCGGCGTCATGCGCGGTGCGCGCAAGCGCTTCGTTCAGCGCGCCCGCCTTGAAGCCCTTGACATTATCGAGGTGGAAAAAGCGGAACCTTGGACCCAGCGCCGCGCAGTGGTCTTCAACCGGACGCCAGACGGAAGGGTCCTTCGTGTTGTTGTCGAGGAGAATGACCTCGAATTCGGGATAGTCGAGCCGGGCGAGCGCGTTCAGCGTCTCGATCACCATCGCGGGCGGCTCATTGTAGCAGGGGACGTGGATCGACACTTTCGGGTGGTAGACGCCGCCGCGCGGCAATGCGCGGCGAGAGCTTTGCGTGCGCCACAGCGCATGCGCCATCTCGATCGCCTCGGACACCATCACCGCGATGGCAAGGGCGGCGACCGGCAGGATCGCGATGAAGATCACATAGGTCCAGGTGCTGGCATATTCGAGCGCGGCGCCGTGGATGATGGCAACGAGGCTTGCCCCGATCGTCCCCACAAGGCCTGCAAGGAAGATCTGTCCCATGAGGCTCACATGCGGGTTGAGCGCCAGCAAAACGGCGCCGCCCACGAGCAGCACGATGATGGATGCAAGCGCCAGCGTCGACCAGTTGGGCAGTGCCGTGATCTCTGCGTCACGCGACCACTTGAGGCGCCCATCCGCATCGAGCGTGCCCCAATAGGCGCCGACCGCGCCTTCGCTTTCCATCTTCCAGGGCTGATCATAGGCTTCGATCATGTAGTAGTCCCAATCCGCGCTCTCGGCCGCCGCGACGAAACGGCGGAAGAAGGCGGCTTGGTTGGGCGGGGTCGGCACGGAGCCCTTGCGAATGCGGCCTTCCGAGGGCCAGCCGGCTTCGCCGATGACGATGGGCTTGCCCGGGAAACGCGCGGCCAACTCTGCCATCTTGGTATAGATGTGGTCGATCGACTGTTTCAGCGAGACGCCCTCCCAATAAGGGAGCATGTGCGCGCCGATGAAGTCGGCCTCCTCCGCGAGCTTGGGATTCGCGAGCCAGACATTCCAGGGCTCACCCGTGCTCACGTGGACGCGGCGCACGACGCGCTTGATCTGGCGCATATAGGCGCCCACTTCCTCCGCGCTCAATTCGCCGCGCAGGACCGCTTCGTTGCCGACAAAGACGCGGTCGATCACATAGGGGTTCTGGCGAATCACGCGGATCGCCTCATCGATCTCCTGCGCATTGCGCTTACGGTCACCGTTGAGCCAGATGCCGAGCGAAACCTTCATGCCCAGATGCGCAGCGACGACCGGCACGCGGTCCAGGCCGTTCGAGACCGAATAGGTGCGGACGCGATCCGTCCATTGAGACAATTGCTCAAGGTCAGTGCGAATACGGTCTTCGGAAATCGCGGTGAGCGCTTCGGAGCTATAGATGCCGCTGGGGTTGTAGGACATGCCCTTGACCCGGTCGTTCCACGCTGGCGCGGGAATGGTCTGATTTTGTGCAAACCACACAAGACTGAGGGCGGCGGCTACAAGGGCCAACGCAAAAAGCGAACGCAGAGACATGGGCCTGGGTTCTTACCTGATTGATGCTGTTTGCTTTTGCACCGCAACATCTGAACGGCGGCTGAACAGCCACCACCCCGCCTTTATCCTTGTGCATCACAAGGTTAACAGCCGGTATGCCGTCCCCCAGTGGGACAGATTAGTGTGCGGCGCAACATTTAACAAGGGAGGCCCGGCCCGTTCGAGCCCCCGCGCGACGCGAATTTACTGAACGTCGAGGAGTTCGACCTCGAAGACGAGGGTCTGGTTGGGCGGTATCGACGCGCCGGCGCCGCGGGCGCCATAGCCAAGGCTCGAGGGAATGACGAGCTCGGCCTTGCCGCCCTCACGCATCAGCTGAAGCCCCTCGGTCCAGCCCTTGATGACGCGATCAAGGGGGAAGGAAATCGGCGCGCCGCCAATGGAGGAATCGAATTCACGGCCGTCGATCAGGGCGCCTTTATAGTGCACCGTGACCGTGCTCGTCGGGCCGGGCATCTCGCCCGTGCCTTCGGTGATCGCACGGTACTGAAGGCCGCTTGCCGTGGTGATGACGCCCGGCTTTTGCGCATTGGCGGCAAGGAAGGCCTGGTTGCTGGTGGCGCTCAAGGCGGCGGTGTTGGTCACTTTGATTTCTCCCTTGGGTTCGTTCGATTCGAAGAAGCTGCACCCAGAAGCCCCCGCCCCCAGAGCCACCACAAGCGCCAAAGCCAAACGTGAACGCATCGCCCCACTCCGCCTGAATTCATCTCGCGAGGCGACGGCCCTAGCATGGGCGACGCCTCAGGTCTATGCCGTTTCGTGCTCTTCGGCCTTGGCGAGGGGCGAGATGAGGACCTTATCCACCCTGCGCCCATCCATGTCGATGACCTCAAAGCGATAATTCTGCCAATCAAAGCTGTCGCCCTCGCGCGGTATTCGCTCCAACTGCGCAAGCATGAGACCCGCGACCGTGTTGTAGTCGTGCTCCGCCTCGCCGGGGAGTTCGGCAAGGCCCAGCGGCTCCTTCAGCTCATCGGCTGCCATGAGCGCGTCCACAAGCCAGGACCCATCGGCCCGGCGCATGATCGAGGACGCGGCGCTGCCGGGCGTCGCGGCCATTTCTCCCACGATCGCCTCCATGATGTCGGCCGGCGTGACGAGGCCGCGCACCTCGCCATACTCATCAACGACGAGCGCCATGTGAATGCCCGCCTTCTTGAACTGGTCGAGCATGCTCAAGGCGGGCGTGGTGTCGGGCACGAAGAGCGGCGGGCGCAAGGTGCCAAAAAGATTGACCTGCTTGCCATCCCCCACCAGGAAGGCGAGGTCCTTGGCGCGCAGGATGCCGATCCATTCATCCCCCTCGCCCTTGGTCACGGGATAGCGGGAAAAATTCGTCTCGCGCATCCGGCGCAGATTTTCCTCTGTCGGGTCATCGGCGTTGAGCGCCACCATCTGGGGGCGCGGCGTCATCACTTCGTCCACCGTCTTGTCGCCGAGGCGGAAGACGCGGTTGACCATGTCGCGCTCGACCGAGAGAATCGCGCCCTCCTCCGCCCCCTCCTGAACGAGATGGCGGATCTCCTCTTCGGTCACCTTCGCAATGTCCGTCGACCTCACGCCCATCAGGCGCAGCACGAGCGTGCTTGAGCCGTTCACGACCGCGACAAAAGGCGACAGCAAGCGAGAGATCCAGATCATCGCTCCGGCCGTGCGCGCGGCGATGCGCTCTGGGTTCGCGATCGCGAGGCGCTTTGGCACCAACTCGCCCAGAATGAGCTGGAGGTACCAAATCGGGGCGACGACAATGCTGAAGGCCAGGAAGTACGCGTAGTTGGCCGGCACGCCCGCACCCTTCAGCCATACCGCCAGATCCTCCGCAAGGGTCGCCCCGCCAAAGGCGCCGGCCAGAATCCCAAACAGGTTGATTCCGACCTGAATGGTCGACAGGAAACGGCTGGGGTGTTCCGCAAGGCTCAAAGCCGCCTTCGCGCCCTTGTCGCGCCGCGCCATCGCGCGCAGCCTGCCCCGGCGCGAGGCAATCACTGCCATCTCGGCCAAGGCAAAAAGGCCGTTGGCGAGAATGAGGACAAGGATGATCAGGAGGTAAAGCTCGGTTCCCATAGCTTCCGACAGGCTGCCCCCCCTGCCGCGCGGTCTGGCCTTTTTGGGAACCATCGGCGCGTCCGCCAGGCTGGGAGCATTATTTTACGAAATCGCCGGCGGTTTGCCCAGATACGGCGATGTCCCGCACTCTCATAGCATATATGTTGCGTCATGGCACGCGAATATCCCCAGCGACCCATCCTTGCCGTCGGCGCGGTCATTTGGCGTGGCGATCACGTGCTGCTCGTGCGGCGGGGAAATCCGCCCCGCGCGAATGAGTGGAGTATCCCAGGCGGTGCCCAGGAATTGGGCGAAACCGTGCGGGAGGCACTGCACCGGGAGGTCAGAGAAGAGACCCATGTCTCCATCGCAATCGAGGGGCTCGCCGATGTGGTCGATGCCATCATCCCCGATGAGGAGGGCCGGCCCCGCCACCACTATACGCTGCTCGACTTTGCCGCACGCTGGACGGGCGGCGAGGCAAAACCGGGGGATGACGTGGCCGAAACCGTTTGGGCGCATATGCGCGATCTCGACCGCTTTGCGCTTTGGGACGCGACGCGCCGGGTGATCCTGAAAAGCCGCGGCCTCTTGCGATAGGCCGCGCCCGCGGTGCATCGTGCGGTGTCACACCATCCGCAACAAAAAAAGGGGAAACGCATGGCCTATAAACCCTTCGATCTTTCCGGCAAGACGGTTCTTGTCACCGGGGGTAATGGCGGCATCGGGCTGGGGATGGCGGATGCCGTCGCCGCGGCCGGCGCCGATGTCGTGATCTGGGGCACGAACGCGGGGAAGAACGACGCGGCGGCCGCGACGCTGAAGGCGCATGGCGGCCGTGTGATGACCGCCAAGGTCGATGTCTCCTCACAGGCGGCGGTACAGGCCGGCATGGCGGACGCGGTCGCCAAGATGGGCCGGATCGATGCCGTTTTTGCCAATGCGGGTATCGGGAATTCGGCCCGCTCCTTCGTCGATATCACGCCGGAGCAATATCGCCAGGTGCTCGCGGTCAATCTCGACGGCGTTTTCTTCACGCTGCAGGAAGCCTGCCGTCACATGCAGGCGCGGGCGGTCAAGGGCGATCCGGGGGGCTCGCTCATCGTCGTCGCCTCGCTGGCCGGCATCGAGGGCGCGGCACGCAACGAACATTATGCGGCAACGAAGGGTGCCGTCATCTCCATCATGAAGGGTGTCGCGGTCGAATATGCGCGGTATGGCATTCGCGCGAACGCGATCCTGCCCGGCTGGATCGCGACCGACATGACGGCGGGCGCGCAGGCAGCGCCGCAATTCGCCGAAAAGGTGATCCCGCGCGTGCCCATGCGCCGGTGGGGCCAGCCAGAGGATTTCGGCGGCATCGCCGTCTATCTCTCGAGCAACGCATCCGCGTTCCATACGGGCGATACGTTCCTGATCGATGGCGGCTACGCGGTATTCTAGAAATACTGTACGTTCTTCCGTCTGCGGATGATCCGCAGACGGAAAAAGCCGCAGCTGTTTCCAGCTACGGCTTATCGGCGTGCGTAGCTTAGCCGCCAACAAACAGACTAGCAAGTCCCTCAAAGCCTGTGTAGTTGGCTGCCCCTCCTTCCCCGCTTTGGATCAGGGTCAGATCATGCACGCCGCCGGACTGGATTTTGGAACCAGCAATTCTGCCATTGGCATTGTCGAGCGGGGTGAGCCCCTGCTTGTGCCCCTTGAAGGCGAACGGCCGCTCATTCCTTCGGCCCTGTTCTTCGATGCCCAGGCGGACCATGCCGCGCTCTATGGGACGGCCGCGATCGATGCCTATACGCGTGGCGAGGACGGGCGCTTCATGCGGGCGCTGAAGAGCATCCTTGGCACCTCGCTCATGCGAGAATACACGATGCTGGGCAATAGACGGCTCGTCCTGATGGACGTCGTTGCCATGTTCGTGCGGCATCTCAAACTCAAGGCCGAAGAGCGGCTTGGGGCGCCGATCGATGCCGTCGTCCATGGCAGGCCGGTTCGCTTTGCCGACGGCGATGATGGGGCCAACAAGCTGGCGGAGGAGCGCCTCGCGGCGGTGGCGCGCCGCGTCGGCTTCCAGGAAATTTCCTTCACCTATGAGCCCGTCGCCGCGGCCTATCACTATGAGCGTGAAATCAACGATGAGGAGATCGTTCTCATCGCCGATCTCGGCGGCGGCACAGCAGATTTCTCGGTCCTGCGCATCGGTCCTCGCCGGCGACGTCGTGCCGATCGCACCGAGGACATCCTTGGCAATACCGGCGTGCGCGTCGGCGGCACAGATTTTGATCGCGACCTCAGCCTTGCCGCCGTCATGCCTCTGCTGGGGCTTGGCACACTCCTGAAGACCAAGAGCCTGCCGATGCCGCGCCAAGTCTATGCCGATCTCGCATGGTGGCCGACGATCCATTTCTGCTATCAGCCGCGCAGTGTTCGCGAGGCCCGCGAACTCCTGCGAGACGCTGCCGAGCCGGGAAAGGTGGGAAGGCTCGTTGAGACATTGACGCGGCACCTTGGGCATCGCATCGCGTTCGCCGCCGAGCGGGCAAAGATCGCGCTCAGCATGGAGCCTGAGACCCAGATCGATCTTTCGCCGCTCGAGGCTGGCCTGCATGCCGCGGCGAGCGAAGGGCTGCTCCATGGCGCCATCGACCGCGATCTGAGGCGACTTCAATCCTGTGTTCAGGAGTGTCTTCGTCAGGCGGGCGTTGAATCCTCTTCGCTATCGAGCCTATTTCTCACGGGCGGAACGAGCCGTCTGCCGGTGGTGCGCGCGGCGATCCAGGCGCTCTGCCCGGGCGCGCGCGTCGCACGCGGCGACGACTTTCTCTCCGTGGCGGCGGGTCTTACGATCGAGGCCAAAAACCGCTATGCCTGAGGCGGTGGGTCAGTCGCAAATGGGTGTGCCGTTCAGATCGCGCTTGCCGCGCGCAAGGCACTCTTCACTAGGCCCAATGAAGCGGCCGTCGGGCGTCCACCACGCCTCGGCACGCTGAGAGGCTTCATGGCGATCGGTCTCGCATTTGATAAGGGTCGAGGCACTCGATTTCTGCTGCTCATCAAAGCCGAGATAATTGCAAAGAATGATCGGCCACCAATAGGCCGTCTCGTTGCTGAGGATGCGCGTCTTCAAATAGGCCGGCTGTCGCGACCACCAATCCTCAAGCCGCTCATTGGATACAGTGCTGACACGGTTTCCCGCCAGCGCGAAGAACTCTGCCTCCGTATACGGAGGACCGTCCTTCTCGGCCGCGGCCATCGCGCCTTGCGATACAAACGCACCCAAGATCGAGACGGCCAGAATCCAGCCCCGCTTCCTCATCGTTTCTCTCCTCCTGTTCTTATACCGTAACGTAAGCACAGGACGAGGTCGCAACCAAGCCTGTTGAAAGCACATGTCCGGCCTGCAAAGTTGCCAACAACAATACCAACTTTAGAGGAAGCCACCATGACCATCAGGACTCGCCTGTGCGATCTGCTCGGTATCGATTATCCCATCATGCTTGCGGGCATGGGCGGCGTTTCCTATGCGGAGGTTTGCGCCGCGGTATCAGAAGCGGGCGGGTTCGGCACACTCGGCATGGCGGGACGGCGGCCCGAGGAAATTCGCGCCGAGATGCGCAAGGTGCGCGCGTTGACGAAACGGCCTTTCGGAGTGGACCTGCTTGCGGCGATGCCTGAATCGCTCGAGCAGTCGGCCGACATCATCATCGAGGAAGGCGCCTCGGCCTTCATTTCCGGGCTTGGCGTGCCAGCGCCGCATCTCGTCAAGAAGTTCCACGACGCCGGGCTCAAGGTGATGAATATCGCGGGCACCGTGAAGCATGTGAAGGCGGCCGAGGCGGGCGGGCTCGATGCGGTCGTCGCTCAGGGAACCGAAGCGGGCGGGCACACGGGCCGCGTCGCCGCGATGGCCATCGTGCCGCAAGCGGTGGATGCCGTGAAAATTCCCGTCATCGCCGCCGGCGCCATCGTCGATGGCCGCGGGATGGCCGCGGCGCTCGCGCTCGGCGCGCAAGGCGTGTGGGTCGGCACGCGCTTCATCGCGTCAACCGAGGCGCATGCAGGCGCGATGTACAAGCAGGTCGTCGTCGATGCGCGCGATGAAGACACGATCGTCACGCGCTGCTATTCCGGCAAACCGATGCGGGTCTTCAACAATCCTTACGTGAAGGATTGGGAAAGCCGGCCCCAGGACATCCAGAAGTTTCCCACCCAAGCGATCGTGTCGGCTCAGGCTGGCGTGATGGGCGGCATTGGCGGGCAGACCGAGGGGCTCGATCGCGACCGGTCCTGCTTTGCCATGGGCCAGGGCGCCGGCGGCATTCACGCGGTGCTGCCTTGCGCCACCATCATTCAGAACATGGTAAGGGAGGCCGAGGAGACAATCTTGCGCCTCACACAACTCACAGCAGGAAGCCGATAACATGGACGAAGAAGGGAGAGCCCTTGGCGAGGCCGAGGAAAAGCGGATCGCGCTTTCCCTTCTGCTCGATGCCTGGGCGGCGGCGCTTGCACGCGGCGTTTCGCCGGAGGCCATCGCGACGACCGCAATCTTCGCTGCACTCAGCGACATGATCGACCTTCACGGGCAGGAGGAGGTCGCGCGACTGTGCGACGCGCTTCCGGCCCGCGTGCGCAAAGGCGAATTCACGCTCGCGCCCTCAAAGCTTGATATGCAGCCAACGGTCGAGAATGAGGTGGGCGAGGACGACGAACCCAAAGGCACCGATGAAGAGGCCTGACCCCTGGTTGATGATCCGCATCCGCGTCTCGGTGAGCTGGCCGTGAAAGAGCCCCGTGAATGTGCAAAGGACCAGCCACCAGCCCGATGAGCCGAGGATCACCGAGCCCACAAGGACGCCCGCGGCCATGATGCTGCCGTCGGCGCCGGCGACCGAACCCAGTCCCGTAAACAGCGCCGCAAAGCCGATCAAGGTTGCCGGGTTCGTAATGGTGAGCGCAAAGGTCGAGGCCATCGCCGTGACAAGGTTGGTGCGGCGGACCTTTTCGATCTCGCCATTGTTTATGCGCAGATTGGCAACGACGGGCGCGGCAAAAAAAGTCTGCAGGCCAAAGCCGACGAGAATGAAGCCGCCCGCCAATTGAAGGCCGCCGCTATAGCCCTCAATCATCTGGGCGACGGCGGTGAGGCCATAGGCCGTGACAGCCGCGAAAAATCCGTCCCCGAGCGCTGCGCCAAGGCCCGAGACAAATCCGTTCAGCGTGCCATAGGCGAGCGTCCGCCTGATGCAAATGAGGTTAACAGGACCGATGGGAGCGGCCACGAGCACGCCGATCACCATGCCGCTCGCGATGAGTATCAGCCACTCTTGCATGCAATCCCGCCGCCCAACTCCGTCCTTCCGGCTTTCCTTGCCGGCCGGCCGCCTCGTCCTCTACCACTGACGCGATCGGACGCGGCAAATAAAGCCCTTCGCGGCGATAACCTTGACGCGAGCGAGCCAATCGTCCCTTCCTCAAGCCCGATTCAAGCGGTCACGTCAACCACCAGACGCCCGCGCACCTGCCCGGCCAGTATTTCGGGAGCGGCGTCAAGGACACCCGCAAGGGGGATCGTGCGCGTCATGGCCGCAAGTTTGCCCAGGTCCAGATCCGTGGCCAAGCGTTCCCAGGCCTTCAGGCGCCTTGGCATCGGGGCCATGACGCTGTCGATACCTGCAAGCGTCACGCCGCGCAGGATGAACGGGGCGACCGAGCCCGGCAGATCAAGCCCTTGCGCCAGACCGCAGGCAGCGACCGTGCCGCCATAGGCTGTGCCGGCAAGAACATTCGCCAGCGTCCTTGAACCCACGCTGTCGATGGCGCCCGACCAGCGCTCCTTGGCGAGGGGGCGGACATCGCCGCTCAGCTCCGCCCGGTCGATGATTTCCGCCGCGCCCAATTCTTTCAGATAGGCCTCCTCATTACGGCGGCCTGTCGCCGCAATCACTCGGTAGCCAAGGCGGGAAAGGAGCGCGATCGCAACACTGCCAACACCGCCCGCAGCACCTGTGACGAGCACCGGCCCACTCACGGGTAAGACCGCATGCGCCTCGAGCGCAAGGACGGCCAGCATCGCCGTATAGCCCGCCGTCCCGATCGCCATCGCTTCGGCCGCGCCGAGATTGCTGGGGATGGGTACCAGCCACTCACCCTTCACGCGCGCCTTTTGCGCATAGCCGCCAAAATGCGTTTCACCGAGGCCGTAACCATTCAGCAGCACCCGGTCGCCCGGCTGCCACCTTGTGTCGGCGGAGGCTTCAACGACACCCGCGAAGTCGATACCCGGGATCATCGGCCAGCGGCGCACGACCGGCGCCTTGCCCGTCAGCGCCAAGCCATCCTTATAGTTCACGGTCGAATGACTGACCCCGACGACGACGTCGCCATCCATCAAATCATCCGTGGACAGATCAGTCAGTTTGGCCTCTTGGCCCGTTTCCACCTTGGAAACCATGATCGCCCGAAAGCGCGCGCCACCCATGCCTTGCCTCTCCCTCCTGTCCCCCCGTGTTTTTCACGCGACACACGAACGCAATTCACTGCGCGGGTCAAGCAAGGGACGGTGTCACCGAATCGACAAGTTCGCCCGTTTGTGCCTAGGCTTTCTCAGGCAAGGCGGCGAAACCGGAAACAGCCGCCACCATCTTGGTGCATCGGGGATTGGTTGAGAGAGGCAGGAAAAGGAGCCAGTCAGACTTAAGGAGGTAGGCGTTAGTTCCATGCCAAGACGTGAATCGCGAGAACTCGAGTTGATGCTGCGCGGCTATAGCCTGACGACCGCGGAGATCCTTTACCACCTGCCCGATCACCCCTCTCTCCTGCAAAGCTATGTGTGGCAGGAGTTCGACATCGCGCCGCGCTTTCCGGTGCTCAACAAGTTCCTCGTGTTCTGGACCGCGAAGCTCGAGGGCAAGCTGCATTCGGTGCGTGTCGCGTCCAAGGCGCTTCTTTCTGCGTCGGAGCTCAAATTGCGCGACGGGGAACTGACACTGCACTAAGCAGATGTCAGCGTAGACTGGAAGCGCAAGGGGCGGCCGACCGCGCCCTCTTCGATGATGGCGTCCTCGCGCATGATGACCCGGCCGGCGATGATCGTCGCCTTGGGCCAGCCCTTGACCTGCATGCCATCAAACGGCGTCCAGGCGCAGCGACTTGCAATCCAATCGTTCTTGATCTCGCGCTCGGCCTTCAGATCGATGAGCGTGAAGTCGGCATCATAGCCGATCGCGATGCGGCCCTTACCCATCAGCCCAAAGACGCGCTGGGGGCCATGCGCGGTCAGATCGGCAAAGCGCTCCAAGGTCAGCCTGCCCTTGTTCACGTGATCAAGCATCACCGGCACCAGCGTCTGCACGCCGGGCATGCCCGAAGGCGTTGCAGGATACACCTTATCCTTTTCCTCGCGCGTGTGTGGCGCGTGGTCAGAGCCGATCACGTCCACCGTGCCGTTGCGGATCGCGTCCCAGATCGCCTCGCGGTGGCGCGCGTCGCGCACGGGCGGGTTCATCTGGGCGTAGGTGCCGAGGCGCTCATAGCAGTCCGGTGCCACGAGGGTGAGGTGGTTGACCGTCGTCTCGATCGTGGCGAGGTCCTTGTTGGCACCCAGAAATGCCATCTCCTCGGCCGTCGAAACGTGCAGGACATGCACGAGGCGCCCGGCCACCCTTGCAAGGGCGATGAGGCGCTGCGAGGCGCGCAAGGCCGCCTCCGCATCCCGCCAGACGGGATGGGTGCGCGGATCGCCCTTAATCGCGAGGGCCTTGCGATCCTTCAGGCGCGCCTCGTCCTCGGCATGCACGGCCATGCGGCGGCGTCCCGAGCGCAGCACACGCGCCACGTGCTCATCATCCGCGACGAGAAGGGAGCCGGTCGAGCTGCCCATGAACATCTTGACGCCCGCGCAGCCTTCAAGCATTTCGAGCGCCGCGAGGGCTTCGGCATTCTCCGGCGTTGCTCCCACATAGAAGGCGTGGTTGCAATGCATGCGGCCCCTTGCCCGGGCAAGCTTGTCGGCAAGCGCCTCCGCGTTCGTTGTCGGCGGGTCGGTATTGGGCATCTCGAACACCGCGGTGACGCCGCCCAGCACGGCGGCGCGGCCACCCGTTTCAAGGTCTTCCTTGTGCGTTGCACCCGGCTCGCGGAAATGCACCTGACTGTCGATGACGCCCGGCAGCACATGGAGATGCGCCGCATCAAAAACCTCGCGCGCAGCGGCGCCTTTGAATTTTCCAAGAGCGGTGATGCGGCCATCCTTGACAGCGATGTCGAGGCTCTGGATGCCCCAGGGCGTGACGACCTCGCCGTTCTTGAGAAGGAGATCGATGTCGCTCATGCGCGAATTTTACGTTCCTCCAGAATGCGCTCATAGAAGGCAAGCGAGTTGCGCTGGAACGCGGCCTTGGTAAAGCCTGCCTCATAGGCGGCGCGGCCGCCAGCCACAATGCTCTCACGCAGCGCCGGCTTTTCCAGAACGTTGTTGATCGCCGATGTCAGCGCGCCGACATCATCCTTTGGCACCAGCATACCGTTCACTTCGTTCAGGACATAGGCGGCGGGGCCTTGCGCATCTGCGGCAATCAGCGGCTTTCCCGAGGCCCAGGCATCGACGGTGACGGTGCCGAAGGGCTCATAGCGCGAGGGGAAGACACAGACATCGCAGGCCGCGAGCAGGCGGAAGCGATCGTCGCGCCAGCCCAGAAAGCGCACCCGCGATGCAACGCCCAGCTCGTGAGCCAGTTTTTGAAGCTCATCCCTCAGCGGTCCGTCGCCCGCAATCCACACATAGACGCCTGGAACGCGCGCCGCAGCCTTCAAGAGCACGTCGAGGCCCTTCTTCCAATGCAGGCGGGCAAGGCTGAGCAGCACCGGCGCGTCCTGCGGCGTCGCCAGTTCGGCACGCGATACGGGCTCGGCCAGCTTGTATTCGGCATAGGTGTGGATGAGCGCCGTGCGCTCCTTCGGAACGCCCTTTTCAATGATGTGCCGGACGATGTCCTTCGTCAGGCCCACATGGTAGTCGCAATTGGCAAAGCGGCTCGGCTGATAATAGCCGCCGTACCAGCCGACATTGACGGCCCTGCCCCGCCTTGCATAGGTGCCAGCCCGGCCCATCCAGTATTGTGCGATATCGGGGTCAAAGGACCGGCTCAGCCGGCCAAGCGCAGCACTCGTGGGCCAGCGCCACAGAGATGAGAAACCCGCCGTCACGGTCGCGATACCGCGTGCGCGGAACTGCGCCAGGCGGAAATCATTGTTGGCGCGGGTGAGGACCGCCTGGCTTACGCCCGCATCATCGAGCGCCAGCACGTCCTCAAGGAAAATGTTCTCGGCGCCGCCCACGGGGGCGCCCGCCATGGCGTGCAGCACTTTCATTGCGGAGCCTCTGCCTTTGAGGTCTCGGCCGGCGCCGAAGCCTCCGGCGGCGGGGCGGGGGCCGAGGGCGGCGCCACGAGCGCCGTTACCGCCTCCACGACCCTATCGACAGAGAGGTCGAGCATGTAGGAGCGCGGCGCCAGATGATCGAAATCGGGCGCGCGGACGATCTCCTCATAGGTCCTTGGGCCCCGCACCGCGATGCATCTGGGTCCGAAGGGCGCGTAGACCGCTTCCGGGCTTGGCCCGAACAGCCCCGCCGTCGGCACGCCAGCGGCCGCCGCCAGGTGCATGAGACCGGAATCGTTGCCAAGAAAGAGCGTGGCGCGCTCGAGACAGGCAAAGGCCTCGAGCAGCGAAACCTTGCCGATCAGGTCAATAGTCAAATCCTTCGGCATCGCGCCCAACAAGGGCTCGGCCATGGCGCGCTCGCTTGGGGCGCCAAAGACGGCGATCCGCGCGCCAGCAAGGGGACCTGTGCGGCCGGTGAGGCGGGCGATGGCCGATGCAAAACGCTCGGCCGGCCATTGCTTGCCCCACCAGTTGGCGGTCGGGCCCAGCGCGATGATGGGCTGGCTTCCCGCCATCAGCGTTCGTGCCTTGGCCCGGGTTGCCTCCGACACGACGATGCGGGGCAATGGCGGCTCGGCAAGCCCCATGGCCCTGCCAAGCTGCACGAGGCGGTGTTCCTTACCGTTGCCCTTTCCCGCCACGATGTGTCTATTCGTGCGCAAGAGCCAAGTGAGGGCCGAACCGCGCAGGTCGACCGTCTTGTCCCAGCGGGTGAATATCGTCTGGCGCCAGAGGTCGACCCAATGACCGGAGCGGCGGCGCTTTTGCATGACGATGACGCGGTCGATGAACGGCGCTTCGGCGAAAAGCGGCGCGGCAGCGGGACCGCAGGCGACCGTGATCCGGCAACCCGGATGGGCCTTCACCAAATGATCCATGAGACCGGTCGAGAGGACCGCGTCTCCTATTCGGGTGGACGTTACAAACAAAATCCGCATCGGAAGCGCTTATAAGGGCCGGGGGTGGTCTTTGCCAGCCTGCCGATCGGCCCTACAATTCTTAACTGTGCCTTGAAAGCGGACCATGCCCCCTCCCCCGATGCTTACTCTTCTCCCCTCGCGCGCCGTCGTCTCCGTCGCCGGGGCGGATGCGGCAGGCTTCCTGCAAGGGCTCATCACCAACGACATCGCCAAGGCCGCTGGCGCGCCCCTTTATGCCGCGCTTTTGACCCCGCAAGGAAAGTATCTCTTCGATTTCATCCTCGCCGCGCATGATGACGGTTTTCTCATCGATTGCGAAAGGGCGCGCGCGGAGGCGCTCATCGCGCGGCTCCTTGCCTATCGCCTGAGGGCCAAGGTTGCTATCGCCCTCACCGATTGGTGCGTCATGGCAGCCTGGGGTGAGACGCCGCAGCCCCAATCTGGCGAAACCGCCTTTCCCGATCCGCGCCACCCCGCACTCGGCTTTCGGCTTCTTGCGCCCGTGGCCCTGGGCACCACAACAGCGAGCGAGAGCGATTATCACCGGCATCGCATCGGGCTTGGCGTACCAGAAGGCGCCATGGATTTTGCGCCCGAAGAAACCTTCCTGCTGGAGGGCAATGCCGAAGAGCTGCACGGGGTCGACTTCAAAAAGGGCTGCTATGTGGGGCAGGAGTTGACCGCGCGCATGAAGCATCGCGGCACGGCGCGGCGGCGGGTCCTGCGCGTGAGGGCCGAGGCCGCGCTTCCCCCTTTTGGCACGCCGCTCATGCAGGATGGCAGCGAGGTCGGCACGATGATGAGCGCCCTTGACGGCGCGGGCCTTGCGCTTGTCAGGATCGACCGGCTTGCGCTCGAGCGCCCCGTGCTTGCGGGCGATGTGCCCGCCATGGTCTCTGCCCCGGATTATCCGCTACTCCTCAGCAAGGAGCGTTCTTCATGATCAATCATGTCTCCATCGGCGTCAGCAATGTCGCCCAGGCGGCCGCCTTTTACGACCCCGTGCTCGCAACGCTGGGCATCGGCCGCGCCATGACGGTCGAGAATGTCGCCATCGGCTATGGCAATCTTCATCCTGAATTCTGGATCGGCCTTCCCTTCAATGGCAGGCCGGCAAGCGCGGGCAACGGGGTGCATATCTGCTTTCAGGCGCCCTCCCGCGCGGCGGTCGATGCCTTCCATGCCGCGGCACTGGCGGCGGGCGGCACGGATGAGGGGCGGCCGGGAATCCGGGAAGACTATGCGCCCGACTATTACGCCGCCTTCGCGCGCGATCCCGACGGCAACAAGATCGAAGCCGTGTGCTTCAGCGACAACACATGAGCGCGACCGAACGCTGCCCGTGGCCGGGCCATGATCCGCTCTATGTCTCCTATCACGATGATGAATGGGGCGTGCCGGAGTTCGATCATCGGGCGCTCTATGAGAAGCTCATTCTCGATGGGTTTCAGGCGGGGCTTTCCTGGATCACGATCCTGCGTAAGCGCCAGGCCTTTCGCGAAGCCTTTGACGGGTTCAACCCTGAAAAGATCGCACGCTATACCGACAAGAAGGTCGAGAAGCTGCTTGCCAATGCGGGGATCATCCGTCACAGGGGCAAGATCGAGGGGGCGGTGAAGAACGCGCGCGCCTATCTCGAGATCATGGAGAAGGAGCCGGGCGGCTTTTCGGCGTTCGTGTGGTCCCATGTCGATGGCCGGCCGTTGCAGAACGCCATCAAGAGCATCGCCGAAGCGCCGACCGAGAGCCCGATGAGCCAGAAGCTCTCAAAGGCGCTCAAGGCACGCGGATTCGTCTTTTGCGGGCCGACCATCATCTATGCCTATGCCCAGGCGATCGGGATGGTGAACGATCACCTCGTCACCTGTTTCCGTCACGAAGCTTGCGCGGCACTGGCAAAGGGACTGGGACCGAACCGCTAGCCCCTGCCGCGATAGGGGGCGACGCCCTGGTCCGGCACCCAAAGCCCCTTGGGCAGCGTTCCTGACTGCCAGAAGACGTCGATCGGGATGCCGCCGCGCGGGTACCAATAGCCGCCGATGCGCAGCCATTTGGGCTTGATCGCCGAAACGAGGCGCTTGCCGATGCCAATCGTGCAGGCCTCGTGAAAGGCGGCGTGGTTGCGATGTGCGTGCAGGAACAGCTTCAGCGATTTTGATTCGATGATCGCCTTTGCCGGCGCATAGTCGATCACGAGATGGGCGAAGTCGGGCTGACCCGTCACCGGACAAAGGCTCGTGAATTCGGGCGCGGTGAAGCGGATGAGATAGTCAGTGTCCGGATGCGGATTTGGCACCCATTCCAGGATCGCCGCCTCGGGCGATGCCGGCGCCGATACGGGCTTGCCCAATTGCGTCAAGCCCGCCTTGCGGCGCGGGCTCATTTGCGCACCCGCTCATAGCTGCAGGACTGGCCGAGCGTCGGGCGGCGGATGGTGACGCGGGCCAATTCGGGCAGCGCGGGGTGGAGGCGATGGAAGATCCAGCGCGCGAGGTTCTCAAGCGTCGGCGCGCCAAGGCTCTCGATGTCGTTGAGATATTGGTGGTCGAGCTCGGCCTTGATCGCGGCGAGCGCCGTCTCGAACTCGCCAAAATCGCGGATCATGCCGCGCGCATCGCCCGGCTCGCCGCGCAAGGTGATCTCGGCCACGAAGGAATGACCGTGGATGCGCCGGTTCGGGTGTCCTTCGGGCGCTAAGGGCTGCATATGGGCGGCTTCAAAGCCGAAGGATTGCGTGATCTCAAGCATGGGCCGGGTGTTTAGCCGCCCCGGGCGCGCGGTGCAAACGCTTCATCTCAGGCCGATGAATTTGTGCGATTGCAGCGTCAAGCGCCATTTGGGGTGCTCAAGGCAAAACCGGGCGGCTGCGGCCGTGTTCGCCTCGCGCGCGGGGCTGTCCATGGGGGAGAGGAAGAAATGGGTGAAGGCGAGGCCCTCATAGCGCGCCGGATCGCCATTTTCCTGTGGAAATACCAGCTTGAGCTCATCGCCCGTCCGCTGAAGGAGGGGCGCGTCCGCCTTGGGGCTGACGCAGATCCAGTCGATGCCAGGGGGGGCCGGAAGCGTGCCGTTGGTTTCGATCGCGATCTCAAATCCCTTTGCGTGAAGGGCCGCGATCAGGGGCGCGTCCAATTGCAGCAGCGGCTCGCCGCCCGTGCAGACGACATAGGGCGCGCCGCCCGCGCCTTTCGGCCAGAGGGACGCGACCCTTTCGGCCAGTGCCTCCGCCGATTCGAATTTGCCGCCGTCGCTGCCATCCGTGCCCACAAAATCGGTATCGCAGAAGCGGCAGGTCGCTGCCGCCCTGTCCTCCTGCCGGCCGCTCCAGAGATTGCAGCCCGCGAAACGCAGGAACACGGCGGCGCGGCCCATCCGCGCGCCCTCGCCCTGCAGAGTGTAGAAGATTTCCTTAACGGCGTAGGTCATGGGTGTGACGCGCGATAGCGCTCCCAGCCGCTCGCACGCAACCGGCACGCCGGGCAAACCCCGCAGCCATAGCCCCATTCGTGCCGCCGCTCGCGATTGCCTTCATAGCAGCTGTGGGTTTCCTCAACGATGAGATCGATGAGCGCCCTGCCGCCCAGGCGTTCGGCCAGTTCCCAGGTCTTGGCCTTGTCGATCCACATCAGCGGCGTTTCGATGACGAGGCGCGTCTCCATACCCAGGTTCAGCGTTGCCTGCAGCGCCTTCAGCGTGTCGTCGCGGCAATCGGGGTAACCGGAATAATCGGTCTCGCACATCCCCCCGACGAGAAATTTCGCTTCGCGGCGATAGGCGACAGCGGCCGCCAAGGTAAAGAAAAGGATGTTCCGCCCGGGCACGAAAGTATTGGGCAGCCCCTTCTCCCCTTGCGCGATCGCCATTGCGTCCGTCAGCGCCGAACCGCCGATTTCCTTCAGGACCGAGACATCCAGGCGATGATCGGCCCCCAGTCTCTCCGCCCAAGGAGAGAATTCACGCCGCAGGCGCTCGAGAATGACCGGCCGGCAGTCGAGTTCCACCTTGTGGCGCTGGCCATAGTCAAAGCCCAGCGTCTCAACGCCCTCGAACCGGTCAAGCGCCCAGGCAAGCGCCACGGTTGAATCCTGGCCGCCGGAAAATAGGACAAGAGCCTTGCCGTTCATGGCGTTAGCTTGTGCAACATCCGCGCCGCGCGATCAACCATGGCAGGCGCAGATAGCCCCCCGCTTGCGGCCCCAACGTGTCACGCCTCGGCGCTACCGCTCGGCCGCGGGCCAAGCTAGAGTGACGGGAGAAGAAGACCAATCCGAAGGACCCTTCCTTGACACGCATTGTCATCAGCGGCACCGGACTTTTCACGCCGGCCGAAAAAATCACGAACGACGAACTCGTCGAAAGCTTCAACGCCTATGTGCGGCTTCACAATTCGCGCAATGCGGATGCCATCTCGGCGGGAGACGTGCAGCCCTTGCAGGAATCGAGTGCGGAATTCATCGTCAAGGCCTCGGGCATCAAACAGCGCTATGTGATGGAAAAGGCGCACACGCTCGACCCTGAGGTGATGTGCCCGCGCATCCCGGAGCGGCCGAACGAGCAGATATCCGTGCTTGCCGAGATCGGCGTTGATGCCGCGCGAAAGGCGATGGCGCAGGCCGGCAAAAAAGCGGAAGACATTGACGGCGTGCTCTGCGCCGCCTCCAACATGCAGCGCGCCTATCCTGCGATGGCGATCGAGATTCAAGACGCGCTCGGCATTGAGGGCTTTGCCTTCGACATGAATGTCGCGTGCTCCTCGGCAACGTTCGGCATCCAGGCGGCGGCGGACATGATCCGCGCCGGCCATGCACGCGCCATGCTGGTCGTCAATCCGGAGATCTGCTCGGGGCACCTCAATTGGCGCGACCGGGACAGCCATTTCATCTTCGGCGATGTGGCCACCGCCGTGCTGCTCGAGCGGCCTGAGACCGCGCATTCCGCCAATCAGTGGGAGATCCTCTCTACGCGGCTCCTCACCCAGTTCTCCAACAACATCCGGAACAATTTCGGCTTCCTCAATCGCTGCGCGCCGGAAGGCACGGGCGCCCCCGACAAGCTTTTCGTGCAAGAGGGACGCAAGGTGTTCAAGGATGTGGTGCCGATGGTCTCCGAGCTCATCCTCACGCATCTCAGCGACGAGGGACAGGACCCCAAGGCGCTGAAGCGGCTCTGGCTGCATCAGGCCAATATCAACATGAACGATTTCATCGCCCGCAAGGTGTTGGAGCGCGACCCTGAGCCGCAAGAGGCGCCCAACATCCTTCACGAATACGCCAACACATCCTCGGCCGGCTCGATCATCGCATTCCATCAGTATAATGAGGATCTGAAGGCGGGGGACCTTGGCCTCATCTGCTCGTTCGGTGCGGGATATTCCGCCGGCAGCGTCATCGTGCGGCGCATCATCTGACAGATCACTTTTCGGGGGGAAAGTCGTGACCAACTTCAGGCTTGCGGCGCTTGCGTCCGCATATGTGTTCGCAGTCGCCATGGACGCAGCGGCGGACCCGGCGCCGGGGTGCCTCGCCTCGGCCAGCACCGCCTGGGCGGCGGCCGGCGAGGGCTTCATGATCGAAGCGGCATCGATGGGACCCGATTGCCAGCGCGCCGTCGTGACGCTGGCCGTGCGGGCGCCCGACGGCACTCCCATCTATGCCGAGGCCATGCGCGCGGCGGACCTGCTCTCCTTCGATGGCGTCACCGAGGTTGCGCGGATGGAAGCTGCGCTGGCCGACTGGATCGACCAGACACATGCGAGCCTGCCGCGCACATCCGCCCTGCCGGCCTGGGAAGACGGCAAGGATTCCCCCTTCCTTGGCGAGTTCCCGTTCTATCCCGAAGCGCATATCGACCGGGCGGGCTATGAAGCCTATCGCAAGGCAGACCAGCCGCTCCTGTGCTTTGTGCAGGGGCAGGAGAGCATGGCCTGCGCCGCGCTCGATCCCTCAGTGCCACAAATGGAGCGGATCGGCGTTCAGCTTTTTCCTGGCTGAGGGGGCGGCGCCCGGAGCGGCCCTGCCTTCAATTAGATTCCCCGGGCCGCTCACTCTCTTTGTATTGTCGCAACGTTTAGCGGAAAACCGGTACCTATCCCCGCCTTCGCGGGGACATGCTTTTCGGGAATGCGCTCTAGTAGCTGGCCTTTCCGGCGCATTCCTGTTGTTCACTATAGAGACGGTCCGCGATCGAGGTGTCGCTTTCCGGTGTGTTGTCGATGACCAAACGATAGGTCTCGGTCGCCTTGCGAGATTCAGCGGGAATTTCGCTCATCGTGTTGTCGCGCATGAGGTCCCAGAACATGACACGCATGACGCTCTGAGATTGCGCGTTCGCCGCCTCCTGCAACTTCGCGCAGCACTCGTCCCGCGCATGGTCGAAGAGGGCCTTGATTTCCGCGCTTGTCGCTGCGTTGAGTTCGCCCCGGGCCTTGTAACGCTCAATGCGCGCGCGTTCGCGACCGTCATGCATTGCCCTGCAGGTCTTGCCAATATTGTCACCAGAGACTTCGGCTGTGAGGGGATCTCCAGAGGTCGGATCGCTCTCTCCACAAGCGGCGAGCAGCAGCACGCCCGACAATGCTGTCGTCAGCAGAATGGCCTTCATGAATCATACCCCCTCGTTTGTGAAAGCGATTTCCCTGCGCCGTTTCTTCCTTGCCGCCGACGGTCTCCCACCTTCACAGCAGAGTAGGCTTGAGCTCCCGGTCTCATCGACCGGCAGATAGCATCGCGGTGCAAGTGAGACAATTGCATTTCGCCCACAGGCTGAGACGAAAGAATCCCCCGTCACAACTCACGCAAGATCGTGCGAGTGGGCGATTTGGAATGCCGCGTTTTCTTATGAAGGGATCGACGCGTGACTTAAAAGGGCCGCACGCTCACGACCCTGAACGCGTAGAGCTTGCCGTCATGCTCGGTGACGGAAATATACTCGCCTTCGCTGATCGTATGGCGGTCAAGCTTGAAAAGCGGCTCGTCGTCGGCTTCGTCCTTTGAATCGTAGTCGAACCACCAGCCCGCGCGGCCGTGGATGAGCGTGCCGTGCTCTTCTTCCTCGTCGCCCCAGAAGCGGCGCACCTTGCAGTCCGACTTGTGCAGCCTGTGAGCCGCCGCATCGAGGTGGCCCTCATCATCCAGCGGCGCCACGAACTCATAGCCGTGGCGGCGCGATCCTTCCGGGAAGCCCGGGCTCCTCGCCAACTCAATCCGAACGCGTTTCAGTCCCATCAGGCGTGCTCCAATTCTATCCTCATCACCAATCCCATCACCGCGCGGCGCTCAATGCGCCATAAGGATCGGCAAGGGCAGCGCTTGACCCAGCACATCGCGGGTCACTCCGCCCAGTACAAACTCACGCAGACGGCTATGTCCATAGCCCCCCATCACAAGCAGGTCGCAGCCGGTTTTGGCAGCCTCCGAAACGATCTGGGCGCCAATGCTGCCGCCGGCGGGCTCGATGACGTGGATGGTTGCCGACAGGCCGCGCAAGGCGAGATACTCGCGCAAGTCATCGACCGCCTGTATCGACTTCTTGCCCGAGGCGACGTGAAACAGCTCAATCGTGCGGGCGTGGCCCAAAAAGGGCAACGCGGCCATCACGCCGTGCGAGGCCGATGCGCCGCCGTCATAGGCGATGCCCGTTTTCGTCGCGACCGTCTGCGGTACGCTTTTCGGCGCGAGAAGGACGGGGCGCCCGCCCGACATCATCGCCGTCTCGAGTGCCTCGCGCAGAGAAAAGCGCTCATCCTCCGACATCGCGCCAAAGACGACGAGGTCGCTGAGGCGGCTTGCCTCTTCTACCGCGTCGGGGAAGTGGCCCTGCACGACCTTCAGCGCCGCCGTCGCCTCCTGGCGGGCGCCGGGCGTTTCGATGAGAGGCACCGCCAGTTTCCTTGCCGCCTCCTCCAGCGACTTCATAGCCGCGGCCAGCGATTCCTCGGCCGCCTTGCGGGCCGCTTCGATCACCTGCTCAACGACCGCGCCGGAAACGCCCTCGCCCATATAGGGGAGCACGTCGGAGGGGTCGGGCCGCACAAACAAGGCTTCGACATGGCTTGCGAAGGTTTTTGCCACCAACAGCGATAGCCCAAGGACCGGCATATCGCGATCGCGCCCCACTAGGGGGGAGAGAATTTTCCTGAAGGTCATGGCCGATCTCCTGCAGCGTATCTGATTTCACCTTAAGCCGCAGGCGAGGTTGCGGCTTGACGCAAATCAAGATTGCTCAACCCTTAACGAACTCGGCGACGACGGGCGCGTGCAACGAGCCCCTCGGCTGGTTAATGCGGCCAAAGGCGACCGCCTCGTCCGTCAGCATTTCATTATGCGCCTCAATCGCCTTGAACGCACCAAAGAGCGTGCGGGAGACAAGAATGTGATCGAGCATTTGCGGCCGGCCGGCGTGAACGACAGTGAACCGGTTCGAAAGCGGCAGCGAACGCGAAAGCGGCACCAGGCATTCATGCGCAAAGGCGCCCGTGCCGAGGTCTTCCTCCGCGGCGATCAGGAGGCGCAGGGGCATCTCGTTCAGTTCGGCGTTGAAATCGCCGGCGATGGCGATGCGCGCCTCTGGATCACGGGCAAGGAGCTCGCTGCATAGCCGCCGGACCTCGAAGGCCTGGCCGGAGCGCTTGATGCTGGAGATGAAATAACCTTCCGCCCAATGCGCAACGCTGTTCCAGGTGAAAGGGCCGGACTTGCCACCGGGAATGTATGAGGCAAGCGGCGCGCGCAGATGCACGTTGATGAGGTGAAGCGGCCGGCCATCGTGCTCGATGCATCCATAGAGGAACGGGCGATCCCAGGCGGCCTCAATGGGCGCTTCGTCCTTCAGCAAAATTGCGGGCGGCGCCACATAGTCGTGCAAGACCTGGTGCCCCTCCTTGAAGGGAAAACGCGACAGGGTGACGAGATTGTGCACATCGAGCACGCCAGACGCCTTGTGCTTTGATCGCGTGACGCTGAGATGAAACTCCGAATAAGGCGTGCCCTCGATGAGGCGCCGCAGCGCCGAGACATCGCGCGGGGCATGCGCGGTCTTGCGGTGGCCGTCCACCTCCTGCAGGAAGAGAATGTCGGCATTCAATCGCAGGAGCTGGGGCTGCAGGATCCTTATGCGCTGCGCCAGTTCCGGCCCCTCGCCCCAGTTCTCCAGATTGAAGGTCGCGATACGCATCAGCGGCCCTGCCCCTCTCCTCGCAACAAGTCGCGCCTGATACGGGTGAAGGCGGCAAGCCGCGCCGCGACGCGGGCATTGAAACTCTCCTTCTCGAACTTGCCGTCCAATGCGCGTATGCCGGCGGTGAGCCCGGTGAAGAGCGCGATGGCGTCGTCGATCGTCTCAAGGGCATGGATGTGGAAACGGCCCTTGCCGACCGCCTCACGCACTTTCTCGCGCAGCATCAGATTGCGCACATTGCCCGCGGGAATGGCGACGCCCTGGGTTCCTGTGAGCCCGCGCTTTTCGCACAGATCGAAAAAGCCCTCGATCTTGTGATTGACGCCGCCAATGACCTGGATCTGGCCGTGCTGATTGACGGAGCCCGTGATCGCGAGATCCTGGCGCAGAGGCGTATCGGCGATCGCGGAGAGCAGCGCGACGAGTTCGGCCGCACTCGCACTGTCGCCCTCGACGCCGCCATAGGACTGCTCGAAGACAAGGCTCGCCATCAGCGAGAGGGGCTCTTCGCGCGCATAGTGACCGCTCAGATAGCCCTGCAGGATCAACATGCCCTTCGCATGAATGGGGCCGCCCAAAGCCACTTCGCGCTCGATATCGACAACCTCGCCTGGGCCAGGCCTTACCCGCGCGGTGATGCGGGCCGGGCGGCCAAAGGCGAAGCCGGGAAGCTGGGATACGGTGAGGCCGTTGATCTGGCCCACTTTGGCGCCTTGGGTGTCGATGAGGATGAGGTCGCGCAGGATCGCCTCTTCCTGGCGCTCGCGGATGCGCTCGGCGCGGCGAATTTGTGCGGCGATCGCGGCGTTCACATCGCCTTCGCCAATGATCTCCCGATCGGCCTTTCTTGCGATGTGATCGGCCTCGCGCACCAGATCGGCGATGGGCCTTGAGAGGACGAGCAGACGCTCCTGATCCTCTGCCCCGCGGGCGCATTCCTCGATGATGCGCGCGGTCGCCGCTGCATCGAGCGGGCGGCTTTTGGTGCGCTGCGCGGTTGCGGCGATGAAACGCGAGAGCCCCTGCACCGCTTCCTCGTCGCGCACGACGACCTCATCGAAATCGGCCTGAACCTTGAAGAGGTCGATGAATTCAGGATCCCGCTCGGCCAGGAGGTAATAGATCATCCGGTCGCCAAACATCACCACCTTGAGCTCCAAGGGGATGGGGTCTGGCTCGATCGATACAGTGGCGACGAGCGAGGTGCGCTCGCCCGGGTTCTCGATGCGGATTTCCCGGCCGCGCAGGGCGCGCTTCAAGGCCTCCCAGGACCAGGGCTGGGTCAACACCTTTTCCGCATCGATCATCAGCACGCCGCCATTCGCCTTGTGCAGCGCGCCCGGGCGGATCAGCAGAAAGTCCGTCAGCAGCGCGCCCATATGGGCGATGTGCTCGATACGGCCGACGAGATTGCCCAGCGCCGGATAAGGCTCGAACACGACAGGCACGCCCGCGGTGGGATCGTTGGTGACAAGAACATTCACCTCATAGCGGCGAAAGGGATTGCCGCGCAGGCGCCCTGGGCCATCGAGCACAGGCGCCTCTGCCCCTTGCTGGGGTTGGCTCTGATCGCCAAGGAAAAGATGCGTGTTCTCGATCAGGTCCTCCTCGACCTCGCTCACATAGCGATGCGCGGCGGGACTGGCGAGAAAGCTCTCACGCAATTCTTGCACAAGTTGAGCGACGGCCCTTCTTGCCATTTCCCGGTTCAGCGCCCGTGCCTTCTCGCGCCGTTCCTTCTCGAGCCTGGGGAGCTTGTAGAGGGCGTCCGTCAGATCCTTTTGCAGGTCCTCGATCGCGGCGATGATCGCGCTCTGCTCTTCTTCGGGGAGGGCGCGGAAGGCATCGGGCGACACAAGCTCGTTGTTACGCACGGCGGCAAAGGTGAAACCGCCCTGCTCGGATTTGAGCAGCGCCAGGCCCCGGGCTTGCGCCTTCTCGCGCACGGCGTTGAGCTGCTGCTCCTGGCCTTCGAGATATTCCGCATCGATCGTCAGGCGCCGCTTGCGGAATTCCTCGCCCTCGAAAGTGGCGGGGATCGCGATCTTCAGATCATCGATCAACTCGGCCATGCCGTCACGCAGGCTAATGGCCGAGCCGGCTTCGAGGCGCAGGGCACGCGGGCGCAGCATGTCCCTGAAATTATTCACATAGGCCCAGTCGCAAGGCGCCCCTACCCGCGCGCCATGTTCCTCAAGCAAGGCACGCACGGCGGCATGCTTGCCGATGCCCGAGGGGCCCATCACAAAGACATTGTAGCCCGGCTGGTCGATATCGGCGCCGAAACGCACGGCATCAAGCGCGCGGCGCTGGCCTATTTCATTTGCGGGCGTCTCGATATCGGCGGTCGTTGCGGCGCCTAGCAAGGAGGGATCGCATGTCCACGCCAAATCCTGTTGGGTCAGGGTTTTCAATGCCATTCAACTTGTCCCTATCCTTGCCGCTCATCCCGGGAAGCGCATCAAACGCGTTCGGTTGCGAATCGTCCAGCTTTTGGGCCACATCCCCCACCTTCATCGGTTAGGCAAGCGTGAGAGGCAGGACATCATGGCAGAGGTAGCGCGCCGCGCCTGGCAGCGCATGCTGAGCGGCAGGAGGCTCGATCTCCTCAACCCCTCCCCGCTCGACATCGAGATCGAGGACATCGCGCATGGCCTGTCACGCGTCGCCCGCTGGAACGGGCAGACGTTCGGCCCGCACGCCTTTTCAGTGGCCCAGCATTGCCTGCTCGTCGAGCGCATCGCGGGGATGATCCGGCCACGCCTCGACCCGCCCTCGCGGCTGGCCGCGCTCCTTCACGACGGGGCCGAATATGTCATCGGCGATCTCATCAGCCCGTTCAAGGCGGCGGTCGGCATCGACTACAAGGCGTTCGAAATCCGGCTGCTCTGCGCGATCCATCTGCGCTTCGGGCTTCCGGCCACACTCTCTGAGACCCTCGCCGCGCTCATCAAGCGGGCCGACAGGCTTGCCGCCTATCTCGAGGCGACACAACTCGCCGGGTTCGAGGTGGCCGAGGCACGTCGGATCTTCGGGCCGGTACGGGGGGTGCCCGCGATCACGCTGACAGCCGAGCCCGCGGACACGGTGCAGAGCCGATATTTGCGGCGATTCAAAGAGTTGTCGCAGGCCGTTGGAAATGAAGCATAGAGCCCGATTCTGTCCCGTTTCCGCCATGAATTTGTTCTAAGATGTTCTTATGGACCCGCACATCTTCGTCTGCCCCTTGAGCCAGCTCTACCGCTCCGCCGACGCGTTGCGGCCGAGCCATGTCATCACGCTGATCGATCCGGACACACCCGTCGAGACGCCCAAAGGTATCCCGCCCGAGCGGCACCTGAAGCTTTCGCTGCATGACATCAACGATGCACGCAACGATCACACCCATCCGGCGGAAGACCACGTGCACGCGATCATCGATTTCGTCTCGAGCTGGGACCATGCCTCGCCTTTGCTCGTGCATTGCTGGGCGGGGATCAGCCGCTCGACCGCGACGGCCTTTCTCACCATGTGCCTCTTCAACGAGCCTGGCCAGGAAGCCGAGCTGGCGCGCCAGCTGCGCCGGCGCGCGCCCCATGCGCACCCCAATCGGCTGATCGTGCGGCACGCGGATCGGATCCTTGGGCGTCAGGGGCGGATGATGCACGCGGTCGAGGCCTTAGGGCCTGGACAAGTGGTCTATGAGGGTGAGCTGTTCGGCGTCCCCTTGCGGCCCCTTCCGCCCCCGCGGGACTAGGCCATGGCGGCGCAGTCGCGAACGCTTGGCGCCAGCCCTGCGGAGACCCCGCCCGACGCGGCCATTACGCCGCATGCGGTCATCATGGGCCTCACGGCGGCGATCGTCGCCGTTTGGGATGAGACGCCGCATGTCCTTGCAGTGCGCCAGGGGGCGCGGGACGGCCTGCCCTTCGGCCCCTTCGAACCCTTATCGCACAGGACTTTAGAGAGCGGCCTTCGCAATTGGGTCAAGGAGCAGACCTCGCTCGGCCTTGGCTATGTCGAACAGCTCTACACGTTCGGCGATCGCGGGCGGCACGAATTGAAGGCCGGAGAGGGTCCGCGCATCGTTTCGGTCGGCTACCTGGCCCTTACCCGCCTCGCCGAGCCCGAGCCGCCCGTACCCGGCACGCTATGGCGGAGCTGGTACGACTATTTCCCGTGGGAGGATTGGCGCGACAAGCGGCCTGCCCTTATCGACGCTGAGATCGTGCCAGCGCTGCGCGCCTTCGCCAAGGCCGGCGATGATGCGGCGATGCAGGCGCGCAGGATGGAGCGGCTGCGCCTAACCTGGGGTACGGATGGCCTGCCCTGGGACGATGAAAAGGTGCTCGAGCGGTATGAACTGCTCTATGAGGCGCGGCTGGTCGAAGAGGCGATAAGGGACGGGCGCAAGCCTCTTGCGGGCGTTGAGATTCAGCCCTTAACCCTGGGACAGTCCATGGTTTTCGATCACCGCCGAATTCTGGCGACGGCGATGGGACGGCTGCGCGGCAAGCTCAAGTACCGGCCGGTGATCTTCGAATTGATGCTGCCCGAGTTCACGCTGCTCGAGCTTCAGAAAACGGTTGAAGGCATCTCCGGCATCCGTCTGCACAAGCAGAATTTTCGCCGTCTCGTCGAGCAAGGCGGCCTCGTGGAGCGTACCGGCCGCCGCTCCACCCGCAGCGGCGGGCGGCCGGCGGAGCAGTTCCGTTTCCGCCGTGAGGTGTTGAGCGAACGCCCCGCACCCGGCGTCAAGGTCACGCCCTCGCGGCCCGGGCGTCGGTAGCTGCTACTTCACGCCAAGGTCGATGATGATGGGGCGGTGATCAGAGCCGATATCCGGCCCCACTTCCTTTGCAATGCAGCCGAGCTTTCGCTTGGCAAAAACGTGGTCGATCGGGATACGCCCATAGGCCATGAGGAAACCGGGCCAGGTTCCCCAACTCTGAACGGGTGCGAGGCCGGTATTCTCCTTGATGCGATAGGGGATCGCGCCCCAGGTGACGGCATTGAAATCACCGACCCACAGGTCAACCCGGTCGAGCCGATCCATCCCGTCGGCCATCGCCTTCATCTGGCGTCCCTGACTGCCCCAGGGGCGCAAGGGCCAGGGCTGGGTCAGGTGCGAGGCGATGAGCGTGATCCCCTCCTTGCCCCAGTTCAGATCCACCGCGCCCGCCGATTCCGAGACGTAGTCACCCAGCATTTTGGCCGTGAGGTCGGCCACAGGCTCACGCGAGAAGATGCGAAGCCCGCATTCGGGGGCGCCGTTACAATCGGTGGCATAGGGATAGTGCTCCAACAGAAGCGCCTCGGCCTTCTTCGAGCTCGCGCTCAGCTCGGCAAGCGCGACCACGTCCGCATTCATGCGCAAGATCGCTTCGATCGATTTGACGGGATCGGGATTCCGGATCCAGAGATTGAGAAACACGATCCGCTTGCGGGTCATGCCCTCCTCGCAGGTCTGTGCCTGCGCGCGCGGCCATACAAGCGTCACGCCCGCGGCGGAAAGCACAACCCACATCGCAACGCGCAGCCACTGGCCACGCATGCCATCGATCAGGGATGCAAACAGGAGGAAGAGCGCGGCCTGCAGGGCAAATACTGCCAAGAGATCCAGGATCGGGTTCGTCTGCGCGACAAATGCACTGCATACACTGATGCAGGCGAACACAATGATCGCCGTCCATGCTCTGGAGATCAGACGCCTCAACGACCTCCTCATGCGCCCCCCGGCGTTAACCCACCCCGTGAGTGTATTAAAAGGGATTTCGTCTGCTGAGCGAGCGCATCGCTGCCACAGTCAACGACCGTTTCACCTCAAATGCGACTCGGGCGATGCAAACTTCGTTAACAAATCCTTACGCGCCGCCTTGACAGTTTTTCAACACCCCTTATGCTCAATCACAGCATAAATCGTCGCGGCCCGCTTGACGCGGACGTTTTCCGGAACATATTTATGCTCAATCAGAGTATAAGGAGGTCGCCGTGACCCGGAACGAGGAAATGAATCTGCCGGTTCTGCCCTACACGCCGGAAATCGCCGCCGCGACGCGCGCGGATTACGCCAAGGTCGCGCATGTGATCCCGGAGATCGAATGGCCGGTGCATGCCCCTTACGTCCATGCCATCAACAGGCTGAAGAAAGAGCGCAACGCGGTCATTCTCGGCCATAACTACATGACGCCCGAGATCTTCCATTGCGTCGCCGATTTCGTCGGCGATTCCCTTGCGCTCGCGCGCGAGGCGGCGAAGACCGACGCCAAGGTCATCGTGCAGGCGGGCGTTCACTTCATGGCCGAGACCTCAAAGATCCTTTCGCCAGAGAAGACGGTGCTGATCCCCGATCTTGAGGCCGGGTGCTCGCTTGCCGCCTCGATCACAGGTGCGGATGTGCGCCTGTTGCGACAGCGTTTTCCGGGCGTGCCCATCGTCACCTATGTCAACACTTCCGCCGAGGTGAAAGCCGAGAGCGATATTTGCTGCACCTCGGCGAATGCGCTCGATGTGGTCGAAAGCCTTGCCAGCGACACGGTACTCATGATCCCGGATGAGTATCTGGCGCAGAACATCGCCAAGAAGACGCGCAAGAAGATCCTCACCTGGGCCGGGCACTGCGAGGTGCATGAGCGCTTCACGGGCGCGCAGATCCGCTCGCTGCGTCAGGACAATCCGGGCGTCATCGTGCTTGCCCATCCCGAATGCCCGCCCGAGGTGGTCGCGGAGGCCGACTTTGCGGGCTCGACCTCGGCGATGATCAGCTATGTCGGCGCCAAGCATCCCAAGCGCGTCGTCATGATCACCGAGTGCTCCATGAGCGACAATGTGGCGGTGCAGTATCCGGACGTCGAATTCATCCGCCCCTGCAATCTGTGCCCGCACATGAAGCGCATCACGCTGCCGAAGATTCTCCACAGCCTTCAGTCGCTCACCTTCGAGGTCAAGGTCGATCCGCTGATCGCGGCGCGGGCCAAGGCGGCGGTCGATGCGATGCTGAAGGTGAAGCCGATCGAGACCCGCAAGGCCGCCTGAGGGAGCCTCATCATGGCTGCGAGGCTTCCTGACAACGTCATCGAGACGGGCGGCGTCCTGATCGCGGGCGCGGGGCTTGCCGGCCTTTTCTGCGCGCTCCAGTTCAAGGACCGTCCGGTCACGGTTCTTGCGACGGCCAAGCCCGGCGCCGGCGCCGCGAGCGCCTGGGCACAGGGCGGCATCGCGGCACCGCTCGGCCCTGATGACAGCACCGCGCTCCATGTCGCCGACACGGTGGCGGCGGGCGCGGGTCTCGTCGATGAAGCCATCGTGCGGCTCATGGCGGAGGAGGCGCCCGAGCGGATCGATGACCTTGCCCGGCTCGGCGTTCCCTTTGACCGCGACGCGCAAGGGCGCCTCGTGCTGGGGCGCGAAGCTGCACATAGCCGCAATCGCATCGTGCGCGTCCAGGGCGACCGGGCGGGCGCTGAGATCATGAAGGCGCTGGGGCGCACGGCCCTTGCCCGGCCCAATATCCGCATCGTCTGGGGCCTCACCGCGCTTGAGCTTGGCCTTGTCGATGGACGGACGGCGGGACTCTTCGCGCGCACGGCGGACGGGCGGCCCGTCTTCCTCAAGGCCAGCCAGATCGTCTTTGCGCTGGGGGGTGTCGGCGCCCTTTACGAGGTCACGACCAACCCCGCCGAAGCGCGCGGGCAAGGCATTGCCATCGCGGCGCGGGCGGGCGCGAAAATCGCCGATGCCGAGTTCGTTCAATTCCACCCCACGGCCATCGCGGTCGGGCGCGATCCGGCGCCGCTCGCCACCGAAGCGCTGCGCGGGGAAGGCGCCGTCCTCATCAGCGAGAAGGGCGTGCGGTTCATGACCGCCGTTCATCCGCTCGCCGAACTTGCGCCGCGCGATATCGTCGCGCGCGCCATTCACCGGGAAATCCAGGCGGGCGGCAAGGCGTTCCTCGATGCGCGCGCGGCGGTCGGCAAACGCTTTCCCGACCAGTTCCCGACCGTTCATGCCGCCTGCATCGCGGAAGGCATCGATCCTGTCACCATGCCCATACCCGTTGCGCCGGCCGCGCATTACCACATGGGCGGCATCGCCGTTGATGCCTGGGGGCGCACGGGCGTCCCCGGCCTTTGGGCCTGCGGCGAGGTCGCCTCGACCGGCGCGCACGGCGCCAACCGGCTTGCCTCCAATTCCCTGCTGGAGGCGATCGTCTTCGGCTCGCGCGTCGCGCGTGACATCTGCGACCAGGGTGAGCCGGACACAAGCGCGCTCGCGGCTGTCCCAGAGTTTGATGGCCCGCACGACACCTTCTTGCACGCACCCCAGCAATTGCGGCGCGCCATGACCGCGTTCGTCGGGGTTGAGCGCAACGCGGAAGGCCTCTTCCGGGCGCTGGCTGAGATTGACCGCGTCGAGCGGGCGGGATCGGGCGACCTTGCGCTTGTCAACATGACGACGGCGGCAAAGTTCATCGCGGCCGCAGCGCTGCTGCGCCGGGAGAGCCGGGGCGGCCATTATCGCAGCGATTGCCCTGCCGCTGATCCCTCCATGGCGCGGCGGCGCAGCCTGACGCTCGGCGAGGCCAATGCCGTTCTTGAAGAGGCACGCTCCACACCCTTGCGCATCGCGGCGGCGCCATGAGCGGGATTGCGCCTCTTCCCGACCTGCTCATCGAGCCCATCGTCCGGGCGGCGCTGCTTGAGGATCTGGGCCGGGCCGGCGATATCACGACGCAGGCCGTCATCCCCGAAGGGGCGCGGGCGCGGGCGCATCTCATCGCCAGGGCGGAGGGGCGCATCGCCGGCGTGGGCTGAGCGCGGATTGCCTTTGCGCTCATGGATCCGGCCTTGCGCTTCGATGCCCACATCGGCGATGGCGAGGACGCGCCCAAGGGCAGTGTCGTCGCCGTCATCGAGGGGAATGCGCAGGCGTTGCTCTCGGCCGAGCGGGTCGCGCTCAATTTCGTTCAGCGGCTCTCTGGCGTCGCGACGGCGACGCGGGCGCTCGTTCATGCGATCGCGGGAACGAACGCCAGGATCGTCTGTACACGGAAGACAACGCCGGGCCTTCGCATTCTTGAGAAGTTCGCCGTCCGCTGCGGCGGCGGCGTCAATCATCGCTTCGGGCTCGATGACGCCATCCTCATCAAGGACAACCACATCGCGGCGGCCGGCGGGATCGCGCCCGTGCTTGCCCGCGCCCGTGCCTCGGCCGGCCACATGGTCAGAATCGAGATCGAGGTGGATACGCTCGCCCAGCTCGAGGAGGCGCTGGCGCATGGGGCCGACGCGGTGCTGCTTGACAACATGCCGCCTGCAACCTTGCGCGAGGCGGTTGCCATCGCGGGCGGCCGGGCGCGGCTCGAAGCCTCCGGCAATGTGCGGCTTGAAACCGTGCGGGCGATCGCGGAGACGGGCGTCGATGCTATCTCGTCCGGGTCCATCACGCACTCCGCCCCGGCGCTCGACGTCGCGCTCGATTTCGTGTGACGAGAGGCTGACCCTTGTTACGCCGTGCCAAGTCACGTATATTATTACTGGCCTGAGCCAGGATATACTTGATCTGTTTTAGCTCGAGCCATGGATGCATATATGAAAGGAAAAATTTTATGCCTCAAGATAATATTTCTAAAGAACGAGTGAAGGCTGTTTTGGACACTCTCAACAGAGGTAACCGTGGCGTGCTCAACGACGGTGATGCACTGGAGTGTGTTGATCGGGGCTTGGCTGACTTCCGAGATGGAAGGTACTCGATAACCGATAAGGGATTGCACTGGTTGAAATCCTACCCGAACGTCCCGTTGTCTCCGGACGAATAACAAACCTCGAGATGGTTGCGTCACAGCAGGCCCTTGCTACGTTCGTGGTGAGGGCCTGTGAATTAGATGGGGAAAGAGAACGCCATGGATCTTCAGCTCAAGGGCAAGAACGCGGTCGTACTGGGCGGCACGCGCGGCATCGGGCGCGCGATCGCCGAGACGCTGGCGGGGGAAGGCGTCCATATCGCCCTTTGCTCCCGCAATGCGGATGCGGCGGCCGAAGCGGCCGGCGCGCTCGCGGCCAAGGGCGTGAAGGCACTCGGGCGTCCCGCCGACATGGCGAACGGACAGCAGATCAGGAATTTCATTCACGAGGCGGGCGCGGCGCTTGGCGGGATCGATATCCTCATATCGAATGCCAGCGCGCTCGACATGGGCAATAGCGACGAGGCGTGGCTGCACGGGCTCAAGACCGATGTGCTTGGCGCCGTCAATGCGGTCGATGCCGCCCTTCCCTTCCTCACGGGCGCGGCCGAGAAACATGGCGATGCCGCCATCGTTCTCATCGCCTCAGTCTCGGCGGCGGAGGCCAGCAGCGCGCAGTCCTATGGCGCGATGAAAGCGGCGCTCATCCACTATGGCAAGGGCCTTGCGCGCCAGCATGCGGGGAAGAAAATCAGGACCAATGTGATCTCGCCCGGCACCATCTATTTCAAGGGCGGCGTCTGGGAGATGATCGAGAAGGGCGCGCCTGAGATGTTCAAGAACTCGCTTGCGCGCAATCCGCTTGGACGCATGGGCACGCCGCAGGAAATCGCCAATGTCGCGGTCTTCCTTGCCAGCCCGGCCGCAAGCTTTACGACAGGGGCCAATGTCATCGTCGATGGCGGGATCACGGCGCGCGTCAACTACTGAGCGGGCGCGGGCGGCTCCACATAAGGCGGGTCGGTCGGCAGGCGGTCGCGGTAAAAGACGTGATTGCCGATCTGCACCGTGCGAACGAGGCCCTTCTTCTCCCAGCCGGGCGAGACGGTCACGGCATGGAAATAGGTCGCGCCTTGCGTCGTATTCTTCTCCATCACGGCCTTGCGGCCAGCGATGAACTCGCCCGCGAGGCGCCAAGCCTGTTTCCACAGGACACTGCCGCGCGGGCGGCGCCGTGCGCCGTCGCAGGCAAAGGAGAACTGGCAGACTTTCTTGAACTCGCCCTGATAGACGACGCGGCAGATCGAGCGGCCATAGCCCTCATCGTGGCGGCGAAAGATCACCTCGGCCACGGCGCGCATGCCTTCCTCGCCCTCCTCACCGGCTTCAAAATACAGGGCTTCGGCGAGGCACATGCGCTCGGCATGGGCGACGATCTCGCGCGTCATGTCCGGATCGGCGGCGAGGGCCGGTCCTGACGCAACGGCAATTAAGAGGAATAGCTGGACGATCCACGATCTCATGCGGCACAGAGTCTCTCACAAAGCCATTGATAATCGGGAAACAAAAATGAACGGGCAGGGAACGCGCAAATCCATCTTCATCACCGGTGCCGCCAGCGGCATGGGACGGGCAACGGCGAAGTACTTCGCTCAAAAAGGCTGGTTCATCGGCGCGGCGGACATCAATGCTACGCTCCTTGCGACACTGCAGCAGGAGCTGGGCAGCGAGGCGTGCCACACCCGCACGCTCGATGTCACGGACCCCGCCGATTTCAACACGGCGCTCGCGGAATTCGCCGAGCATACCGGCGGCCGGCTCGATCTCATGTTCAACAATGCCGGGATCGGGGAGAGCGGCTGGTTCGAGGATGTGCCCTATGAGGCGGCGATGCGGGTCGTCAAGATCAACTTCATCGGCGTACTGAACGGCGTCTATGCGTCCCTGCCCTATTTGAAGCGGACGCCCAATTCCCTTCTCTTTACGACATCGTCTTCCTCGGCCACCTATGGGATGCCGCGCATCGCTGTCTATTCAGCGACGAAGCACGCGGTGAAGGGCCTCACCGAGGCGCTGTCGGTCGAATTCCAGCGGCATGGCGTCAGGGTGGCGGATGTGCTGCCCGGCCTCATCGACACGGCCATTTTGCGCTCGACGCCCAACCGCTCGGGCGATGCGCCGAAGCCGACTGAAGAGCAGTTCTATGCCAACGCGCCGAAATCGGGGCCATTCCGGCTGATGCCCGCCGAGGCGGTCGCCCAGTGCGTGTGGGAGGCCTATCACACGCCGAAAAAGCTGCACTGGTATGTGCCGAAGGATCTCGTCTGGATCGACCGGATCAAGGGGTTCTGGCCAACCCTCATCCGCAGACGGATCGGCGGCATGCTGATGACGCGGATGCAGCCCAAGCCTTAAGCTGGACTGAGACCTCAGGGACGCAGCGCCGCCAGCTCGCGGCGCGGCGCCTCATCGAGGCCCGCAATCACGCGGCGCTCCGATGCGGTGGGCAAGCGGTAAAAGATGTGCTGGCCGATCTGGACCGTGCGCACGAGCTGTGCCGCCCAGCCGGGCGAGACATAGTCGGCATGGAAATGGGTTGCGCGGCCGGTGAGATTGAGGCCCCGGCCGGGCCCGCGCATCATGTAGTTGGCAACTTCGAGCGCCTCGCTCCAAATCTTCAACTGCTTGGAGCGCTGCATGGCGCCGTTGCAGGTGAAGGAGAACTGGCAGCCCGTCTTGCGGTGACGCCCCTCCAGCACCACGCCGCAGACCGAGCGCGGAAAGGAGGGGTGCTTGGCCCGACGCAGCACCACTTCGGCCACCGCGCGCTGACCGTCCAGCGTCTCGCCGCGCGCCTCGAAATAGACGGCCATGGCGAGGCAACCCGCCTCCAGATCGAGGCTGGCGGTCGCAGCCCTGGTGATCGTCGACACGGAAGGGAGATAGGCGGCAGCGGCAAATTCGGGCGCGCGCGGTCCCATTTTCACGACAATGCGGTCGGTGCGCACAAGGCCCGCCTCAGTGGGGCCGAAAAGCGTCGCGACCCTGGCGCGCAGTTCCGCATTGGAGGCCGCACGCGCAAAGCCAAGGGCCATCGCACAAGCCACCACGAGGAGCACCCCCCCCAGCATGATCCGGTCCGCCCGTCGCATCACGGCCCTCATCGACCTCCGCTTTGCCGCCATCCCTTGTAACCCCTTTCCCGCGCTGACCCAAATCGGGACAGCTTTGGTACCGCAGGCACAAGGTTGAAACTCCCCCGGCAAGAACGGCGCCGGTTCGCTTCCCCCGATCCCCCTACAACCATGGCGTGTCGTCTGGGACTTCAGACCTGCAAGCCGCGCGATAATCAGCAGCGCGCTCGCCCGGTCAACGCGAAACAAACGGCAGTGTGCCCCCCCATCACAGGCATGAGCATTCGAGCTTGATTTTATGAAACACGTTTATTTCCAATGCCTTAATCGCCGTTAACCCTTTACCAGGGTTGTTGATGGGGCATTTGTTTTCAGAAAATTTAGCTCCACTCCCCCTATTTCGACCGATTCTTGGGAATTGGCTTCATGTTTTCTTAACCAGATTGATCAAGGCGGCCTTCACCATTCTGCCGGCGCGGTTGCGGTGTGGGACAGGTGGTGCACGCTTTTGGGCATGGATGAGGGAACGTAGGGACACGGGACCCACCCTTCGCGGCTCGGCTTCGCCTCGCACCTCTGGGTGAGGACCTTTGTAAAGAAGCCTCGTCCTGAGGCGGCCGCTCTTCGCGGCCCTCGAAGGATGAGATGCATGTGAAAGGTGGATGGCCCGGTCGAAGCCGGGCCA
>JACADY010000062.1 GCA_013389115.1 Alphaproteobacteria bacterium
ACAACGGGGGGCCTCACCCTTCGCGGGCCGCGAAGGGTGAGGTGCGCCTGCACGTGCTGAATGTCGATTGGCCTAAAGTGTCACGCCGCCCAGATTTGCGATGCGCTTCCATTCGGCCGGCGTCACGGGCTGAACCGAGAGGCGGGAGAATTTGACGAGCGCGATGTCTTTCAGGGAAGGATCCGCCTTGACCGCTGCGAGGGTCACCGGCTCCTGCATGGGCCCAAGCGCCATCACATCGACGGCGACCCAGGGCTCGCCCTCTCCCGCCGTCGGGTCGGGGTAGGCCTCGCGGATCACCTCGATGACGCCCACGATCCGGCGCTCGTTGCCCGAATGATAGAAGAAGCCGCGGTCGCCCTTTTTCATTTTCATCAGGTTGAGCTTGGCGGTGTGATTGCGCACGCCCGACCAGGGCTCGCCCTTCCGGCCCCTGGCGACCTGCTGGTCCCAGCTCCACGTCTCGGCTTCGGATTTTAAAAGCCAGTAGGCCATTTGCTCCGTATCCTGATGGTCTTGGTCAAGAGGGAGCGCCAAGTGTCCAGCGCCAGGGCTTGACCTCGCAGGCGGCAAAGAGGCCTGCCTTGGCAAAGGGCTCATCCGCCAGCCACGCCTTTGCCTCTCTGAGGGTCGCAGCCTCGATCACCATGAGCGAGCCCGTTGGCGTCGCGCCATCCTCTGACAGGAAAGGGCCGGCGAATTTCAGGCGGCCGGGCGTCGCGAGCAGGTACTCCAGATGCGCGGGCCGGATCGATTGGCGCAGGGATTCGCTGCCGGGCTTGTCGGTGGCGATGATGGCGTAGAGCATGATCAATATTCCTGCTTGAAGGGGCGGGCGAGAAGGCCGGCGATCGCGGCATCGACAGGCTCTCTTCCCTCGATGATGTTGGCAACGGCCTCGCAAATGGGCATCTCGACGCCATGGCGGCGGGCGCGAGCAAGCAGTGCCGGCGCGGTCTCGACACCCTCGGCGACGGCGCCTTGCGCGTTGAAGGCCAGGGGGCCAGCGGTGCCGCCCGCCATGCGCAGCCCGGTCTGAAAATTGCGCGACTGGCGGCTCGAACAGGTGAGGATCAGGTCGCCAAGGCCGCACAGGCCCATCAGCGTCTCCTCGCGCGCGCCCAAGGCAACGGCAAAGCGGCGCATCTCGGCAAAACCGCGGGTCATCAGTGCCGCCCTTGCGCTTTCGCCCAATCCCTTTCCCTCGGCGATGCCACAGGCGATCGCAAGCACGTTCTTCACCGCGCCGCCCATCTCGGCGCCCAGAATGTCGCTGGAGAGGTAAGGGCGAAAGGCGGGCTGGCCAAACGCGGCGAGGAGGGAGCGCCCGAGTTCCTCATCGGCCGTGGCGAGGGTGATGGCGGTGGGAAGGCCCTTGGCGACATCGGCGGCGAAACTGGGCCCCGACAGCACGGCGGGGATGGCGCCGGGCATCGCTTCCCTCAGCATTTCCGACATCAAGAGCCCGGTTGCGCGCTCTATCCCCTTCGCGCAGAGAATGACGGGCGTTCCCGGTGCCAGAATGGCGGCAAGGCGGACGAGCCATTCTCGGGCGAACTGGGCCGGCACGCTCATCAAGAGGGCGCGGCACGGCGCCAGGTGCTCCAGACGGCCCGTCGCCTCGATCGCCTCCGGCAAGGCGATACCGGGCAGGAAACGCGCGTTCTCACGCCTGTCTGCAATTCCCTCCAGGATGTCGGCTTCGCGCACCCACAGCCTGACCTTATGCCCCCCTCTTGCCGCCACGAGCGCCAGGGCCGTGCCCCAGGCGCCCGCGCCAAGCACGCCGACAGGGTCAAACAAGGTGTGGCCGGAAGACATCATAGGAAAGGGTTAACCTTGCGGGTGGAATGACGAGTGAATAATGGATTGATTGTTCACTCGGGGGGTATAACATATACGTTACGTGCGGGAGCGAGACGCGAGAAGGGCAAAGCCCCATGGTGTGTAAAGAGACGATGCATTCTCAGATTTTAGAGGCTGCTCGCAAGCGGTTTGTCCATTACGGCTATGGCAAGACGACCATGGCCGAGATCGCGGCTGACCTGAACATGTCGCCGGGCAATCTCTATCGCTATTTTCCCGGCAAGGCCGATATCGCCGAGGCTATCGCGGATGAATCGGCGGAAGAGAATTTCCGGGTGCTGCGAGAGATCGTGCGCACAAACGGGGGCAAGGTGCGCGAAAAGCTGCTGGCGATGTTCGAGCGCGAGCTTGAGCTCACCTTCCATAAGCTCGACAAGGACCGGCGCATCTATGAGATGGCCGAGTTCATCAGGCGCGAACGCCCCCACTATATCAACAAGCACCTGGCGACCGAGCGGCAACTGCTCGTCGATGTGCTCGATGAAGGCCTCAAGAGCGGGGAATTCGCCTTTACCCAGGATCCCGCCTTTGTGGCCGAGATGCTGCAAAGCGCGATGCTGAAATTCCGCTATCCTCAGCTGTGGTCGGCGCTGCCCATGCAGGCCTTGAAGCGGGAACTCGCCGGCGTTTTCGAGCTCCTTGTCGATGGGATCACGCCCCGCGCGCCGCGAAAGTCGGCGAACGATGCCACTGCCGCGAAAGGCGTCGCGGCAGAGTAGCCGTTGCTTTTGCTGGCGTTTTTAGGCTTCCGCTGCCCGAATTGCGGGAGATGTTAATTTCACAAGTGAATGGATGCGAAATTGTTCACTAGTCACATTTTTTTCTAATGAGTGAATGAAATCGATTTTGTTCATTGTTTCGGGATCAGGTTTTTCCTATGTTGAAGCTGTCCGAAGGGCATACCGCCCGGTCGGGAACGATCAAGAAGAGAGCTTCGCCATGTATGCCAACACCGATATCGCTACGGCCGTGTCCGGCGTCGTCGCTGGTGCCGTGGTTCTTGTCTACGGCCTTTTGCTGATTGCGAACACGTTCGGCTTCAACCTTTTTGGTTGAGCCGGCGCGCCGCGAGGTCCGTACCGCACCATAAGTATTGCAAAGGTTCCGCCATGAACACGCAAACCGATCTGACAACGCATGTGTCTGCCACGGTCGCCGCCGCCATCGTCGCGCTCTACGGCCTCGTGCTGGTTGTGAATGTTTTCGGGGTCAATGTCCTCGCTTGAGGCGCTGTTCCCAAATCCCATCCCTGTCCGGGATTCCCTGTTTCCTCCCCCTGGACAGGCGCCGCTGAGCCGGTCCCCAACTGGCTCGCAAGTGAGCGGCAATTTGATGAGGCCGAAAGGGTTCGCTCTTTCGGCCTCTTTTTTTGAATGACGCGGCGGGCTCGATTTCAGGATGCAAGCGGCCAGCGCGCGCGCGCCGCGACGATCAGGTCATCGGCGCCGTGCATGGCAAAGCGCTCCAGCCCGGCCCAGGCGATCATCGCGCCATTGTCCGTGCAAAGGGCGGGCGGCGGCGCCAGCAGGGTGAAGCCGCGCTCCCCGGCCGCCTTCTCGAGGCTTGCGCGGATGCCCGCATTCGCGGCAACTCCGCCTGCGATCACGAAGCGAAGCCCCGCGGCTGCCCCTTTGCGGCGCGCGAAGTCGTCCATGGCCTTTCCCGCCCGCGCGCTCAAAACATCGATCACCGCCTGCTGAAAGGACGCGGCCATGTCGGCCCGCGCTTCGCGTGGCCAGGCCTCGTCCTCGCCCACGTGATTGCGCACGGCTGTCTTCAGCCCTGAAAAAGAGAAATCAAATCCCTCGCGATCGATGAGCGGGCGGGGCAGGCGAAAGCGCGAGGCATCGCCGTTGCGGGCCGCCCGTTCAACGGCCGGCCCGCCAGGAAAGCCAAGTCCCAATAATTTCGCTGTCTTGTCAAAGGCTTCGCCGACAGCGTCGTCGATGGTCGTGCCCATCAGGCGATAGCGGCCAAGACCCTCAACCGCGAGGAGCTGGGTGTGTCCGCCCGACACCAGCAGGAGAAGATAGGGAAAGGGGCAGTCGAGCACGAGGCGCGGCGAGAGGGCGTGGCCTTCGAGATGATTGACGGCGATGAGCGGCTTTCCCGTGGCAACGCAAAGGCCCTTAGCGGTCATAAGGCCCACCATGACGCCTCCGACAAGGCCGGGGCCGGCCGTCGCCGCGATCGCGTCGATCGCATTCCAGGTGATATCCGCCTTGCGCATGGCCTCATCGATGATGCGATCAAGCGCCTCCACATGCGCGCGAGCGGCGATTTCGGGCACGACGCCGCCATAGGGGGCGTGCTCCTTCAACTGACTGAGAACGATGTTGGAGAGTGTGCGGCCTTTACCGCCCGGCGTTCCCTCAACCAGGGCGGCCGCCGTTTCATCACAGCTCGTCTCGATGCCCAAGATGCGCAGCACTGGCATAAGGTCCTAAAGGGCGGTTACGCATCCTTGCGCGAACGGCCCCCAAGCGTAAAACGGCCGGGACTGTTCCCCGCCTAATTCTCTAATCGGGTTTTCCTTTGCGCCTTCTGTTGACGCGACCGCAAGCGGAAAGTGAGGCCCTCGCGGCACAACTGCGCGCGCGGGGGCATGCGGTCATAATCGCGCCCTTGAGCGAGATTGTTTGGCGGCCGGTGTCCTTGCCCGACCTTGCCACCTTCCAAGCCACGCTCATCACCAGCGCCAACGGTGCCCGGGCGCTCGCCCGGCTCGTGCCGGCGGGGCCCGTGCTTACGCCTGTCTATGCGGTGGGCGAGGCGAGCGCCGCTGCCGCGCGGGCCGAAGGTTTCCGCGTCGCGGGCGTCGCGCAGAGTTCGGTCCAGTCCCTCGGGGCTCTCCTTGCGCATCAGCTTGCACCGGCCGCCGGCCCGCTGCTTTACCTCAGCGGTGAAGAGGTCGCGGGCAATCTTGCCGCCGATCTGGGCGCGCGCGGGTTTCGCGTCACGCGGGTGGCCGCCTATGCCGCGCAGGCCGCGCCTACGCTCCCGGCGCCTGCGCGCGATGCGCTTGCCAGCGGGGCACTCGATGGCATCCTCTTCCTCTCACCCCGGGCGGCGCGGATCTTTCATGGAATTGTCACGCGTGAGGGGCTTGCCGCCGCGCTCCAAGGCGTGACAGGCTTTTGTCTCAGCGCCGCGATTGCAGCGGCCCTTCGCGAGCTTCCCTTCCGGGCCGTGCGCGTCGCGGGGGCAAGCACACTTGCTTCGCTGCTTACCCTGCTTGAAGGACCATTGGACGCGCGCAATTGACTTGAAAGCGCGGGCCTGTGTTCCTAACCCTTTGCTATCGCGCCGAGGCCGCCTGATTTTTGCCAAGGGCCGGAGACACGCATGACGACAGAAAGCCCGGAACCAAGCACCTCCGCGTGGCCCTCATGGCGCGATGCCTTGAAGGCAAATCTGCCGCTTCTGGGCAGCGCCGCTCTCGGCGGGGTCGCCGGGGCCCTGGCGACGGCCGGGATCTTCGCGATCGCGCCGCTCGGGGGGACGGCTCCGGATAGCAGGCTCGCCGCCTTGGAGCAGCAGCTCTCAAGCCTTGCCCCACAGGCCCGCGTTCAAGCGCTCGATAGCTCGCTTTCGGCGATCTCCGGTCGCGTCGCGGCGCTCGAAAAAGCGGGGGCCGGCCCTGGCGATACCGCGAGCCTGCAAAGTGATATCAACGCAGCGCGCGGCGCGCTCGATGCGCTTGCGGCACGCGTCGCCTCGCTCGAGCAGCGGGGCTTGCCGCCCGGCACAACGGATGCCGGCGCAGACAGCGTCACCATCTTCACAAACGCCCTCAACAGCGTGATGGGCGATATCACCGCGCTCAAGGCGAAGCTCGGCGCCATCGAAGACGCCCTGCCACCGGCCGATCTTGCCAGCAAGATGGAGGAGGGCAGCCAACGGCTCGCGTCCATCGATGCCCGGGTGGGCACGCTTGAGCGCACGGACGTCAAGGGCCTGACCGAACGCGCGGCGATGGCGCTGGCGCTCGCCAACCTCACGCGCGCCGGCCAGACGTCCGAGCCCTTTGCCTCGGAGCTGACGGCGTTCGCGCTCATCGATCCGCAAAACCCCGTGCTGGGGGCCTTGCGTCCCATCGCGGATGACGGCGCGCCCACGCTCGATGTGCTCACCCAGCGGTTCGATGCCCTTGTGCCACAGGCCATCGCGGCGGCGCAGCGCGAGAATGCGCGCGAGTGGTACGATCAGCTGATGGCCAATCTCCTCGCGCTCGTGACCGTGCGGCCGACGGGCGAGGTCGAGGGGATGTCGGTGGAGGCCATCCTTGCGCGGGCCGAGCTGCGCCTTCATGAAAAGCGCCTTGCTGAGGCGGTCGATGAAATGGCTCACCTTACGGGCGCGGCGGCCCAAGTGGCCGAGCCCTGGCTGCTGCAGGCGCGGCGGCGGGTGAGCCTCAACGCGGCGATCGCCCAACTCAACGCACGGCTCCTTACTGACCTTGGCGCGCCTGCGTCTCCATAAGAGCGGCTTCATGATCCGGATCCTGTGGTACTTCCTCGTCGCGGTGGCGGTCGCCCTCATCGCCGCGTTCATGGCGGAGCAGACGGGCGACCTCGTCCTCACCTGGGGGCGCACGGAAATCCGCATGAGCCTGCCGGTCGCGGCCGGTATCGCGGGGTTGGGGCTGGCGGCGGTGCTGCTTCTCCACCGGGTCCTCACAGGGGTCATCGACGCCCCCGGCACCGCCTCGCGCTGGCTGGCGGC
>JACADY010000067.1 GCA_013389115.1 Alphaproteobacteria bacterium
CATTATCGCCGAAGAAGTCGAGGGCGAGGCGCTCGCCACGCTCGTCGTCAACAAGCTGCGCGGCGGCCTCAAGGTCGCGGCCGTGAAAGCGCCGGGCTTCGGCGATCGCCGCAAGGCGATGCTGGAAGACATCGCCATCGTCACGGGCGGCGAAGTCATCTCGGAAGACCTCGGCGTCAAGCTTGAGAACGTGAAGCTCAGTGCCCTTGGCAAAGCCAAGCGCGTTCGCATCACGAAGGACGACTCGACGATCATCGACGGCGCCGGCAAGAAGGCCGACATTCAGGCCCGCGTCGGCCAGATCAAGCAGCAGATCGAAGAGACGACCTCGGACTATGACCGCGAGAAGCTGCAAGAACGCCTTGCCAAGCTCGCAGGCGGGGTTGCCGTCATTCGCGTCGGCGGCGCCACCGAAGTCGAGGTGAAGGAGCGCAAGGACCGCGTCGATGACGCGCTCAATGCGACCCGCGCGGCGGTCGAGGAAGGCATCGTTCCGGGCGGTGGCACGGCGCTCTTCTATGCGACGCGCGCGCTCGACAAGCTGACGGGCGCCAACGACGACCAGACGGCGGGCGTCAACATCGTGCGCAAGGCGCTTGAATCCCCGGTGCGCCAGATCGTCGAGAACTCGGGCGTCGAGGGCTCGATCGTGGTGGGCAAGCTGCGCGATTCGAAAACAACGACGTTCGGCTTCGATGCCCAGCGCGAAGAGTATTGCGACCTCGTCGAGCATGGCATCATCGACCCGACCAAAGTCGTGCGCACCGCCCTTCAGGACGCAGCCTCCGTCGCCGGCCTCCTCATCACGACCGAGGCCATGATCGCCGAGAAGCCCGAGCCCAAGAAGGGCATGGGCGGCATGCCCGGCGGCATGGGCGACATGGACATGTAATCACCACTATAAATGTAGTGGCATTAGGCAAAAGGGCCGGTTTTTCCGGCCCTTTTTTCTTGTTGGCAAGTCATGACGGGCAAAGACCGGTACGCCTTCGGGCTGACCCCGGTTGCAGACGCCGCGCTTCACAATTTCAATCTGTTTTAACTTGAGGCCTTCACACTCGTAGACACTCGGGGGAGTACGGCGACGCGCCAATACAAAGCGCGTATCGGAGGAGAAGGTCTCATGGATCTCCCCACGATGTATTCGTTGGCGGAGCAGATGCGGATGACCGATCTTGAGATCGCCACCCGCAAGCAGCTTTTCGACCTCAAGCCGGAGGATTCCGACGCTGTTCGGTCCTACCGGACCATCATCTCGCAGAATGGCGATGCGATTTCGGATGCCTTCTACACCAAGCTGTCGAAAATCCCCGAGGCGACGGCCATCATCGGCGACCGTGAAACGCTCTCACGCCTGCGCAACAGCATCCGGCGCTATTCGATCGAGCTGTTTACAGGCGTGATCGACGAGCACTATGTCAACACGCGCCTGCAAATTGGAAAGATCCATCACCGCTCTGGCGTGACGCCGAAACTGTTTCTCTCCGCGCTCATGTCGCTGGGCGATATCCTTGCGGACATCATGGTCCGCCACACATCACCCGGCGGCGAGCAGATGCGCGAGCGGGCAATGCGGGCGACGCGCAAGTTCATCCTGTTCGATACCGCGCTCATCTTCGATACCTATATCCACGCGCTCGCAACCGAATCCCGCCTGGCGCAGAGCCGGGCGGAGAACCATGCGGTGAGCGTGAGCCAGGATGTCGCCACGCGGATGCGCCAGATCGAGCAGATCGCGGAGACCGACCCCGTCACGAACCTTTCCAACCGCAACGGATTTGAAAAGCAGTTCCGCACGATCATGGCGATGGCCAAGCGCACGAGCACGCCCGTCACCATGATCTATCTCGACATCGACAACTTCAAGTCCTTCAACGACCGCGAGGGTCACGCGGCCGGCGACCGGGTGCTGCGCATCGTCGCCCAGGCCTTGTGCGATACGATGCGGGCAAGTGACATTGCCTGCCGCCTCGGCGGAGACGAGTTCGGCCTCATCCTGCCGGGCGCGCGGGGCGATGACGGTCTCATCGTCGCCGAACGCCTGGTGGCGAGGATCGATCAGCTGGGCAACTCCCAGGTCTATGTGTCGCTTGGCATCGCCGAGCAATTGCCCGATTCGGCCGAGGATCCAGACTTGCTGGTGCACCGCGCCGATGAAGCGATGTATGCCGCCAAGCAGGTCGGCCGGCTGCAGGCCGAGCCCACCAGCGTCATCAGGCTCAGCCGTAACCAGATGGTCTGCGAGCCGCCCGCCCGCCTGGAGGGGGATGAGACCAGCGAAACGCCAGCCTTGCGCGTCATCGGCCTGCAAGGAAGCTGAGCCTTTCCGCCTTTCAGTTCCCTTCCTTGTAAATTTCTCCTATGACCCCACATCACAGGACTTGAAACTGAAGCCGCTGAATCGTGAAGGTGTGGCGTGGATCTCATCGATGGCTATCGGCGGTTTCGCCGCGGATACTACCAATCCAATAAGGGTCATTTCGAAAGACTGGCCACCCAAGGCCAGCGCCCGAGGGCCATGATCATCGGCTGTTCGGATGCTCGGGTTGATCCGGCCTTCACGTTCGACACCGAGCCGGGCGATGTGTTCATGGTGAGGAACGTCGCCAATATCGTGCCGCCCTATATGCCGGACGGCGATTATCACGGCACGAGCGCCGCCCTTGAATTCGCGGTCAGGTTCCTGGAGGTTCCGCACATCGTTGTGCTTGGCCATGCGCAATGCGGCGGCATCGCGGCCCTGTTGCGACAGGGAGGTTCAGGCGTCGCCACGGACTTCATCGAGCCTTGGATGTCGATCGTCTCAACGGCACGCGAAACGGCCCTTGCCATCGCGCATGAATGCGGCCACGCGCCCGATGCCCCGGAGACGCATCGCCTTTGCGAACAAGAGGGCATTCGAGCCAGTCTTGCCAATCTCCTCACCTTTCCCTGGATCGCGCAAAGGGTGGAGGCCGGGCAGCTTCAGATCCATGGCTGGTACTTCGATATCCCCAGCGGCACGCTTTCAGTGCTGGGGGCGGATAGCCGGTTTGCAGCGGTCCCCGCCGAGGACGATGCAGCGCCGGCGCCTCCTTCCCCTTAAGATGCTTTCCTCGTCGATTTCGATGACTTCTTTCGCGGGCGGTTCTCTTGCGCAAGACCGTGCGATGCCATCTCGGCCGCATAGGTCCTCAACGCCTTCTTGAGACGCGCCACATCCGCGGCCTTGACCTTTTTGCCCGATGAAAGGATGGAGGTTTCAAGCTCACTGGCAAGCGAAGAGACAATGACCGCCCCAACGTTCGCGCTTGCGCTCTTCAGCGAATGGGCGATGCGCGCGGCGTGGGCGGCGTCATCCTGCTGTTTCAAGAGCGCAGCCAAGTCCTGCAGCTTGGCCGTGCTGTCCTCTAGATAGGTGCCAACGAGCGAACGCAGCGCGTCTTGGCCCGAATCCGCGCAAAAGGCGTCGACCATCAGCCAGTCGATCGACGATGGCGGTCCGGCGGCGTCGTCCTTAGGTCTTCCATCGAGCGCCCGGTGTTCGGCGCCGGTGAGGATCGCGGCCACCGCAATTGCCAGTTCGCGGCGGTGGAAGGGCTTGCCTAGAAAGCCGTTCATGCCTGCGCCCTTGCAACGCTCACAATCCTCGCCGATCGCGTTGGCAGTCAATGCGAGGATTGGCACATCGGCGGCTTGGCTATCGAGCGTGCGAATGACCCTGGCCGCCTCCAGCCCATCCATGTCGGGCATGTGCACATCCATGAGGACCACGTCAAAATCCGCGCGGCTGACGGCAAGCACGGCTTCCAGTCCGTTCATCGCCACATCGAACTGCCACCCCAGCTTTTCCATCGCCCTTTCGGCTACCAGGCGGTTGGTGGCGTTGTCCTCGACCAACAATACGCGCAGCGGCCGTCCCAAGGCGGCGATGACCTCCAACGCGTGATCGAAGGCCACGCTGTCTTCATCGGCCAGCTTTTCAACCTCCGCGGCGTCGGCCGGTTGCAGAGGCAGGCTGAACCAAAAGACGGTGCCCTCACCTTCCCTGCTTTCAACGCCGATCCTTCCCCCCATGCACGTGATGAGGCGGCGCGAAATGGCAAGGCCAAGGCCCGTACCACCAAATCTGCGCGAGATCGAGGCATCAACCTGCATGTAGTCTTCAAAAAGACCGGGCAGGCGATCCGGCGCGATCCCGGGGCCGGTATCGATCACCTGGAAGCGAATGTCTTCCCCCTCACGGTCGATGAGGAGACACACTTCGCCTTCCTCAGTGAACTTGACGGCGTTGCCAAGCAGATTGAGCAGGACCTGGCGAATGCGGCCGGCATCGCCGCGCAGGCAGGAGGGAACGCCTTGCGCAATCTCAAGCATGACCGAGAGGTTTCTGCCCGTCGCGCGGGGCCGCACGACATCAAGCGCCGAGCGCGCCAGATCGGCGAGGTCGAAGGCGATTTCCTCGATCGACATGCGACCGGCCTCGAGCTTGGAGAAGTCGAGAATGTCGTTGATGATGCGCATGAGGCCGCCGGCGGAACTCTTGATCGTGATTGCCGCGCTTCGCTGTTCTTGCGTCAATCCGGATTCAAGCAGCGCGTCCGTCATGCCGAGCACGCCATTCATCGGCGTGCGGATCTCATGACTCATCATGGCGAGAAATTCCGACTTCGCCCGGCTCGCCGCCTCCGCCGCGTCCCTGGCGCGCGCAAGCTCCTCGGCCGCCGCCCGGCGCGCCGTCACGTCGCGCTGAATTGCGATGTAATGCAGCGTACTGGTGGCCGGGTTGTGAACCGGGGCCAAGGAAAGCTCATTCCAGAATGGCGTTCCATCCTTGCGGTAGTTCAGGATCTCGACACTGACGGGCTGGGCAGCCTTCACGGCTTCCCTAATCTTGGCGATGGCATTCCGGTCGGTGTCCGGACCCTGCAGGAAGCGGCAGTTGCGCCCGATCGCGTCGTGCGCCTCATAGCCAGTGAGGCGCGTGAAAGCCTTGTTGACGAAAACGATCGGCTGATCCTCTCGCGAGAGATCGCAGATATAGACGCCCGAATCCATATGGGCCGCAGCGGCGGCGAAGAGTTCGTTCTCGGCCACGAGCCGCTTCACGCGGGTGATATCGACAAAGAATCCGTCGATCGCGCGGGGCAGACCGTCGGGCCCCGGATCGGTGAAGCGCGCCGTCTCATGCAGCCAGTGCAGTACGCCGTCGATGTCATAGGCGCGATACTCTACCGAGAGCACGCCGCGCTCCTCCAGTGCCTTGGCATACTCCTCGAAATAGCGCGCCCGATCTTCAGGATGCACCCGCATCGGGCCATCGAGAACAGATTTTCCGATCAAGTCCTTCGCGCCAAGGCCTGTGTAGCGCCTGATCCCCTCGGTCACATAGCGGAAGGGAAAGCCATACTCGATCCCCAAGCGGAAGAGCACGCCATCCATGTTGGCGGTGATCTCCTCGAACAGCGCCTCGCGCTCACGCAACTCTTTCTCGGCTGCATCCCTTGCATGGCGCGCCTCGATCAGCGGCGTGACGTTGCGCGATGTCCCTCGATAGCCGAGGAACTCGCCACCCAGACCAAAGCGAGGCGCCGCATTCGTTTCAAGCCAATAGATCTTGTCATCGCCACCTCTGACGGGAAGAATTGCGGCGCGGATGGGCAGACGAAGCGCGACATTCTCGAGGATACGCGCAGTGTCAGGGTCCAGCAGGTCGCGCTCGATCCTTTGATGCGTGCTCTTGCCGATCACATATTCCGGTGACATCCCGATTGTCTCAACACCCTTGGAGACATAGGTGATGACCTCCGCGTCATTCGTCTGCCATACCCAGTCGGACGCCGCCGCGGTATAGGCCTCGAAACGCTCCGCCATCTCGGTCGCCGCACGCTCACTCTCGCGCAGGCGCTCCTCGATCATGTGCTGATGCGTGATATCGACGACGAAGCCGTCGGCGTATTTGCCTTTGATGCTTCCGCCATCGAAGAAGCGCGCGCGCTCGAGAACCCAGTGCACGCGGCCGTCCGGGAGGATAATCCGATACTTGATCTCGCGCGACTTGGCACCCTTGATGTCCAGATCGGTTTGTGTCCGATACCGCGCCCAATCCTCAGGGTGAACCATGAACTGATAGATGCTGAAGGGCTGGCCGACGAGCGATTCGGCCGTGACGCCTGTCAGGCGCTCGATATTCTCGCTGATATAGAGGATCCGCGGATCGCCCTCGAGCGAGACACGGAACAACACGCCGTCGATGCTCTTCGTCATTCCGGAGAGCAGGTCGCGTGCGTCCTTGAGCTTCTCCTCGGTCTCGCGGCGGCCCGTGATATCCATGACGAAGCCGTTGATGGCCACAGCCTCGCCCGTCTTCGGATCGCGCTCAAAGGTCGAGCGTTGCATCAGCCAGATGCTCTTGCCGTCCGGCAGGATGACGCGGAACTCCAGTTCATAATCCTTGTGGGCCGAGATGGCGGCCTGCGATTCCGCGCCAATTCGCGCGCGATCCTCGGGATGAATCCATTGCTTGAACACTGCAAGGGGCTTGCCGACGAGTTCGTCGACGCCGACACCCAGCGCCCGCTCGATATTGGGCGTCACAGAGGCAATGGTATTCTGGTCATCGAGCCTGACCTTGAAGAGAACGCCATCGGCGTTCGCGGCCAGATGATGGAGGTCTTCCGCCGCCTGCTCGTAAGCCGTTTGCGCACGCCGCAGCCGGGTGACATCCATGAGCATGCCGTCGATAAAGAGCGGACGTCCGTCGGCGTCCTTGCCAACGGCGTTCGCGCGCTCATGCACATAGCGCAGAGGCTGCCCCTCCAATTGCAGACCAAACACCTGATCAATGGGAACGCCAGCGCTGAATGCCGCCTCCCGCGCCGCGCGATAGGCCTCGCAATCCTCCGCACACACATAGTCGTAGAATTCGACCGAGGCGTGGCCGAGGATCCGCTCAAGCGGGATGCCAAATGCCCGCTCCACGTTGGGGCTGATATATTCGACCGTCCTTGCCGCGTCATTGCGGATGCGAAAGAGGACACAATCCGTGTTGGGAATGACGTGGCATCCATGCATCGCATCGTTCGCGTGCTGCTGGCCAACGACGTAGCGCGCGGCACCGCCCGGCGCCTCGCTCAGCTTGCGCGCCGTTCCCCAATAACCAAGGAAACGCCCCTTCACGCCAGTGCGCGGTTCCAAATTGCACACAAGGGTGAGCGCAATACCGCTTGGCGAGAGGACCGGCAGGGCGATGTTTCTCAACGGCGCATGGGCCTCAAGGGCGGCCCGCAGGTCGCTCACCGCATCCTTTTCCATGCGGCCCTCATCGAGCATCGCGCGCAGATGCCGGCCGCGCAGCGCCTCGGCGTTCAGGCCCAGGGCACCCAGTTCGCTCGCCACAAAAAGGATGCGCCCGTCGGCGTCCGTTTCCCACAGGAGGTCCGCGCTCAACCGCGCCAGCATTTCAAAGGTGTTGGCGCGCGGCGCATAGCGCCTCGTCTCCTCCACCAGCGCGCGCACGTCGGCGGAAACCTTCCAGGCGAAATAGGCGCCGGCGAACAACGTGATCGAAGAGGCGAGAAGCAGGGACGAGCCAGAACCAAACGCATCCCAGGCGAGGCTGTCGGCGCGTGCGCCGTCGACGAGAAAACGCACGCCCAGGATCGTGAGCAGAGCCGCGGCAATGCTCAATAGCGTGTTGAGCGTGACCGCATAGGACCAGCGCGACAAGACGGTCTTGGCGCGAAGATGTGTCCGCTCCATGCCTTCCCCCTCATAAATTCTGTCAGAACTCGACCTGCCTCAGGCGGTGTTCTTGTGGCACTCCGCCTTGACGCGCGCGATCGTCGCCTCCAAAAGGTCGACGAACTCGTTTGGCAGAAACGGCTTTTTCAGCGAGGCGTCGGCACCAAGAAGCTGGGCCGCGCGCAGGTAATCCATCGAGGATTGAGCGCCCTGGTTCATGCCGCCGGAAATCGCGATGATGGCGGGGTCGGGCTGCGTCTTGCGCAAGACCCTGATCGTTGCGATGCCGTCCTGATCGGGCATGACGAGGTCGCAAACGACCGCGTCGAAGGCCTGCGTTTCGGCGAGCTGGCTGCCCGCAACGCCGTTGGCGGCCGCCTGAACCTCATGCCCCCTTGCGCTGAGCACATGGGACATCAGCTCAACGAAGACCCGATCGTCCTCAATTATCAGGATTCGTGCCATCCGGCCGCGCTCCACAACCTTACTGAAACAACACAAGATTGCAGAAAGAGGCTTAAGAGCAGGTGAAAGCGTTTACCAAATGGGGCGGCAATCAAAAAATGATGGGGCTGGATCGAGGATATCCAGCCCCATTGGCCTTCAATAAAGCCGGCAGGGGAGGTCAGTTCGGCGCTTGCGCGGCCTGGGTGTCAAAGAGGACCTGTGCGCGGCTGAGTGTATAGGCCCTGATGAGGTCCACTTCCTCGGGCGTCAATTGGTCCGCAAAAGAGGCCATGCCGCGATCCGCCCGCGTGCCGTTGAGTACGATCTCGCGGTACTCGTTCCATACCTCCGGCGCGCTCTTGCGCAGGTCCGGAACGACCCCGGCGGACTCAACGAGGAAGCCATGACAGACAAGGCAGGTACGGTGATAGAGTTCGAAGCCTTTTTCGATCTCCTGCGCGCTCGCGCTCGAGGCGGGCGGCTTTGCCATCGCCGTCGTCAGCGCGGGCAGAGGCTCAACCTTTTGGCTGCCGCCCAGCTTGAAGGCGAAAATGCGGCCGGCATTGGTGCCGTACTTGATCGCCGCCGCGGCCGGATCGCGCAAATTGGCAAGCCCCCAGGCGCCGCCCCAGCCGGCCGAGACGACCACGTATTGCTCCCCATCGACCGTATAGGTCACGGCAGGCGCAAGGATGCCCGTCGTCAGGTCCATCTTCCAGAGCTGCTCGCCCGATTGGGCGTCATAGGCGGCAAAGATGCCATCCATGCCACCGCCGAAAACAAGGCCGCCGCCGGTTGAAAGCAGGCCCGAGTTCCAGGCTCCGCCCATCGGCACCGACCAGCGCTCCTTCCGGGCGATGGGATCCCAGGCGCGGATAAAACCCTTTGCGGGCGGCAAAGGCTGGCCGCTATCCATCGCCTGCTGCACGACCTTGGCGACAGTGATGAAGTCGGTGCCCGTATTCCAGATGCCGGGGCGATAGGCCGGCGTCTGCTCCTGCTGAAAAATGGCGGAGGCATCGATGGTGGGGATGTAGACGAGCCCCGTTTGCGGCGAGAAGGTCATCGGCTGCCAATTATGGCCACCCACCTGCGCGGGTGCGACGATGGTCAGCTTGTCCTTGAAGTCAACGTCCGTGTTCTCGATGGGCCTGCCGGTCTTCAGATCGATGCCCTTTGCCCAGGTGACGCCGACATAGGCGTCGGCGGAAAGCAACTCGCCCGTCTCGCGGTCGAGCACATAGAAGAAGCCGTTCTTCGGCGCCTGCATGATGACCTTGCGCACCCGTCCCTCGATGGGCAGATCGGCGAGGATCATGTGCTGGGTTGCGGTGAAGTCCCAGCTGTCGCCGGGCGTTTCCTGGTAGTACCAGACCATCTTTCCCGTCGCGGGTTTCAACGCGACAATCGAGGAGAGATAGAGATTGTCGCCTCCGCCGGGCGAGCGCATGTAGCGGTTCCAGGGCGAGCCATTGCCGACACCGATATAGAGCAGGTCGAGATCAGGGTCATAGGCCATCGAATCCCAGACCGTGCCGCCGCCGCCGACCTCCCACCAGCGGGGCTGGCCCTCCTCCTCTGTCCAAGTCTTCATCGCCTCGGTGAGTTCAGGGTTCTCAACCGGCATGCCGGGCTTTCCTGGCACCGTATAGAAGCGCCAGACCTGACGGCCCGTCTTCGCGTCATAGGCCGTCACATAGCCGCGCACGCCCAGTTCCGCGCCGCCATTGCCGATGATGACAAGGCCGTTCACGATGCGCGGCGCGCCCGTGATGACGTAAGGGCGCGAGCGGTCGATCGTGTTCACGTCCCAGATGGGCTTGCCCGTGTCGGCATCGAGCGCGACGAGCCGCCCATCGAGCGTGCCCACATAGACGCGGCCGTCCCATACGGCGACTCCGCGATTGACGACATCGCAACAGGCATTGCGCGCCCAGGAGCCCGGCACTTCGGGATCATAGGTCCAAAGCTCACGCCCCGTCTTGGCATCGAGCGCCCAAACGATGCTCCAGGAGCCCGTCACGAACATGACGCCGTCGGCGATGATGGGTGAGGCCTCGAGCCCGCGCACGGTGCCTGTCTCGAACTCCCAGGCGACGCCGAGGCTGCCCACATTGGCCTTGTTGATGAGGTCGAGCGGCGAAAAGCGCTGCTCGTCATAGGTACGGCCATGGGCAAGCCAGTTGCCCACCTGCTCCGGCGTATTGGCTGCCTTGATGCGTTCGGCGTCGATCTTGGCCGCCGCACGCATGCGCTTTTGGTCCGCGGCGCGCTGGGCCTGGCGGGTTTCCGCCTCGGTCGGCGCGGGGGCTGGCGCCGGCGTTTGCGCGGCGGGCGCCTCAGGCGTTGGGGCCGGCACTTGTGCCGCCGTCACGGCGGGGGAAGGCGGCGCGGCGGGCGCATTCGTGCTTGCAATCAAGGCTCCCACAAGGGGAACCCCCATGACGGCGGCGACCACCGCCCCCACGATCCAGCCCATGACATTGATGTTCATCCTTGCGAAACCTCCCGCCTTAGCCTTGTTCTGATTTGGGGCAACGCTAACGATCCGGTGGCCCGGCCTCAACTCATCTTTTACCGTACCACCCCTCAAAACCCCGGTTTTTCCGGCTTTTTGCTCCGCACACAGAACATCAAAGCCCGGCCGCTTCGTTCCCCATTTACCCTTGCTTAACCGAAGCAGCCCACCTTCATCCCATGTCAATTCTATTGGACAATTGGATAACGCGCGGGCCGACCGATGAGTGAGCTCAAGCGTATCCATGCCGCCGAGGCCATCTTGCCCGCCAGCGAGAGCGCGGCGGCGCCGCTTCTCGTTCTCGCTGTTGCCGGGGAGCAGGAGGCGTCCTGGACGCCGTTCGAAGCCTGGCGTTCCTCAGGGGCCAAGAGCGTTCAAATTGCGGTGCATACGGATCCCCGGCAGGCCTTCGCGGCCGCCATGACCGACGGCGCGGCGGCGCTGTTCGTCGCGCTTGGCGATGTCGGGGATGCGCCGATCCTGTCGCGAATCCTTGCCTGGTCGGTGGCACCCGTCATCGCCGTCGTGCCGCCGGGCGCGACCGAGGTGGTCGAGGTCGCCTTCGCGCTTGGCGCAGAGGATGTGATCGAGGCCGATACGCGCCCGCGCGAGGCGATCCGCACGCTTTTGCACTGCATCATGCGCAGCCGGTCGCGCGCCTCGCGCCAGAGTGTGCGGGCAGCGGAAAATGATCGCGCCATCATGCTCGTGCAGGAGGCGGCCGAGGGTCTCGTCATCCTCGATCATGACGGGCATGTCCGCTTCATCAACGATGCGGCGGCGGATCTCCTTGGGCGCACGCAGGAAGAGCTGACGGGGACAAAATTTCCTTTCAACGTCGTCACGGGCGAGCCTGCGCGCATAGAGGTCACACGGCCGGACGGCGAAATGCGCACGGCCGAGCTGCGCTTCATCGAAACGGAATGGGGAGGCGTTCCCGCCCGGCTCGGCTCGCTCGCCGATGTCAGCGTGCGCCTTGCGCTTGAAAGCGCCGTCAGCGCCGCAGGAGAGGCGCAAGCCGAAATCCACGCGCATGGCGTGGCGGCACAGGATCTCGCCGGGTCAGTGCGCACCCGCCTCACGACGATCATCGGGTTTGCCGAACTGATGCTCAACGGCGCCTTCGGCACGATCAACAATGCGCGATATCTCAGCTATCTGGCCGATATCCGAGACAGCGGTTTCAAGCTGTTATCGGAGACAGAAGCCCTCCAGGCCCGGCCGGACGCCACCCGGCGCAACGCCGCCCGCACCAAACGCCTGGCCAGCCGGTTGACATTTTCCGTGCAATCCCAAAATCCCTGAAGCAGGGTTGGGTGCGGCACTCCGCCCGTCAGAAAACTGACAAGAACGGGGGCGGCAATGCGGCGCGGGCTATTTTTCATGGGTCTTGTCTCTCTCTTCCTCAGCGCCTGCTCGGCTTTGAGCCCGTCGGAGGTTTCGCGCGAGGAGCGGCTAAAGGCCCTGCCAACACACGGGCTTCCGCTTGAGGGCACGGTCACGGTGCGGTGGAACGCCCAGGCCGTGCCGTTCATCGAAGCCTCGAGCGACCGCGATCTTGCCTTCGAGCTGGGGCTCGTTCAGGCGCATCTGAGGCTTGCCCAGATCCGGATCCTCAAACAGGCCGCGCAAGGGCGCCTGTCGGAAATGGCGGGGCCATTCGCGCAGGACATCGACTTCACAATCCGCATCCTCGATTTCGGCCGGGCCGCCAGCGAGATGGTGAAGCGCATGCCGCCAGAGACTAAGATGCTGATGCAGGCCTTCGCGGACGGGCTCAATTATTACCAGGACCATCTGGAGGAGATGCCGCCCGAATTCGGCCTTCTGGGGCTGGAGCCCGAGCCCTTCAGCATCGAGGACCTGCTCACGATCGGCAGGCTTGCGGGCACGGATGTCAATTGGCTGGCCTATATCTCTCTGCTCCCAGCGCGCAACCGCAAGGAATGGCCCGAGATCTGGGCGAGGGCGCTCGATGCCGGGTCTGGGCCAACGACCAGCTTTCCCAATCCCGAACAGCAGGCGGCGGCGACGCTGCTACTTTCCTTTGCCAAGTCGGGCTCCAACTCCTTTGCGGTCGCGCCGTCGAAAAGCGCGAGCGGCGCGGCCATGATCGCAAATGATCCGCATCTGGGCGTCACGGTGCCCAATCTGTGGATCCTGGCCGGGATCAAGTCGCCCTCGTTCAATGCCGTCGGCTTCATGATCCCCGGCCTTCCCTTCATCGCGCTGGGGCGCACGCCCGATCTTGCCTGGGGCGGCACCAATATGCGCGCGGCGAATAGCGACCTCTACGACATCGCGGGCCTTGCCGATGCCGGGATCAGCGAAGAGACGATCACGATCAAGACCCGGTTCTGGTTCGATGCCGAGCGCACGCTGCGCCGGTCGCGGCTTGGCGGGGTGCTCTCGGATTCAAGCCTCATCAGCGCAAGGCCGGGCGAGACGCTGGCGCTGCGCTGGGTTGGCCATGAGCCGACGGACGAGGTCACCGCGCTCTTCGCCGTCATGCGGGCGAAGGATGCCTATGCGTTCCGCGCGGCGCTGTCCAATTTTGCCGTGTCGCCACAGAATCTTCTCTGCGCGGACAGTGCCGGCAATATCTGCCATGTGCTGGCAACCGTGATCCCCAAGCGGCCCTTCCGAACTCCACTCGACCTCGTGCTCGATGCCCGCGACAAGCAGAACGAATGGGGCGAGATGCTCGATGCCCGCACGCTGCCCTTCGCGATCAATCCGCCCGAAGGCTTTCTTGCCTCATCCAACAACCGGCCGACTGATACGCCCTATCCGATCGGCTATTTCTTCAATGCGGATGAGCGCATCCGGCGCATCAAAGAGATGCTGAGCGCATCCGGGCCGATCAGCGTTGAAGACCTGATGCGGATGCAGCAGGACACGGTCTCGCCCGCCTCGCGGCAGCTTGCCAACGACCTCGTCGCGGCGATCGAAGCGTTCCCACGCGTGACCGCCGTCCAGCCGGAATTTCTCAACAGGCTCAAGAGCTTCCAAGGCGACTACCGCGCGGACGCGGCCGGCCCGGTGGCCTTCGAGACGCTGCTCTATCACCTCGTTCCGGCCGTCTATGGCTTTGAGGATGCAAGCGAACTGCCACCCTATCGGCAGGAATTCGCCGTGCTCGTCTACTATCTGCCCGGTGATCTTGCCGCCCTGCCCGCGGAGCGGCGCGAGCTTATCCTTGCAGACGCCATCAACAAGGCGTCAAACGACGCCGCCGAGTTCCCAAGCTGGGGCGATATGCACCGGCTTGAAATCGATCACGTGCTCAGCAGCGTGCCGGTGCTCGGCAGCTTCTTCAAATATGCCGACTATCCCACGGGCGGCTCACGCGAGACGGTGATGAAAACGGCGCATGGGCTCATCAACGAGAAATCGGGCACCCGCTATGGCGCGCAGGCCCGGCACATCTCGGACATGGGCGATCTCGATGCGAATTATTTCGTGCTCCTGGGCGGCAATGACGGCTGGCTGGGATCCCTCAACGCGCTCGACCAGGTGGATCTGTGGCGAGAGGGCCAATATATTCGCATGCCGCTGCGGCCGGAGACCGTGGCGCAGGAATTTCCGGATGTCACGGTGCTGAGCCCTTAAAACGCTCGCTCATGCTCAACCTCACACCGTTCCTCAAGGCCTATGCAGGGTGGCGGCTTCGGGCGCTGGCGCGGCTTGACCCCGCAGCGGCGCAGGAGCGCACGCTGCTGCGGCTCACCGCGCGGGCGCGCGATACACGCTTCGGGCGCGCGCATGGCTATGGCGCCATCCGCAACGTCGCGGATTTCCAGGCAAGGGTCCCCTTGCGGCGCTACGAGGATTTCTGGCGCGAATACTGGAGCGGCGCGTTCCCGCATCTTGCGGGCGTCACCTGGCCCGGCACGGTTCCCTATTTCGCACTGACCTCGGGCACGACTTCGGGCTCGACCAAGTATATTCCCCTCACCCGCGAGATGCGCCGGTCGAATGTACGCGCGGGGCTCGATGTGCTTTGCCATCACGTGCGGGCGCGCCCGCATACACAATTCTTCGGTGGCAAGAGTTTCATGCTTGGCGGCTCGACGGCGCTGCGCGAGGAGGCGCCCGGCATCCATTCGGGCGATCTGTCGGGCATCGCGACGCTCACCCTGCCCGCCTATGCCGCGCCTTACGCCTTTCCCGATGCGAAGACCGCGCTTCTTTCCGATTGGGAGGAGAAAATCGCGATCCTTGCCGAGCGGGCGCTCGATGAAGACATTCGCGCGCTCACGGGCACGCCGAGTTGGGTTCTCATCCTGCTCGAGCGGGTGCGCGCCTTGCGCCGCGCAAGGGGCGATGAGGGCCCCCTATTCCCCCGGCTTGAACTCTTCATCCATGGCGGGGTCAATTTCGCCCCCTATCGGCATCGCTTCCAGACGCTCTTCGCGGGCCAAAACATCGATCAGCGCGAGGTCTACCCTGCGAGCGAGGGCTTCATCGCCCATGCCGATCGCGGCTGGGGCGAGGGATTGCTGCTGCATCTTGATCATGGGCTCTTCTTCGAATTCGTGCCGATCGAGGAGCTGAATGCGCCATCGCCCACGCGGCATTGGGTTGGAACGATCGAAACGGGGATAAACTATGCCGTCGTGATGACGACCTGCGCGGGGCTTCATGCCTATGTCATCGGCGATACGGTGCGCTTCATCGGCCTTGACCCGCCGCGTCTGCTCATCACGGGGCGCACCTCCTATGGGCTTTCAGCGTTCGGCGAGCATCTGATCGCAGAAGAAATCGAGACCGCGGTCGCCGAGGCGGCCGAAGCCCTGGGGCTCGATGTCACCGACTATTCCCTCGGCGCGGAATATCCAGGCCCCGGCCGCGCAACGGGTGGGCATCTCTATATCTGCGAGTTCGCCGCCGGGATCCCGCCTGAGGCCACGCTTACCCGCTTCGCCGCGCTCATCGATGCCGCCCTCGCGCGGCTCAACGAGGATTATGCGGCGCATCGCGGCGGCGGCTTCGGGATGGACGCGCCGCAGGTCCTCGCCCTCCCGCCCGGCAGCTTTGCCCACTGGATGAAGGCGCGGGGCAAGCTGGGCGGCCAGCACAAGGTGGCGCGCATCATCAATGATCCCGCGCTCTGGGCGGACTTGAAGGCGTTCGCAGCTAGAGCTCAATAGAAGATGTTGACGGTGTTGCCGAAATAGATCGGCTCCTCCGCGCAGGCCATGAGAAAGGCGGCGACATCGGCACGGGAGATTCTGCCCGCCTTTTGCCCACGCATATCCGTCAGTGTACGGAATTTTCCGCGCGCCCGGCCGTTGGTGAGGAAGCCAGGACGCACAAGGGTCCAGTCAAGACCGCTTTGCGCGACGAGCTCTTCCTGGCGGTCCTTGTCCTCATAGATCGTCCTCAACAGCCAGGGCTGAAGGATCCTGTCATAGAAAAAGCCGCCATGACCGCGGCTGTCGCCCGCGCCTATCCCTGTGACCACCAGCAGCCGGCGCAGGCCTTCGGCCTTCATGGCGCCGATGACGGCGTTGGTGCCTTGCGAGAACAAGGTCACCGGCTTGCGCGTCGGGGGGTGGCCCACGCTCAGAATGACGGCATCGGCGCCCTTGAGCGTGTCACGCAGCCGCGCCTCGTCGCGCACATCGAAGAAATAGCGGTTCAAATTGGGCGTTGCGCCCATGCCCTCATCGGTACGAGAAACCGCGATCATCCGATGGCCGCGTTCCAATCCCAGCTTGAGGGTTGCCTTTCCGACCCCCTTGCTTGCCCCCAAAACGACCAGACGCACGCCCGATGCCTCGCTTTTGCCCCCGACTTTGCCTTGAGTGTGACATTCCACAGATTCGCACAAGACAAGAGTGGAAAATCCTTGCGATAAGCGCGCCAACGGACAAAATTAACCAAAGCTTTCCGCCCTGAGTCTTGTTGCAGCGTTGTCGCACCTCGGCGGATGCGCTTCCCCCGAACAGGAAGAGTTCCTCCGCGCGGATGGACTGTCCTTTGCCTCTGAACTCTTGATCACCAGGTGAAGCTATGAGCGAGGCTCGTCCTTCGTTGCCGAACGCCCTCAACGCCGCGGGTTCGGCGTTCGCCGATCACATGGGTAAGCTGCGACAAACATTGGACAACCTGTTCCTGGACCGCAGCGACAGCACCAGCTTTTTCACCTCGGCCGCACCCTTCATCGCCCAGCTCCTTTGCGCCGATGCGGTACAGGTTTTCAGCGCGGGCGGCGCACGCGTGACGCGCATCGCGCGGCATATCGAACGCCCCATCGAGGAGACGAGCGAAAGCGTCGTCGAGGCGCTCGTGCGGGCGGCGACAGAAGCCGCGCGCGTGGTCACCCTGACGCAGGTGCAGTCGGCGAACCGTGCGATGCTGGCCTGCGACACCGGGGTCAAAACCGAAGATGGCGGACATATCGTGCTCATCGCCGTGATCGGGGCACGGGATCCTGCGTCGCTGACCGTGGCGCATGAGCGGCTTGAAATGGCAAGCGCCCTCCTGCGCGCGCGCAGCACGCTCAGCGAGACGGCCAGGGCGCGGCATGCGGCGGATCCGGACTATACCGCCCTTTTCCTTCCCGCCTTCGTCACGGGGAGCCTGCGCCACAATTTGCGGCTGGCGGCGGTGCGCCTGGCCCGGCTCGTCGAAGCACGGCAGGTGACGATCGCGCAGGTCGAGGCCGGACAGGTGCGCATGGTCGCCTGCGGCCCTTCGCCCGCGCCCAAGAACCAGCACGCGACCCTTTCCCCGCTGCTGATCGAAGCGGCCGAATCGCCCTTCGCGCTCACCTACCGCTTCGGCGACATCGCCATCAGTCCTGCTGCCCTTGGCGCCCAGGCGGAATTGCGGGCGCATCTGAACGCGGCGCGGGGCTGCTTTGAAGGCAGGCCCGTTGTCGCGGCGGTGTCAGAAAATGCGCTGAAGCCCGAACATCTTGCGCCCGCGCTCGGCGCCATCGTGCCCCTGCTTCTCAGCCGCATCGCGCCGGGGAATGGCCGGCTGTGGCTCGATGGGCAACTCGCGACGCTTGGCAGCCTCGGGCGGGCCTTGCGTCAATCCTTCGCGCGTTCGACGTAGGAGCCATCCTCCGTCATGACCACGATCCGCGTGCCGGGCGTCACGTGGGGCGGCACCATCGTGCGCACGCCGTTGGAGAGCAGCGCAGGCTTGAACGAGGACGATGCCGTCTGCCCCTTCACCACGGGCTCTGTCTCCACGACCTCGAAGACCATACGCTGCGGCAACTCGATCGAAATCGGCACGCCGTTGTGCAGGGAGACCCTGATCTCCATGTTTTCCTGAAGGTAAGGCGCATAGTCGCCAATGACGTCGGCGGGAATGGTCACCTGATCGAAGGTCTCCTTGTCCATGCAGACATAGCCCTCGCCATCATTGTAGAGGAAGGTGTGGTCGCGGGTCTCGACAAACGCCTTTTCCAGCGACTCGGTCGTCTTATAGCGCTCGTTCACCTTCACGCCGTCGCTGATGCGGCGCATTTCGATCTGGGTGACAGGCGTGCCCTTGCCGGGGTGAAAGTTCTCGGACGACAGGACAACGTATAACCTGCCCTCGATCTCCAGAATGTTGCCCTTGCGGACGCTGCTTGCGATGACAGAGACCACTTCTTGCTCCTTGATTGCGCGCCCACCCTTTAAGGGCAGCGTGACGCGCGCGTGCACTCCGGGGACGCCTCATATCAGTCCGGCCGCTTCCGGCCAAGATCAAAGGGGAAACAACCGGTGAGGGAGCCGCTCGCCCGCTTCTGGGATGCCGCCTTCCACGCCGACCGGCGGGGGCTGCTGCTGCTGCGGGGGCGACTGCGCAAGGCCATCGCCCAGTATTTCGAGGAGCGGGGCTTTGTCGAAACCGAGTGCGGGCAGCTGCAGGTTTCGCCCGGAAACGAGGCGCATCTCCACGCCTTCAGGACCGAGCGGATCGGGACGGATGGGGCGCGAGAGATGCTTTACCTCCATACTTCCCCTGAGTTCGCGGCCAAGAAACTGCTGGCGGCGGGGGAGACGCGGATCTTCGATTTCGCCCGGGTGTTCCGCAACCGGGAACAAGGTCCGCTGCATGCGCCGGAGTTCACGATGCTTGAATGGTACCGGGCGCACGAACCCTATGGGGCGGTGATCGATGATTGCCTGGCGCTCCTGCGCCTTACCGCGCGGGTTTCGGGGGAGGCGCTGCTGCGTCACCGGGGAGGGAATTGCGACCCCTTTGCCGAGGCGGAGCGGCTGACGCTTGCTGAAGGGTTCGCGCGCTTTGCCGGCATCGACCTCCTCGCCAGCCTGACGGCACAGGGCGAGCCGCAGCGCGAGACGCTGGCCGAGGCGGCGCGCGCGGCCGGCCTTCGCGTGACGCCGGATGATGGCTGGTCCGACATCTTCTCACGGGTGCTGGTCGAGCGGATCGAGCCCCATTTGGGGCTTGGCCGTGCCTGCGTGCTCTATGAATATCCGCGCTGCGAGGCGGCGCTCGCAAAACCGTGCGCGCATGATCCGCGCGTGGCGGAGCGGTTCGAGCTCTATGTCTGCGGCGTCGAGCTTGCCAACGGGTTTGGCGAGTTAACCGATCCTGTGGAACAGCGCAGGCGCTTCATCCTCGAAATGGACGAGAAAGCCCGTGTCTATGGCGAGCGCTATCCGCTCGATGAGGATTTCCTCGCGGCCCTGGCACAGATGCCGCCCGCGAGCGGCGTGGCGCTGGGCTTCGACAGGCTCGTCATGCTGGCGACAGGCGCGCCGCGGATCGATCTCGTGCAGTGGACGGCAGTGCCAAGACCGCGGTAGACCCCTCCTCCATGAACGCGCGACCAACCGCCCCGCCCTCCCTTACCCGGCTTCAGGACCTGACGGAGGCCGGCCTCATGCCCGCCGAAGCCGCAAAGGCGGCCGAGGCCGTGGCGGCGCACTATGCCGTCGCGATCAGCCCGGAGATGGCGGCGCTCATCAACCCCGATGATCCGGGTGACCCCATCGCGCTACAGTTCATCCCCGACCCGCGCGAGCTGTTCACCCTGACTGAGGAGAGCCCTGATCCCTTGCATGATGCCGCGTTCAGCCCGGTGCCGGGCATCGTGCATCGCTATGCCGACCGGGTGCTGCTCAAGGCGTTGCATGCCTGCCCCGTCTATTGCCGGTTCTGCTTCCGCCGCGCGGTGGTGGGGCCGGGCGGCGAGAGCCTCGATGCCGAAGCGCTGGCGCGCGCCATCGCCTATATCGCGTCCCAGCCCTCCATCTTCGAGGTGGTGCTGACGGGCGGCGATCCCTTCATGCTGAGTGCGCGACGGGTGCGCGATCTGACGGAGCGGCTTTCAGCCATCCCGCATGTGCAGGTCCTGCGCTGGCATACCCGCGTGCCGGTCGTCTCGCCTTCGCGCGTGAGCGATGCGTTCGCGCAGGCGCTTGGCAGCGAGAAGGCCGTTTTCGTCGCCGTCCATGCCAATCATCCGCGCGAATTCACTCAAGCGGCTGGTGAAGCGCTGAAGCGACTGCGCGCGGCCGGCGTCGGCCTTGTGAGCCAGTCGGTACTGCTGAAAGGCGTCAATGACGATGTGGAGACGCTCGACGCCTTGATGCGCGCCTTCCTTCGCCATCAGGTGAAGCCCTACTACCTCCACCAAGGCGATCTTGCACCAGGGACGAGCCATCTGCGCACAACGATCGATGAGGGCCGGGCGCTGATCACAGCGCTACGCGCGCGCATCTCCGGGCTCGCCATGCCTGCCTATGTGCTTGATGACGGCGGCGTGCTGTCCAAGCAGCCTCTCTAGATGTGGAGCCTCAATAGGTTGTTCTCGGTGAGGCCGAGTCGGCTGATGGGTGTAGTTGCCTTCAAGCTACCATGTGGGCGGTGCCAGTTGTAGCGATGGAGCCAGCGCGGCAG
>JACADY010000049.1 GCA_013389115.1 Alphaproteobacteria bacterium
GAGCTGCCGCGCTGGCTCCATCGCTACAACTGGCACCGCCCACATGGTAGCTTGAAGGCAACTACACCCATCAGCCGACTCGGCCTCACCGAGAACAACCTATTGAGGCTCCACATCTATAGCGTGGAGACCTATCTTCGCCCGGCGCAGTTCTATCGCCTGAGCGCTGGCCAATCGACACCGACCGAATTGCGCGCGACGAGCCCAATCAGCTTTGAGGATGTCGAGGTCGAGCGGGCCTTCGCAACCTCAAAGGATGGCACGCAGATTCCCGTCAACATCATCCACAAGAAGGGAATGGCGCTCGACGGCAATAATCCGACGCTGCTTTGGGGCTATGGCGTGAGCGAGACGCCGTTTTTCCTCGGCGGCGCGCGGCGGGTCTGGTTCGATGCCGGCGGCGTTTTCGTCATCGCCAATATTCGCGGCGGCGGAGAATATGGCGAGACCTGGCACCGGCAAGGCTCGCTGACCTTGAAGCAGAACTGCTTTGACGACTTCATCGCGGCGGCTGAGTTCCTCATCGCCAAGGGCTATACGAGCCCTGCAAAACTGGCCCTTCGTGGGGGATCGAATGGCGGGCTCCTCATGGGCGCGGTCGTCACGCAGCGTCCCAACCTTGCGCGGGCGGTCGTCTCGGAAGTTGGGATCTATGATTCGGTGCGCTCGGAGCTCGATCCCAATGGGCTGTTCAACACAACCGAGTTCGGGTCGATCAAGAACGAGGAACAGTTCCGCGCGATCTACGCCTACTCGCCCTATCATCGGGTGAAGGATGGCGATGCCTATCCGGCGATGTTTCTGACGACGGGCGAGAATGATGGGCGCGTGAACCCGATGCATTCGCGCAAGATGGCCGCAAGGCTGCAGGCCGCGACAGGCTCAGAGCGGCCCATCTATCTCCTCGTGCGTGGCGATACGGGCCATGGCATCGGCACGCCCTTGAGCGTGCGGATCGACGAGACGGCGGATTATCTGGCTTTCCTCTTCGATCAGCTGGGGATGACGATCCAGGAATAGAGCGCTCTCTATTAACACCTATTCTTGTGTGTGATTGTATTCACCACTCTCGCGAAGAAGACGCATTGCAAACAGAGAGACACGACGGTCAGCGGCTGGGCGGATTAACGCCGCGTTAGCTGCATATTCACTAAACTGGCGCGCGCATTGAGGGAACTCCGCAACGAGGGTTCGATGAAGCTGCCCGTCAGGTTTGCCCAATTTTGGGATGCCCGCCAAGGACCCTTGTTCTTGCGGATGGCCGCCGTCATCACGGCGGCCTGTTTCCTGCTTTGGCAGGGGTCCATCTATCTCGATGTGATTTATGACCATCGCCGGCGCATCGAGGGAACGGAGCATGACGTCCGGCGCGCGCGCGAGACGTTCGATGCCATCATCAAGACCTATGCGGTCGACCTGCGCACGATCGCGCGCAACGGGGCCCTGCGCCGGTTCGCGGAAGGCAAACCCTATCCGCGCGACGGCGAACGGGTGCGCAGCGAGTTCCACGATCTTGTGGCCGAGCGCCCGATGCTGGCCAAGTTGCGCTATCTCGATGCCACGGGCATGGAGATCGTGCGCGTCAATCGGGAGGGCGATGAAGCCGTCGTCGTGCCCGATGACGAATTGCAGGACAAATCCGACCGCTATTTCTTCCAAGAGACGATCGCGCTTCCTGCCGGCGCGCTCTACATCTCGCCCATCGATCTCAATGTGGAACAGGGAAAGATCGAGGAGCCCTGGCGGCCCATGTTGCGGCTCGGGTCGCCGATCACCGGAAGCGATGGCCTGCCTAAGGGCGTCGTCATCCTCAACATCGATGCGAGCGAACTCCTTTCCTCGATCAATCGTGCGTTTCTGCTTGAGGGCAACCCCATCCAGCTCATCACCTTTGAGGGCTATTGGGTATCGGGTGTGCCCAAGGAACAGCTTTGGGGTTTCATGTTCGGGCAGGAGACGACACTTGCCCGCAGCGATCCCTATCTCTGGTCGCAGCTCTCCCAATCCGATCGCGGCTCATTCAGCGCGCGTGGCCAGCATTATGTGTTCGAGACCTTGCACGCCTATGCGCCGCTCGCACCTGTCAAGGGTGAAATTCCCACGAGCCTCGTGGGGCAGGGATGGAAATTCCTCGCCGTCGTGCCCGGTATCGGATTTGGCGATTTCTGGGAGCGGCAGAATCTCCTTCTCGCCATTGCCGGCATCGCCGGCATCATCGCCGTCGCCTGGGGGTGGAGCAGCGCCCTCGTCAATCAGCGCGACGCCGAGGCGCGGCGGCGCGAAACGGAAGAGGAACTCATGCGCTATGAACGGCTCGCCAGCCTTGGCGGGCTCGTTGCGGGCGTGGCCCATGAGCTCAACACGCCCATCGGCAATGCCGTCACGCTTGCCAGCACCTTGTCGGACCAGGCCGAAGAGCTGGCTCAGAATATCTCCTCCGGCAACATCAAGCGGTCGATGATTGACAATTTCGTCGAGGAGATGCGCGAAGGCACGGCCCTGATGATGCGCGGGCTCGAGCGGGCGGCGACTCTTATCGGCCATTTCAAGCAGATCGCCGTCGACCAGACGAGCGAGCAACGGCGCAAATTCCTGCTCGGGGACCTCGTACGCGACATCGTTGCCTCGATGCGGATCCAGCTCCGGTCGAGCCCCATTGCCCTCATCGATGCCGTCGCGGACCGTATCGAACTCGACAGCTATCCAGGGCCGCTCGGCCAGGTGCTCATCAACCTCATCACCAATGCGCAAGTCCATGCCTTTGGCGAGGGCGAAGCAGGGACGATCCTCATCACCGGGCGTGCGATCGGACCTGGCGAGATCGAAATTACCGTTTCTGACAACGGCAAAGGAGTTCCGCTTGAACATCAAAGCCGGATCTTCGCGCCCTTTTTTACCACGAGCCTTGGCAAAGGCGGCAGCGGCCTTGGCCTCAGTATCGTTTTCAATCTCGTCACCAATGTTCTTGGCGGGTCGATCCGCGTTGACAGCAGACTGGGCGGGGGAACGGCGATGATCGTGCGCATTCCCATCAAGGCGCCAGAGGTCAAAACTGAAAATCTCGGGAGAAGCTATGATGCCGCAGCCTGAACAACAATCCGACGACCTGCACTGGGCCTCGGAAGACGAGCCTGCGGATCCATCGCTTCAAGCGGCGCGGCCCTGGCGCGTCCTCGTCGTCGATGACGATGATGACGTCCATCAGACAACCCGCTTTGCGCTCGCACGGGCGAAAATCCTTGGGCGCCCCATCGATCTCATCCATGCCCATTCGGCCGCCGAGGCGCGCGAAGTCTCAAACGGCAAGGACGATATTGCGGTTGCACTCGTCGATGTCGTCATGGAAACGCCCGATGCGGGTTTGAAGCTTGTGGGCGAATTGCGCGACAGCGGGCATCATGCGATGCGGATCGTTTTGCGCACGGGGCAGCCTGGCTATGCGCCCGAGCTTTCCGTCATTTCCGAGTACGAGATCGATGACTATCGCACCAAGGCCGAGCTGACGCGCGCGAGGCTCTTGACGATCCTCACCGCCGCGATCCGCGCCTATGACCAGATCTGCACTATTTCGCGCAGCCGCAGCGGGCTTGAAATGATCGTCGAGAGCGCGATCAAACTCTACCAGCGCACGAATCTCGAGCTGTTCTCGCGCGGCGTGCTGACGCAGATCGCGGGCCTTCTCGGGGTCGATCCCAACGGGATCGTGTGCGTGAGTTCCTTCGCGCATGAATCTTTTGAGGGCGGCTATGTCATCAGCGCGACGGGCCGCTTCGACCGCTTCCTCGGCATGCCGATCACGACGATCGATGAGCCGGAGGTTCTTGCGCTCATCAGGGAAGTCCGTGGGCGGACAGAACCCATCTTCAGGAAAGGCGCGATGGCGCTTTCCTTCGGTCACAAGAGCGGGCGAGAATTGTCGATCGTGATCAGTGTCGCCAAGATCGCCTCACCAGAGGACCAGGCGCTGCTCAAACTCTTCTCCACCAACATCGCCATCGGATTTGAGAATCTCTCCCTTGTCGAGCGCCTGGATCATCTCGCCTATGCCGATCCGGTTCTCGAAATTCCCAATCTCAATGCGTTCGAATCGGCACTCGATGAGGCGCGCGCGATGCGGAAGGACGACCAACGCGTGGCACTCGTCAATATCGATACTCTGCCTTCGATCCTTGCCTCCTACAGTTCGCGCGTCGCGAACGGCTTGCTGAAGCAAATCCACACGAAGCTCTCGACGGGCGAGAATTCCCGGTTTTGTGTCGCCCGCGTCGGCGACGGAACCTTCGCCATGCTCGGCTGTTCCCAAGAGCTCAATGAGACGCGCATCTCTTCGAAACTGCGCGGGCCTTTCCGGGTCGATGATGTCGAGATCGCGGTCTCGGCCACTTCGGCGCTCATCGACATCGAAGACAAGGATACGGACGCCCCCACCATCATGCGCATGGCCAATGCTGCCTTGCTGCATGTGATGCAGACCCAGCGCGGCGCCTGCGCCCTTTATGATGCCGCGATGCGGGCCGAAGTCGAGGAACGCATGGCGTTGCAGCGCGGGCTCAAGCGCGACCTTGAGCGTGGACTTGGCTTTGCCATTCATCTGCAGCCCATCTTTTCCCTGCAGACGAGCCAGATCGTCTCGGCCGAGGCGCTGCTGCGCTGGTCGTTCAATGGCAAGGCCGTGTCGCCTTCAAGGTTCATTCCGCTTGCCGAAGCCGCGGGCCTGACGCCCGATCTCACCGATGTCGTGCTGCGGCTCCTTGGCCAATGGACGCGCGCGCGCGCGGCGCGGCCGCCCTTGCGGGTTGCGGTCAATCTCTCGATGGCGGATCTCAACAATCCCGGCTTTGGCCAGCGTCTCTTGCGGCGCATCGCGGAGGAGCAGCTTTCTCCCGCCACCGTGTCCTTCGAGGTCACGGAAGGGATCGCGATGCAGGACAAGCTCTGGGCCATCGATCAGGTCCGGGTGCTCAAGGATGCGGGTTACAGCGTCGCGCTCGATGATTTCGGCACGGGCTATTCCTCGCTCGGCTATTTCTCGCGGCTGCCGATCAGTACACTGAAGATCGACCGCAGCTTCGTCTCGCCGCTCGAAGTGCGTACAGCGCGCAGCAGCCTTGCCGCCATCGTGATCAGCATGGCGCAGACGCTGAACGTCGATTGCGTCGCGGAAGGCATCGAAACGCGCGAACAGCTTCAGGCGCTGCAGTTCCTTGGCTGCAGGATGGGGCAGGGGTTCCTGCTGAGCCCGCCTGTGCCGATCGACGAGTTCGAGGAGGAGTACCCCAACCTTGTCGCGTCTGGGGTGCTTTAGGACCGATCGATATTCAGGAGGCGGGGCTTTCTTGTCATTGCCCCAGGGGCTCGCAACGTTCCGGCTTCGCCGTTCGGCTACGCCTCACCCTTCGCAGGCCCCGCGAAGGCTCGCACCTTAAGGGTGAGGACTTATGTTTGCTCCTCATGTCTAGAGCGGCGTGCATTCAATCAGAATCGCTACGCCGCTCTAACCCTTTCAATTGTCGCAACGTTTAGCGGAAAACCGGTACCCTCTTTTCCGCACGTTGCTCTAGCTGTGAGCTTTCAGTAGGTTGTCCATTCGGTCCCGACCGAGGAAGCTGAGGTTGCGAAGCTTCAGTGTCCAAGGGAGGAC
>JACADY010000054.1 GCA_013389115.1 Alphaproteobacteria bacterium
GAGCTGCCGCGCTGGCTCCATCGCTACAACTGGCACCGCCCACATGGTAGCTTGAAGGCAACTACACCCATCAGCCGACTCGGCCTCACCGAGAACAACCTATTGAGGCTCCACATCTAACTAACGCGTTTTGCGCAAAAGTGTAGCCGGGGATTTTTTGGCCCTTTTAGACGCGCTGGGCCGCAATCTGAACCACATCGGTCGAGCCGGACCTGAAGCCCGCCTCGCAATAGCTCAAATAATAGGTCCAGAGGCGCTTGAAACGCTCATCAAAGCCCAAGGGTCGGATTTCCTCCCAGGCGGCGAGGAAGCTCTCGCGCCAACGGGCCAAGGTCTTGGCGTAGTCGTGGCCGAAGGCGCTGTCATCCCGCCATTCAAGGCCGGCCCTCTCAATTTCGCGGCGCAGTGCGCTCATCGTCGGGAGCATTCCGCCCGGAAAGATGTATTTCTGGATGAAATCGACACCGCGGCGATAGATCGGAAAATGGCTCTCACCGATCGTGATGACCTGAAGGCCGGCGATGCCGCCCGGCTTCAAGCACTCGCGCAGCTTGCCGAAGTAAGCAGGCCAATATTTCTCGCCCACCGCCTCGAACATCTCGATGGAGGCGATGCGGTCAAACTGACCCTCTACATCCCGGTAGTCGCGCATCTCAATCGTGACGCGCTCGGTCAGGCCCTCAGCCGCCATGCGCGCCTGCGCATAGTCGCGCTGTTCCTTGCTGATGGTGATGCCTGTGACGCGCGCGCCGATCTCCTTTGCCGCAAATTCGGCAAAGCCGCCCCAGCCCGAACCAATCTCAAGAACGTGATGGCCGGGGGCAAGACCTATTCGCTCGGCAAGCGCGCGGTATTTGTTGCGCTGTGCCTGTAACAGCGCCTCCCCTGGATGGCTGAAGCGGGCCGCGGAATAGGTCATGCTCTTGTCCAGCCAGCGTTCATAGAAGGCGTTGCCGAGATCATAGTGCGCATGGATGTTGCGACGCGCGCCCGAACGCGTGTTCGCGTTCCAGGCATGGCGCACGCGGTTGGCGAGCCTTGGCCAGAAGGTCGCACGGAAATAGCCGCGAAGCTGTTCGGTGTTGCGCGAAACGGCATCGAGGAAACCCGCGACATCCTCGCATTCCCAATCGCCATCAAGATAGGCCTCCGCAAAGCCGATATTGCCGCCCGTCAACAGGCGCCGGAATGTCCGCATGCGCACGATGCGGATGGTTCCTTCGTGGCCAAGCTCTTCCCCTGCAAAGCGAAAGGCGCGCCCGTCGGGCATGATCACGGTCAAGGAGCCAAAGCGGATCTGCGCCGTCATGGCGAACACGAGCCGGGCGACGCTCGGCAGGTTTCTGATCCGGGCAACGTCGCGCGCCGACCTAACTGTCTCGATGTGTGCTCCCGCATCGTTCATTGGTGTTCGTGCTCTCTTTGAGCCCTCTTAGCATATTCCGCTGCTTCCGTCCTATTCTGGAACAGAAGCATCTGGCCCCGCCTTAGCCTTCAAACCCTTGATGCTCTCGAAGGCCGCGAGGGCGCGACGGCGCGCCGCGTCATGCTGAATGAGCGGATTTGGGTAGGTCTCGCCCAGGACAATGCGCGCGCGCGCCAGCAACTCCTGCGGTGCCATCCAGGGCTGATGAATGAATTGCGCCGGCAAGCCGGCAAGCTCTGGCACGAAGCGGCGCACATAGGCGCCTTCAGGATCAAAGGTCGTCCCCTGAAGCACGGGATTGAAGATGCGAAAAAAAGGCGCGGCGTCCGCGCCACATCCCGCGACCCACTGCCAGCTTGCCGTGTTGTTCGCAAGGTCGGCGTCTACCAGCGTATCCCAGAACCAGGCCGCGCCCTTGCGCCAGTCGATCAAGAGATCCTTGGTGAGAAACGAGGCGGCAATCATCCGCACACGGTTGTGCATCCAACCCGTCTGCCAAAGCTGTCGCATGCCGGCATCGACAATGGGATAGCCGGTCTTCCCCTTGCACCAGGCCTTGAACGCTTCCTTGTCGTCCTGCCAAGGAAAATGTTCGAACTCCGCCCTCAAGGCGCGTTCCGCCAAGGTGGGTGTATGAAACAAGACATGATGACTGAATTCCCGCCAACCCAACTCGGCAAGGAATTTGTCGGCGTGGCGAGCGTGGACGCGCTTGGCGATCTCGCGGGTTCTGATCGCGTGCCAGATCGTGCGCGGGCTGATCTCTCCGTGCGTCAGATGCGGCGAGAGGAGGGACGTCCCCGGCCTTGCGGGGTAGTCGCGATCGTCCGCATAGGTCTTGATCGCTTGGCCAAGGAATGCCTGCAGGCGCCGGGCGGCTCCCGCTTCGCCAGGTTCCCATTCCGCGCGCAGGCCACTCGTCCAGTCAGGCTCTCTCGGCAAGAGTTCGAGATCTTGGATCGCAAGGGAGGGGAGCGTTCCAGAATGGGGTCTGAGTGCGGGCTCAGGCAGCGGCCGGTGCGGGTCGCGCCGCTGGAGGCAGGCGCGCCAGAAGTGGGAAAAGACCTTGAAAGGCGCGCCCGCCGCGGACTTCACCTCCCAAGGTTCAAAGAGGAGGTTGGCGTTGAAGCTGCGCACCGCGATGCCTTGCTTTTCGAGCATGGACTTGATGGCGGCATCCCGCATGATCGCCGCGGGTTCATGGCAGCGGTTCCAATGCACGGCGCTGGCGCCCGTCTCGCTTATCAGCTCTGCAAGGATTTTCTCAGGGTTACCGCGCCTTAGCACTAAGGGGACGCCCTGGCGGGCGAGTGACTTTTCGATTGTCATGAGACTGTGATGCAGCCACCAGCGCCGTGCGCCGCCGATTGTGCTTGGCGGGGTTTCCTCAGCGACAAAGAGCGCGATGATAGGCGATCTTGATGCTGTGCTGAGGGCTGGATTGTCGGCGACGCGCAGATCTTGCCGAAACCAAACGATGGTAGACGGCGCCATCTGTCAGGAAACTCCGTTAGCGTTTTGCCTTCGGCTTTTACGGCGCATTGAGGGATTTGGATCATCCTGCCGAGGAACGGCTTTGCGTTTTTCGCGCTTGGCCTCGGTTCCGTCGTGATTGCGGATATGGGGGGGCGAAGCGATGTCGGGGAGGAATTCCATGAGCCTAACCAATCGACGTGTCCGGAACGTGCTTTTCGTTGCCAAAGCCGGTGCTGCCCGCCCGGTGATGGCAGAGACGATACTCAACGACCTCAGTGCGGCTGGATTTCGCGCCTATTCGGCCTGCATCGACAGCATGGCCGAAGCACATCCAGAAGTGCTGGCGCTGCTGCGGCGCCTGCGTCACAAGGCGCCAAACGACAAGGTGAAGCCGGCGGAAGATTTTGCGGGACAAGACGCGCCCGTGCTCGACTTCATCATTGCGCTCGACGACGAAGGGGTTGACACGCGCGGCTTCTGTCAGGGACAGCCGATCGTCTGCGACTGGCGCATTCCGAACCCGGAGGTCGCCACCGGCAATGATGCCGAGATCGCCGTCGCCTTCGCCGATACGTACCGGATGCTGCGCAACCGGATCGAGCTTCTCGCCGCGCTGCCGGCCGCCAGCCTCGACCGGCTCGCATGGAAGCAACGCATCGAAGCGATCGACGATGAAGCGGACGCGGGGCTCGCCGACTGACCTGTCCGGTCGGATCGGGCTTGCGCCTTCAAACTCACAGCCGATCAGGATCCCGCGCCCGCTCTCGTCGCGGCGATGACATCGTTGATGAGCCTGATCACGCCTTCCATGTCCTGTCTTGGACCGCCTGTCACGCCCAGCCGGACGACGACTAGTCTTTCGGAGGGCACAACGATCACGTACTGGCCGAACATGCCGCGCGCGAAGAACGCGTCCTTGGGCATGCCGAAACCAAGGCGAATGCGCGTGCCTTCGTTCTCGCCTTGATTGGTCCAGAAGCCGGCGCCCATGCCCATCCATGCCGACGGCGTTGCCCTTATCGTTCTTGGTATCCAGCCCTCTGGCAGGATGCGCGTTCCCGCCAGGACACCGTCTTGCAGATAGAGCTGGCCGAAGCGCGCCCAGTCGCGGGCCGGCGCAAACATCTCGGTTGATACCTCCGGCGTGCCTGTCGCGTCGAACTCGATCGTCACATTGCGCATGCCGAGAGGGCCGAACAACTCGTTTTCCGCCAGCTGCAGCACGTCCTGCGCGCGTCCGCCCGCCGCATCCCGGATCAGGCGCGAGAGAATGAGATAGTTGCCATCGTGATAGTTCCAGGCCGTTCCAGGCGTCGTCTCAACGCGTGCCGCCTCCGCGAAGGCGGCCATGTCGCGCTGACCGAACTTCATCTCATTGACAGGATCAAAGGCGCTCCAGAGCGAGGCATTCATCGAGCTGCCCATGGCGAGGCCGCTCGTATGACGCAAGAGATGGTCAACCGTGATGGCGTGGCGGGGGTCTGCCAGGTCTGCCCATGCCGCGACGGGCGCGGGTGTATCGAGGGAAAGCTTTCCCTGCCTGACAAGGATCCCGATCAGCGCGTTCGTCACGGATTTGGTCGCGGAGAACCCGGCAATGGGTGTGTCGACCCCGATCCCCGGCGCGTAGCGTTCCGCGATGATCCGGCCATCCTTGAGGATGACGACGGCACGCGTGCGCCGGAAGGGTGGCTGCGGTGGCTCGGCAAAGGCGCCCTCCAGCGCTGCGACCAGGCGGGCATCCTGTGCCCGCACGATGTCCTGTCCGGCGATGTCGGGAAGCAAGACGGGGCCTCGATAGGGTTCCGGCAGGACTACGGGGGGTATGGCCTTTTCGTCATCGTGAACGAGCGTACAGCCACGGCCCGTGCGATAGACCGCCCGCGTCCGTGCAAAGCCCAGGAAGGACGTTTCAACTTCCTTGCGGTCCTGATCGATCCGCACATTCAATCCCCAGTCGATCAAACCGACGCCGGGCATGGCCATGGACGTGTCCGCAATGACCTGATCGGTGTCGAGGCCGGAGATGAAGGTCTGTGAGCAGGCGACATTCGCCATGAAGCCGGTGGCGACGCGCATGGGCGTTGATGCGCATGCCGCTGCAAAAACTACCGCCGTAAGGGCGAGAATTCCGCCTGCAATGATCCAAACCCGGCTCGTCATCCTCTATTCTCCCCGAAAGCGCTTTGACAGGGGCCGATGCTTAAGGGTGCCGGCTTGTCCTTGCCCGCCAGATTTGGAGGGGCGCTAGCCGAAAAGTGAAATGGTCGGGCCGATTCTGAAATCAGCTTATTGTTTCATTCCGTTGGCGTCAGGCTGGTGGCGCTTGCTCGCGCCTGAATTCGCTCGGCGTCAGGCCCGTTTGGGTCTTGAAGGCGCGGTTGAAGGGACCCAAGGACTGAAATCCGGCATCGAGGGCGATGGTCGTGATCGGGACATCGCGCTGCGCTGGATCGGCCAAGGCGCTCTTGGCTTCCTCGATGCGGTGGGCGTTGAGGAAGGTCTTGAAGTTACGATAGCCAAGCGTTCGATTTATAAGCTGCCGCAGACGATATTCCGGCACCTTCAGCCGCAGCGCGAGAGCGCCGATCGTCAATCCTTCGTCGCGATAGAGCCGCCCCTCAGCCATCTCGCGTCTGAGTTGCTCCATCAGCTTCATGTCCGCGGCGGCCGGCGCGATACCGGATTGAGGCGCGGGCGGCGGCACCCTTTGTTCCACCGCAAAGAGATCCGCGTTAGCTGCCCGCGTGAGCGACCACAGGACGATCGCTACGATCGCTGCAAGCGTCAAGGCATTCACGGCACTCATCCAGGGGGCGGGTTCTGCGCCCATGCTCGTCAGGCGCAGCACATTGAAAAGGCCGCCATGGACCGCAGCCGCCACGACGATGAAGAGGCGCAGCCTGCGCCGGCTCTCAACGAGGTCGGACGTCCAGTTGCCCACGGTGTGAGCGAGCGCAAGGGCAATGAAGACAAGGGAGGCCAATTCAAGCGCGGTACCGGTCAGCCATGCCGCATTTGGCGCGATGCCAGCCAGAAAGGTGCAATTGGCCAAGCTCACGCCCGTCAGGCCCAGCCAGCCGATGAAATGGCGCCAATCGGGCCTGAATTCCTCATCAAAAAGGACGCGCGTGAATATCCAGAAGACAAAGATATCCCCCGTCGAGAGGGCGATGATGGGCGCACGCAACCACAGCGGTTGCGCTGAGAAACCCGCCGCCGACGCGATGGCATAAAACACCGATCCAAGGGCGAAGGCGGACGTTACCCGCCCGCTCCACGCGGCGCCGAAATCCCGCCAGACGCGAGCGGCGAGAAACAGCAGCATGGCGACCGTCGCGCTGCGCAGCGCGAAATCGAGCGATGAGATCAGCATGGACCGATGCGTCCCGGCGCAGCGTAAACCTGGTTCAATCCCATTCCTGCAGAATCGATGTTCCGGGCGAGACTATGCGTTCATTGCGGACACGGCGACAGGGCGGACCGCTATCGCAGGTCCGTAATCAGCCCCTCGGCGATCCAGGCGGCGAGATAGGCACCGGCGGCGGGGGCGGCGCCTTCCTCGCCCAGGCCTTGTTCAAGCATGACGCAAACCTCACCGAAACACGCGCCCTCTTGCATCTGCGCAAGGGCCGCGCCCTCCGCGTCCTCCAGCAGCCGGAACTGGGACTGGAACTGCTTGCGCCAGACGGCCAGTGTCTTGGGCGCGGCGAGCGTTATTGGTTCGTGGGGTGCCTCGTGCCGCTTGAGGCAGTTCCAGACATGCACGACGTTCGTGCGGATGGCACGCGTGCGAAGACTGGGCGTGAAAGCAAGGCGCAATTCCTGCCAGCGATGATCGTCGAACGCTGTTGTGCGATGGGCGAAATCCTCGTGATTGAGAGCGGACACGTCCGGCGCGATGAAGGCCCGCTGCAACTCCCATTCGAGCCAGGCGAGCTCCGCTGTCTCCGGATCGTCCGGGTAGGCCCGCGCGAGCGTTTCTGCAAATCCGTGCCCGAAATCATCGAGCGTCCAGCCCGAGGGCGGGCAATCGCGCGTGTGCGCGGCGATAGCGGCGTCGAAGCGGTCGTCCCCGATCCAGGTCCAGACCTGTTCATAGGTTTCACGCAAGGCGCCAGCGAGCCGCGCGCGATAGGCATGGCGATAGATCGCGAAGCCTTCCTCGAAGCGATCATCTCCATGCGCCCCCCGCACCGCCTGGGGCGCGATCAGAGCCTTCATGAACGCGCTTTGCAGGACCTCCAGTTTCATGCGGCCAGACCCTTGATGCCTGCGGCGATGTCACGCGCGATTTGAAGCTCGGCCAGAAGATCGGATAGCGGCGGAATGTCGTCATCCCGCTCGATCATGGTCGCGACGGGGCCAAAGCGTTCACAGGCCCGCGCATAAAGCCGCCACACATCGGCGCAGACCGCGTGGTCATGGGTGTCGATGAGGATAGGCCCCTGTGTGTGGCCGGCCAGGTGCATCTGGCGCACGCGTGCGGCCGGTATCCCCTCCAGATAGGCTTGCGCGTCTAAGCCGTGATTGGTCGCGCTCACATAGATGTTGTTGACATCAAGGAGCAGGTGGCAGCCTGTCCTTGCGCACATCTCGGCCAGGAACGCCCATTCGGTGTAATCGGCATCCGGAAAGGCGACATAGCTTGAGGGGTTCTCGAACAGCATCGGGCGCTCCAGCATGTCCTGCGCCACGGCGATGTTGGCGCAGACGATCTCCATGGCTTCCTCGGTGTAAGGGAGCGGCAGAAGATCGTGGCTCGCGCGGCCATCCGCGTTCGTCCAGCACAGATGATCGGACAGAAAGAGCGGCTTCACCCTGTCGGCGAGCCGCTTCAGGCGCCTGAGATAGTCGCGGTCAAGTCCCTTCGCCGAGCCGATCGACATCGAGACACCGTGCATGGCGATGGGGAAGCGCTCGGCGAGGGTATCAAGAACGAAGAGGGGGCGGCCCCCCTCCACCATGTAGTTCTCGGAGATGATTTCCAGGAAATCGACCGCAACCTCGCCGTTCAGGAAATCCGCATAATGGGGCTTGCGCAGGCCCAGCCCAAAGCCGGCGAAGCGCGGCGGTGATGCTGTCATCAATCAATCTCCCGGCATGCACGATAGGAGCGGCCCGGGCGGGCCGGGCCGCTCTTGCACTTACTGCTTCAGGTCGCCGATCGTGCCACCCATGGTGAGGCACTCGCTGGCCTTCGTCGCCTTGAAGCCATGGCCCTTGCAGCCATTCTGGCCCTTGCATTCGTTCATCGTGGTCTTGCAGTCGGCCGAACCCTTGCAGGTGTTCACGCCGTAGCAGTGAACCTGGTCGTCGGCGGCGACGGCCATGCCGGTGCTGCCTTCGGGCGGCGTTGCGGCGTTCGCGAGGGCGGACATCGCAAAGAACGCGGCGGCGTCCGCGAGGCTGGCGCCTTTCAGGGTCGTAGACATGGATGGTCTCCGAATTGGTTGTTGCCGTGAGTGGCACCCATTCCTTCGCTGCGAACGCTTTTTGCGTTACATTGCCCGGCCCAACATATTTTTTAAGCGATTATCCTATGTCCCGCTCCCACGCGGGGGGCCTCACCCCTTTGGCGGGCTGAGGCAGCCTAGGAAGCGCTCCAAATCATAGAGCGCGGATTGCGCCGCCGGGCTTTGCAGTGGCGGATAGATGAGGTCGAAGCCGTGCTCGACCCCGGGATACTCGACATGGACGGCGGGGACATCGGCCGTGCGCAAGGCCTTGAACAGGCGGCGGGCCGATACGGCGGGCACGAGAGAATCGTGGTCGCCATGAAAGAGCAGCGCCGGCGGCAGGCCCCCGCGCACATGATGGATGGGGGAGGCGAGGTCATACATGTGGGGCACTTCCTCGAGCCCGCCGCCCAAGAGATCGCGCATCATCTGTTCGTGGGGCGGCAGGGGTGGGGACTGGCGCGCCGTCAAGGTCCGGCCGAGAAACCAGCGCATGAGGGCATTCGCGATGGGGCCGGGCTCCTCCTGGCTTTGCGGCGATGCTGGCATTTCTTTCCTATCTGCCAGGAGCTTTCTTGCGTGCGCATCATATTCGCGCATGTCCGCGACCCCGTAGAACGAGACGATTGCGGCAAGCGAGAGATCGGTCTTGGAGAGTTCTGCCGGCGTCAGGCGCGCATCGCCCGGGCCAAGGGCGGCCAGCAGCGCCACATGCCCTCCTGCCGAAGCTCCCATCAAAACGATGCGGGCGGGATCGCAGCCATAGCGGCTGGCGTTTGCCTTCATCCAGGCGACGGCGCGGCGGGCATCGCCGACCATGCCCACAATGTTCGTCTCCGGGCAGAGCCGATAGGCAACGTCCATCACCGTGTGGCCCTGTCCCGCAAGATATCGGAAAAGGGGGCGTGTGAGGACGTCCTTGTCGAGGATGTACCAGGCGCTGCCGTGGAGATAGACGATCGCGGTGCCGCTCGGCTCAACGCCTTGCGGGGGCTGCCAGATGTCGCAAAGCAAGGCGCGGTCGGTGCCCGGTATCAGCCAAAAGGCGAGATCCCGCGCCACCCTCGGCGTGAGCGAAGACGGCAGGCGCCAATACCACCGCTTGTGCAGCATGGGACGGGAGCCCGGCCTTGTGGCTCGCGCCAGGCGGTCCGCGCCAAAGGCCATTTCCAAACCGTCGTGAGGGGCGGTCGTACGGCGCACATGGTTGGCCGCGAGCGCAAAGCCTGCGAAACCCGCAGCGATGGCAAAAATGCTATTCGACAGGATCCCAAGGAGAACGGCGACAGCCCCTGCGAGCGCAACATAGGGGGCGTAGGCGGAGGCAAGAAACTTGAAGAGCATCGCCGTGATGGCGAGCGGGCGCGCGCTTTCCCGGCGCCAGAGCGTCAAGGCGCCCAGGGTCAGTGCAACGAGAGCCAGGGTCATCGCCAGCGCATACATTCGCTTCGCCCATGCGCGTTGGGATATGGCGGATCGATTAGCGCGACTTGGTCCTCACAACCTTGATGGCGGTCAATCGAGCCGGGCGCTTCGGGCTGTAAGGGACCGGGTGCTCTCTTGCGACGCTTGGAACTCGGCTCGAAGACACGGCGTCGTGCGGGCGCTGCCGTGAAGAACACTTGCCATAGGGCATCCTCCTCCTGACGACTGAGGATCGATGATGCACCATCAAATATCCGGGACTGCACACCTAGATGTGAGCTTTCAGTAGGTTGTCCATTCGGTCCCGA
>JACADY010000063.1 GCA_013389115.1 Alphaproteobacteria bacterium
CCTCACCGAGAACAACCTATTGAGGCTCCACAACTAGAGCAACGTGCGGAAAAGCATGTCCCCGCGAAGGCGGGGATGGGTACCGGTTTTCCGCTAAACGTTGCGACAATTGAAAGGGTCAGAGCGGCGTAGAGATTCCGATTGATTGCACGCCGCTCTAACCAAGCGGCGCCGGCACGCGGGCAAGGGCGAAGGCCTCCGCCTGCCGGGCGCGCAAGGCCGCTTCGTCATAGCCCTCGATCTCGCTGTTGAAGAGCGTGTGGAAATTGAGCTCGGCCCCAAGATGCAGGAACACCGCGCCAAGCCCGATAGCCGCGCGGTCCATGAACACGAATTCGCGCGGCGGCTTGACGGGGCCAAGCTTGCGCAGTGCCTGGTGCACGGCAAAGGCCTCCCGCCTGCCATACTCGGCAGGCTTCACCCCATCGGCAACCGTGCGCACCCGGTCATCGAGCAGCGGCGCATAGATGAAGCGCGCCCAAATATTGAGCGTCTCGATGAGTTCCGTGGAGAGGTTGCGAAATCCCCAGCTTTCATAGGCGGCAACGGCAAGCGCGCGATCCCCATTGAGCAGCGCGCGGTAAAGATCGATCACGCCCGAGACGAAGCTGGCCGGAAAAACACGGATACAGCCGAAATCGAGCAGATTTATACCGAGATCCGGCCGCACTGTGTAATTGCCCAGATGCGGGTCCCCGTGAATGACGCCGTAATGGCTGAAGGGATGCCACCAGGCCGCGAACATGGTGCGCGCGATCGCATTGCGATCCTCAAGCGCATGCATGCGATAGTGCAGCAGCGGCGCGCCCTCCAGCCAATCCATCGTCAACAGCCGGTGTGTCGAGAGCGCTTCGAAAATGCCAGGCACGCTGACCGTGTCATGATCGCGCAGGATGTGCCGGTAGAGGCGGATATGCGCGGCCTCGCGTAAGTAGTCGAGCTCCTCACGCAGGCGCGCACCGATTTCGGTACTGATTTCGCGCGTGTCGATGCTGCCGTCCATGCGCCGCTGCACCGCGAAGATGAGCTTGAGCTGAGAAAGATCGGCCTCGACCGCCGAGGCCATGTCTGGATATTGGAGTTTGCAGGCAAGCGCCCGGCCATCCAGATGTGCGGCCTTGTGCACCTGCCCGAGCGACGCGGCCGCCGCGGCCTTGAGATCGAAATGCTGGAACCGCGAGGCCCATTGCGGGCCAAGCTCGGCGCTCATGCGCCGGCGCACGAAGGCCGCGCCCATCGGCGGCGCATGCGCCTGAAGGCCGGAAAGCGCGTCTGCATATTCAGGCGGCAGAAGATCGGGCACCGTCGCCAGCATCTGCGCCACCTTCATGAGCGGGCCTTTAAGGCCGCCAAGCGCCGCCGCGAGAGTAGCCGCTTCTGTCTTCCGGTCGCGCGAAAGCCCCAGCATCTGGGCCCCCGCGATACGCGCGGCCGCCCCCCCGACACTGGTGCCCACCTTTGCGATTCGCGCCACGCGCCCAACGACCGTGCTGCGCTCTTTGGGGGGCTTGTCGCTCAATGAGAGATCCTTAGGGCGGGAATGGCCTGTCCATCTCGCGTTGATATGGCGAACCGGCTCAGGCCTGACAATGGCACGTTGCCGCAGACGGTCCGGCCAGAAACGATCGATACAATCAGGGGATGAATAGGCGGGTTGATCTGGGAGACAGGAACCTCACCCTTGATGTGAAAGCCATCGTGCCCGCGAAGGGTGGCCGCCTCAAGGCATGAGGCATATGCATAAAGCCTTCACGCTTCGCTGCGCTGACGCGCCGCCTCTAGGCATGAGGAGAAAAAATAATCCTCACCCAGAGGTGCGAAGCGAAGCCGAGCCGCGAAGGGTGAGTACGCACCCTTCATTTTTTCTCCCCCTCGCAAGGGGGAGGCGTTGGTGGGGGGCAGGCTCCGGCCAGAGGTGATCCCGACCCCTTGCCCTCCCCTTTGCAAGGGGAGGGAGAGAACCGCCCCCCCTGTCATGGCTCGGCGAGCGCGGGCCATCCACCTTTTCCGTCATCGGCGAGCGGCGACGCCTGCGGAGGGAGCAAGCCCAAAAAACCAAAGGCCACGAGGAGTGTCCTCGCGGCCTCAGGCCTTTGTGTCGGATCGAGCCGATTACTGGCTGATCTGGATCGTCGCGCGACGGTTCAGCGGCTCACGCACGCCATCACCCGTCGGAACCGCGGGTTCCATCTCGCCCTTGCCGGCCGTCGTCACATTCGTCACGCCCTTTTCCGAGAGAGCACGGGCCACAGCAGCGGCGCGGCGCTCGGAGAGCTTCTGATTGTAGGCTTGCGAGCCCGACGTATCGGCATGGCCAACGACCGTCACGGACGGGTTGGCAAGGCCGGTCACGAAGTTCGCGACTTCGTTGATCACTTCCATGGCTTCGCCCGTGAGGTTCGACTTGTTGTAGCCGAAATACACGATGAAGTCCTTGGCTTCGGCCGCAACGCCTTCGCAGCGCGCAACCCAGCGATTGAACTTGAAGCGTTCGGCCGCGACGTTGTCGGGCTGAACCGGACCCTTGAAGTACTCGCCCTTGATCACGCCAAGGTCGTTGTCGTGTTCTTGCTCGAGCCAGGCGTCATAGTGGGCCTGAGCGCGCGCGCAGTCGCAGGGGCGTTCGCCCTTGCCCGCCGCAAGAGCCGCCGTGAGACGCTCGCGCGCCGCGTTCAGCTCTTCCGTTTCGCTCTCAAGAACGTTCCAGTCCGAGGCCATCCAGGGCGACACTTCTTCGCCGGCGCTCGCCGCGCGAGATTTCCGCATGAAGCGGGTCGCGTGGAAGTAGTCGCCGTCAAGGCCGCCGAGCTTGGACTCGGAGTCCGTCAGGAAGTAATATTCACGGGCAAGACACATATTGAAGTCAGTGCCCGCGGGCGCGCCACCATTCAGGAAGCCCTGAATGTGAAGTGTGTCGCCAATCATGCCGCAGCCTGCCAGCCCCAAGAGAGCCCCCGCCGCCACAAGCCGGGAAAGCGCTTTCATCCCTCTCTCTCCGTCATCACAAGCGTTAAAGTAATCCGATCGGGCCTGGACCGCCCAGGCCGTCGGGAGTCAGCGTCCATACGGCCGGAACCTCTCACGCGGACTAAGGTCCGACAACAGCCATTCCGCGACATACGCATGTTCCGAACCGGGAGTCGCCCGGAAGCAACACACCCGATGTTGATGTGAATTATTTGTTACACATGCGCGAAAGTCGCGCGAAATCATGCCGATAAGCCGTCTGTGAGCGGCCGGATCGATCGCAGGAAAAGTGAAAACTTCATCCCTTGGAAAGAGGTTCTTTACCACTTCGCGGCGAGGATGGGCTGTTCCAATTTGAAACCGGCGGTCCGGCGCGGGGCGGCCGTGAGCAAACCACAACGCTGAGTTGCTTAAGGGGCGAAATCAGGCATGGCTCACAACATTCTGATTGTAGATGACGATCCAACCCAGCGCCGCCTCCTTCAGGTGGTGGTTGAGCGCATGGGCTATCCCGTCGCCACGGCCTCCACCGGGCACGAGGCGATCGCCTATCTGGACGGCCCCAAGGGAGCGGACGTTTCGCTCCTGCTTCTCGACCTCATCATGCCGGGCATGGACGGCATGGGCGTCCTGCGCGCCTTGAAGCCCAAGCGGCCGGCCCTCCCCGTCATCGTCCTCACTGCTCAAGGGGGGATTGAGACAGTCGTGACCGCGATGCGCGCCGGCGCCGACGATTTTCTCGTCAAGCCCGCAAGCCCTGAGCGCATACAGGTCTCGATCCAGAATGCCCTGAAATTGACCGCATTGACGGGCGAGATCACCCGCCTGAAAAAACGCCAGAACGGTCAGCTCACCTTCAAGGATCTGATCGCCCGTGCAGGCGCGATGCGCCCGGTCATCAAGTTGGGCGAGCGCGCGGCACAATCAAACATCCCGATCCTCATCGAGGGCGAATCGGGTGTCGGCAAGGAATTGATCGCCCGGGCGATTCAAGGGACATCTGACCGCGCCGGCAAGCCCTTCGTCGCCGTCAATTGCGGCGCGATACCCGAACATCTGATCGAGAGCATTCTCTTCGGCCACGAAAAGGGCGCCTTCACGGGCGCGACCGACAAGCATATCGGGAAGTTCCAGGAGGCCGATGGCGGCACGCTCTTTCTTGATGAGATCGGCGAACTGCGCCTCGACATGCAGGTCAAACTTTTGCGCGCGCTCCAGGAAGGCGAGGTTGATCCCGTCGGCTCGCGCCGGCCGGTGAAAATCGACATCCGCCTCATCTCGGCCACCAACCGCAACCTGACCAAGCTGGTCGCCGACGGGCTGTTCCGCGAGGACCTGTTCTACCGCCTCAATGTCTTCCCGATCCAGGTGCCGCCTTTGCGTGAGCGCGGCGAGGACATTCCCGCCCTTGTCGAGCACTTCATCGAGCGTTTCGCGGTGGAGGAAAACAAGAAGGTCATGGGCATCGAAGAGGACGCGCTCGGCATGCTCATGGCCTATCAATGGCCCGGCAACGTGCGTCAGCTTGAGAACACGGTCTTCCGGGCCGTCGTTCTGTGCGACGTCGACCGCCTGCAGCGCGCCGACTTCCCCCAGATCGCGACCGCCCTTGGCATCGAACTCCCCCGCGTTGAGCCCTTGAAGCTGGCCGCGGGCGCCGAGGACATGATCGCCCTTCAGCCGCGCCACGCGGCTGAGACGGGCGCGGGTTTCGCCGCGATGAGCGCCCCCGTGCGCGAGAGCGTCCACACCCCGGTGAACGGCAATGGCCATGGGAGCGGCCCCGCCGCCGCGAGTGCCAAGTCCTCGGGCGGCATCAACTTCACCGAGCCTTCGGGCCATTTGCGCAAGCTGGAGGAGATCGAGAACGAGCTCATCCGCTACGCGATCGAGCGCTATGCCGGCCATATGTCGGAAGTCGCCCGTCGCCTCGGCATCGGCCGCTCGACGCTCTATCGCAAGATCCGCGAGATGGGACTCAATGTCCGCGAGGATCAGCGCGACGAGGAAGAGACAAGCACCGGAGAAGCGGCGGGCTGACCGCCCCTTTCAGGCCATCCCCAGCGCCGACATGTAGAGATCCATCATCGCGTCTTCCTCGGCGCGATCATTGGGTTCCTGCTTCCGGATCCGGATGACCTTGCGCATGATCTTGGTGTCAAAGCCGTTCGACTTGGCTTCGGCATAGACCTCCTTGAGATCGCCAGCGATCGCGGATTTCTCCTCTTCGAGCCGCTCAATGCGCTCGATGAACGATTTGAGCTGATCCTTGGCGAAATTGGTCTTGGCCATGGGAATAAGGCACCCTGAAACAAATGGCGGGGGAAGGGCGCGGACATTAAGCAAACCGTCCGCGCCGCGCAATGTGGAAAAGAGTTGAGGCGCCCACCCGCGCCTGGACCCAAAAGCGGGCCGTGGCCCTATCCGTGCTTCTGCGACTTCTCGAACGCGGCAAGCTGTTCCGGCGTCGCGTCGCGCTGATATTTCGCCTTCCACTCAGCCTGAGGCATGCCATAGATGCGCTCCCGCGCCGCCTCCTTGCTGATCGTTTGGCCAAGGCCCTCGGCCGCTTCCTTGTACCAGTCGCCAAGACAGTTCCGGCAGAACCCGGCCGTGGTCATCATCTCGATGTTCTGCACATCACTCCGTGATTGCAGATGTTCAACGAGGCGGCGGAATACGGCGGCCTCGACGGCCTCTCTCTTTGCTTCGTCCATCGTTGGTCCTCCCTTTGAGGCATGGGCTTGCGCGATCGGCACGGCATCGCGGAGCGCGCCGGCCAGAAACCCGGCCGCTTGAAGCACGCCCTCCTGCGTCTCGATGAGATCCTGCCGGATCTCGATGAGCGCATGCGCAAGGCCGTTGCGCGTGCCATGGACGTTCATGCAATCACCTTCAAGCTCGCCTGAATAGGGCTCATTATCGCCGATGATGAGCCCCGGCTGCTGTCGCAGGCGACGAAGAAGCGGCAAGGCAAGCCGGCCATCCTTGTCCCAAAGGACGCCAAAGGACCAGGGGCGCTGGAAGCCCTTCATCACCGGCGTGAAACTGTGGATGGAGACGAGCACGGGCGCGATGCCGCGCGCCGCCGCCCGCGTGATGAGCCCAGCGATCGCGCCGTGATAGGGCGCATGGAAGCGCGCGATGCGGCGGGCGATTTCATCGTCATCCGCATGGGCGTTGCCCGGAATGATCGCGCCATCCGAGAGCTTCATGACGAGCGTAGGATCATCAAAGCCGCGATTGGCATCGATGAGCAGGCGCGAGAACCGCGAAAGCACCGCGGGCGCGCCAAGGCTCTGCGCCAGCGCGCGCGTCACCGCGGCGGCGCCGATGTCAAAGGCGATGTGCCGCGAGAGTTCAGCCGCGCCAAGTCCGAGCCCCTCATATTCGGGCAGGATGTGGTTCGAGGCGTGATCGCAGACAAGGATCAGCGAGGGTTCGCCATCAGGATTGACAAGATCGAAGGCCGGATGCCGCGAAAAAGTGTGAGGGGTGGTCATGTGTCAAGGAGGATGGAACCGTTCTCAGCGCCATTTTCAAGCAATCGGGCTGGGGCGCAAGGTGAAGGGCCAGAGGTCCGGCCCGCCCGCCCCATCAAGGTTTGACAGCCGCAGGGGCAAGGGCGAACGTGCCGTTGGCACTGAATTGACCTGATTCGCTTCTGCTCGATGCACAAAGTCTCTGTCTTCGCCCTCGCCCTCATTTCTCCCCTTGTCCTTGCCTCGCCCGCCGCGGCGCAATTCCGCCTCTGCAATGAAACAAAGCAGCCCGTACGGGCCGCGATCGGGCATAATGACGGCGCGGGCTGGCGCTCCCAGGGCTGGTATCTGATCCCGGCCGGCGGTTGCCGCACGCTGCTGAAGGACCCGTTGGTTGCGCGCTACTACTATCTGTTCGCGGTGCATCAGAATATCGGCGGCGGCTGGAACGGCGATCGCTATTTTTGCGTCGCGCAGAGCGACTTCACGATTGACGGCCGTACCCAATGTGAAGAGCGTGGCTACAAAGCCGCCGGTTTTTACGAAGTCGACACGGGCGAGGATTCCACCTGGACCTCGTATCTGGACGATTGATTGTCGGAAGTGACACCCCATGCGCCGCAAACGCAATGTGAAGATCCTCGCCACGCTGGGTCCGGCTTCGAACACGCCGGAAACGGTGCGCGCGCTGTTTCGCGCGGGCGCCGACGTCTTTCGGATCAATATGAGTCACACCGATGCCGATGGCCTGGCCGCGCGCGTCGCCATGATCAGGGCCATCGAGGCCGAGATGGGTCGCCCCATCGGCATCCTTGCCGATCTCCAAGGCCCAAAGCTTCGCGTGGGCGTGCTGGAGGATGGCGCTGTTGTCCTCGAAAAGGACACCGCCTTCACGTTCGATCTTGATCCCGCGCCCGGCAATCGCGGGCGTGTGCCCCTGCCGCACAAGGAGATTTTCCAGATCCTGAAGCCGGGCATGATGCTGCTCGTCGATGACGGCAAGCTCCGCCTGGAGGTGGAAAGCGCCAGTGCGGAGGCCGCGCGCGTCCGTGTCCGGGTGGGAGGCAAGCTCTCCAACCGCAAGGGTGTGAACGTACCCGACGGTGTACTCCCCATCCCCGCACTCACGATGAAGGACCGTGCCGATCTTGACGCGGCTCTCAATGCGGGCGTCGACTGGATTGCCCTTTCCTTCGTGCAGCGCCCGGAGGATGTGGCCGAGGCGCGCAAGATGATCGCCGGCCGCGCCGGTGTTCTTGCCAAGATCGAAAAGCCCGCCGCCCTCACCCTCTTGCCCGAGATCCTCGAAATCGCGGACGCGCTCATGGTGGCGCGCGGCGACCTTGGCGTTGAGCTTCCCCTGGAGCAGGTGCCGGGCCGCCAGAAGCAGATCGTGCGCATGGCGCGCAAGGCCGGCAAGCCCGTTGTCGTTGCAACGCAGATGCTCGAATCGATGATCACGAACCCTGTGCCGACGCGCGCCGAAGCATCGGATGTCGCCACCGCCGTGTTCGAAGGCGCCGATGCGATCATGCTATCGGCCGAAAGCGCGTCGGGCCAGTATCCGGTCGAGGCGGTGACGATGATGGACCGCATTGCGGTTGAGGTGGAGCACGATCCCCATTACCGCTCGATCATTGATGCGCAGCGTGCGGAGCCTGAGGAGAATTCGGCACCCGATGCGATCATGGCAGCCGCGCGCCAGGTCGCCGAGACGCTCGATGCCGCCGTGATCGTCAGTTGGACATCGTCCGGCTCGACCGGCCTTCGTGCGGCGCGGGAGCGCCCCGGCGTTCCCATCATCGCGCTCTCCCCCGTCACTCGCACAGCGCGGCGCCTCGCGCTCGCCTGGGGCCTGCACTGTGTTGTCACCGAGGACGCACACGATCTTGACGACCTCGTCGACCGTGCCTGCCGGCTCGCCTTTGCCGAAGGGTTTGCGCAATCGGGTCAGCGCGTAGTGGTGACGGCGGGCGTGCCCTTGGGGACGCCGGGCGCGACCAACATGCTGCGCATTGCGATGGCCGGCACCGCGGGCCGCGGCACCTTCGCGACGGACTAGGGTCCGGACCCTAGAGCAACGTGCGGAAAAGTGGGTACCGGTTTTCCGCTAAACGTTGCGACAATTGAAAGGGTTAGAGCGGCGTAGCGATTCTGATTGAATGCACGCCGCTCTAGATGCGCTTGCCGCTGAGCGCGTTTTTCAGCCGCGTGATCTCCGCATCGACCTCGCCAAGGAAGGGGTGGATCGCCTTTGCCCGCTCAAAGGCATCCAGCGCCTTTTCCGGCTGGCGATATTCCTCCAGGATCCTGCCAAGCCCCATGAGCGCCCCGAAATGCCGTGGCTCCAGCGCCAGCGTGTGCTCGATATCGAGAAGTGAGAGATCGTATTTGCCTTGCAGGTAATAGAGCGTCGCGCGCTTGTTCCAAGCTTCGGCGAAATCGGGCGAAAGAGCGATCACGGTGGAAAGCAACTGCTCGCTCGTCGCATACTCGCCCCGGGCGAGGGCCTCGATCCCGCGCATCAGCAAGAGATCGGCGCTGGGGCTGCCTGAATGCAGCCAATGCTCCCAGATCTGGGCTTCGGCCGCTTCGGCCTGCGTCGCATCGCCCGCCTTGGCGAGGAGTTGGAACAGCCCATCCAATTCCGCCTTGGTGGTGTCCCCTGCCGCATGGGCCGCGGGACCAACAAGAAGTGCCAGCGCGAAGAGTGCGCATCGAAAAACATGCCACATGGAGAAACTCTATCCGCCCACAAGGGGAAGGTGAAGAGGCATGCGCGCATCGAACGGTCGCGGCCCGCCGCCGGCGAAGTCGATGAGTTCGACGCTGTGCACGCACGGCATCCCGGCGACGTCCTTGAGGAAATGGAGGCAGCCAAAATTCCCCCCCGCCAGCACCTGCGCCCCCGTCGCGCGGATCGCCTCGGCCTTGCGCGCTTTCAACCCGTCGGCGATCTCCGCCTGCAGGACGTGATAGGTGCCCGCCGCGCCGCAGCACAGATGCGCCCCTTGAGGACTGACGACCTCGAACCCTGCGCGCGCCAAAAGCCGCTCGCCGATCCCCGGCAGCCCCTGCCCATGCTGGAGCGAGCACGCCGCATGATAGGCAACGCGCATCGGCTCGGCCACCTTTGGCAGCGGCGTATCGAGCCGCTGGATCAACGCCATGACATCGACGCTGAGCGCCGAGACTGAAGCCGCAGGCGCGCGCCATTGCGGATCATCGCGGAACAGATGGCCATAGTCCTTCACCTGCACGCCGCAGCCGGACATGGTGACGACGATGGCATCAAGGCCATGGGTCTCCTTCTCGCGCGACCACACCGCAATGTTGCGCATGGCGAAGCGCCGTGAATCTGCCCGCGCGCCCAGATGCAGCGCGATGGCGCCGCAGCACGAGGCACCGGCGACCGTCACCACCTCCACCCCCATCCGGTTGAGAACGCGGATGGCGGCGCGATTGATCTGTGGCGCCATCACCGCCTGCACGCAGCCCTCAAGCAGCGCCACGCGCATCCGCCGCGCGCCCATCGCCGGATAGACCCGTGGACGCGGCAGGGGTTCTTGCGCGGCGCCTTCCGCCAGCGAAAGCAGCCGCGCAAGTTCGGGGGGCAGCGATCCCTTGAGGAAGCGCGCGCCCCGCGCCATGCTGAGGGCAAGGCGAAAGAGCCATGGACGCATGAGGACCGTGCGTAAGGAAAGGCGCAAGAGCCCCTCGCCCCAGCCTCGGCGATGGTGTTGCGCGATATGTTCCCGCGCGTGATCGACAAGGTGCATATAGTCGACGCCGGAGGGACAGGCCGATTTGCAGCCAAGACAGGAAAGACAGCGATCAATATGACGCACGGCTTCGGCCGAAGGCGCGCCGCCATCTTCGAGCATGTCCTGGATGATCCGGATCCGCCCGCGCGGCCCGTCGCGCTCATCGCCGAGCAATTGGAAGGTCGGACAGGCCGCGTTGCAGAACCCGCAATGCACGCACGCCCTGATCGCCGCGGCGCTGACCGCTGTCTGCGGATCGCCGAGCTGCAGGGGCGTGAACTGCGTGCGCATCGCTGAACTATATCCCTTGATGCATGCGGCCCGGATTGAAGATGCCCTTGGGGTCGAAGGCCTCCTTGACGCGGCGGGTGAGCGCGAACACCTCTTCTGAAAGCGGCTCGAACACGGGCACTGACTTGCGCACCGGAGTCGCGGCCCGCAAAAGCGTCGCATGTCCGCCATGGCGCGCGATCGCCGCACGGATCAGCGCCGTATCGGCGCTCGGCGTCGCATCCGCCTGAAGCGTGATGAGTCCGCCCGCCCAATCAAAAAGGGCAAGCCGCGCGCCGATGGCGTTCGCAACCTCTTCGGCCGCAGCGGGGGGAATGGAGAGCCGCCAGACGGGACCGCCCGTTCCTGCAAAATCATCAAGATCGCGGATCGAGGCCCACAGCGCCCGCGAAGCGCCGCTGCGCCAGACGAGATGGTCGATGCGCTGAACCCGCTTGATGAGGGCTTGAATGCGCGCCTCGACCGATTCCCGCGCGCCCTCGATCCGCACGCAGGTAAAGGATCGCGCCTCATGCTTGAAGGTCGCCCGGCCTGCGCCGACGGCGGCCGTCGCATGCACAAGGCCGGTCGCCTCGAGGGTGAGCCCGGCGACCTCGCGCAGCAGCGACAGCCCCTGGCCCTCGCTGAGGTCGCGCAGGATCATCGTCGCTTCCGTTTCAGGCATCGGGAAGACCTTGAGCGTGATCTCGCTGAATGCAGCAAGCGTTCCATATGAGCCGGTCAACAGCTTCGGTAGGTCATAGCCGGTGACGTTCTTAACGACCCGCCCCCCTGTGCGCAGCACCTCGCCCATGCCGTTGATGGCGTTGAGCCCGAGCACGTGATCGCGCGCCGCGCCCGCCTTGAACCGCCGGGGCCCGCTCGCATTCGTGCCGACAATGCCGCCGATCGTGCTGCGCGCTGAGGCGCCATAGAACCGCGCGAAATCGGGCGGCTCGAAGGCAAGCATCTGCCCGCGCGAGGCAAGCTCGACCTCGATCTCGTTGAGCGGCGTTCCGGGCCGCACGCAAATGACAAGCTCGTCCGGTTCGTAAGAAGTAATGCCCGCAAGCCCCGAGAGGTCGAGCACGGCGAACACGTTCATGAGCCGCCCAAGGCCGCGCTTGGTACCGTTGGATTTAAGTTCAAGGACGAGCCCCTCGGCCGCCGCGGCTGCGATGGCCCCGGCCGCTTCCGCTTCGCTCCGGACACGGATGATTTCCATTGCGCTATAGTCTCGGCAAATCGGGAAAACGCATACGTCCTTCATGGACATGCATGCGCCCCAATTCGGCACAGCGGTGAAGCGAGGGAAACATTTTGCCTGGATTGAGCCTTCCGTCGGGGTCGAACGCGCATTTGAGCCGCTGCTGCTGCAAGAGCTCGGCCTCGCTGAACTGGAGGCCTAAGAGGTGACGCTTCTCGACGCCGACGCCATGCTCGCCCGTAAGGACGCCGCCCGATTCGACGCAGAGCTTCAAGATGTCGTCGCCGAAAGCCTCGGCCTTTTCAAGATCCCCCGGCTTCATCACATCAAAGAGGATGAGCGGATGGAGATTGCCATCGCCCGCATGAAACACATTGGCGAAGGCAAGGCCATAGTCCCGCGCCAGCACCGCCATCTGATCGAGCACGCGCGGCAGGGCGCGGCGCGGGATCGTGCCGTCCATGCAGAGCATATCGGGTGCGATCCGTCCCATGGCGGCAAAGGCGGCCTTGCGCCCCGCCCACAGTGCCTGGCGCTCGGCCTCCTCAAGCGCCATGCGGAAGGAAAGGGCACCCATGGCCTTGGCAATCGCCTCAAGCTGCTTGAGGCCGATCGCGACATCGCTTGCAGGGCCATCGATTTCGGCGAAGAGCACCGCATCGCAGTCCTTGGGATATCCCGGCGCGCAATAGGCCTCGACCGCCGCGACGGCGCGCCGGTCCATCATCTCAAGCCCTGCGGGGATGAGGCCGGAGGCGATGATCTCCGCCACGCATCGCCCCGCCGCGGCAATGCTCTCAAAGCCGATAAGGGCGGCGCCGACCGCTTCGGGCTTGGGGAGGATGCGCACCGTCACCTCGGTGATAACGCCAAGGAGCCCCTCTGACCCCGTCATCAGGCCAAGGAGATCGAACCCGCCGCTATCGAGATGCCGACCGCCGAGGCGGATTAAGGCCCCCGACATCAGCACCGCCTCGAGCCCGAGAAGATTGTTGGTGGTAAGCCCATATTTGAGGCAATGCACGCCGCCCGAATTTTCCGCCACATTGCCCCCGATCGTGCAGGCGACCTGGCTTGAAGGATCGGGCGCATAGTAAAAGCCACGGCCCTCGACCGCCCGGGTAATCGCAAGATTGGTGACCCCCGGTTCGACGACCGCGCAGCGATTGGCATAGTCGATGGCCTTGACGCGGTTGAATTTGGCAAGGCTGAGGAGAATGCCATCGGCCAGCGGCAGCGCGCCCCCCGAAAGCGACGTGCCGGCACCGCGCGGCACAACATTGACGCCAAGCGCGCCCGCAAGGCGCATGACCGCCTGCACCTGCTCGATCCGGTCAGGGATGGCAACCGCGAGCGGCTTCTGGCGATAGGCCGTCAGTGCATCGCCATCAAAGGCGGCAAGGCCGCTATCCTCGATGACGAGCGCGCCGGGCGGCAGCACCTGCTTCAGCCGCGCGATGATCTCGTCCCGCCGGGCAAGGATTGAGGGATCGGCTTGCGGAAGCAGCATGGCACCGGCTCATCACGCATTTGCGCGAGGGCACCGGGCTCAAAGGGGATAGAGAGAGGCCCGTTCAGCCCTGGCGCGCCTTGAAGCGCGGATTCTTCTTGTTGATGACGTAGACGCGACCCTTCCGCCTGACAATACGGCAGTCTTTGTCGCGCTTCTTGAGCGAACGGAGCGAATTGCGGACTTTCATGGCGCAAGCCTTTTGGACATTGGGGGCCATGAGGCCCGCGATGGGTTCGAAGGGGGCCGACCATAAAGAGGCGGAGACGGCCTGTCAACGCCGCTTGCGAAAGCCCGCGCCTTGGGCTTTTTTCCCTCGAAGGCAGCGAGCCCAAGAGACAGGGATAAGGCCAAATGGCATGAGTGAGGATTGGATCATAACCCTTGTTGCCCTTGCGGCAAGCGCTGGCATTTTTGCCTTTTCCACCTGGAAGGCGGGGCGCCCCTCAGACCCGCTCAACATCTCATTGATCAATTATAATTACATCTCGCTGTTGGCGATCGTGGCTTTCTTGCTGGCGGTTGCACATGTAATCACTCTTGTAACCGGCACGCCGTTCCGCGGACGCTGGTAGTGTGGTTGTCATTGGGGGCACGTGGAATGGTGATTGTCCGGCATCAACGCGCGCGCATTGTCATCGCGGCGAGCATCATCGCGGCCTTGAGCGGCTGCGCCGCCGGTTCTGCGGGCAAAGCCAACCCGCCGACACCCGCCCCGAAACCGGCGACGGCCGAAGTCCCCGCCCCCGCCGCGCCGGCCTCCCAGTCCTTTGAGGCCTGGGTCAGGTCGTTCCGCACCGAAGCCTTGGCCGCGGGCATCCGGCCCGACATCTTCGACAAGGCCTTCAAGGGGATCGCACCCAATCCCGATGTGATGGCCCTGAACGAGAATCAGCCGGAATTCGTCAAGCCCATCTGGGACTATCTGGACAGCGCGGTCTCGGCCAAGCGCGTCGGCGATGGCGAGGAGAACTTCGCCGCCAATCGCGCGGCGCTGATGACGGCGGCAAAGCGCTCGGGCGTGCCCCCGGAAATCATCGTCGCGATCTGGGGACTTGAAAGCTCCTATGGCCGCATCATGGGCGACTTCAACGTGATCGAAGCCTTGGCGACGCTGGCCTATTCCGGGCCGCGCACAGATTATGGCCGCGCGCAGCTGCTGGCGGCCCTCAAGATCCTGAACGAGGGCGACATCGCCCCCTCACGCATGCTGGGTTCCTGGGCGGGCGCCGTCGGACACACGCAGTTCGCGCCCACTTCCTATCTCACCTTTGCGGTCGATGGCGATGGCGACGGCCTGCGCAATTTGTGGGATTCGCTTCCCGATGTATTTGCCTCGACCGGCCACTATCTGGCGCAGAATGGCTGGGCCCCGAACGAGCCCTGGGGCTTTGAGGTAACCCTGCCCAAGGGTTTTGACTATGCCGCGGCCGATGCCCTCATCACCAAGCCCGTCTCTGAATGGGTGGAGCTGGGCGTCAGGCGCATGGGTGGCGGCAAGTTGACCGTGCGCGGCGTCCATCTCGGCATGGAGGCAGCGATCATCGTGCCCGGTGGCCATAAAGGCCCGGCCTTCATCGTCTTCCGCAACTTCAATGCGATCCTGCGCTACAACAACGCAACCTCTTACGCCCTCGCCGTCGGGCTCCTGTCGGATGCGATTGCCGGCCGCTCGACCGTGATTGCGCCCTGGCCGCGCGGGGAGCGGCCCTTGACGCTGGCCGAGCGGACCGAGCTTCAGCAATTGCTGGCTCAGCGCGGCTTTGAGGTCGGCGAAGTGGACGGCGTCCTCGGCAAACAGACGCGCGCCGCCATCAGGGCCTACCAGCAGACGGCGGGGCTTGTTCCAGACGGCTTTGCGACGGCAAGCCTGCTTGCCCGCCTGCGCAAGACGGGAAGCTGAGGCACGCGCATCGCAGACCCTGGGTGTTCCGGCTTGACCGAGCCTTCCACTTGTCTGTCATCCTCGAGCGGCTTCTCGCCGCGAAGAGGATCCAGCGCAAGAGACCTGGATTCTCTTCGCACGCATTCGCGGGCTCGAGAATGACGTCGTTGTGTCATGGCCCGGC
>JACADY010000071.1 GCA_013389115.1 Alphaproteobacteria bacterium
CTGTTCCATCGGCACCTGTTCCGCTGGGGCAGGCGCCTTCTCCATCGGCACCTGTTCCGCCGGAGCTGGCGCCTTCTCCATCGGCACCTGTTCCGCCGGAGCTGGCACCTTCTCCATCGGTTCCTGCGTCGCCTGGGGCGTCGGCTGCGCAGGCGTTGTTCCTTCTGAGAATGCCGCGGTTGCGCCCATTAGCAGGGCCAGCGATGCTGCCGCCGTCAGCAGCGCTCCTTTGCGAGAGAGATGACGCCTATCCATGTTCGCACCCTTTCCTCTTTGACCGTCCGTTTGCCGCGTTTCCTCGTGCCGTGCCGCTTCCGAGACTTGCCGAATACTGTTTTCGCCATGACGCGAATTCTTAGAATCCGGACCTCATGGGTTCAATACGATCAGGATTTCTGCCCCGCCCCTTTTGACTGTCAGAACAGCCGCCTCGACCGTCTTCAGGTTTTGCAGAAAGACTTCCAGTTCTTCAACTGGCACCCTGTTGAGCGCGATCACATTGTCGCCGCTGCGCAGTCCGCGAGCCTCTGCGCGTGACCCTTGCGCCACATGCGCGACGATGACGCCCGCAACCTCCGCGCCCGGTTTCAGTGGCGCCGGCGGGCTCTTGAAGGTTGCGCCAAAGGCCGATGCGCCGGAGGCGGCGGGGGTTGGAACATTATCGCCGTCAACGGGATCGAGCACGACCTCGAGCTTGAGCACATCTGGCCCACGATGCACAAAAACCACATAAGGTTTTCCCGGCTCCGCGAGGCGGACGAAGTTGAGGAAGTCGCGGTCGGAATCGATCCGCTCTCCTCCGGCACCCGTCACGACATCGCCGGCCATCAGTCCGGCGCGGTCGGCGGCGCTGCCTTGGCGCACCTCCGCGATCACGGCGCCTGAATTGACGCCTACGCTCAGCGCCTTTGCGATTTTCGGGGTCAATGCCGAAATGCGAACGCCGAGGCGCCCGCGAGAAACGCGACCATGCTCGCGCAATTGACGGATCACCGGCACGACCACGCGCGAGGGAATGGCGAAACCAAGCCCCGAGCTGTCGCCACTCTTCGTGAAGATGAAGGAATTGATGCCGACGATGCGGCCCTTGCTGTCGATGAGCGGGCCGCCCGAGTTGCCTGGATTGATGGCCGCATCGGTCTGGATGAATTCCTGCACCGCCATGCCGGCTTCGGTGTCATCAAAGCCGTGGCGCTCGAGGCCGCTTACTATGCCGCGTGATACGGTCTGGTCGAGGCCGCGGGGATAGCCGATCGCAAAGACGATGTCGCCGACCTCGAGAAAGGCCGAATCCGAGAACTCCAGCGCCGGCACGCCTGTGATCCTTGCCCGCAGCAGCGCAATATCGGTGTCGGTGTCGAGCCCGACAAGCTCTGCGGGGATCTCCTCGCCATTCAGGAGCACGATGGAGGCAATGTCGATGCCTTTGAGCACATGCGCGTTGGTGACGATGAAGCCCTCTTCGGCGTCGATCACCACCCCTGAGCCATTGCCGGCGAGCGTGAGTTCCGCCGACTTCGCGCCCTCGCCCTTCACCTTGTAGCCGTTGACGCGGACAGCCGCGCCACGCACGCGCGCGATCAGCGGCGCATAGGAGTGAACACCGCGGATCTTGTCATACGGAATCTCATAGGCCCCCGGCTCATAGGGGAGAAGCTGCTGGCCGTTCGCGCCCGGCGCGCCGATGCCGGCAAACGCCGCCAACGCCGCCATGGCGAGACCGCCTGCGCGCCCTATTGCCCCGAACCGCACGAGCATCCCCTCCGTTCCCGCCGCCAGTCGCGCCCCACAAGCTGCAACGGAATTATTACGTTAATCCAAATATCACGCCCGAAGTTTAGGCGGGACAAGAAATTAAGGCGCATCCGGAACAAGCTCCCGCCAGCCCTTCCGCCTTGCACTGCAATCGATAGCAGAAAAGATTTAATGGCTTCGGCGCGCTTCTCTTCACAGTGGCTGGCCCCTGGGGCAAGTCCCCTCCCTTTTCACTCCCTCTCTGATTGGAGGTCCTTCAAGCCGCCTCATTGCGATCCACGCAAGCGCATGAGGCGACGCGGCGCAGCAAAGGCCGCCCCTTTTATTAACTTGACAGTCAATTTATTTATCCTATTCGTACTAATTATAAGGCGGCCCAGCGCAACTGCCGCCAGGAAGGGAGTTTGTGCATGGCGCAGCCAATCGCTATCGATGAAGCGGGCAAATGGACGTCGAACTTTGCCCCCGCCTATTGGGCGCATTGGGTGCTGAAGTCGACCCGCCGCAAGGCGCTCGTTGAATGGTACTGCAAGGTTTTCGGCGCGCGTCCCAGCTTTGAGAACCGCCAGCTTTCCTTTCTCACCTGGGATATGGAGCATCACCGGCTCGCCATCATTCAGATGCCGGGCATCTTCGTGCTCTTACGCGGGCTGCAGCGCATCTCGCGCAAGTTCTTCGGCCTTGACCATCAGTCCTTCAATTTCGGCTCCCTGGCGAACCTGCTCCACACCTATGAGCGCCTGCGCGAGCTTGGCATCAAGCCCGTCTGGTGCACCAATCACGGCCCCACGACCTCGATCTATTATGAGGACCCGGACGGAAACCGGCTCGAATTCCAGATCGAGAATTTCGACACCGTCGCCGAGCTGCAGGCCTTTGGCCAGTCCGGCGCCTTCAAGAAGAACCCCATCGGGGTCAATTTCGATCCGGACTATCTGCTCGAGCGCCTGCGTGCCGGAGTGAGCGAAACGGTGCTCAAACAGCAAGGGTCCGGCACGCGTCCCGGAACGAAAGAAATCTCGGGCTATAAATCGCTCACCTGGCGCACGCTTTAACTCGCCTTGCCGGATTGATCCCATGAAATTTTGCCGCTTTGCCTATCAGGGCCGGATTCGCCTTGGCGCCGTCACACCAGACCTTGGCGCCGTCATCGACCTTCAGGCCGCGTTCCGCACTCGCAAGGGCTTGGAGAACCCCATTTTCAGCGACATGCCCGCCCTTATCGAGGCCGGCCCGGCCGGGCTTGAGAAGGCCGCGCAAACCATCTCGTTCGTCATGGAGGGCAGCGCGCCCGAAACACGCATCGCCCTCTCGGCGGTCGCGCTGAAGGCGCCGCTCGCGCGGCCGGCGCGGATGCGCTGTTTCAGCGTCTATGACAAGCACCTTCTCAATGCGTTTCGCGCAGCCGCGACCTTGCGGGCGGGGAAGTTCGGCGCCTTCGCGCTCGAAAAGGCGGGCTATGTCCGCATTCCCAAGGCCTTCTATCTGAAGCCCTTCTACTACAAGGGCAATGCGCTTTCGATCAGCGGGCCTGAGGATGCGATCACCTTCCCCAAGCCGACACGGATGATGGACTATGAAATGGAGCTTGCCGCCGTGCTGGGGCGGCCCGGCCTCAATGTCGATCCCAGCCGGGCGATGGATCTCGTCTGGGGCTATACGGTCTTCAACGATCTCTCCGCGCGCGACATTCTCACCGCCGAGGTGCTCTCGCGCACCAGGCTCGGGCCGCAAAAGGGCAAGGATTTCGACACCGGCAATGCGATCGGGCCCTGGATCGTCACCAAGGATGAAATCCCCGACCCATACGCCCTCTCCATGACGGCACGGGTCAACGGCACGGTTTGGGGGCGCTCCTCGACGAGCGGCATGACGCACCCGATCAGCCTTCAGATCGCCGAGGCCTCGCGGCACGAGACGCTCTATCCGACCGAGATCATCTGCACGGGCTGCGCCAATGATGGCTGCGGCTTCGAGCAGCTTCGCTTTCTCAATGCGGGCGATGTCGTCGAAATCGAGATCGAGAAGATCGGCACGCTGCGCAATCGCGTGTCAGAGGAACGGTGCTGATGGCCAAGGACGGTAAAGTCGTCATCGTCGGCGCGGGGCCGGTCGGCTGCACGGCCGCGCTTCTCCTTGCAAAGAACGGTATCCAAACGGACCTGATCGAGCGGCGCTCGCATCCGGTTCTGCATCCTGCCGCCCATGTGCTCAACGCGCGTTCGCTGGAGATCTGGGCGTCGATCGATCGCCGCCTGGCGCAGGCCATTCTCGATGCAAGCCCGCCGCCCGAAGAGCTGCTTGAGATCGTCTGGTACACCGCGCTTTCAGGGCGGCGGCTCGGCCACATCGCGACCGTGCCCGGCGGCGAGGACCTGCTGCGCATCATGGAACAGAGCGCTTGGCGCTCGACCCATCTTGGCCAGCACAAGCTTGAACCCCTTCTGTGGAAGCAGATCGAACAAACGCCGCTCATCACGCTTCACCGGGGAATGACCTTCGAAAGCGCGACCGAAACTGAAACAGGCGTCAAGGTTGTGGCGCGTACCGGAACGATGCCGGTTGAATTCAAGGGGCGCTATCTCATCGGGGCGGACGGCGCCAATAGCGCGGTGCGCCAAGGCTGCCAGATCCCCATGGATGGCCCCGAACTCGCCCATGTCGCAAGCGCCTTCTTCCGCGCCGATCTCAGCCGCTTCTTTCCCCAACGGCCGCCGCTTCTCAGCTGGATCTACAATGAGAATTTCGTCGGGCCGCTGATCCATCACTATGACAATCACTGGATCTTGATGAGCCCCTATTTCCCCTCGGTGCAGTCGGGTGAGGATTTCACGCCCCAACGCTGGCGGCAGCTCATCTGGGGCGCGATCGGTTCTCGCGCGGTTGACATCTCGCTCATTTCCACCGGCACCTGGACGATGACCTCGCAGATCGCCGAGCGCTATCGTTCAGGGCGCATATTCCTTGTGGGCGATGCCGCGCACCGGTTTCCTCCCACAGGAGGGTTCGGCCTCAATACCGGCGCGGGCGACGCGCAGAATCTGGCGTGGAAGCTCGCCGGTGTCCTTTCGGGCGCACTTTGCGAACCCGTCCTCGACACCTATGAGACAGAGCGCCGGCCCGTTGCGGCCGCGAATGCGGCGCAGTCGGTCAAGAACCATTTCAAGATGGATCTCGTGACGCGTCATTTCGGCCTGAAGAGCGGCGGCGCCGCCAGCTTCAACAAGGCGCTCGGCGCACCTCCCTTGAGCTGGCTGCCGCGCGGGCGGCGGCAGGGTCTTGTTGAACGCGGGCTGGCGCGGGCGCGGCGGGGGGCGGCGGCGCTCGCCATCACCTCCCGCAAGAGCGATGAACTGCGCGGCCGCGTCGCGGCGGATATCGCGCAGCAGCAAGAGCATTTCAGCGCCCGCGGGCTCGAGATGGGCTATGCCTATGCGCAGGGCATCGTCATGCCTGAGAACTCGCCAAAGCCGGTCGCTGGCGCGGGTGTTGTCGATTACCGGCCGACGACTTGGCCGGGCGCGCGCCTGCCTCATGCCTGGTGCGGCAACAAAGCGGGCGAGATCTCAACGCATGACCTGCTGGAGCCTGGGGCGTTCCTGCTGCTCACCGGGCCTGGGCGCGCGCTTGCGTGGAGCGAGGCGTGCGCAAAACTGTCGGCCCATTGCGCTCTTCCCATCCGGCTTGCTGAACTGGCCGATGGCGCCAACCCCAATCTCGTTTCCTATTGGGAGCGCATTTTCGAAGTCGGCGCGGACGGTGCCGTGCTGGTGCGGCCGGATGGCCACGTATTCTCCCGCTTCATGGCGCCAGACGAGGCAGCGATCGAGGCAGCCTGCCACTCCCTTAGGCTATTGTTGCCGCGTGGAAACAAAGATTTTTCACCCACAGCAAGAGGGCTTGCCCGCCCGCATTCCCTGACGGTAGGAAGGGGGCTGGCGCGAGACTGAGCACGGGGCGGGAACGCGCAAATCCCCTCGCACATCATGTGCGGGGGCCCGCCGATGGAGGATTGATTGTTCAAGGCGCCGAGCAAGAAGGCTGACAGCACCGGGAAAGATGCCGGCAAATCGGCAACCAAGCCACGAAAACGCGGGCGCCCCGCGCGATCAAGCCAAGAGCCTTCGGCACCCGACACGATCCTCAAAGCGGCGCTCGAGGAGTTCGCGCTGAACGGCTTTGATGGCACCAATCTCAGCGATATCGCGGCGCGCGCAGGCGTCGCAAAGCCGCTGCTCCACTATCATTTCCAAAGCAAGGACGAGTTGTGGCGTGCCACCATGCGGGCCTCTCTCAAGGCGCGCTTCAACGAATTCGAGAACGCCTATCTGGAGGTGAAGGGGCTTGACCCCGTCTCCGCGCTGCGGCTGCTCTTGCGCAAATATGCCCTGTTCTGCCTGCGCAATCCGCATGTCGCGCGGATCATCGTGTTTGAGTCCTCGCGCCAGACGGAACGCGGCGAGTGGCTGCGCGAAAACTACATCCAGCCAAGCTATGCGCTGGCAGAGCGGCTGACCAAGCCCATTTTCGCCAGCGGCCGGATCCGGAAGGTCAAATTGGGCCATCTTCTCCCCATGCTCAATGGCGCCATGCATGCGTTCGTGGCCGATCTGCGGCACCTCAAGGATCGCTACGGCCTGGATCTGGAAAGCCGCAAGGGCCTGCAGGAGGCGGTCGATGAGACCGTCGATATCTTCATCGACGGGCTTGTGCTGCCCGAGCGAGACACCGGCCATCGCTCTTAAGGAGATGTTATTTGACCGCCGACTATAATTTTCCTATTCAAGCGCTATAATTCTTACTCAAGAGACGGCGCTGAACGGGAGAAGGAGGAAGCGGTGGGTGAGGGCAATCTCGGCGAGAACAAGGCTGCTACGGGCGCTCCGCCGCCGGACGATCCAGCCCCGAACCCGGCAAAGCCAGAGGCGCGCCCCGGCGTCACGCGCAAGCAGTTTCTCATGGGAGCTGGCGTCGCCGGGATCATCGCCACGTGCGGACCCGATTCAAATCCGCAGGCGCCGGTGAACGCCTCCGCACAGGCGGCGCCTGCCGTCATTCGGGGCAAGCGGCCCAACATCCTCCTCATCCTCACCGATCAGGAGCGGGCGCATGTCGATCTGCCCTCATGTCTGTCTCTGCCCAACCATGACCGCTTGCGCGCGCGGGCCGTCACCTTCAGCAACTACCATGTCACGACCTCGCCCTGCTCGCCGGCGCGCTCGGTCATCTATACGGGCCTGCATACGCGATACACCAAGGTGATCGGAAACCCCGGCACGAACCTTCCCGCAGTGCTGAGCGACACGGTGCCGACAATCGGCGATATGCTGCGCGAGCAAGGCTATTACACCGCCTATAAAGGCAAGTGGCATCTCTCGCCCATCTTTGTGCTCCCCAAGTCCGGGCTCAATTCCTACAAGGTGACGACAAACGCGCTCGAACCCTATGGCTTTTCCGACTACTCCATGATGGGAGACAGGCTCGGCGGGTCCTGGGACGGCTTCGTCCATGACCGGATGATCGCAAGCGAGGCAGTGCAGTGGCTGCATGGGCGGGCGCGCACGTTGGACAAGGACCAGCCCTGGTTTCTCGCCGTCAATTTCGTCAACCCGCATGACATGATGTTCTTCGACGCGGGTGGAGAGCAGCGCCAGACGCAGGTCCTGCCCAATATCCTCCAGCCCCTGCGCGAAGCTCCCGGGCTTTGGCCCTATCGCGAGGATCTGGGCGTAGATCTGCCCAAATCGTTCCGTGAGGACGATCTGTCGACCAAGCCCTGGGCCCATCGCGCCTTCGCCGAGGTCAACGACGCGGTGTTCGGCAAGATCGGGGATGAAGCGGCATGGCGGCGCGCGCAGAACTATTATTTCAACTGCATCCGCGACGTTGATCAGTATGTGGGTGTCGTGCTCGACGCGCTGCTGTCTTCGGGATTCGATGACGACACGATCGTCATCTTTTCGTCCGACCATGGAGAATTGGCTGGCGCGCACAGGCTGCGCGAGAAGGGGCCTTGCATGTACAAGGAGAACCTTCGCGTTCCCTTCATCGTGCGGCATCCCGATATCGGGGCGGCGCGGGAAACGGCCGCCCTTGGCAGCGCGCTCGACATTGCCCCGACGGTGCTGTCCTTTGCGGGGTTGCAGGGGGGCGAGCTTGCCTCGCGCTATCCCTCGCTCAAGGGCGCGGACCTTTCCCCAGCCATCAGCACGCCCGGGGGAAGGAGCCTGCGGGATGAGCGCGGCATGCTCTACTATTTCGGCGCGGCGATCTGGGCGGACCCGGACTTCACCCGGCAGGCGCTTTCTTCCTATGCGCAAGGCGGCATGTTCCAGGTTTATCTCAACGGCATACTCAGCATGCGCCTTAGCCCTTCGCTCGACCGGCGCGGAATGTTCCGCGGACTTTATGACGGAAGGTACAAGTTCGCGCGCTATTTTGCCGGCACCAACCACAATACGCCACAGGATCTGGACGCGCTCTATCGCGACAACGATGTGGAACTCTATGACACGCAGAACGACCCGGACGAGATCCACAATCTCGCCGCCGACAGGGAGACCCATCGGGACATTCTCCTGCGTCTCAACCGCGCCACCAACGAAGCGGTGGCGGCCGAACTCCTTAGCGGCGACAGGGATGACGGTGCTGAGTTCGGCTAGATGTGAGCTTTCAGTAGGTTGTCCATTCGGTCCCGACCGAGGAAGCTGAGGTTGCGAAGCTTCAGTGTCCAAGGGAGGACCGAATGGACATCCACAAGAATGCCCGCCTGACGC
>JACADY010000055.1 GCA_013389115.1 Alphaproteobacteria bacterium
GAAGGCAACTACACCCATCAGCCGACTCGGCCTCACCGAGAACAACCTATTGAGGCTCCACAACTAGAGCAACGTGCGGAAAAGCATGTCCCCGCGAAGGCGGGGATGGGTACCGGTTTGCCGCTAAACGTTGCGACAATTGAAAGGGTTAGAGCGGCGTAGCGATTCTGATTGAATGCACGCCGCTCTAGGGGCGAGTTCAAGGACGTGACAGCATTTCCCGGCATGAATTAACCGGGAAACGCCTAAGGCAAGCCCCAACCACCCAAGCAAAGATCATCTTTGCCTGACTGTGAAGACTTGAACAACCTTGAAAACGGGTGATGTGTGAGCGAAGTCTTTGGTCTAAAGACTAGTGGAGGTCACTTCGGAGCCGCTCGATTTCCTCTTTGAGATAGAGTTTCTTGATCTTCAGGGATTTCACTTTGAGCTCATCCCAGTCTGGCCGCGACATCTCTTCCTCGATGCTCGCCTCCAGCCTGCGATGCTTTTCGGAAAGCTGCTCGAGATGCGATTCAAGCGCCATGCACCAGCCTCCTTTCTTCTTAACTTGAAAAGTAGATCATAGGCTCAAAGACCTGTCACCTGCCTTTGAAAAATTAATCCTGCCAAAGTGTGACCAAGCCAATCATGCCTAATCCCAGACTTATCGTGGGCATTTCCGGCGCCTCGGGCGTGATCTACGCCATCCGCCTCCTGGAGATGCTCCGCACACTGAAGATAGACGCCCACCTGGTGATCTCCAAGGCGGGCGAGATGACGATCGGCTACGAGACGAGCTTCTCGCCGGCAGAGGTCGCAAGGCTTGCGCACACGGTTTACGCGCCGGGCGATATCGCCGCGCCGATCGCATCGGGCTCATTCCGGACGCTTGGGATGGTAGTTGCCCCCTGCTCCGTGCGCTCCATGTCCGAAATAGCAACCGGCGTGACGACGGGTCTTTTGACCCGCGCCGCGGACGTCACCTTGAAGGAGCGCCGCCGCCTCGTCCTCATGGTGCGCGAAACGCCGCTCCACCTTGGACATTTGCGCACGATGACGCAGTTGGCCGAAATGGGTGCGATTATCGCCCCGCCCCTCCCCGCCTTCTACGCGGAGCCGCAATCCCTCGATGATGTGATCCACCAGTCTGCCGCCCGTGTCCTGGACCTTTTTGGACTGGAGCCGCCGCGGATACGCCGCTGGGGCGAGGACCTGGCGAAGGGCCGCCGGAAGGCGCCTCGCAAAGATCAAGAAGATGCTTGAAGAGGGCGAGCATCGAGGGTCGCGGCCGCAACCCGGTCGCCTGTGCGATCGCCGCAAGCTGCGCCATCGTTTCCTTGCGATCAAGCGCCGCCATCCGCTCAGGAACGAGATGGGCTTCAAGTGCATTGAGAAGCAGCCGCTCGGAGAAAAGCTCCGCCCGCAGAATGAGCGCCTTCAGCGCCGCCCTTTCATCCTCCGTCCCGGTCGTGCTTTGCAGCACGCGCCTGCGGGCACGCCGCAACGCGCCTGTCAAAGGCTCGGCCCAATCGCGCACCAGCGTGCCAAGACTGTTAAGCACACCCTCCGTTAACACCTGGCCACGCGCTGCCGCGTAGAGCGCGAAAAGCCCCGCGCAGACATTGAAGCCAAACCGGTCCTGAAGCGCGATCAGCGTCTCCCCCACCCCTCGTTTCCGATAGAGTTTGACGGCGTGACGGTAAAGATGGCCGGACTTATCGGGCAAGGGCGGAATCTCGACACTGTCATTGCGCTCTTCTTGCGGTAGCGCTATCTGGACAAGCACTTGGCCGCAAGGCGAGCGCGGGAGAAATCGGGTCGTTCGATGATTATGGACGAACAGGAAAAGTCGGTCCGGATCAAGCTCGAACAGCTGCGTCAGGAGCATCGGGACCTGGATATGGCGATCGAGGCGCTGGCCGACGCCGGCCCTGGCGACCAGATCCAGCTCACACGCCTCAAGAAACGCAAGCTGATCCTGAAAGACCTGATTTCGCGCCTGGAGGATGACCTCCTGCCCGACATCATTGCTTGAAGCCGCGCCCCCGCGTCCTCAGCGTGAGGATGCGCTGCGCCGCTTGCGCTCATACATAGCCCGGTCCGCCCGCTCCATGGCATGATCGGCATTATCACCCGGTTTGAGCGTTGAGGCGCCATGCGTGCAGGAGATCGACAGCCGCTTGCCGTCCCATTCAGCCGGCGCGCTGCGGATGAGATCGGCCAGCACATCGGCCTTTTGCATTGCGGCCGCTTCATCGGCTTTAGCGAGTATGACGCCGAATTCATCGCCCCCCAGCCTTCCGACAATGTCCGATTCGCGGATGTTCTCAGAAAGGAGTCGCGCCACATGTTTCAAAACGGCATCGCCCGCCGCATGGCCATGCGCATCGTTGATGCCCTTGAATTCGTCGAGATCAAAGTAGAGCAGGCTCGCCGGCATGCCATAACGTTCGGCGAACGACATGATGCGTGACATCTCCCGCACGAATGCCCGGCGGTTGAAGATGGGGAGAAGCGGATCCTGATCCGCTTCGGTCTCCAGCTCCTCCAGCCGTTTGCGCGTCCGGCCCAATTCCTGGCGCAGCGCATCGACCTCGGTCATCAGCTTCATGATCGCGTCGCGCACGCGCGGTGTGAACTCTGATTCTGGAATGCCAAGCACCGCCGATGTGTCGGCGGCCGGGCGCACGCGATCAACGCCGCCGACGCCTGCTGATGAGGAACCTGAGGCCGTTCCAGTCACCCCTTTTGGGCCGTAAACCGCTCCAGGACCTCGATTATTCGTGACTTTCATGATCTTTGACCTGCAAAATCACACACCCCGCAGCCCATTGAGACACCAGCCATCCTATTGAACCCGTTAACGAGAAACTCTAGCGAAAACTTTAGGTTTTGGGGAGGTGCGGGAAGGGCGCGGTTGCAAAGACTTACCATCTCCGTTAATCCCCTCGCCTTCTTCTTAAGACCGCGTCAGCGGCGTCAATGAGAACACGGGACATGACCAAGACGGCAAAGGCACAGAGCCCCCTGGTGGGCTTGATCATGGGCAGCCAGTCGGATTGGAAAATCATGGGCGCGGCCGCGCGCATCCTTGACGACCTTGCCGTGCCGCATGAAGCGCGCATCGTCTCGGCCCACCGCACGCCGCAGCGGCTCTATGAATATGCCTCTTCAGCGGCGGACCGGGGGCTCAAGGTGATCATTGCCGGAGCGGGCGGCGCTGCCCATCTTCCCGGCATGACGGCTGCCATCACGGCGCTACCCGTGCTTGGCGTGCCGGTGGCGGCGACGGGTCTGGGCGGCCTTGATGCTTTGCTATCGATCGTACAGATGCCGGGCGGCGTGCCGGTCGGCACTTTGGCGATCGGCGAGCCGGGCGCGATGAATGCGGGTCTTCTCGCTGCCTCGATCCTCGCGCTGGAGGACAAGGCGCTCGCAAAGCGCCTCAAGGCATGGCGCCTGAAGCGAACCGAGGCGGTCGCCCTGACGCCAAAGGCTGACGCGCCAGAGTCGGAAAAGCCTCATGAACGCTGATCCCGTTGTCGCGCCGGGGGGCTGGATCGGCATTCTGGGCGGCGGGCAGTTGGGACGCATGCTCGCGCTTGCCGCGGCCGAGTTGGGGATCAACATCCACATCCTGGACCCCGACCCTGAGGCGCCCGCCGCCGATGTTGCACCAAGGACGACGAGGGCCGCCTTTGACAACAAGGAAGCGCTGACCGCCTTTGCCAGAAGCGTCGATGTCATCACCTATGAGTTTGAGAACGTCCCGGCCGAAACGGCCGCGCACCTCGCCGGATTGCGGCCCGTCTTCCCCGGCCCCCGCGCCCTTGCGACGGCCCAGGACCGCCTGGAGGAAAAATCGTTCATCCGTGCGCTGAAGATCGGAACGGCCCCGTTCGCAAAGGCGGATACGCCCGAGGAGGCCGCCGCGGCCGCAAGCGTGCTTGGCCTGCCTGCGATTCTGAAGACCCGGCGCCTTGGCTATGACGGCAAGGGCCAGGTCAAGCTCACGCGTCCTGAGGACGCGGTGCCGACCTTCGCCGCGCTTGGCGGCGTGCCTTGTATCCTTGAGCGCTTCGTCGCCTTCGAGCGGGAGATTTCCGTGATCGCCGCGCGCGGACACGACGCGAGCCTCGCTGCCTATGACCCTGTCGAGAACATCCACGAGAACCACATTCTGCGATCGACGCTTGCCCCCGCCCGCATCGCGGAGGAAACGGCCGGCAAGGCGCGCGCGATCGCGCAGGAGATATTGACCGCCCTGGACTATGTGGGCGTCATGGGTGTGGAGATGTTCGTGCTGGGCGATGGATCGCTTCTCGTCAACGAGTTGGCGCCGCGCGTACACAATTCCGGACACTGGACTATGGATGCGTGCTACGTAAGCCAGTTCGAGCAGCACATCAAGGCCGTCGCGGGTTGGCCGCTTGGAACCACAGAGCGGCATTCCGACGCCATCATGCACAACCTGCTCGGGCAGGAGGTTGAACAATGGCGGAATCTGTCAAGTGATTCGCGCACACACCTTCACGTTTACGGAAAGCGGCAAACTAAGCCGGGCCGGAAAATGGGCCATTATACAAGGCTGTACGCGCGAGGCTTGCGACCTAATCGCACTTGAGCCTACTCTTTTTCACATTCCTTCGGGGGAATTGTCCCAGACAATGACAAATTGTCTGGGATCGCCGGATGTTGGGCAGGACCATGCTGAACGGACCACTTCTAACAGTGCACGAGACCGCAGAAAAACTGAAGGTCAAGGAAAGTACGATCCGCTCATGGATCAAGGACAAAAAGCTTCGCGCGATCAAGTTCGGCCGCGAGTGGCGCATCACCTCAAATGATTTGGAAGCCTTTCTAAATCAGAATGCGAATCTGTGAACCTCTCTGATCAGAGGGGATAGCGAATGCGGGCTAGAAGCGAGAAGGGGTCGGGCAGGTCCATAAGGAACTTGCCCGCGCCCTGCTTTGCCTTTTCGAACCGCATCACATCGCCGATGCGCCGGTCGAGATAGGCAAAGGTCTCGCTGAACCCCTCGCTATCATCATTGAGCCAGCGGTTGAGCGTGAGGCTGTAAACGCCGGCGAGCGTGGCGCGCTTTGTATAGAAGTTGAAATCCGTCGAGCGATCGCCGATGGCGCGCCAGATTGCGTCCATCGTGCGCGCGAGGCATTCGGCCCCGGCGGCGTGATTGAGGGGATATGCGAAAAAGCTGAGGGCCTTGCGAGCCGCGAGGCGGTCATTCCGCATGGTCATCAGCCGCGTCCGGACGGCAAGGGCGATTTTCTCGCGGATCTTGAGGCCGTCCATGTCTTCAGCCGAAAGCTGAGCCAGCATCTGTGCGTCGCAGCCCGACGACCACGCCCGCAACAGATCCGCCACGCCGCCAGGAAGCGCGGCCTTGGCCTGCGCGACGGGAATCTCCGCCTCGTTGGCAGCAAGGTCGAGGAGCGCGGGCGACCATCCCTCGAAGGGGACATGGGGGAGCGCGGCTTCGACCAGCCTCGCGCGGATAGATCTCAATTCTGCCTCGCTCGCCATCTAGCGCTCTCCTTCCAGCCAGTGTTTGACCTCGGATGTGAAGATCAGCTTTGAGAGATCCTGCATCCGCTGCGGATAGAGAATACCCTCAAGATGGTCGCATTCGTGCTGCACGACCCGTGCGTGAAATCCGCGCGCTGTGCGCTCCAGCCGCACCCCCTCCAGCGTATAGCCCGAATAGCGGATATGGGCTGGCCGCTCGACATAGCCGCGCAGGCCCGGCACTGACAGGCACCCCTCCCAGCCGCCTTCGTGCGCGGGCTCAAGCACCTCGATATGGGGATTGACAAGAACGGTGAGCGGCGCGCTCGCCTCGAACCGTTCCTCATCGGTAAGGCCAGGGTCGCTGCGCGTCGCGGGCGCCTGGAAAATGACGATCCGCAGCGGCACATGAACCTGGGGCGCGGCCAGCCCCGCGCCGTCCGCATCGATCATGGTTTCGATCATATCGCGGGCAAGCGCCGCGATTTCGGGCGCCGTGGGGTCGGGGATGGGCTCCGCCTTCGTGCGCAAGACAGGGTGGCCCATGCGGGCAATTTTCAAGATGGCCATGCATGCAATATGGGGCGCGGTCTGTGGCGCGTCAAAACCCGCTCACGGCCCCGTCCCGCCCTTGAATTGGCCTTTCTGAGACTCATGCAGCCAAGCCGTATAGATGGCCCCAAAGACACTGGCGATCTTGCGATGGATCTGGAGGTCGGCATAGCGCGTCCATTTGCTCGACTCCATCTTGCGCTTGATGATCGCATTGACGTTCGAGGAAACGGGACTGCCCGTTCGCACGAAGACCTGCCAGCTCGCAAATCCATAGAGAACGCATCCGCCCAGCAATGCGCCCGGCACAAAGAAGAGGGTGTGAAACGGCACGCGCGATGGCAGGGATTCCGCACAGGAAGCAAGCGTGCTGCACCCCGACCACGCGGGCAGGAATGGCAGGAGATAGTAGGCCGCCACCATGGCGAGGATCGCCGCGATCAGATAGCGCATGAAGTGCCAAATCTTGATCGTGCGAAGCCTCAGTGCCGCGCGGGCGGACGCCTTGACGAACCAGTCGAGGCTTGCCCGGTAATAGTTTTCATAGTGGCCGATGCGCCCCGGCAGCCAGGTCAGCAGCCGCACATAGTTTTCAGCCTCGCTCGCCCGCTCTGCCGAATAATCGCCCATTTTCTGCAAATGGACGATGGCCTCGCTGATCTGCCGGTCGATGACCGTCGTTCGCTCGATAAGGTTGCGCGACAGCAGCCCCGCGGCATCGCGCATGGCATGTTCGTACGTCGCCTTGAGGGAGGTGAGCTCCCGCCAGAAATGCACACTCCAAAGCGTGAATCCAATGCCAAACACGAGAAGCGCTGCAGCGATATTGCCAAATATCGGTGAAGGAACAAGCCAGGGCCAAGGAATATGGCTGGAAAGCAGGCTCGGCCTAATCACGTCGATCACAACGGTCGCAAGCAACCCCACAACCAGGGTGCCGCCAACGGAGAGGATGTTCATCCAGCGCAGATAGGCCGTTTTCTTTCTGTTGAAGATCCGGCCATTCGCGAGCAGGACCTTGCGCGAGAAGGCATCGATCATGTCGAAGACTTCCGCATCGGCCGGCAGCATGTCGCGGATGCGGCTCATCTCCTGGGCCCGATAGTCCAGATTTATGGAATCATAAAAGAGCTGTTGCCAATCCCGGCTTCCTTTCATGGAGGGATGGAGTTCCCAGACCGCCGAGAACGAGCGGTCGATCAGCTCTGAATAGGCCGTTACGGCAACTTCGAGCGGTGGCTCCTCGGCGAAATGATAGGTGTCGCTGAAATGGACAAAATCCTCCTGCAGCACGGTCATCTGCGGATCGATGGAAATCTTGTCCGGCTCTGTCCAGAAATAACTCGCCACTTTGCGAGTGTCACCGCTGTCTGCGGCAGTCATCTGGACGCGAATTTGCGTATCTGCGATGTTTTGCACTGCAGAATTTCCCCCGATTGCTGACACCGACACCTGGGCGCGGGGGTTTTTCCCCGAGAACCCTCGCCCTCTTCAGTATTAACTATAATGAATAGGGCGCAGCCTCTAAGTGCAGAAGCAGGCTTTTTTGAGGCGGCGCGTACGAATTTGCGCCCTCGTTGAGCGAACGACACGCCACCCGACCCATCGCACCGTCACGCGTTTGGGATGGACAGCCCGGGCTCGCTTTGCTATATCGCCGCCTCCCGACCAACCCGTCCGCGCCTACGCCGGGCGGGTGTCGGCTGGATCTTGAGAACAATTCACCAAGAGGTTGCCTTGCAGATCATCGTCCGTGACAACAATGTCGACCAGGCCCTGAAGGCGCTGAAAAAGAAGATGCAGCGCGAAGGTCTGTTCCGCGAGATGAAGCTGCGCAACCACTATGAAAAGCCCTCCGAGAAGCGCGCGCGCGAAAAGGCCGAGGCAGTCCGTCGCGCCCGCAAGCTGCAGCGCAAACGCCTGCAGCGTGAGGGTCTTCTGCCGCCCTCCGTCAAGAAATAACGCTGCCGCGCCGCAAGGCTAAAGGGGGCAAGGCCGTCTCGGTGAGGCGGCCTTTTTCGTGCGCGCTGTGAGGATGACGCTTTGCCGCCGATGCGCTAGCTTCTTCCCAAACACCGAAGCGGAAATGGGGGGAAACACATGATCCGTGCAATTCTGGGCGTCATTCTGGGCGTCGTCGTCGCCGGGCTCATCGTTTTTGGCATCGAGATGATCGGCCATCAGGTCTATCCAGTGCCGGCTGGCTTTGACCCGAACGACGTCGAGCAGGTCAAGGCCTATGTGGCGACGGCGCCCATGGGCGCGCTGCTCTTCGTGATTGCGGCCTGGAGCATCGGCACGCTGGTGGGCACCGCCGTCACGATGTTGATCGCGAACGGCAACGCCATGGCCGGCGTGGTGGCCGGCGCCATCAACACCGGTTTCGCGGTCCTCACCGTGATCCTCGTGCCGCACCCGCTCTGGATGGTAATCGCAGGATTGGGCGCGACGATCCTCGCCGTCGCGATCGCGGTCCTCGCCCTGCGCCGCTCAGCGATGTGAAGCGGCGCTACTGCGCGGCCCAGCCAAAGCTTGTGATGCGCCATAGTCCATCCGCTTCGAGCTTCAGGCTGAGGATCAGCACGCCTTGATCATCGGGCTTTTCCTGCCCGTCCTCGCCCCGCGAGAAGCGGCTGACCTGTGCGACGGCAACCGCCCTTCCCGGCTCCAGGATCTGAATGCTGGGCTCGCCCACGAATTCCATGCGCAGCCCCCGGCCTTCGGCGAAGGCCTTACCGCTGCCCTCAAGGAAACTCGCCCGGTCGCGTGGCGGTGCATCGCCGTCGCGCCATTCAAAGCCGGGATCCTTGGACAGGACCGAATCAAGCCCCTCGACGCTTCCCGCGTTGAAGTTCTCGGCGAACGCGATCACCGCATGGATCGGCGCCGGCTGCGGCGGCACGACATCGGCCCGCGCGGCCACCGGCACAAGAAAGAGCAGGCAAAGCAGTCCCAGCAACGCCTTCCGCATGACCATCACCCCAGCGCCTTGACGATTTCTTCCGTCATCTTCTTCGCGTCCGCAAAGAGCATCATCGTGTTGTCGCGGAAGAAGAGCTCGTTCTCGATACCGGCATAGCCAGAGCCCATGCCGCGCTTGACGAAGAGCACCGTCTTCGCCTTTTCGACGTCCAGGATCGGCATGCCGAAGATCGGCGATTGCGGGTTCGTCTTCGCCGCCGGATTGGTCACGTCATTCGCGCCGATCACATAGGCGACATCGGACTGCGGGAACTGGCTGTTGATGTCTTCAAGCTCGAAGACTTCATCGTATGGAACGTTGGCCTCGGCAAGGAGCACATTCATGTGCCCCGGCATGCGCCCCGCCACCGGATGGATCGCATAGGAGACCTTGACGCCCTCCGCCTTCAGCTTGTCGGCCATCTCGCGCACCGCGTGCTGGGCCTGGGCGACCGCCATGCCATAGCCCGGCACGATGATGACCGAGCCGGCGTTTTTCATGATGAAGGCGGCATCGTCCGCCGAGCCCTGCTTGACGGGCCGCGTTTCGGCCTTGCCCGTCACCGCGACCTCGCCGCCGAACCCGCCAAGGATGACCGAGATGAAGCTGCGGTTCATCCCCTTGCACATGATGTAGGAGAGGATCGCGCCCGATGAGCCCACAAGCGCGCCCGTGATGATGAGGGCCGCGTTCTCAAGCGTGAAGCCGATCCCCGCCGCCGCCCATCCCGAATAGGAATTGAGCATCGAGACGACGACCGGCATGTCGGCGCCGCCGATGGGGATGATGAGCGTGATGCCGATGATGAGGGCAAGCAGCGTGATGCCCCAGAAATAAAGCTGCGCCATGCCCGTCTTGCCGCCCGACATGACGAGGAGGACGATGAGTGCGACGAGCGACGCGGCAAGCAGAATATTGATGAGGTGCCGCGCGGGCAAAAGGATCGGCGCCCCCGACATGTTTCCGTTCAGCTTGGCAAAGGCGATCACCGAGCCCGTGAAGGTGACGGCGCCGATGGCAACGCCGAGCGACATTTCGATGAGGCTGTTGAACTTGATCTGGTTGCCGATCTGAATGTGAAAGGCCTCGGGCGCATAGAGCGCCGCGGCCGCGACCAGCACCGCGGCAAGGCCGACAAGGCTGTGGAACGCGGCGACGAGCTGCGGCATCGCCGTCATCGGGATGCGCTGCGCGATGAAGGCGCCAATGCCGCCACCGATGGCGACGCCGGCGATGATGAGCCCCCAGGTGAAACTGCCCGACAGGCCGGCAACGGCCAGCGTGGTGGCAACTGCGATCAGCATGCCGAGCATGCCGTATCGATTGCCCTGTCGGCTCGTCTCCGGGCTCGACAGCCCGCGCAAGGCGAGGATGAAGAGAATGCCCGAGACGAGATAAAGAAGTGCGGCGATATTCGCGTTCATCGTATGGGTCTCACTTCTTTTCTTTTTTCTTGTACATGGCGAGCATGCGCTGGGTAACGAGGAAGCCGCCGAAGATGTTCACCGAGGCAAGGACGACGGCGATGAAGCCGAAGCCTTTTGCAAGGTCATTGTCGAACCCATGCGTCGGCCCCACCGGCACCGCCGCCGCGATCAGCGCGCCGACGATAATGACCGAGGAGATGGCGTTGGTGACGGCCATGAGCGGCGTGTGGAGCGCGGGCGTCACGCTCCAGACGACGTAATAGCCGACGAACACGGCAAGGACGAAGATTGAGAACCAGAAGACGATCAGATCGATTTCCATGGCCTAGCCTTTCAGCGCCGCATGCACGACTTCCCCGCCGCGCGTGAGGCAGGTGCCGGTGATGATTTCATCGTCCCACTTGATGGTGAGCGCCTTGCCGCCCTTTTCGATGAGGGGCGAAAGGAAGTTGAAGAGGTTCTTCGCATAGAGCGAAGTGGAGTCCGTCGCGATGCGCGAGGGCACGTTGAGATGGCCCATCAGCGTCACGCCAAAGGCTTCGGCGACTTCCCCCGGCTTCGACAGCGGGCAATTGCCGCCCTGCTCGACCGCGAGGTCGACGATGATCGAGCCCGGCTTCATCGTCTTGACCATCTCTTCTGAAATGAGCACTGGCGCGGGCCGCCCGGGGATCAGCGCCGTGCAGATGGCGATATCCTGCTTCTTGATCGTCTCGGCGATGAGCGCGGCTTGCTTCTTTTGGTATTCGGCGCTCATCGGCTTGGCATAGCCCGCGGCCGTCTCGGCCTGTTTGAACTCGTCATCGATGACGGCAACGAAGGTGCCGCCGAGCGATTCGACCTGCTCCTTGGCGGCCGGGCGCACATCCGTCGCCGAGACGATGGCCCCAAGCCGCCTTGCGGTGGCGATCGCCTGCAGGCCGGCGACGCCCGCGCCGAACACCATCACCCGGGCGGGCGCGACGGTACCGGCCGCCGTCATCATCATCGGCATCGCGCGCGAATACTGAGAGGCCGCATCGATCACGGCCTTATATCCCGCAAGGTTCGCCTGGCTTGAGAGCACATCCATCGACTGCGCGCGGGTGATGCGCGGCATGAACTCCATGGCAAAGCTATCGACCCCAGCCGCGGCATAGGCCTTGACGCTGTCCTTGTCGGCGTAAGGGGCGAGGATCGCAACCAGCATCGCGCCGCGCTTGATCAGCGCCAGCTCTTCCGCCGTCGGCCGCTGGACCTTGAGCACGATCTCGGCATCCTTCAGCGTCTCCGCCATCGATGCCGCGATCGTTGCGCCCGCTTCGGCGTAGTGCGCATCGGGAATGCGCGCGCCGGCGCCGGCGCCCTCCTGCACCACGACGTCGAGCCCCAGAGCCTTGAACTTCTTTACGGTTTCAGGTGAGGCGGCGACTCTTTTTTCGTGGGCGCGAGTCTCTTTAGGGACCGCAAGCTTCATGGTCGTGAACCTTGGAGAACGAGGGACCGCGAGAACGGCCGGATGAGGGATGAGCTGGAAAAACTGTGCGGGCGGCACCGCGGCACCCGTGGCGCCGCGTGGGGAGCGCGTTATCAGCCGGTGCGGAACGCGGCAAGGAAGATGAGCAAGAACCCGACTATGACCAGCGCCCACAGCGTCACCGTCCAGAACGTGTCGAACGTGGCCTTCTGGTCGCGAATATCCATCGATCCGCGCACATATTCTTTGTCGTTCGCCATGGCTTCCCCCACATCAGGAGCGGTGTTTTGTATCAATGATCGGCGCGGGACTATAACAAAGATGCTTGCAAGGGCAATGGCTTATGCCGCCGGGTTTCGCAAAGGCCGTGAGTGGTTCCAATCCGCCAGCAACGCACGCAAGGCCGCGATGAACGCGAGCGGCTGATCAAGCAGGACATGGTGCTGCGCCTGGGGAATCTCAACGACAGGTGCCGAGCGCCCGAGCAGCGCGTACATATACGCGCCCACGTCAGGCGGCAGCAGGCTCGACTGCTCTCCCCGAAAGATTGCGATCCGGCATTTGGTGGACCGAAGGCGTTCTGAGCCATCGCCGATAGAAAAGCCCCGCCAGATTTTGGGGTCGAATTTCCAGGTCCAGCCACCCTCCACCTCTTTCAGGGACTGGCGGGCGACATGGTCGATCAGGAAGTCATTCTCGCAAGGTTGTTCGGGCGCGAGGCGAAAGCGGGAAAGCGCGTCGGCCAAGGTTGGATAGACCCGGTGCGGCCGCAATTCCCGGTTCGGCGGCCCATGCGGTTGCCCGGGTGGATTGACGGGCGCATCGACGATGACGGTTCCGGCAAGGCGTTCGCCATAGAGCGCGCCTGCAAGTATGGTGACGAAGCCGCCAAAACTATGGCCTACGATGATGGGTGGCTCGCCCCCCTCGAACATCCCGGCATCCGCGCAGACGGCAAGCTGCTCTTGGGCGAAGAGCGCCATGGTGTAGTGCTCGCGGTGGCCGCTTTCCCCCATGCCCGAAAGGTCGAGCGCTGCGACGTTATAGTCCCGTGCGAGGAAGGGCGCGATGAAGCTCCACCAATGCGCATGCGCGCCATTGCCATGGACGAGCAGAAGACCCGGCTGCGATCGCTCGCCCCAGCGCAGATAGTGGATCGGGCATCCCTCGACCATGACCTGCGCCGTCTCGAAGGGCACGCCGATCGCCTCTGTGAACCAGAGCGGCCCCGGCACCTTGGCGCCGCCATAGGCCGCGAGCGGCCCAAGCCGCCCTGTGTCGTGCGCGAGATTGACCTTGCTCATGTCTTCCTGAGGTGTTTGGGCCAGCTTTGCCGGACCGGTCGCTCGCCCAATGCCTTGAAAACGCCGCTCCCGGTCATGATCGTCTGGTCCTTTACCCAGATTCTCCCCCTGACCGTATAGAGATCGGCCTCCGCGCCGACGATTTCGCCCGTGCCCTCGACCCAGTCGCCCACCTTCGCACTGGCGAGGAAGTCTGTGACGAGCCTTACCGTCACCCAGAACCGGTGCGTGCCGATAGAGATCGCGTGGCCGAATGCCATATCGGCGAAGGCCATCAGCATGCCGCCATGGCAATTGCGCATGCCGTTCGTGTGGTGCTCTCCAACAAGGAAGGCGCGCGTATAGTCCCCCGCCCCGTCATATTTCTCATAGAGCGGCCCAATCTGCCGCCCGAAGCCCTGAAACCAGTTCATCCGCTCATAGCCGGGCGGAATTTCAGGCAGATTTTCCTCGATCAGGTCATCGGTCATGGGTTCGTTAACAAAGCCTATTTGTTTTCGGAAATTTGGGAGGCCTCCCCTTTGTGCGGCCACTCGCCGATCCAGGTCAAATGCGACCCATGCGGATCGGTCATGGCGAGCAGTCCTTCCTCGCAATGGCCATTCTCCCACCGCTCGAGCTTCAAGGGATAATTTTCGCCCTCCCACTCGATGGAAAGCCTGAAAATGACGCGTGATGCCGAGGCTTCCGCGAGGATAGCGCGAAGCCTTGCCCTTGCCTCTGCTGGGAATTGATACGTGACGTGGGAGTGGAAGACGACCACCGCCCCCTCGCCAGGCAGGCCGGCCAGCACGCTGGGAAGCAGCCCGACCGCATCGCCGGCAAGAATGCGCGGCGGATCGGCGGCAACGATCGACAGCGCCGCCTCGATGCGGGTCATGCGGTCGACCGGCCCCGGCCAGATCAGCGCCTTCAGCCAACGCACGTCTTCCTCGCGCGACAGGTCGACGGGATTGAGTTCGAGCCCCACCCGGCTTGCGATGGCCGGCGGATGGGGATCGAGCGGCGGGCGAACGGCCCCGCGCGCTTCGCATGGAAGGGTGAGCGGTGAAGTCAGGTCCCCGCACGCCGTTTCGGCGCTTCCCGGGAACGAATAGCCATAGGCATAGCGGTCAAAGCACAGATTGAGCCCGGCGCTGGGGCCGATCTCGACGAGATGCAGTTTCTGCTTGCTGAGGCGCGCAAGGAAGGTAAAGCCGGGATAGAGCATCGCCGAGCGGCGCACTTCGTTGGTGTTCGTCACCCGCGTGGAAATGACGGGCAGAAGTTCAGCCTCGAATGTCTTGCAGAAATCCTTGAACACCGGAAACGGGTTTTCCGCAGGCTCGGGTTGCAGGCTCAGATGCGGATACCAGGCGCGCAAGGGATGCTGAACACCGCCGAGCAGGAGATAGTGCACCGCGCCGAACAGGAGATTGGCGGGCGGCTGCCGGGGCGTCGCCCGTGCGGCCAGTGCCTGCAATCCCTCATCCTCCGCGATCTCGCGCGACAGTTGGGCATAAAGGGGGGATCGTCCGCGCTCGCTTTCGCCCGCAAAGAAGAGCCAGTAGTCGCGCAGGGTCTGGAATGCCGGTATAGCCATGGTCTCGATCTCCCTGATCATCATGCCTGCAGCTGTCGCCTGATCCTCGTGAGCAAAGCCCCGATGAACCAAACGCTTGTAAGCCAACCCTCTTCAAGAACGAATCCGCGCCGGCTGGAACTCGGCACCTATCCCTTTTCGGTTCCCCTGCTCGCGCGCTTCGGCGATATGGACATAGGCCAGCACCTGAACAATGTCGCGATCGCACGCTATTATGAAGAGGCGCGCGTCGTCTTTAACCAATCGCTGCTGGGCGATCTGCGCCTGTCGAGCCGACCTGACGCGCCCGCACGCGTGCTTGTGGCGCAGGTGAACATTACCTATCTGCGCGAGGGCCGCTATCCCGGACAGCTCACCGTCGGGGTCGGCGTCGCGCGCATTGGCACCACTTCCTATACGCTTGGCTGCGCGCTCTTTCAGGAGGATGACTGCCTTGGCGTTTCGGACGCCGTCATCGTGCATGCGGGCAAGGACGGCCCCGCGCCCCTGCCGGAGCCGATGCGCGAACGGCTGAACGCCCGCCTCATCGCCGCAGAAGCGCGCTAGCTGTGAGCTTTCAGTAGGTTGTCCATTCGGTCCCGACCGAGGAAGCTGAGGTTGCGAAGCTTCAGTGTCCAAGGGAGGACCTAATGGACATCCACAAGAATGCCCGCCTGACGC
>JACADY010000030.1 GCA_013389115.1 Alphaproteobacteria bacterium
GGTCAAAATATAGACCTAAAGGTTGATTTTGAAGGGTTTGAAAAGAGGGTGCTGGTGGCTGAGGACTCACATGTTGCCCAGCAAATCGTACGCGATATATTGACGCAGGGGCATGTGAATTATCAGATTTTTTCTGATGGGCAGGAGCTAATTGAGCACCTTGAGTCTCTTAGCGATGAGCAGCTAGGCGATATTGGGCTTGTAATCACTGACCTTGAGATGCCGCGCAAGGGTCAAGAACCCCGTATGCTTGCCCGAGCAATTATTGTGGATCCGCCGCGGATGTCCGCCCGCCGCATAGAGCGTCCGGGCCGATGGCTCGTGCGAGGGCGGATGTGGACCGCATAAGAGGTCGCGCTCGCTGGCCCCGATCCGTGAGAGCCAGCCCTCGACCGCCGCGATGTGAAATGGCTCCCCCCCATGCGAGGCGCAGGCGAGCGCCAGTTCGGCCTCGCTGACGCCAAAGGCATCCGCAGCCCCGCTCGTGACGAGGGGCAGCGCCTGCATCATCTTGATCGCCGAGCGCGGATAGGTAAGGGCCGCGACATCGCCGAGCGAGGCGAGGATCCGGCCATCGGGTGCGGCAACCGCGATCGCGCCGCGATGAACGCTCTCGATGAGCGCGCCGCGCGTAACCGCCATGAGGATGGGATTGGACATGAAGCCTCCACGCACCGGGACGAAGCCCGGCACTCCCACTAGGCATATAGGTTGCACAATGGAACAAAAAACAAAGGGCGCAAGGCAAGTTCGGCCGGATGGGCACGCGGCCAAATGAGGAAGTTGGGGATATCCGGCCAACCATGTCTTGGAAACGCCCGAATTCGCGGTTAGACAAACCCTTCAAAGCACGGTGATTCAGCCTCTGCTCGAGTTCCACACATCGTGAAGGATGATCGGATGAAGCGGACCGCTCTTGCCCTCTTGTCTGCGCTTGCACTGGCGCTCCCCGCGACGACGGCGTCGGCTGCGGCGCCTGAACAGCTTGGTGTCTTCAACGACTGGTCGGTCTATCGCTCGACGAGCACCGACGGCACGGTTTGCTATGCCTTGAGCAAGCCGACCGCGAGTGACCCCAAGACGGTCAAGCGCGACCCGATCTATTTCCTCATCAGCTCTTGGCCCGAAAAAGGGGTGAAGGGTGAGCCTTCCGTCGTGCCCGGCTATCCCTACAAGGAAAAGAGCATGGTGACGGTCGAGGTCGGATCGGACAGCTTCCAGTTCTACACCAAGAACCGCGAGACCGATTGCGGCGCCTGGCTTCAGGAGACATCGGAGGAGCAGCGGCTCTTGGATGCCATGCGCCGGGGTTCCTCGATGATTGTGAAGGGGACATCGCGCCGGGGCACTTTGACGACCGACGAATATTCGCTGAAGGGCATCTCGGCCGCGCTCGACAAGATGGCCGCCGACTGCAAGTAGCGCCCGTCACGCCAACCTCAGGTAGGGCCGGCGCCTCCTCCAAACGGAGGATGGCACGGCCTGCCCCGCTCCGCTTCAATAGCCGCGCTTTCTTGCGGAGTTCCCATGCGCGCGCCTTTTGTCGTTGCGGCCATAGCAGTGATGGTGGCGGTATCCCTCCCCGCCAAGGCTCAATTCATCCCTCAGCGTGAGCCGCCCGCCCAGCCTCAGCCCCAGCCCTGGCCTCAGCAAACCCAGGTGCCGATGCCACAGATCCCGCAACAGCCGGTGCCCCAGCAGCCCCAGCCGACCGGCCCGCGCATGCCGCAACAGGTGCTTCTTGATCGCAAGTTCAAGGAGTTCATGGTCGGGGAATGGACGAACGATTCCAACCACCTCGGCATGCAGATCCAGACGACCGTGCTCTACCGGGCTGACGGATCGCTCGTTGGCACCCAGACCGTGACCCAGTACGGCACGATGCAGTATCCGCTGAAAGGAACCTGGTCCGTCACCGGCATCGATGAGAACCGTTTCGTGCTCAGCCTGATCGTTTCCGGCGCGAGCGGGGGGTCGAGTTCAACAAGCCTGGTCGTCGTCGATCGCAATACGCTGTTGAACGAGCAGACCCAGGAAACCTCCTTCCGCACCCAGTAGGATCGATGCAGAGCCGGCGCGCGTTCACGATTGGCTTAACCCTCGCTTTGGCGCCTGGGCTGGTGCGTGCAGAGCCCTCCCCCGTCGCGCTCCCCCCGGACGTCGAAGCCTTCATGCTGGGCACCTGGCGCTACACTGTGCCCGACGTCATCGGCACGCGCACGCTCTCGGCCCGCTTTGAGCGCCTGCGCCGGGCCTATCTCACCGTCGAGGGCGACAGCGACAGCCTGCCCATGCCGTTGACGGGCCACGCCCTTTGGCGCGCCGACCGGGGCGGCGACACGTTCTTCTATCTCACCATCGAGGCCGACGCGACGATCGGCGGCGGCGTCCACCGGATGACCTTCATCGACATCGCCACCCTGCGCCAGGACAGCACGGGCGCGATCTGGTCCCGCATCGCGCCCGCTACGCCTGCGCCGTGAGACTGGCCCCCGGCCATGACAGGGGGCCGGTCCTCTCCCTCCCCTTAAAAAGGGGAGGGTTTTTCACGGCAACCACCTCCCCTTAGGGGAGGTCGGAC
>JACADY010000059.1 GCA_013389115.1 Alphaproteobacteria bacterium
AATCTCACCATCGGCTACAACACGACCGAAGTGGTGATGGCGCGCTTGCTGCAGACGACGAGCGCGAAGGAGCGCGTCTACGCACAGGCCGTGAGCTTTTTCTCGACCAACGAAACCGTATTGACGGCACTGAAGGCCTCGTTCACCGGCATGTTCGGCCTGCATGAATCAACAGAGACGCTGAACGCCATGAAGGAAGGCGTCTCCAAGAGCATCGAGGTTCTCTCCGAAATCGGCGACAAGGTGCAAGAAGCGGCGGTAAAGGCGGGCTATGGCCCCACCGTGCGCGCCGATGCGGTGAAAAAGCTGGTCGAATCGATCGTGACCTTTCAGGAACGCAGCGAGGAGATCATTGCCGAAATGCGCAAGCTCGCCACCAAGAACAGCGAGGAGATCCGCGACGCGGTGGAAGATGGCAAGCGGCGGATGGCGCGCCTTGCGGCGGAAGGCAGTGCCTTGACCCTCAATGGCTGATACGGCTGACGTTGTTGCGGCGCAGAAATCGGCGCCTTCGCCCCAGCCCCAGCAGCTTGATGAGCTGATGCTGGCGATGGATGTGGTGGATACGCTCCGCCACAACGAGGATCTCGTACGCCGCGAGATGAGCGAGGCGGAGCGTGACACGGCCTTCCGCGTCCGCCTGCGCGAGATCTATGCCGGGCAAGGCATCGAGGTCCCCGAAAGCGTGATCGAGGAAGGACTGAGGGCGCTGAAGGAAAGCCGTTTCGTCTATACGCCCGCGCCGCCGAGCTTTGCGCGCACGCTTGCGCTGCTCTGGGTAAGAAGGCGCCCCATCCTGATCTGGGGCGGCAGTATCCTGGGCGCGCTTGTCATTCTCATCGGCGCCTATTCCTATTTCATCGCTGGGCCGCAGGAGGCGGCGCGCGAAGCCTTGCGCATTGAGCTGGCCGAAACGCTTCCGCGTCAATTGCAGCAGCTCTTCGTGATCGTGACGGGAGAGGCCCGTGTCGAGGAGGCCAAGACGAAGGCTGCGACACTTTTTGCCGATGGAAAAGCAGCGCTCGAACGCGGTGATCGTGACGGCGCGAGGGCGGCGATCGCAGGTCTTGGCGAACTCGACCAGTTGCTGCGCCAGGAATATCAGATCCGCATCGTCTCGCGCCCGGGCGAGGCAAGCGGTGTCTTCCGGGTGCCTCACGGCAATCCGGCGGCGCAGAATTTCTATCTCATCGTGGAGGCGGTGGGGCCGACCGGCTCGCCGTTGGAGGTGAAGATCCTCAACGAGGAAAACGGTCGCGAGCGCAGCGTCAAGAAGTACGGCGTCAGGGTCTCGGAGGCGATCTATAACGGCGTCAAGGCCGACAAGGTCGACAACGGCATCATCGAGAATGCGCTTCTGGGCGTGAAGCGGCGCGGGGAGCTCGCCCCTGAATATCTGATGCCGGTACTGGGCGGCATGATCACGGAGTGGGATGAATGATCTCGAGCAGCGAGACGCTTCAGAACATGGAGCGCGCGGTGCGGGACATCCGCAAGGAAGAAGATCGGCTGACGGCGGTGCTCAATTCCGCCTCTGAGGAGGCCGCGCGGCTTCGCACCGAACGGACGGACATATTCCGCTCCCTCGCCCGAATGCGTCTTGATACCCTGCGCGGTGAAACGGTGGTGGGCGAACTCGACGCGGCGGAGCGCGAGGCGCTTGATCTCCTGAAGAAGGCCAAGGAAGAGGCCGAGCGCCTGATGCAGCGCCGGGCCGACGCGGCGGCGGCCGTGACGGCGGCGGAGGGCGCCCGCCATTCTTGCGCGGCGGCGGTTGAGGCGGCGCTCCACCGCGTGGACGAGCTCAGCGAGGCGACAGAGGCGCGCATCAAGACAGACGCGGCCTGGCAGGAAGAAGCGGCGCGTGTCGCCGACGCCGAATCGCTGGCGGATGAAGCCGCCAAGAAGGCGACACAGTCGGAGACTGACCGCGACGAGAAGCGCAAACCCTATGATGCCGATCCGCTCTTTGTGTATCTGTGGGAAAGGGGCTATGGCACGTCCCGTTACAAGGCCGGATCGCTCGCGCGCTATGGCGATACGCTGGTTGCCGATCTGATTGCGTTTGATCGCTATCGGCCCAATTTCTGGATGCTGAACGAAATCCCCCGCCGCCTGCGCGAGCATGCGAACCGCCTGGAGGCTGAGGCGGAAAAGGCCCGCGCGCGGCTGGAGGCGATCGAGCGCAAGGCGCTTGAGGCCGATGGCATCCTCCCCCTGGAGCAGGACCTGAAGGCGACGCGCGAAAGGCTGCTTGCGGCCGAAAAGGTGCTGGCAGAGGCGCAATCCGCGCTTGCCGCCATCGATGAGGAAGTGGCCAGATCCGTTGAGGGCGGCAAGGACAGGGTGTTCGATAAAGCTATCGGCGTCCTTGCCCAGTCGCTGGCGCGCGAGGATCTCGCGGCTCTTCACCGTGAGGCGCTGGCGACCCCCGCGCCGGAGGATGAGCGATTGACCGCACGGGCAAAGGAGCTGGAAGAGGCGATCGCACGCGCCGATCGCGAGGTGGCCGAAACTCGCGCCACCGCGCGCGAGGTCTCCCGCCGCCGCGCCGAGCTTGAAAGCGCAAGGGAGGATTTCCGCCATCGCGGCTACAATGATCCTTACGGCACCTTCTCAAATGAACAGCTCATCGCGCAGGTGATCGCGGGCATAATCGGCGGCGTGATGCGGGGCAGTGATTTGGGCCGCGTCTTTCATGATGGCTATTCGCGCCGTGCGCCGCGCTCCGATCCCTTCTTCGGCGGCTCGCAATGGCCGGGAGGCGGCGGTTCGCGCCGGCGCTTTGGCGGCTCGTTCGGCTCGGGCGGAAGGATCGGTGGCGGCGGCTTCAAGACGGGCGGGAAGTTTTAGGTTGGAGCGGCCGCCTTCACGGCCTGCCACGGGTGAGCCACTTTATATTGACTGACGCCAGGGCTTCAGCAGCACAGATCCTCAGGCAAAAGCGGCGCCGCATGGCCAAGGGCCGAGATGTCGTCCTGTGTGACGTCACCGAGGGACTTGTGGATTTGGAAGCGCACACAGGCGCACGGCGTCAGGATTGCGATGACGGTGAGCGTGGGCGGACACCCCGCCGTGAGACATTGGGTCTCGCTGACCAGCACCGCCTGTTCGGCGGAATCGCCGAACCGTGCCACCACCCAATCCTTCACGCGTGATGCGGCGCCCGCATCGCCGCGGCGCGAAAGGGCGGAAAAGCCCTTCATGTCTTGGCGGCCTCAAAGCTGAGAAGCGCGGCGAAGCCGTCCTCGCCCCCGGCGGCGAGATGCTGCCCGTCATGGGACCAGGCAAGTGCGGTAATGGCCGCCCCCTGTCCCCGCCGCAGCAGGGCCGATCGGTCATCCTGGAGGCGCGAGAGAAATACCGAGCCATCGCCATGGCCCGACGCGATGAGATCCCGCGCAGGGTGCGCCGCAACGAAGCAAACGGGTGCGGCGCCCTCAGGCCCGATAAGCCCGGCCTCCCGCCCCATCGGCCCGTTCTTGCCATCGAAGGGCCACAGCACGATGCGATCGGCGCCCGATGTGGCAAGGAACCGCCCCTTGGGCAGCCAGGAAATGCTTTTCACCTTGCCCGGATAGCCGGGCATTCGCATATGCGCCTTGTCGGCGAGGCGCCAGCCATGAAGCGCCCCTTCCTGCATGGTCGTGACAAGGAAGTCGCCCTTGGGCGACCAGGTGACGATTTGGTGTGAACCTTTCCAGCTCAGCGGCATGGGCGTCTGGCTCTCGGCCTTCACCCACCACAAGGAGACGCCGCCATAATGCGCCGCGGCAAGCCGCTTGCCCTTCGGGTCGAGCGCAAGCCCCGCAACCGTTGAGCCATGGGCAAGGCGGCGCGGCTCGCTCAGGGGCTTGCCTTCGGCGGCAAGGATGAAGGCGTCCTTGCCCGCGCTGCAGGCAAGGGTACCGCCCGCGCCGTCGACGGCGACCTGGTCGATCCATTTTCCCTTGAACTGGGCAAGCACGCCCATGGCGCCCTCATCGCCCGGTCGCACCCGAACGAGCTGGCCGTCATCGCCGCCCGTGTAGAAATCATCCCCCGCGACCGCCATGCTGAGGATCGCGCCGTCATGCGCTTTGACGCCCCCGGCTTCAGAGCCGAAGGGCTGGAGAAACCGCAAGGCCCCATCGCCAAGCGCAACGGCGGCAAGCGGGCGCGTTGCGGCAAAGGCGATGGCGGTGACGTAGGCATCGAAGCGGAAAGTGACGCCCGGCGTGCCCAGGTCTTCGATGAGTGTATCAAGGGTCAAGGTCGCGCCCGTTCAATCGGCGATACAGGCTTCAAAGCCCTTGGCGAAGGCCGGCCGATCGAGATGCCGCCCGATAAAGACGAGCCGGCTCCATTTCCTTTCATTCGGCCGCCAGGCCTGTGTCAGTTCGCCGTCCATCATCATATGCACGCCCTGGAACACGAAGCGCCGCTCCTCGCCCTTGATCCAGAAGATGCCCTTGGATCGCAGGATGTGCTGGCCCTGCTCGGCAAGCAAAGTGCGCAGCCAAGCCGTCAGCTTCTCGCCATCGATGGGCTTCTCGCTCGAAAAGGAGAAGCTGGTGATCCCCGCCTCCGCCACATGATCATGGCCATGGTGATGGTCATGGTCATGCCCGTGATCGTGCTCGCAGTGTTCGTCGCATTCATGATCGTGGTCGTGATCATCCGCCGAAAGGAATTCGGGATCCCGGGCGAGGATGCGCTCAAGGTCGAAGGCGCCCTGGTTCAGCACAAGGTCAAGGGCGATGCCGCAACGCTGCGTGCGGTGGATGGGCGCAAACGGGTTTACCCGCCTGATGCGCTCTTCTACCTCCAACAGCGCTTTCTCCGCGACGAGATCGGTCTTGTTGAGCAGGATGACATCGGCAAAGGCGATCTGCTCGACCGCCTCGGGATTGTCGTTGAGCTGCTGCATCATATGCTTGGCATCAACGACGGTGGTGATGGAATCAAGCTGTGTGCGCGCCCGCACATCCTCATCGACGAAGAAGGTCTGAGCGACGGGCGCAGGGTCAGCAAGGCCCGTCGTCTCGACAAGGATGGCGTCGTAATTGTCCTTGCGCTTCATCAGCCCGCTCAGCACGCGAATGAGATCGCCGCGCACGGTGCAGCAGATGCAGCCATTGTTCATCTCGAAGACTTCTTCGTCCGCAGAGACGACGAGGTCGTTGTCGATTCCGATCTCACCGAACTCGTTGACGATCACGGCATAGCGTTTGCCATGCTGTTCGGTGAGGATCCGGTTGAGCAGGGTCGTCTTGCCGGCGCCTAGAAAGCCAGTAAGGACAGTGACAGGAACGGGGGACATGAAGGCCTCGGCTGAGAGGCCGTTCAGCTCCCCGTCATCGCCGCGGCGAGCTGAGCGGCATTGTGTTCGAACATTTTAATGTACGTAGGCGCTGGACCGGCCTCTGTCGAGAGCGCGTCCGAATAGAGCGTCCCACCGACCCGGGCCCCCGATTCCTGCGCAATTTGCGTGATCAGCGCCGGATTCGTGATGTTTTCAACGAAAACGGCTGAAATCCGCTCCTTGCGGATCTGGTCGATGAGGCCCGCGACTTCGGCCGCCGAGGCTTCCGATTCTGTCGAGACGCCCTGGGGGGCAATGAAGGTGATCCCATAGGCGGCCGCGAAATAGCCAAAGGCGTCATGGCTCGTCACCACCCGGCGCCGCTCGGCCGGAATGGCCGCGAATTGGGACTTGATCCGTGCGTCGAGCTGGGAGAGGGCCTCAAGATAGGCGGTGGCGCGCCCCTTATAGTATGCGGCATTGGCAGGGTCGGCATCGACAAGCGCGGCGAGGATGGCCTCGACATAGAGTTTGCCGTTGGCGATGTCCTGCCACGCATGCGGGTCGAACGCTCCGTGATCATGGTCATGTGCCTCATGATCCCCATGTTCGCCGTGCGCGCCATGGTCGTCTTCCATGCCCTCCTCCTCGAAGGTGTGGGGCTTGACGGCCTTTGAGACTGTTATGATGTTGGCCTTTGTGCCGGACGCGTCGATCAGGCGATCGATCCAGCCCTCGAACTGCAGCCCGTTGATAAAGACGAGCTTCGCGCCAACGATTGCCTTCGCATCGGCGGGTGAGGGTTCATAGACGTGGGCATCGCCATCCGGGCCGACGAGCGTGGTGATTTGCACCTTTTCGCCCCCGACCTCCTGGACGAGATCGCCAAGGATCGAGAACGAGGCGACGACGGGAAGCTTGTCCTCCGCCTGGGCTGGTAAGGTTCCAGCGAAGAAGAGGCTGGCTGCAAGGACAAGGAAGGATCGGCGCAGGATCATGGCATGGCTCCTTGGTTTAGAGCAACGTGCAGAAAAGTGGGTACCGGTTTTCCGCAAAACGTTGCGACAGGACAATAAGATAGAGCGGTGTGACGATTCTGATTAAAGGCACGCCGCTCTAGGCTTCGAGGTGTTGGCGCTTGAGCAATTGGTTCAGAAGGCTCTCATTGGGTCCAAAGAGGACCGAGGCGAGATAGAACGCCCCGGCCGAAAGGATGATGGAGGGGCTGGCGGGGAGATCGGCATGCAGCGACAGCAGCAGCCCTGCATAGCTTGAGCCCATGCCGGCTAGCGTCGCGGTCACGATCTGCCATTCAAGCGTGTCGGCCCAGAACCGCGCCGCGGCCGCGGGCAGCATCATGAGCCCGACCACCATGAGCGTGCCCAGGGCATGAAAGCCGCCCACGAGATTGAGCACGACGAGCGTGAGGAAAAGGACATGCGCGAAGGCGCCGCCGCCTTGCAGGCGCAGGAACGCGGGGTCAAAGCTCTCCGCGATCAGCAGGCGATAGAAAAGGGCGAGCGCGATCAAGGTGATGCTGGTGATTGACGCCATGAGGAAAAGCGCCGGGTCATTGAGCGCGAGCACCGTGCCGAAAAGCACGTGCAGCAAATCGATGTTCGATCCGTGCAGCGACACGATGAGAACGCCGCCCGCCAGCGAAACGAGGTAGAAGGCCGCAAAACTCGCATCCTCGCGCAGCGCCGTTGCCCTGGCGACAAGCCCCGCGGCAATGGCGACGGCAAGGCCCGCGGCAAGGCCGCCCAGCGTCATCGCGGCAACCGAGAACCCCGCAAACAGGAATCCGATCGCCGCGCCCGGCAGAACCGCGTGCGCCATCGCGTCGCCGACAAGGCTCATGCGCCGCACCACGAGCAGCACGCCGATAGGGGCCGAGCCGAGCGCGAGGATCAGGCAGCCCACAAGGGCGCGCTTGAGAAACCCATACTCGACGAAAGGCGCGACGAGGGCGTCATAGGGGGTCATGCCGCGTCCCCGGCGCAAAGCCGCGCGTGATCCTCGAACCGCTCACTCATGGCCCGGGCCTTGAGGAGGTTGTCCGCCCGCAGAGCCTCCCGTGTGTCGCACCAGGCGATGGGCGTGCGCGCCAGCAGCAGCGTCGCCGGGAAATGCTCCCGCACGCAGTCAAGATCGTGCAGCACCGCGATCACGGTCCGCTTTTCGCCATGCCAGCGATGAATGAGGCCAAGCAGATCGCTTTGCGTCTTCGCGTCTATGGCGGTGAAGGGCTCATCGAGCAGTATGACGGGCGCATCCTGCAGCAGCACCCGGGCAAAGAGCGTGCGCTGAAGCTGGCCGCCCGAGAGCGTGGAGATGGGGCGCTGTTCGAACCCCTCAAGCCCGACGGCGCTGAGCGCTTGGCGTACTTCATCCTGGCGGCGCCCCGTAAGCGTACCGAACATGCCCGTTTTGCGCCACAGCCCCATGCTGACCACATCGGCGACACGGATGGGGAATGTGCGGTCAAGATCGGCCTGTTGGGGCAGATAGGCAATGTCTTTGCGGCCCACTCCCTCAAGGCGGATGGATCCCTCAAGGGGCTTCAGCGCCCCGACGATCCCTTTCAGCAGGGTCGATTTGCCGGCGCCATTAGGACCGACCACGGCCGTCATCGACCCGCCCTCAAAGGCGCCCGAGAGGTGATGCACAGCCGGGTGGCGCCGATAGCCGAGCGTGAGATGGGAAAGCCTGACGGCCGCCGGCGTCATTGTACGGCGATCCAGGCTAAGAGCCACACAACCCCGCAAAGCCCGGCCGCGATCAAAAGACGCTGCAAGGCGGAAAGGCTGAAGGCGGAAGGGAGCTCTGGCATGGCGGCACACTTGCGGGGGCGACACCCGTCTCATATCAGGATTGTTATAACGTAACAAGTGTCAGCGATTGTTGTCCTCTTGCAACGGCAAAAATGAAACGCAGTTCACCCTCTAAACCGTTGCAAAATGGACCAAAAATGACGGTTTCTTTAATTGACCGGTAAGGCTCCCGGGGTTTGTTTGTCGCCAGCCGTCCGGGCGAAGGGGTCTGGGTGCTGGCACGAAAGGAACGGGACGATGGGCATGAAGCGGATTGTGATGGCGGGCGCGGGCCTGGCGATGCTGACAGGTGTTGCGCATGCCGAGCATTATAGCTGGTACATATCGGGCGGCGCCGGCGGCAACTGGATGCAGGATGTCGACACGAACATCAACAGCGCGAGCCAGACGACTGAATTAAGCCCCGGCTGGGCGGGCGCGCTCGCGGGTGGTTACAACTTTGACGGCGCGCGCATCGAGCTGGAGCTTGGCTATCGGGACAACGACGCCGACAGCCTCGAGCAGCCATCGGGCACATTTCTCGACAACCTAGAGGGCGACGTCACCCAGTTCTCGCAGATGGTGAATGTGCTGTTCGATCTTCCCGTCACGGACAAGCTGGCCGTGACGATCGGCGGCGGCCTGGGCGGGGTGGATGTCGATGGCGATTACACGCTGACGACGGTCGGCACATCCGTGCGCATGGACGACTATGCCTTTGCCTATCAGGCGATCGCGGGCGCGAGCTATGACGTGACCGAGCAGCTCGAGCTCTTCGCCGAATACCGCTACTTTGTCGCCAATGACGTCGAGGCGGTCGGTTATGCGGCGGGCGGCGCAGCGTTGCCAGGGCCCGACGAAACCGACCTGAAGAGCCATACGGGTCTCATTGGCGTGCGTTACTACCTGACGCCGCCGGCGGCGCCCGCTCCCGTGGCGGAGCCTGCCGTGGTGCCGCCGGCCGAACCGGCGCTGGCGAAGACCTTCATCGTCTTCTTCGACTTCAACAAGTCGAACCTGACGGCCGAGGCGCAGACCGTGGTTGCCGAGGCGGCTGAGGTCTTCAAGGCGGGCGGCAACATCGTGCTCGTCGTTGGTCACACCGACACGGTCGGCTCGGCCGGTTACAACCAGAAACTGTCGGAGCGCCGCGCGGCCAACGTGAAGGCCGAGATGGTGCGCCTGGGTGTGCCTGCGGACGTGATCACGACCGAAGGCCGTGGCTTTGCAGAACCGCTGGTCCCGACCGGCCCTGGCGTCAAGGAGCCCCAGAACCGCCGCGCGGTGATCGACATTAAATAGCGGCGCGAACTCAATCGCTTTGCTGACAGGAACGAGGCGGCGCCGTCGAGCGCCGCCTTTTTTGTACTCTGCCGAGCGGCGGCGAAAACCTATCCGCCTGCCGTGCTAAATAAGGGGCAAGCCGCACGCCACTTTTTGGGCATTCGCCACCTAATGCAGCGCAAGAAATCAAGAGTGCAGTGCAGCATTAAATTTCACGTGTCCTTCAGGACACACAAAGTGACGAAATCATGTCTCATCTGTGTTCCAGGTTTGACCCGTCACGGGACCATTCGTAGCATAAATTTAATGAGTGGGGGGTCAGGGACACTTGACATCCCCTGCTTGGGAGCTGGGCCAGATGGGCAAACCCGCGCGGCCTTAATCGTTTTGGATCGTACCACAGGGGGTTTTCGTGGTTACCAAACTGCTAAATTCTACCTCGCTGCGCGCGCTGCTGCTGGCCGGTGCCGCATCGATGCTGACGAGCGCGGCGTTGGCGCAAGACACGCCGGCGCCGGCCGACGAAACGGTCGAAGAATCGGTGACAGTGACGGGCTCGCGCATTAAGCGGACGGAGTTTACGGCCGAATCACCGATCACGGTGATCGACGCGAAGGCGATCGCGACGGCGGGTCAATTGAACCTTGGCCAAGTGCTGCGTGAAGAGCTTGCGATCTCGAACACCGACGGTTTCAACCAGTCATCGAACCTGAACGGTGGCGGTTCGCAATCGATCGGCCTGCGCAACCTGGGCTCTGATCGCGTTCTCGTCCTCGTCAATGGTAAGCGCCTCGCGCGCTTCTCCGATTCGTTGCAGAACGAAGCGACGGACTTGTCGTTCATTCCGCTCGCGATGGTTGACCGCATTGAGGTTCTGCGCGATGGCGCCTCCACGACCTATGGTGCCGACGCCGTTACGGGCGTCGTCAACGTCATCCTGAAGGATGATTTTGAAGGCATGCAGGTCACGGGTCAGGGCGGCATCTCCGGCGAAGGCGACATGGAGAGCGTCTCGATCCAGGGCGTGATGGGGGCGAATTTCGATCGCGGCAATGTCACGGTCAGCGCCGAATACAACTTCAATGACAACGTGCCCCAGACGGAGCGTGAGTGGGCGATCCCGACGATTACGAATGGGTCGTTGACCGCGAATGGTTCGTTCTTCCATCCCGGCGGCACGGTATTCTTCGATGACGGCAACGTCTTCTGTACGACGCCGAAAGTCTTAGGTGGCGATGAGGTAACGGACACGACGGCGACGACCTGCCCGAACAACTTCAACCTCCTTGCGGATGGCAAGTACGACTACGCCCTCGTCCAGGATCTGATCAATCAGTACGAGGCGATCAATATCGCCGGTTATGCGACCTTCGACATCGACGAAGACCTTGAGGCCTTCCTCGAATTCCAGTTCGGCGATCGCCACTCCGAATCGACGCTGGACGGCAATCCAGGCATCTTCTTCATTTCGGGCGACAACCCCTACAACCCCTACCCGGGCGTGGACGCGAGCAGCTACATCCGTCCGACCTCGACGGTTGGCGCGCGCGAAACGGATATCGATGCGCAATCGATCCGTGTCGCCTTCGGGCTCCGTGGCGAGAACCTCTTCGACATGTTCGACTGGGAACTCTCCTACCTCCATAACGGCGTCGATTCCAACTCGACGACCGACTCGGTCTGGAACCTTGCTCGGCTTGAGAAGATCTCCGACCCGACGGCCTGTGCGGCGGACCCGATTTGTACAGCCGCCCTCAATCCGGCCGGGCTCGGCGCGCTTGATGCCTATCGTCCCGGCAACTGGTCGGCCTCGGAAATCGCGTATTTCTCGTACATCCAGACTTATTCGAGCAAATACGACATCGATGCCATCAACGCCAACGCCTCGGCGGATCTCTTTGAGCTGCCGGCCGGCTTCGTCTCCATAGCATTCGGTGCGGAATACCGCGAGGAAAGCGCGGAATTCACGCCCGATGCCACAACCGCTTCGGGTGAGAGCATTGCGAATGCATCGACGCCCACCCGCGGCAAGTTCGATGTGTCGGAGGTCTACGCGGAAATTCAGCTCCCGCTCTTGGCGGATCTGCCGCTGGTCGAGGAACTGTCGCTGAACATTCAGGGCCGCGCCTTCGACTACTCGAACTTTGGTGATGACACGGTCTATAAGTTTGGTGCGATCTACCGCCCGGTCGAAGATGTGACTTTCCGCGCGACCTATGGCACCTCGTTCCGTGCGCCGACGGTGACGGAAAGCTATGGTGGTGCGGTTGAGAGCTTCGATTTCCTTGATGATCCCTGTAATGATTGGGATACCAGCACGAATCCGAACATCGTCGCGAATTGCGGCGCGGAAGGCTTGGTGGCCGGATTTACTCAGACTGCGGCCCAGATCAAGGTGACGGCGGGCGGTGACTTCGCGGACGGTATTTTGGAGCTCGGCCCGGAAACGAGCGACTCCTACACCTTCGGCGTATCGATGGCGCCTTCCTTTATCCCCGGCCTGCAGATCGCCGCGGACTACTGGGGTCTCACGGTCGACAGTTACATCACGACCACGGACCTCCAGGCGCTTCTGGATGCGTGTTATGAGGACGGCGATGCTTCGGCGTGCTCACAATTCACCCGCGACTCTACGGGTCAGTTGACGGGCCTTGTCCGTGAGCCGATCAATGGCGAGGGTGCGCTGGAAACGGAAGGTCTTGACTGGTCGGTGGCTTACGCCTTCGAAGCCCTCGGCGGCGCCTTCAGCATCCGTCACCAGGGAACATATCTGGTCGACTACAACGTCAGTCCTGGCGTGGGTAACTGCGAAGACAGCGATGCAGTCTGTATTCCTGAGATCCGCGCGAATTTGAGCACGGAGTACACGATCGGCGACTGGAGCTTCGAGTGGCGGATGCGCTACATCGATAGCCTCGATCACATCGACTTCGACGGAAACAACGTACGTGGCTTTGATGGAGTCGAATACGAGCTTGAGCATGATGCACGCGTCACCGTCGCCCTCTCTGAAGGCGTGGAATTCCTGGTCGGCGTGAACAACGTGTTCGACGAAGAGGCGCCCTATGTGTTCGACACGGGTTCGAACACCGACACGGGCCTCTATGGCAGCGCGATCATCGGCCGCTACTTCTTCGGCCGCGTGACCGCCGACTTCTAAGTCGAATACGCAGAGTTGAGATCAGCAGCGGGGCCAAAAGCCCCGCTGTTTTTTTTGCAGCGCTCAAGAAAAAGGGACTTCTGGGCGGCGCCACGTCTTGCAAAGACTAATCAGTACGCCATCGTAATGTTGTTTGTTGCCTAAGTGTCACATGACCTAAAAATGCTAAAAATACAGAGCAAACGCATGCAGATGCGAATGCGCGCCCGGCAACCCCCGTGCTAAAAAAATACAAGAGGGGGCGAGCGGGAACTTCCGTCGCGCCAGCTGTTGTCGGGCCACTTTGGCTCGTTGGGGTTTCACGACAGAGAGGCAAGCATGTCGATGAAGAAGGTTTTGTTGGCGACGGTGTTCCTTGCGGCGGGATCCATGGGCGCCGAAGCAGCTGACGGTCGCTGGTACATTGGCGCGGGCGCTGGGGCGAACTGGATTGACAATATCGCGGGCTCCGACACGGTGGGCACACCGTGGGATGCCGAGTTCGACACCGGCTACATCATTCACCTCAACGGCGGTTTCGCTTATGACAGCGGCTGGCGCGTTGAGCTTGAAGGTGCCTATCGTGACAACGAAGGGGACTTCGACATTGCGGTCACGCAATCGACCCTCTTTGCCAACGTCCTCTACGATTTCGAACTCTCTGAGAAGTTCGATTTGACACTCGGTGCCGGTATCGGTGGCGTCTATGTCGACACCGACGGCACGGGTCTCACGGGTGACGATTGGACGGTTGGCTTCCAGGGCATCGCCGGCCTCGGACTTGAGCTCACCGACAACCTCGAAGCGTTCCTCGAATATCGCATCATGTATCATGACAGCGCGAGCCTCGTGGGGAACATCGGCGTTGGCCCCTATGGCTTTGAAGACACCTTCATCAATCACTCGGCCACGATCGGCCTGCGTTATTTCTTCGGCACGACGCCGGCCCCGGTTGTTGAAACGCCGCCCCCGGTTGTCGAGGACGTGGCGCCCAAGACCTTCATCGTCTTCTTCGACTTCAACAAGTCGAACCTGACGGCGGAAGCCCAGGCTGTGGTGGCTGAGGCGTCGGAGGCCTTCAAGGCCGGTGCGAATGTGGTGCTCGTCGTTGGTCACACCGACACGGTCGGCTCGGCCGGCTACAACCAGAAACTGTCGGAGCGTCGCGCGGCCAGCGTGAAGGCCGAGATGGTGCGCCTGGGCGTGCCCTCCGATGTGATCACGACCGAAGGCCGTGGCTTCTCCGAACCGCTGGTCCCGACGGGTCCTGGCGTCAAGGAACCTCAGAACCGCCGCGCGGTGATCGAGCTGAAATAAGCTCGATTATCGAAAAGAGGGGAACGATGGATGGGGCGGCGCTTCCGGCGCCGCCCCTCGCGTTTTGGTGTGCCATGGCCCCAGAGTTCGCCGCCCGTGCAAAAGGGAGAGGCGGTGGCCATGAACACCCTGACCTGTCATCGCCAGGCTTGAGCGGGTCATGCCCGCGCCTCATCTCATCCTTCGAGGCCCGGCTTCGCCGTGCTCCTCAGGATGAGGAAGTAAGAATGCAGGCAAGCAAACAGCACCTCACCCTGAAGTGGCCGCACTTCGCGGCCCTCGAAGGGTGAGGCGGGGCGATAGCACCCCCATAGGG
>JACADY010000050.1 GCA_013389115.1 Alphaproteobacteria bacterium
GGGTTATTCATGGCAATCACCTCCCCTTAGGGGAGGTCGAAGCGCCCTTTAAGCGCTTCGGGTGGGGTCTTCTCGCGAAGCGTGGATGGCCCGCCTTCGCGGGCCATGACAGTCAAGGGGGGCCTCTCACCCCGACTCTCTCCCGCAAGGGGAGAGCCCGCAAGGGGAGAGGGAGACGTGACCGGGTCTTAGCGGTCTTTGCCGCGCGCCAGTTCTTCGATCTGGCGCTTCATGGCCTCGAGTTCCTTTTTGAGATCATCGATCTCTTCGGTCTCGCCCTTGCCCGATGTGCGGCCGGTGCCATTGACACCCGGCTTCTCGCCTTCCTCGGTCTTGCCAAGGGGTCCTGGGGGCATGCCCGGAAAAGGCGTCCACATGCGCATGGCGCGCTCGAACATCGCCATGTTGTTGCGCGATATCTCCTCGAACTCCTTGAGGCCGGGAACCCGGCCGCCAAAGGTTTCCATCACCCGCTCGCGCAGCTTTTCCTGGTTGCGGGTAAAGGACTCAAGGCTCGCCTCAAGATAGCCGGGCAGAAAGCCCTGAAGGCTGTCGCCATAAAACTTGATCAACTGTCGCAGGAAGCGGATCGGCAGCAGGTTCTGCCCCTTCGATTCCTCTTCAAAGATGATCTGGGCCAGCACCGAGCGGGTGATATCCTCGCCCGACTTGGCGTCCTGTACTTCGAATTCAGTGCCCTTTCTCACCATCTCGGCCAAATGATCGAGCGTCACATAGCTCGAGGTCGCCGTATTGTAGAGGCGGCGATTGGCGTACTTCTTGATGATGACGGGACTATCGGCGCCTGATTTGCGGTCTGCCACGGCGTTCCTGTCGCTAAGCTCAGTTTCGAGGGTCGTTCCACCACGTGCTACTTTGTTGCGCGTCCGACCCATATTTGTCCAGATGAAACAGCAAGGTGGCGTAATCGGACAATCTGTCCGTTTACGGCCCGGATGCGCCAGCGTAAGGTGCCCGACAAAAATTAAGCTGCCTCAAACGCCAGGAGAATTTCCCCCATGACTGACGTCGTCATCGTCTCTGCCGCCCGGACCGCCGTGGGCTCGTTCAATGGCGCCCTTGGCAGCCTGCCGGCCCATGAACTCGGCAAGGTCGCGATCAGCGAGGCGCTGAAGCGGGCTCGCGTTGCGCCCCAGGAGGTGGGGGAAGTCATCATGGGACAGATCCTCTCGGCGGCGCAGGGGCAGAACCCCGCCCGGCAGGCCTCGATCCATGCCGGGGTGCCGGTCGAGGTGCCGGCCTGGGGCGTCAACCAGCTTTGCGGCTCGGGCCTGCGCTCGGTCGCGCTCGGCTATCAGGCAATCATGAACGGTGATAGCCAGATCGTCGTGGCGGGCGGCCAGGAGAGCATGTCGATGGCGCCGCACGCCGCCTACCTGCGCGCCGGGCAGAAGATGGGGGGGCTCGAGTTCGTCGATACCATGATCAAGGACGGGCTCTGGGACGCCTTTAACGGCTATCACATGGGCAATACGGCCGAGAATGTCGCCCGTGAGTGGCAGATCACCCGCGAGGAGCAAGACCGCTTCGCCGTCGCCTCGCAAAACAAGGCCGAGAAGGCGCGCAAGGAAGGCCGCTTCAAGGACGAGATCGTGCCCGTCGTCATCAAGGGGAAGAAGGGCGAAACGGTCGTCGATACGGACGAATTCATCCGCGATGGCGTCACCTATGAGGGCATCGCCGGGCTCAAGCCCGCGTTCCTGAAGGATGGCGGCACGGTCACGGCCGCCAATGCGAGCGGCATCAATGACGGGGCCGCCGCGGTCGTGCTCATGAGCGCTGAAGAGGCGGCGAAGCGGGGGCTGAAGCCGCTGGCCCGCATCAAGTCCTGGGCGCAGGCGGGCGTCGACCCGAAGGTGATGGGCACCGGCCCCATTCCGGCCTCGCGCGCGGCGTTGAAAAAGGCAGGGTGGAGCGTCAATGACCTCGACCTCATCGAGGCCAACGAAGCCTTCGCGGCCCAGGCCTGCGCGGTCAACAAGGACATGGGCTGGGATGCCGCCAAGGTGAACGTCAATGGCGGGGCGATCGCGATCGGCCATCCGATCGGCGCATCGGGCGCGCGCGTCCTCGTGACGCTGCTCCATGAAATGCAAAAGCGGGACGCGAAAAAGGGCCTTGCGACACTGTGCATCGGCGGCGGCATGGGCATCGCCATGTGCGTCGAGCGCTGATCCCCTAACAATCGTGCCGAAGAGCACAGAACAAGAAGCGCGAACAGGAGGAATTTTGATGGCGCGTGTAGCAGTGGTGACGGGCGGGACTCGGGGGATCGGTCATGCGATCTCGATCGGGCTGAAGCAAGCTGGATACAAGGTTGCGGCCAATTATGCCGGCAACGACGTCGCGGCAGAGGCCTTCAAGAAAGAAACGGGCATTTCCGTCTACAAATTCGATGTGGGCGATTTCTCGTCTTGCGGCGCGGCGTTGAAGCAGATCGAGGCCGATCTCGGACCCATCGATGTGCTCGTCAACAATGCCGGCATCACGCGCGATGGCTTTCTGCACAAGATGACGCCCGAGCAATGGCACGAGGTCATCCGTGTCGACCTCGACAGCGTCTTCAATACCTCGCGCCACGTGATCGAGGGCATGCGCGCGCGCGGCTTTGGGCGCATCATCAACATCTCCTCGATCAACGGGCAGAAGGGCCAGATCGGCCAGGCCAACTATTCGGCGGCCAAGGCCGGGATCATCGGCTTCACCAAAGCTCTCGCGCAGGAAGGCGCAGCGAAGGGGATCACCGTCAATGTGATCGCGCCGGGCTATATCCGCACCGAAATGGTTGCGGCGATGAAGCCCGAGGCCCTTGAAAAAGTGGTCGCGACGATCCCCGTCGGCCGACTGGGCGAAGCCGAAGAAATCGCGCGCTGCGTCGTCTTCCTGGCGGCGGACGATGCCGGCTTCATCAACGGCTCGACGCTGACAGTCAACGGCTCGCAGTTTATCGCTGGCTGAGGATTTCCAGGGACCTCTCGAATTAAGTCCCTGGAAACGCTTCACGATCCGGCGCACCCTATTTCCGCCACGATCCGGTTTAAATTACCGGATGTTCACGGGTGGAAACCAAGCTGCGGGCATGGAAACGAAGCGCTCTTACAGGCCTTGGATGGCCGCCTCGCTGAAAGCGGGCGTGGCCTTTGCCTGTCTCGTTGCGCTGTCGGCACAAAGCGCGCAGACGACTTCACCGGCGCAGCCGGCGCCTGCCGCCAGCGAAGACAGCGTTGCGAGCCCAGCGCCGGCCGTCAGCCCTTCCTCGCGGGTCGGGCGCTATGGCACCGCCGATGGGAAGCAGCAATTCATCCTCGACCGCTCGGGCGAGGATGCGAAGGTTCAGTTCGAAGGGTCGAGCGAAGTGCTCGTCCTCAAGTCGCAACCAGCGCCGATGGGCGAGCGCTGGCTCAAGCTCGATACGGGCGATGTTCTGCTGCGGGTGACGACCTGGGGCGGCCTCACGCTGTTCACGCCCGATAACCGCCATGGCATTCCGGTCGACCGGATGGGCGATGCCCCGCCGCTCAGCCTTCCTGTTTACACGCTCGAGGACCTCCACGCCCATGCCGTGACCATCGAGGCGCAGATCGGCATGCAGCTTGGCCGGTTCACCCCGCTGTCGGTCGATTGGGCGGCGCTGCCCGACACCGCGGAGGCGCGTGCGACACTGCACGATGCGCTCGACAATGTGGGCGCGGCCATTCAGCGCTTCGTTGCCGAGGCGGTTGAGCCTGAGGATGTGATCGATGGCCTGCGGTCGGTTGCCATCCTTGTCGGACCCCGGCCGGGCGTCGCCATGGATGGCGGGCGCTTCGTCGTCGTGATCGCGCCCGAAGAAGGGCTTGAGGGGCGCTTTTCCTCGGCCGCCCTTGCCGCCTACCTCAAGAGCGAGCTTTAGGGCGTATCCTCACCCTTCGCGGCTCGCGAAGGCGCACACCTTAAGGGTGAGGACTCTTGTTTGCTCCTCATCCTTCGCGGGCCACGCAGGGCGGCCACATCAGGGTGAGGAATCTCATTAGAGCGGCGTGCATTCAATTAGAATCGCTGCGCCGCTCTAACCCTTTCAATTGTCGCAATGTTTAGCGGAAAACCGGTACCCATCCCTGCCTTCGCGGGGACATGCTTTTCCGCACGTTGCTCTAGAAGCGCATCACCATTTTCAGCGCGCCCGTGTGTGTCGTATCGCCATCGCCAGTTTCGAACTCATACTGCGCCTTCAGTTCGGCCCCGCGGCCGTAGACGCCGAGCGTGAGGCCGCCGGCGATCGTATTTTCAGGCAGCGTGGCAGGCAGCTCGAACACTTCGGTACCGCCCACAAAGCGGGCGGAAACTGTCTGCTCGGCGCCATCGAGGATCTCGCGATAGGCTGCGAACACCTCCGGCCGGAAGACGACGTCGGTCTTCAGCATCTTCTCCCAGCCAACGGCCAGTTCGGCGCTGGTGCGCTGGATATCCGCTTCATAGGGCAAATAGACGAGATCAAGGCCTTCGCCGCCGCCTTCCTCGGTGCGCTCATCCTCTTCCGTATGCAGGAAGGCGTAGGCGAGCGAGGGCGTGATGACGAGGGCGCCGAACTTTGCCTCAAAGCCGGCGCGGGCTTCGGCGTCATAGCCGCTCCCGCTCCAATTGCTGTCGATATCGACATCGGTGGAGCCGGAGTTGAAGACGCGCGTGCTGTCGTAGTTGTTAAGGCTGTAGCCGGCGGCGAACTGGAGGAAGGCCGGACCCCATTCGAACGCGCTATAGGCGCCCGCCGAGAGGCCGGTGTGGCGGATGTCCTCGTCCGACATGTCGGCGTGATCGCTTTCAGAGCCGATCGTCATGAGATAGCCGCCCACGGGGAAGAGGCCGAACAGCTTGGTGTCGGCGCCCGCGATCATGCCGTAATAGGTGCCATCAAGGCCCTGGCTCGTGACCGTCGTGTCGGTCGAGAGCGCGCCACCGAACACCTGGACCCAGCCGGTGTTGTTTTTCACCGCGCGGCGCGCCTTCAGGTTGATCATCGTGCGGCGGTCACCAAGCGCGCTTGAGCGGGCATCGAGCGCGGCCAGGGAGGAACGCGTCGTTGCCAGAGAGGTATCGGGCAGAAGCTGATCATAGGCTGCAAGAAATTCCTTGCGGTCGCTGATGGGCGCCAGAATTTCATCCAGACCTGAATCCTCGGCGCTAAGCATTTCAAGCACCGCGTCGTAGAGGCGCGCCTGCTGCTCGCTGAGGCCCATTTCATCGGCGGTCTTCAATTCAAGCGTCACGCTGATCTGATCGACCGTGCCCGGCGTCAGTGCAAAGGTCGCATTGTAAAGATAAGGCTGCTCGCTTGCGGTCAAGGTATCAAGACCATCCGCGATGTCGATCGTTGGGGCCTCGGCGAGAATGTATTGCGCGGTCAGGCCGACATATTCCGTCATCTTCAGAACAAGGCTGGTGCCCGTCTCGAAGGTGAGACTGTTGGCAAGATCGGCGCGGGCGGCGAGGGGATCGGCGTCGGCGCCAACCTCAACGGTGAGGATGGACGCGCCCGCGACCGTCATCGTGGAGCCGGCAAGTTCGGCGTCGTCGACCACGGTGATCTCGCCATCATTGAGCGCGATGTCGAGGGTGCCGCCACTCTTCAGTGTTCCGCCGGTGAAGGTGCCGCCGCCCTCAATGATGAGGTCATCATCGCCCGCGCCGAAGTCGATGACCCCCGTCATGGTGGAGACATCGGTCTTGCCGTCATCATCGTCGTCATCATCGTCATCGTCATAACGCGCGACGAGCGAGAAGCTGTCATTGCCGCTGCCCAAAAAGACATCGCCCGTGATGTCTTCAGCGTTGGTGACCGTCGTCCCCGTCGTGTTGGCGGAAAGATCGATCGCGACCGTCGCTGCGTTGTCGTCAAGCTCACCATCTTCGTTCTCGAATACGGCGGCCTTGATCGAGCCATTGTTGGTGATCGTGGTGAGGCTGCCGCTCTCATCGAGGATCGCATAGGCGTTCGCATATTCAGCGGTCGCGGCGGCGTAGATCGTCTCGGTGTTGGTCAGGCTGGTCACCGACGCGCCCGCTTCGAGCCGAAGTGCATAGGCCGTGGCAGTGCTGTCGCCCGACGCGCTCGCGCGCAGGGTGCCTTCATTGACGATCGCGGGCGTTATCGCGCCGCTGCCAAAGGAAAGGCCATAGGCGGTTGCCTCCGTCGCCGAACCTGAGATCGTGCCGGCGTTGTAGAGCCCGCCCTCGATGGTCGTCGTGTAACCGCCCGCGCCTTCGATGCGCACACTCGTGACGTCCTCGCCCTCATCGCCCGTATAGGCGTTGATCGAGCCGAGATTGGTGAAACCGTAGTCGCCGCCTGTGCCGCCCGGCGCCGAGAGGGTGATGTTTCCCGGCGTCGAGGCGATCGTCTGGGAAATGAGGACGGCATAATCGCTGTAGTAGGTGTAGATGGTCGCGTCTTCGTTGGCGTCGCTTTCATCGATGATCCCGCCAAGCTGAAAGCCGCCGCCAAGGCTTGCGCCGATGGCAACACCGGCCGTCGCTTGCGGGATCACATCGTCATCCGGGTCGAGGTCGGAGCCGGCCTCCGCACCGTTCGCAACGACGGTTCCGTTGAGCCAGAGACGGCCCGAGATCACGTCCTCGATGCGGATGGCGATGGCGCCTTCGCCAGTCGCCGTGATGGTGCCGGTGTCTTCGAGGTAGAAATTTCCGGTGATCGCGTCATCGACCCAGATGCTGGTGACCCCGGTGGCGGTCGTATAGACGGTGCCTGCAATCGTCAGATCACCCGTCATGGCGGCATCGATGAGGATGCCGATCGAATTGTCGCCGCCGACCTTCACGGATGAGTCGTCCTCGATCGTGATGTCGCCCGTGAAGGTGCCCGTGCCCGTCACCTCGATACCGATATTGTCAGCGCCGGCGGCCATATCGTTCGAATCGAGGAACAGAAGATCGATCGCGCCGCCATTCGTGAACGAGCCCGAGTTGCCGGACCAGATCTGGACGCCCGTGCCGCCCGTGTTCGTCGAGGTGGCGATGGTGCCGTTGTTGGTGACGCTGTTGCTCGAATCGATCACCACCGAGGGGCCGGTCGCGGTCGTGACGCTGCCCGAGCTCGTGATCGTAATGTCATCGGCGGCGCCACCGTTGACGGTCGATGTATTGACCGGGTTGGTGCGATCGTTGCTAATCGAAGTCGCGCTCGCCTCACCCACGCTCAGCGCGATGACGGCCACACTTGTCAAAAGTTGAGAAACCAAGCGGCAGCCCGGTGCGGCTGTCTTGAACATCTGCGCCCCCAATCCGATCCAGCGCTCGCATGCCCTTGGCGGGCGCGGGCGGTCGCCGGATCATTCCCTGGGTCGCTTGTTTAAAAGCACTTAAAATTCATCCAGACTCAGTCAAACAGTGTTAAATCATGGACATTCTCTGTTTGAAATGCCTCATGAATACTGAGCGAAAACTTTCTTGATCATCCTGGCGCTTGGCGTCTTCTCACCCTTCGCGGCTCGCGAAGGCTCGTACCTTAAGGGTGAGGACTCAAGTTTGTTCCTCGTCCTGAGGCGGCCGCCTTCGCGGCCCTCGAAGGGCGAGGCATCAAAAATTGTCCTTCCGGCGCCTGATCTCTGCAAAGACCGTCACCGGATGCTCCCCCGCCATGCCGAGCGCCCGTTGCAGCGCCGGATCGCCCGCGCGAAGAAAGGGGTTCGTATGCCGCTCAAGGCCGATCGTGCTGGGGATGGTGGGGAGCCGCCGGGCGCGCAGGTGCCGCACATCCTCGGCGCGCTGATGAAGCTCGGCATTGTGCGGATCGATCGTGAGCGCAAAGCGCGCGTTGCTTTCGGTATATTCGTGACCGCAATAGATGCGCGTTTCGGGCGGCAGCTGCGCGAGCTTTGAAAGGCTTTGCCACATCTGGGCGGGCGTGCCTTCGAACAGGCGCCCGCAGCCCAGCGAAAACAGCGTGTCGCCGGTGAAGACCGCGCGGCTGTCCTTGAACCAGAAGGCGATGTGGCCGCTCGTGTGGCCGGGGATGTCGAGGATTTGCGCCCGGTGCCCTGCGAAGCTGAAATCGCTGTCCTCGCCAAGCGCGAGATCGATGCCGGGGATGCGTGCCCGGTCGGAGGCGGGTCCCACAATGGAGGCGCCCGTCGCGGCCTTCAGATCAAGATTGCCACCGGTGTGATCGAAATGGTGATGGGTGTTGAGGATATGGGTGAGCGTGACGCGGCGCTGATCGATCACGGCCTTGACGGGTGCCGCTTCGGAAGGATCGACGACCGCAGCGCAGTTCGTCCGCGCATCGACCAGCAGATAGGCATAGTTGTCCGTCAGGCAGGGAATCAGGTGAATTTCAAGGGCGCTCATGGGTTCCAACTCCGGCCTTTGTGAGGGGCGGCAGGCGCATTCCATGGTAGGATAATCAAATGCATCTCGATGTCATCGACCTGCGCGATTTTTATGCGAGCCGGCTGGGGCTCATCACCCGGCGCTTCATCCGGCGCAAGGTGCGCCTGTTGTGGCCGGATCTGAACGGCCTGCGCGTGCTTGGACTTGGCTATGCGACGCCCTATCTGCGTCCCTTTCACGGCGAGGCCGAGCGCATCATCGCGCTTATGCCCGCCGCGCAAGGCGTGACGCATTGGCCGGTCGAGGGACCCAATGCCGTCGCGCTGAGCGATGAGCACGAGTTGCCGCTGCCGGATGCCTCGTTCGACCGCATCCTGCTTGCGCATATTCTTGAGAACACCGAATCCATCCGGCCGCTTCTGCGGCAGGTTTGGCGCGTGCTCGCACCGGCAGGGCGGATCATTGTGGTGGCGCCCAATCGGCACAGTCTTTGGGCGCAGATCGAGACGACGCCGTTCGGACAGGGACACCCTTACACGTCGCTACAGCTTTCGCGGCTCTTGCGCGATTCACTCTTCACGCCCGAGACGATATCGCACGCGCTTTACATGCCGCCCTTTTCCTCGCGCATGCTCACGGGCTCGGGCGTGGCGTGGGAATCAAGCGGCGCGCGGCTGTGGCCGAGCTGGTCGGGCGTGCTCATCACCGAGGCGACAAAGCAGATCTATGCCGTGCCGCCCGCCGCAGGCTTGCGGCGCGTGCCGGCGCGGGTGCGCATCCTCGAGCCGGCCCGGCCGCGGGCGCTGCCAGGCGGGCGGGGTTAGCGCGAAAGCAGCAGGATCGCGTTTGTGGCGAACAGGTTCTCCAGCGCGTCGGGCGCCTTGAAGCCGTGCATGCGGCCACTGTCATGGATGGCGACCGCTTCCTCGATCTTCAGCTCAAGGCTCAAGGCGAGGTCGACAAAATCTGCAAGCGTGCATAGATGGATGTTGTTCGTCTCGTGCCAGCTTTGCGTGAGCTGTCCTGTCACCGGCATGCGGCCGGAAAGGAGCAGCTGAAGCCGCACCTTCCAGAAGCCGAAATTCGGGAACGAGACGATGGCGCGCCTGCCGATGCGGAGGATTTCCTTCAGCACCCTGCTCGGCTTCCTCGTTGCCTGGATCGTCTGGCTCAAGATCACATAGTCGAAAATGCCGGAGGGATAATCCGCCAGATCACTGTCGGCATCGCCCTGGATCACCGAGAGACCACGCGAGACGCAGGCATTCACACCCTCCTGACTCAGCTCAAGTCCCCGCGCATCGACGTCCTTCGTCGCCTTCAAGAACGCAAGCAAAGCACCATCGCCGCAGCCGACATCGAGCACGCGTGTTCCCGGCGCGACCATCACCGCGATACGGGCAAGATCGGGGCGCAGATCGGGAAGGGCCGGGGTCGGCGCGTTCATCGGGCACTCTCCCTGACGCCGCGTTCGCTGGCGATACGGTTCATGAAACCGCGCAAGGTTTCAAACATCTCCGGCTCATGCAGCAAGAAGGCGTCATGACCCTTGTCGCTGTCGAATTCGACGAAGCTGACATTGGCGCCGGTGGCGTTCAGCGCGTGCACGATGCGCTTGCTCTCGGTTGTGGGGAACAGCCAGTCGGAGGTGAAGGAGACGACGCAGAAGCGTGTCCTTGAACCCTTGAAGGCATTGGCGAGGAGGCCGTCATAGTCGGCAGCAAGGTCGAAATAGTCCATCGCCCTTGTGATGTAGAGGTAGGAGTTCGCATCGAAGCGCTCGACAAAGGTCTGACCCTGGTGGTGCAGATAACTCTCGACTTGAAAGTCCGGCTTGAACTCGAAGGAGAAGGCGGCGCGATTTTGCAGATTGCGGCCGAATTTGCGCTGCAAGGCCGCCTCGGAGAGATAGGTGATGTGGGCGGCCATGCGGGCGACGGCCAAGCCCTTGCGCGGGCGCGTGTTCTCAAGGAGATAGGCGCCGCCGCGCCAGTCGGGATCGGCCATGATCGCCTGGCGGCCGACCTCGTGGAAGGCGATGTTCTGGGCTGAGTGCTTTGCCGCGGTCGCGATGGGCAGCGCGGCATAGACGCGCGCGGGATAGCTTGCCGCCCATTGCAGCACCTGCATCCCGCCCATCGAGCCGCCCGCGACGCACATCAGCTCCTCGATGCCGAGGTGATCGAGCAGCATGGCCTGCGCGCGGACCATGTCGCGGATCGTGATGAGGGGGAAATCCAGCCCATAGGGGCGGCCCGTCGCTGGGTTTTCCTCCTTCGGTCCGGTCGAGCCGAGGCAGCCGCCGATCACATTGGCACAGATGACGAAAAAGCGTTCGGTATCGATGGGCTTGCCAGGGCCGACCATCAGCTCCCACCAGCCGGGACGGCCGGTCAAGGGGTGGCGGTTCGCCACATGCTGGTCGCCGGAGAGCGCATGGCAGATGAGCACGGCGTTGCGCCGGCGCGCATCCAGCGTGCCATAGGTGTTGTAGGCGATGGTGAAGGGCGCGAGCAGACCGCCTGAATCCAGGCTCAGCGGGCGGTCAGGGCCAAAGCTCACTTCGCCCATGTGCCATGGGGGAAGCGGACCTTGGCCTTCGATGTCAGAATCTGCAATTTCGGCCATCGCCAGCGCCACCGCCAGAGCCCGGGGAGGGGGTCACTATGGCAGGGGGGCGGGGCTGTCAATGTTTTCTTTGATTCCGGCCTTGCGCTCATGCGGCGCAAGGAAGCGGTCCTTGGAACAATCCCATGGCTCCAACTCTTTGTTCTGCCGCGCGATTCATCGGAAAACCGCTTCACAGCCCGGCGATCGCGCTCTAGACTTTCTGCCCTGCGCTCCCCGATTTTGAGGCTTTGCGCCCGGTCTGCGGCCGGACCTCGGCCTTGCGGGTTTGGCGCGCCACATCGAGCGGCCGGCCCCGATCCCATGTCTGACAGCACTCCCTCGCTTGAAGAGACGCGCCGCGAAATCGACGCGATCGATGATGCGTTGCACGATCTGCTCATCCGGCGCACGGAGGCCGTCCAGTGGATCGCCGCGGCCAAGCGCGGGTCTGCGCCCTTCGTGCCGTTTCGCGCAGCCTTCCGACCCTCGCGTGAGGCGCAGATCCTGCGGCGCCTTTCCGGGCGGCATCGCGGCGATCTGCCGCGCGAAGTCCTGGTGTTTCTTTGGCGCGCGATCATGTCGGCCAAGCTCGCGCTGCAATCGCCGTTCAGCGTCTATGTCTTTGCGCCGGAGGGCCGGGCGGGCCTGTGGGACACGGCGCGCGCGCATTTCGGCGCGGGCATACCCTTTATCGCCTGCTCAACGCCGCTGCATGCCTTGCAGGGCTGCGCGCAGGACGCCTCCTCCATCGCGGTCGTGCCCTATCCGCAGTCGGAGGATTCGCTTCCCGCCTGGTGGTCGCATATGGCGCAGCTCGACCATGAGGGACCACGCGTCGTGGCGCGGCTGCCCTTCATGGGCGGCAGCCCCGACAACCAGGCCCTTGCCTTCGCCGCTGCCCCGACCGAGCCGACGGGGGAGGATACGACGCTCATCCTCATCGAGGTTTCCGGGGATACGAGCCGCACCCGCCTTGCGTCGCTCTTCAAGCAGGCGAGCCTTCCCGCGCAGATCATCGCTGCCGCGCAGGATGCGCAAGGCAAGGGACCCATCCAGTTCTGCCTGGAGATCGAGGGCTTCCTGCGCGAGGGCGATCCGCGCCTCCTTGGCTTTGCCGAGCGGGCACGGGATTGCCTCAATCTCTTGTTCGTCGCCGGGGGATATGCCAATCCCATTGCCTTTGAGGCAGCCCGACAAGGACAGGCCACGCCATGAGCGGCCCCATCCCCGTTCCCGGTATTCTCGACATCAAGCCTTACGTCGGCGGACGCGCATCGGCGCCCGGCGCCGCACGCGTCTTCAAGCTTTCCTCGAACGAAACGCCGCTGGGGCCGAGCGCCAAGGCGCTTGCCGCCTATCACGCGGCGGCCGAAAGGCTGTTCTTTTATCCCGAAGGCTCTTCCGCCATCCTGCGGGAGGCGATCGCGGAGGTGGAGGGACTGCCCGCCCAGCAGATCGTTTGCGGCAACGGATCGGATGAGTTCCTGCATCTCCTGCCGCTCATCTTCTGCAATCCGGGCGATGAGGTGCTCTATAGCGCGCATGGTTTTGCCGTCTACCGGATCGCGGCCCTGACCGCGAGCGCTACGCCGGTGGTGGCGCCCGAACGGGCCTGCGTCACCGATGTCGATGCGATGCTGGCGCGGGTGAGCGAGAAGACGAAGATCGTCTTCATCGCCAATCCCAACAATCCCACAGGCACCTATATCCCAGCCAGCGAAGTTGAGCGGCTGCATCGGGGTTTGCCGTCGCAGACGCTGCTCGTCATCGATGCGGCCTATGCCGAGTATGTGACGGCGAGCGACTATGAATGCGGCCGGGCGCTTGTCGAGGCGGCGCCCAATGTCGTGATGACGCGGACCTTCTCGAAGATCCATGGGCTTGCCGCCTTGCGCGCGGGCTGGATGTATGCGCCGCCCGCGATCATCGACATCGTCAACCGCGTGCGCGCGCCCTTCAATGTCAGCACGCCGGCGCAGATGGCCGCCGCCGCCGCGATCCGCGATCAGGAACATGTCGCGCTGGCACGGGCGCATAATGCGCGCTGGCTCAAGCATCTCAGCTTGGGCTTGCGCGCGATCGGCCTTCAGGTCGAGGACAGCGCCGCCAATTTCGTGCTCGTGCATTTCCCCGACAGGCCGGGCCTCACAGCCGGGGATGCGGACGCGTTCCTGATGAAGCGCGGGCTGATCCTGCGCCGCGTCGCCGATTACGGGTTTCCGAATTCGCTGCGCTTGACGGTCGGCACCGAGGAGGCCAACGGCCTTGTCCTTGCGGCGCTTGGCGAATTCATGGGTGGCGCGCCGTGAGCGCCATCTTCCCCCGTGTCGCCTTGATCGGATTGGGATTGATCGGCTCATCGCTCGCCCACGCGATCCGGCGCGCGGGCCTTGCCGACACGATCACTGGCTATGCGCGCTCGACCGAGACAAGGGCGAAGGCGCGGGCGCTCCACTTCTGCGATGCCGTTTGCGAGACGGCGCAAGAGGCGGTGCGGGATGCCGATTGCGTCATCCTGTGCGCGCCTGTCGGCGCCTTCGCAGAACTGGCGGCCGCGATCGGGCCTGCGCTCAAGCCGGGTGCTGTTCTTACCGATGCGGGCTCGGTCAAGATGGCGGTCGTGCGCGATGTGGGGCCACATGTGCCCGATGGCATCCATTTCATTCCCGGCCACCCGATCGCGGGCACCGAGCAATCCGGCCCCGAATCGGGCTTTGCCGAACTCTTCGACGGGCGCTGGTGCATCCTGACGCCCCTGCCCGGCGCGGACGGGGAGGCGGTCGCGCGCCTCACCTCGTTCTGGCAGGGATGCGGTTCGCGGGTCGAGATCATGGAGCCGAAGCATCATGACCTCGTGCTGGCGATCACGAGCCATGTGCCGCATCTCATCGCCTATAACATCGTGGGCACGGCGGCCGACCTTGAAGAGGTCACGCAATCCGAAGTCATCAAGTACAGCGCTGGCGGGTTTCGCGACTTCACGCGGATCGCGGCCTCCGATCCCACGATGTGGCGCGATGTGTTCCTCAACAATCGCGAGGCCGTGCTTGAGATCCTGCAGCGCTTTACCGAGGATCTGACGGCCTTGCAGCGGGCGATACGCTGGGGCGATGGGGATGCGCTCTTCAACCTCTTCACGCGCACGCGCGCGATCCGGCGCTCCATCATCGCGGCGGGGCAGGATTCTCCTCAGCCCAATTTCGGGCGGACGCCGCCCGCTTCAGGGTAGGGGCGCGAGGCTGCCGACCGCCATGCGGCCGACAAAGACCTTGCCTTCCTCAAGCGTCAAGGGAACCGGCACGCGGCCCTTGTCATCGGCGGCGGCCATCGCCATCAGGTTGAGCGCAAGGCGCGCGTTCTCGCCGTCCTCCTGGGCCAGCAAGCCACGCCGCATCAGCGCATCGATGAGCGCGCCATAGCCCTTCATCGCCGCATCGATCCGCCCTTGCGGCCTGCGGGCGTCATCGAGGCGAAGCTCACCCTTGGCATTGAGGTCGAACTTGCCCCAGAGGAGATTGGCGTCCTCGATCGCCAGCACGCCGCCCTCCTCAAGCCAGCGCTGAAGCTGGGCGGTATCGCCAAGGGCGCCCTGCGGCGGCTTGTCGATGCGGGCGAAAAGCGAGAAATGCGCGATATCTGGACCCAGCAAGGGGTCGATCCCCGCCCCAAGCGTCAGCCGGTCCGCCATGGCGACGAATTGCAGGGGTCCGGCGTTTCCCGCTTCGTCGGGCACGCGCCGGCCGTGAAGCTGCATGCGGTCCGCCTTCAGCGCGGCGGGGGGCTCGCCCGTGCGGGTGAGGGTGCCATCAAAGCCATGCAGGTCGATGTCGATGCGCTCTGGCCCCGCTTCGCCCAGCTTGACGCTCATCAAGGAGGCACGGGTCGTGCCCTCAAGCGCTGCGTTCAGGGGCGCGCCTTGCATCTCGCCGACGAGCGTCACCTGTTGGCGGCCGCCGGCGCGGAAAATGATGTTGCTGAGGTCATAGGGCTGGACATTGGCGATGAGGCGCTCGGCCTGGAAGGTGCCGTTGCGCGCCAGGATCCGGGGCTGGTCGGCCACAATCTCGATGCGGAAGGGAAAGCCCGTGACGGTGAGGCGCTGATAGGCGATGACGGGTTCGCCCGGGGCAGGGTTCGCCGCCCAGGCGATGATGCCCTCCTCGATTGCGCCTGCCGTTACGTCCCACCATACCGCGTAGGCGGCCGAGACAAAGGCGAGCGCAAGGACGGGTAGATAGAGGTAAAGACGCTTGAGCATGGTGTGGCTTTTCGTTCACAAGGCCGGTCGTTCACAAGGCCGGTCGTTCACAAGGCCGGTCGTTCACAAGGCCGGCACAAGGCTGGCTGCCGATCGATGCCCTTGCAATATGGCGCGGTCAAGGCGGGGATGAGATCGTTCCTGATCACGCTCAAGAGCATCGCGAATAACCGCAATCATAGCAGGTATCGCAGCCCTCGATGCGGAACAAGGCGGCGGCGCCACAGCGCGGGCAGGGGCGGCCGGGGATGGGCGTTTCCCCCTCGCCGAGGGCGAGCGCCTTCATCCGCGGGCGCACGGCGCTCATATCCGGGCCGGCGAGGAAGCCGATATCGATGAAATGGCGCTCGATCACATCGCCGATCGCGGCGAGAAGCGAGGGCACATAGCGCCCCTCCATCCATTGCCCGCCGCGCGGGTCGAACACGGCCTTCAATTCCTCAACGACGAAGGCGACATCGCCGCCGCGCCTGAACACGGCCGAGATCATGCGCGTGAGCGCGACCGTCCAGGCATAGTGCTCCATGTTCTTCGAGTTGATGAAGATCTCGAAGGGCCGGCGGCGCCCATCCTGAACGATGTCGTTCAGCGTGATGTAAAGCGCATGGTCGCTGTCGGGCCACTTGATCTTATAGGTGTGGCCGGGCAGAGCCTCGGGGCGATCGAGTGGGCGGGAGAGATAAACGATGCCGCCGACGGCAGGCTCGCGCGGGCGGGAGGCTTGCGCAGGCATGCGCGGCTCGGCCTCCAGGACGGCGCCCGTCACCTCGTTCGGGCGGTAGGTAGTGCAGCCCTTGCACCCCATCGCATAGCTCAACGCGTAGATGTTCTTGAAGTCCTCAAAGCCGAAGGCGCGGGGGACGTTGATCGTCTTGGAGATGGCGCTGTCGATATATTTCTGCGCCGAAGCCTGGACCGCGATGTGGTCCTCCGGCTTCAGATCAGCGGCGGTCACGAAGCTATCGGGCAGGGGCGCATCGCCCTTGAGTCGGCGCCATTCGCGCAGCGCGAAATCCTCCACCTGCACCTCGGACCGCGTCCCGTCCGGCAGAAGAATGCGGCGCGTGTAACGCAGCGCGAACACAGGCTCGATGCCGCTTGAGACATTATTGGCAAGGAGCGAAATCGTGCCCGTCGGCGCGATGGAGGTCAAAAGGCCATTGCGGATGCCGTGGGTGGCAATCGCCTCGCGCAAGTCCGGCTTCAGCGCCTTGATGTTGGGACGGGCGAGGAATTGCTCACGGTCAAAGAGCGGGAAGGGGCCCTTCTCGGCCGCGAGCGCCGCGGAGGTGGCATAGGCCGCGTCGCGGATCACCTCCAGCCAGCGCTCGATGCGGTGGAGCGCGGTTGCACTGCCATAACGCTCGCCACAGAAGATGAGCGCGTCGGCAAGGCCCGTCACGCCAAGGCCGATGCGGCGCTTGGCCTGCGCTTCCTTGCGCTGCGCGGCGAGGGGGAAATTCGATACGTCGATGACGTTGTCGAGCAGGCGGACGGCGGTGCCCACAACCCTTGCCAGCCTTTCCTCATCGATCGCCGCCTCGCGCGAAAAGGGATGCTCGACAAGCTTCGCCAGGTTGATCGAGCCGAGCAGGCAGGCGCCATAGGGAGGCAAAGGCTGCTCGCCGCACGGGTTCGTCGCCGCGATGGTCTCGCAATACTGGAGATTGTTCAGCGCGTTGATGCGGTCGATGAAGATGACGCCGGGCTCGGCCGCGTCATAGGTCGCGCGCATGATGCGGTCCCATAGCGCGCGGGCGGGGAGCGTCTTATAGACGCGGCCATCGAAGAGGAGGTTCCAGGGCTCGTCTTCCTCCACCGCCTTCATGAAGGCGTCCGTCACCAGCACCGACAGATTGAACATGCGCAGGCGGGCGGCGTCGCGCTTCACATCGATAAAGGCTTCGATGTCGGGGTGATCGCAGCGCAGCGTGCCCATCATCTCGCCGCGCCTTGCCCCCGCAGACTGGATGGTGCGGCACATCGCATCCCAGACATCCATGAAGGAGAGGGGGCCGGAAGCATCCGCGCCGACCCCGCGCACGGGCGCGCCCTTGGGCCGCAGGGTCGAGAAGTCATAGCCGATGCCGCCGCCCTGCTGCATGGTGAGGGCGGCCTCCTTCAGGTTCTCGAAGATGCCGCCCATGTCATCGGCGATCGTGCCCATGACGAAGCAATTGAACAGCGTCACGCTGCGCATGGTGCCCGCGCCCGCCAGCACGCGGCCCGCCGGCAGGAAGACGAAATCCTTGAGCAGGTCCTTGAAGGCGGCGGCCATCTGTGCCCGGCGGGCGGCACCCTCGGGCTCTGCAACAGCAACCGCCACCCGCGCCCAGCTGTCCTCGATCGTGGCTTCGGCGCGCGTGCCGTCCTCCGCCTTGAAGCGGTATTTGCGGTCCCAGATCTGGTGCGAGACGGGGTCGAGCATCACCATGTCCATTGGGCCTTCCTCAAGTTTTGACCCTAGAGCTTGAGCCCTGGACTGTCAATGATATGTTCGCTTAATGTTCTCTTTGAGGCCGGCAACGGCAACCGGGGGTTAACGCCCTGATTTCCCGGCGGATTCTGAGGTCGCGTCTCAAAGGGAAAAAAGGTCAACCGTTGAACGTATTTCCAGTTTGATTACCCTCAATTACAAGCCGGCGCGCCTTTGCTAATATTTGGTTAACGAAAGGAGCGCCCATGAGACGTCTCATATCCATCCTGACGGCTGCCGCTCTGGCGTTGACGAGCTTCAGCGTCCCGGCCATCGCCGGATCGGGCGCGCCAGGCGTGCAAGAGCAACGCGGCGAGCGCGAACATCGCCCGCCTTCCGGTCGATATCAAAAGCCGCCGAGGGAGCATCGCTATCCGCGGGGGCGGGAGCATCGACCGCCGCCACCCCGGGGGACACGCTGGGAGCACCGCCACGAGCCGCCGCCCTATTGGGGACACTCAGAGTGGGAGTATCGCCGGCGCTATCTTCACCGGCACGACTATGACGATGATGATTTCGATGAGAGCTTCGGCATCGTCGCGGGGGTCATCCTGGGGTTCGTGCTCGGCGCGGCGATCGCCGACAGCGAGGAGAGGCAGACCTATGCCTATCGGCGCCTCGATGACCCGGATTGGCTTGAGTATTGCTGACGCAAGTACCGCTCGTTCGACCCCTATAGCGGGACCTATCTTGGGTATGACGGCTTGCGGCACTACTGCCACTAAAGCGGCTGGTGGTAGCCCGCGGTGGATGGCCCGGTCCTTTGCTTTCGCGGGGATGCCGGGCGATCCATCGTATCCGTCATCCTCGAGCGGCGAGAGCCGCGAAGAGGATCCAGCGCAAGAAACATGGATTCTCTTCGCCTGCTGTCGCAGGCTCGAGAATGATGCAGTTGTGCCATGGCCCGCGCTCGCCGAGCCATGACAGTGGGGGCGTTGGTCTTCTCCCTCCCCCTTGCGAGAGGGAGGGAGAATTGAGGGTATTCCCTCACCCTTCGCGGACCGCCAAGGCCGGCGCCCCCACTTTCTGCCCTTCTGCAACGAGGCGCGCGGTTGCCGTTTCGATGTGGCTTTCGAGCGCCGTCATGAATGCTTCGCGCTTGAGGCCGGGATCGATCGGCTTGAGGAACTCGATCACGATCGTGCCGGGGTTCCAGCGATAGCCCCGGCGCGGCCAATAGAGCCCCGAGTTCAATGCCACCGGCACACATGGAATGCCGAGCATCGTGTAGACGGCCGCAACGCCGGGCTTGTATTCGCCCGTCTCGCCCACCGGCACACGCGTCCCTTCCGGGAAGATGACGATCGGCCGGCCCTCGGCCAGCGCTGCCTTTGCCTCGGCGATCATCGCGCGCAGGGCCTTCATCTGCGCGCTGCGGTCGATGGCGATCATCGCCATCTTGCGCGCGTACCAGCCATAGAAGGGGATGCTCAGCAGCTCCTGCTTGAGAATGAGCGCGGGGTTCTTAAGGAGCGCGTGCATCACGACCGTGTCCCACATGCACTGGTGCTTGGACGCGATGAGGACCGGGCCCTTGGGGATGTTCTCCAGTCCCCGCACCTCATATCTGATGTCCGCAAAGGCGCGCAGGCCCCAGAGCGTCAGCGCTGCCCAGCGCTCCGCCCCCCAGAAGGTGATCGCTTTGGGCAGCGCCAGGGCCGGCAGGAAGAGGATGTTGAGGACGGCCGACATGGCCCAGAACCAAATCTGGAAGAGGGCCGAGCGGATAAGGGTCAAGGGCGGTCTCTCGCGATCGGGGTTGGCGGCAGTCGCTTCAAGCCTTACCGCAAGACGGGTCTCAGACCAAGGTGCGCCCGGCGCCCAGGCGGGCGAGGCTTGCGATGTATTTGAGGTACTCGCCGCCCAGGATCTTCAAGGTCGCCGGATCGCTCCACCAGGCCTCCAGCCTCACACCCTGGGGCGAGACGGGATAGGGGATCAGCTCCACATCCGGCACGGCGGCGCTCAGCTCCAGAAGCGCGCGGGGCATGTGATAATGGGCGGTCACGACAAGCACCTTGCGATAGCCATAGGTGCGGATCCAGGCCGCGGCCTCCAGCGCATTGCCCTTGGTATCACGCGCCGACCAGCCAAGATCGATGCAGCAGTCGAACCAGGATCGGTCGCGGCCGGTGCGCTCGGCGATGTCGTCCACCGTCACGCTCGAGCCGACGCCCGAGATCAAGAGGCGGCCGCCGGAGCCGCTCGTCAGCAGCGCGAGGGCGACGTCGATCCGCTCCTCCCCGCCCGTCAGCGCGATGATCGCGTCGGCATGGGGCTCAAGCGGCCGATTGCCGTCCAAGGTCGCGGCGAACCACAAGAAACCAACGCCGAGGCCAAAGGAAATGACGAGCGCGACACGCAGCAGCATGCGAAGGGCTCGACCCAGCATTCGGGTCAGGAACGATTTCGCCGCCGGCGTCGTCATGGTTCCTCATGTCACGCGGCCGTTCACAATAGCATCGGCCGCCTCGCTCAAATTCTCGTACACAGCCACAGGCATAACATGCGCTGGTAAACCAGAGGCTTGCGTCGCCCGGCCCTTGCCCGTTCTCACCAGAATGCGCCGGCAGCCGGCCTCGGCCGCTGCCTCCATGTCCCGGAGAGCGTCACCCACCATGATGGCGTTTTCGGGGCGTTCGCGAAAGTGTTGCATTGCTTCTCGCAACATGCCGGGCCGGGGCTTGCGCCGCTCCGTCGCCGCCCAGGGCGGGTCGGTGCAGGCGAGAATGAGGTCGAGATGGGCGCCTTTCGCGGCCAAGCCTTCGCGGAGATGGCCGTGAATGGTCTCCAGCATCGCGGGTGGGATGATGCCCCTCCCCACGACAGACTGATTGGTGATGAGCGCAACCTTGTGCCCGGCAGCGTTCAGCCTTGCCACCGCTTCGGGGGCGCCCGGCAGGAGGACGAGCTCTCCCGGCGAGGTGACGCCGGGGTTGCGGTCCTCGTTCAAGACGCCGTCGCGGTCGAGAAGGATCAGCATCGGCATCGTCACGGCATCCGGCCCAGGGCCGCAAGCACGGTCACGCGGGCGGTGAGCATCGCGATCAGCGCCGCCATTGCCGGGACAAGCACAAGCGAGAGATAGCCGCCAAGGCCGGGGCTGAGCGCGGGCAGATAGTTGGCGCCCGTGTTGGTCGCCATGGCGCCCGTCGCAATCTCTCCCACGAAAAGCGTGATGGCGGCAAAGACCGCGCCGAGCACGCCTGCCTCGAGGCCCAGGATCAGAAAGCGGCGCTGGAACTCGCTGGCGATGAAGCTGTCGCGCGCGCCCACGAAGTGGAGGACCTCGACGATTTCCTGATGGGTGAGGAGCCCGGCGCGGGTGGCAAAGATGACCGCGCCCGCCGCCGCTGCCGCGATGAGGGCAAGGACGCCATAGGCGAACCAGGCGAGCGCGCCGGCAAAACCACTCAAGGTTTCGCGCCAGGCTTGATGCGTGTCGAGCATCGCGCCGGGGACGGCGGCCGATACACGCTCGCCCAGTGCATTCGTGTCCACCACCGTGCCGGGGTCGAAGGCGATGGCGATGAGACGCGGCATCGGCAGGTCATCGACCCCCGAGAGCGTGCCAAGCCAGGGCTCGAGCAGCGAGCGCGTCTCGGCCTCCGAGACCAGCCTTGCCGAAGCGATGCCGGGCGTGGCGCGCAGGATCTCCAGCGTCTTTTGGATGTGCTCGTCGATCACCTTGCTCTCGGCCGGCATCAACTGCACGGTCGCGGTGCCAGAGAGCCCGCGCGACCAATCGGCCGCCGTCTCTGAAAGCATGATCGAGAGGGCAAGGGTGAGGGCGGCCAGATAGCACATCACCGCCATCATGGCCGTCAAAGGCAGGGTCGTGCGGCGGTCGGTGGGCAGCAGCGGTGCGGCGCCCCCATTGGTCGTTTCGGCCATCGTCACGCCTTGTGTTCCTTGCGGGGCTTGATCTTGGTGCCACCCGCTTCGCCCTTGCCCGCGATCACCCGCAACTGGCCCTGGTCAAGGCGCAGCTCGGTTGCCTCAAAGCGGTCGACAAGGGCACGGTCGTGGGTCGCGATGACGACGGACGTGCCGAAATGATTCAGCTGAGAGAAAAGGCGCATCAGCCTGAGGCCCATTTCAGGGTCGACGTTGCCGGTTGGCTCATCGGCGAGGAGAAGGTCAGGCTTGGCCACAACCGCCCGGGCGATCGCGACGCGCTGCTTCTCGCCGCCCGAAAGCGTCGGCGGCTTGGCCTTCAACCGGTCGCCAAGGCCCACCCAAATCAGCAATTCCTCAACATCATCCCGGTAATCATTGGGCTTGCGCCCAGCGATACGCAGGGGGAGGGCGACATTTTCGTAGACGGAAAGATGGTCCAGGAGACGAAAATCCTGGTAGACGACGCCAATGCGCCGGCGTACCTGGGGCAGATTCTCATAAGGCGTCGTCGCAATATCTTCGCCAAAAAGCGAAATAAGTCCTCTTGAGGGCCGCTCGGCCAAAAACATGAGTTTGAGTAGCGTCGATTTACCCGCCCCGGAGGCCCCGGTTACAAAATGAAACGAACCCGGATTAATCATAAAGGTGACGTCCCGCAGGATTTCGGGCCCGGAGCCATAGCGCATTCCGACGTTTTCAAAGCGGATCATGGAATCTTATCTTGCCTGGCGGCCCGGCTCGCTGAGAGGCTTGGCACATTGCTTGCCTCTCGAAAGCGCTTGTGCCAAAAGGCGTTTTACGAGGAATCGGTGCCAGGCCAATGATACTGACCTGCCCCAACTGTTCAACGCGGTATACGGTCGAAGAGCGCTTCTTCCGCTCGACGATCACCGGACCTGATGGAAGCACGGGCCGCTGGGTTAAATGCTCCAGCTGCCAATATCGCTGGTTTCAGCCGGTCGCGTATGAAGACGAGCCTGAGGACGACTTCGAGGCGATCCCCGCCGATGAGCTCGCCCAGGAAGAAGTAGCCATTCCAGAAGCTGAGCCGGAACCCGAGCCTGAGCCGGAACCCGAGCCAGAACCGGAGCCAGAGCCCGTCGTGATGGCGCCGGCGCCGCAGAAGGTGCGGGAGGCGGACAATTTCGTGCTGCCCCAGCCTGCGCCCGCGCCGCAGTTCATGCCCGAGCCTGAACCTGCGCCCGAACCCGAACCCGAACCCGAACCTGCCCCTCGGGTGACGCCGCAGCCAGCGCCGCGCGCCGAGCCGCGTCCCTCACAGCGCCGGCCCGAGCCCGTGCGTCCGCCAACCCCGCACCCCTCGGCCTTCGCACCGCCGCGCCGGCGCCGTTCGCTCATCGGCGCGGTGATCGCCTGGTCGCTGTTCGGGATCATCGTGTCGAGCGTCGCCTATGGCGGCTATCAGTACCGGCGCGAGGTGGTCGCTTCCTGGCCGCAATCCTCCTCGCTCTACCAGTTCCTGCAGATCGAATCGAACGTGTTCCAGTTCAACAATGTCCGTCACCGCTCCGAGATCGAGGACGGGCAGGCGGTTCTGATCGTGACGGGAACCGTGCTCAATCTCTCCACGATCAAGGTGCCGGTACCGCCCATAAAGATCGCGCTTCGCAATGGCTCGAAGAATGAGATCCATTCGTGGATCGTTTCGTGCGAAACGAAGGCGATCGGACCCAAGGCGGAGTGCATGTTCGAAACGAAACTCGCCAATCCGCCCGCGGAGGCGGTCGATTTCGAAGTGACATTCGCCGACGCCCCCGGCGGCGCCTGAGGCGGCTTGCGCACCCGCATCCTCATCCCCGTCGAACGGATCGCGGATCGCGTGGAAGCCATGGCGGATGACATCGCAAAAGCGGTCGCACCCGATACGACCGCCATCATCGCGATGACGGGCGGGTTCGTCTTCGGGGCGGATCTCCTGCGCGCCCTTTCCCGACGGGCGTGCCGCTTTCGCTGCGATATCATGCAGCTTCAAAGCTATGGCGGGGGTCTCGTCTCGGCCGGGCGGCCGCAGATCACGCTCGTGCCGCAATCGCCCCTCGTTGATGCCGATGTGCTCTTCATCGACGATATCCTCGATACCGGGCGCTCCTTCAAGGCGGCGCTTGACCATTTCGCCGCGCAGGGCGCGCGCTCGGTGCGCACGGCCGTGCTGCTCGACAAGCCCTCGCGGCGCCTCGAGGCGGTCGATGCCGATTTCATCGGCTTTGAGATTCCCGACCTGTTCGTGATCGGCTATGGGCTCGATCTCGACCGGCGCTATCGCGAACTGCCGGACATTCACGTCGTCGAGGGGGAATAGTGGGCCTGTGAACGGTGGATGGCCCGGTCAAGCCGGGGCCATGACGGTTCGGGTGGTTCTAACCCTCCCCTTGCAAAGGGGAGCGCAAGGGGTGGGGATGCCCCTCACCCCGACCCTCTCCGGCAAGGGGAGAGCCCACAAGGGAAAAAGGGAGACGTGATCTGGCCAGAGCCTGCCCCCCTCGCGCCTCCGCCTTGCGAGGGGGAGGAGCAAAGAGGGTTTCCCAACCCTTCGCTGGGACATGCTTATCGGGAAGGCTCTCTAGAACCGCCGCAGCAGACGTTCGAGATAGTCGAGTTCGGGCTCCGGGCGGCCGCGTTCGCCGGCGCGGCGCTGCAGCTCTTCAAGGATTTCCCTCGCGCGTTGCATCTCCCGTTCGCTTGGCACCTGGACGTCGCCCTCAAAGGCCGAGCCGTTCGTGCCCGTCTCTCGGCCGAAGGGATCCCGGCCCGCCTGGCGGCCGCGACCGGCGCCCGTACCCTTGCCGGGCTGGCGGCCCTGCTGCTGCGCAAGCTGCTGGGCCATGTCCTGGAGGCTTTCGCGCAACCGATCGATCGCCTGCTGCTGCTGCTTGAGGGCGCCGGGCAGTTCATCCGTGCCCAGATTATCTTCCGCCTTGCCCATGTGCTCACCCGCGCGGGGGAGGTTTTCCGGCGTGGCCACGCCCGCGCCCTCAAGCTGTTTCTGGATGGCGTCCAGGTCCTGCTGCAGCCCCTTCTGGCGGCTTTCCAATTCCGGGTTGGCGGGCGCGCGCCGGCGCGGGTCGGAGGGGGCTGCCCCTTCCCGTTTCGTCTGCTCCTGGAATGTGTCATCCATCAGCTCGCGCTGGCGGCCGAGCAGCGCGCTCAGATCCTCCAGGGCCTTCGTCATCGCCTGCTGTTCGGGGGAGGCCTCGCCTTGCGGGCTTCCGGCCTGCAAATTGTCGAGCAGATGCTGAAGCTCGGCAAGCATGTCACGGGCACTGTCGCGCGAGCCCTGGCGCGCCATGTTCTCAATCGCATCGAGCATGCGCGCGAGGTCTTCGGGCGAGATCTCGCGGGCGTCGCCCTCGCTTCCCCCGGCGGGCGGGTTCTCGGCCATCGATTGCAGATACTCCTCAAGCGCACCGCGCAGCTCATCCATGAGGGCGGCGATCTCCTGCTCGGAGGCGCCGTTCTCGAGCGCCTGCGAAAGCTGCTGCATCAGATCGCGCAGACGGCTTTCCGCCAGCGAGCGCTCACCATCTTCGGCGCGCAAGGCAAGATCGAAGAGGAGATTTTCGACCGCTTCGAAATCCTTGTCCTCCCGCGCGCTCTCAAGCCGGCGCGCGGCGACACGCATGCCGAGGTAAAGCGTCCCGTCCTCAAAGAAGAGTTCGGGCGCAAGGGTGAGCGCATCGAGGACGCGGATGGCCTTGGGCACGCTCACGCGTGTGAGGATGATCTTCTTGCGCTGTTCGATAAGGGCCTGCGCGAGCGGATTATTGAACGCGCGCTCCGGCAGGACGAGCGGCACGGTTTCACTCGTTCCCGTCTGGCCCTCGCTGTCGGCCGCCTTCAGCGTCAAGAGCACGGGCAGGCCCGCCCAGCGATGGGAGGTGAAGTCCTTGCTCACGCGCAAGGGGCGGTCCTTGGCATTCTGCGCGGGCATGGGAAGGGGGAAGGTGAGGGGTGCCGCGGTGCCTTCGGCACGCATGGCTTCGGCCAAGCCCTTTTCCTTGACGGCGTCGATGTCGAGCACGATCTCGGCCTCGGCGCTGGCAAGCCCATAGTCATCGCGCGCGGTGAACTGGAACTGCAGCGCACCGCGCGGGGAGAAACTCGGCGGGGCGGCAAAGGCGATCTGCGGCGCGCGGTCGGGAATGACGTTGATCGCCCATTGCGAGAGCGACAAGCCGCCGGCCGAGACCTGCAGCATCATGCTTTGGGTGAGGGGGCCTGTTGCCTCGAACGTGCCCGGACCGATGGCCCTTGCCTCAGGAAGACTGACAGGCGCCCCGTCCGAGATCGGGGAGGCGGAAATCCTCGGCGCGCGCGGCGTGTTCTGGACCCGCAGCGTCAGGATCGAGCCCGCGGGCACGTCAATCACGGCGGGGCCCTCGCTTTCCGCCTTCAGCATCACGGGCGGCTGGCGCGTATAGGCGGGGGGGGTGATCCAGGCATCGAGCGTCACAGGGAGGGTGGCCGAACCGGTGAGGCGCGGCGCAAAGCCCGCAAGGAACCGGCGGGGCGCATCAGAGCCCGACGCGATCAGGCCGGCCGCGACGAACAGGGCCGCAAGAACGCGCAGAGCATTGGGGTCGCGCCCGGACATCAGTGAACGGGGCAGCGCGATCACCAGATCCTTCAACCGCTCGGCCATCCGCTGACGATGGATGCGCCAGAGCTGTGCGGCGGCGCCGTCGATGGGCGCGGCCGGGCGGTCCTCAAGCGCGATGAGCGGGCGATGCTCCAGGCGGTTCGTCCGCTCAAGGCGGCGAATGGCGTCCGCGCGCGCCGGGAGCACAAAGTCCTCAAAGGAATAGGCCAGCGCGATCAGCGTTGCCATCACCGACAGGATGATGGCACTTGCATGCGCCCAGGCCGGAACAAGGGCCCAGAACTCGAAAAGCGAGAGGCCAGTGAAGACCGCGATGATCCCAAGGGCCGGCCAGAGCAGCGGCCAGACGGTCTCGCCCGTCAGCGCGATCCGCGAGGCCCAGATGCGCGCCTCCACGCGGAAGGGGAATCCTTCTGCGGGACCCTCAGGCGAGCCAGTCGGGAATGTGGTCTTGTCCAAGAATTTCCTCGTAGGTCCGCCGCCGGCGGATGACGCTCATCCTTGCGCCGTTCACCAGCACTTCGGGCACCAGCGGACGGGTATTGTACTCGTTCGCCTGCACCGCTCCATAGGCACCAGCGGTGAGGATAGCAACGAGATCGCCCGGCGCAAACTCAGGCAGTTCACGATCGCGTGCGAAAACATCGCCACTCTCGCAGACCGGCCCCACCACATCGTAAACGCGGGTCGAGGCAGAATTGTGCCTGACCGGCACAATCTCGTGAAACGCCTCATAAAGGGTCGGGCGGATGAGGTCATTCATGCCCGCATCGAGGATCAGGAAACGCCGGTTCAGCCCTTCCTTCACATAGAGCACCTGGGCGACGAGGATGCCCGCATTGCCGGTGATCAGCCGGCCCGGCTCCACGATCAGGCGCAGGTCATGGCCCTTTGTCAGGCTTGTGACCATCTCGCCATAGGCGGCCGGCAAAGGCGGGGGCTCCGCGCGCTGGTCGTAAGGCACGCCAAGGCCTCCGCCGAGGTCGAGGCGCGCGATCGCGTGTCCGTCCTCGCGCAGCATGGCCACGAGATCCATGACCCGGCGCACGGCCTTTTCCATGGGGGCAAGATCCGTGATCTGGCTGCCGATATGAACGTCGGCGCCAACGACCTTGAGGCCGGGCAGGCGCGCGGCCTTGGCATAGAGCTCGCGCGCGCGCTCCCAGGGCACGCCGAACTTGTTCTCGCCCTTGCCGGTCGTGATCTTGGCGTGGGTCTTGGCATCGATGTCGGGATTGACCCGGATCGTGATGGCGGCCTGCGCGCCCTTGGACGCGGCAAGCGCGCTCAAGAGTTCCAGCTCCGGCTCTCCCTCGACATTGATCTGGTAAAGGCCCACATCGAGCGCAAACGCAAGTTCGCGCGCCGATTTGCCAACGCCCGAAAAGACGATGCGACCGGGGGGAACGCCCGCCGCCAAGGCGCGGCGGAACTCGCCCTCGGAGACGACATCGGCGCCCGCGCCCTCACGCGCGAGGGTGCGGATGACGGCAAGGTTCGAATTCGCCTTCAAGGCATAGGCAATGAGCGTGTCTTGCGGCAGCGCCTGCTTGAAGACATCGAAGTGGCGCAGCAGCGTTGCCGTCGCATAGCAGTAAAAGGGCGTGCCTACCGCGCCGGCGATTTCCGGCAGCGGCACTTCCTCTGCGTAAAGCACGCCGTTCCTGTACTCAAAGTGATTCATCGTGCCTGGATCTTACGGCGCTTTGCGCCAAGCCGCCTACCAATCGTTGAGGCCGACATAGGAACGAAAGCCCGCCTTATCGGCCCAGAGATGCCATTCCTCACGCAGGCGGCCGGTCGTTTCCGGGCTTTGCGTCCCTCGTCCCAGCCCCAGAAAGATCAGCTCGTCGCAGCCGCGAAAAAGGGCGGGGTTGGGGACGGGCAGGGTCGCGTTCTTGTTCTTCAGGCGCACATACTCGGAATCCTCAAGCCCGTCGGTGAGGAGCACATAGGTCGTCTTCATGCCCTTGCAATCGACCACCTGGGACATGTTTTCAAGCCAACCGAGGATGTTCGTCTGCTGCTGCGTCTGCCAGACGCCGCGCTTGATGAGGGCGGGCGTCGAGGCGATGAGGGTTTTCACCTCGGCCGCCATGTCCTCGGGCCGATAGCGGCTGGAGATCGTCGCGTCGAAGCGGAAGCTGTTCCCACCGCCGCCATAGGCGCCGAAGGTGCGCATGACCACTTCGGAGCGGAAGCCCAAAGGCGTGATCATGCCGGCGACGCGCTCGGCCGCCTTGGCTGCATATTCGGGATTGCTGACGAGCGGGTTCGAGGCCGACAGGTCAAGGCCGATGACGATGCGGCGAATCTCGCCTTCACCCTCGCCCGTCGTCACGTCGGCGGCGGCATATTCCTTTTCGAGCACTTCCTCGCCAGGGACGCTCACGCCGATCGTGCCCATCACGTCGGCAAAACTCATTTTGTCGGACTGCCGCAGGGCGACGATATAGGCAAAGCCGCCGCCCAGGATGAGAAGACCAACCAACATGGAAACGATACGCATCGCGAACCTGCTCAATAGACCATTGCCCGTGCGCGCCCTTTTAGGCGAGACACATGACAGTTACCCGCGGGCGCATGCATAACGTCAAGACACGGCACAAAGCCAGCGCGGCGCGTCATCATCAGGGGGCGGTGCCGCTGAACCGGGTGTAATCCTTGCGGCGGCGGTTATAGTCGAACGCCTCAATGAAGTTGCGCACGTTACGCTCGGCCGATTCCAGATACAGCGCGGCGATGGCGGTGATGACGAAGAAGATCATCGTGGCGAAGATGAGCCAGAGGTTCACCTGCGCGTTCTTGCGCCATTCCTCGGGCAGGCTGCGGAAGACGAACCAGTCCTGCAGGTCGAGATTGACGAGGGGGTCCGCCTTGCCGGTGCGCTGGCACAGGGCGGGATTGCTGTCCATCTTGTTGTAGCCGGGCGGACAGCGTGAGCCCGTTCGCTCTATGACATCGGCGGTCGGCTCGCCTTGCGCCTTTTGCGGGCCGGCGGCGGGTTCAGCATCAAGCCCAAGCTGGGAGAGCGCATCGCCAAGGCGGGCGTCGCCCTCGACGCTCTTCAGGCCGCTTGCGCCGGCGGCGAGGTTGTTGTTGGCGACGATGAAGCCGAGGCCGGCGACCATGACCGTGCTCA
>JACADY010000075.1 GCA_013389115.1 Alphaproteobacteria bacterium
CTTCGCGGCCCTCGAAGGATGAGATGAATGTGAAAGGTGGATGGCCCGGTCGAAGCCGGGCCATGACAGTTTGGGGTTTCCTCACCCTTCGTGGGCCGCAGATGCGGCCACCTCTGGGTGAGGACATTTTGCGTCAAAGACGGCCCCCCCACCCGGACGCCTCACGGTGTCCGACCTCGCCTTTTTGGGAAGGTGGTTGCCATGCATAACCCCTCCCCCGTTCGTGGGGAGGGGCGGGGGGCGGGGGATGGTTCGCGGTTCGCATCCCTCGAGGGCTGCATCCGCGACCCTCGAGGCGTGAGGTCTATTATTCAGAGGCTCGCCTGGGCGGCGGCGAGGCGGGCGATCGGCACGCGGAAGGGCGAGCAGGATACATAGTCGAGCCCCACCTGACCGCAGAACCGGATCGAGCCGGGGTCACCGCCATGCTCACCGCAAATGCCAAGCTTCAGGCCCGGACGCGCCGCCCTGCCCCGCTCCGCCGCGATCTTTACAAGCTCTCCCACCCCGTCCGTGTCGAGGCTGACAAAGGGATCGGTCTCGATGAGGCCCTTGGCGCGGTATTCCTCAAGAAAGCGCGCGCTGTCGTCGCGGCTGATGCCATAGGTCGTCTGGGTGAGGTCATTGGTGCCGAAGGAGAAGAATTCGGCCGCGCCCGCTATCTCGCCCGCACGCAAGGCGGCGCGCGGCAGCTCAATCATCGTGCCGATGAGATAGTCGAGCCTGACCTTCTGCTCGGCCTCCACCGCCGCCGCCACGGCCGCGACGCGGGCCTTGAGCATTTCCAGCTCGGCACGCATGGCGACGAGCGGGATCATGATCTCGGGGATCACATGCTCGCCCGTGTCCTTTCCCGCCTCGATCGCGGCTTCGAAAATGGCGCGGGCCTGCATCTCATAGATTTCAGGATAGGTGATGCCCAATCGGCACCCGCGATGGCCAAGCATGGGATTGAACTCATGCAAATCATCGATGCGCTGGGCGAGGCGGCGCGCATCCAGTTTCGCGGCCTTGGCGACTTCGGCGATCTCGGCCTCCGTCTTGGGCAGGAATTCGTGCAGCGGCGGATCGAGCAGGCGGATGGTGACGGGCAGACCCTTCATGATGCGGAAGAGGTCGGCGAAGTCCTGTCGCTGCATCGGCAGGATCTTGGCCAGCGCCGCCTTCCTCCCGGCCTCTGATTCGGCGAGGATCATCTCGCGCACGGCGATGATGCGCTCGGCATCGAAGAACATGTGCTCGGTGCGGCAAAGGCCGATGCCCTCCGCGCCGAAGCCGCGGGCGACGCGCGCGTCCTGAGGCGTCTCGGCATTGGCCCGCACCTTCATGCGGCGATGCCTGTCCGCCCAGCCCATGAGGGTGGCGAAATCGCCCGACAATTCAGGGTCAATCGTCGGCACACGGCCAAGGAATACCTGGCCCGTGCTGCCATCGAGGGTGATGAGATCACCCTTGTTCACGCTCACGCCCGGGGCGGCGAAACACTGGCGTCCCATATCGATGCGCAGGCTGCCCGCGCCGGAGACGCAAGGGCGGCCCATGCCGCGCGCCACCACGGCCGCGTGGCTGGTCATGCCGCCGCGCGCGGTCAGGATGCCCTTGGCCGCATGCATGCCGTGAATGTCTTCAGGACTCGTCTCGACGCGCACGAGAATGACGTCGCGCCCCGCGGCGGCGAGGCTTTCGGCCTCACCTGCCTCAAAGACGACCTCTCCGCTGGCGGCGCCCGGCGAGGCGGGAAGGCCGTTCGCGATCACCTTTTTCGGCGCGTTGGGGTCAAGCGTTGGATGGAGAAGCTGATCAAGGGATGCTGGATCGATGCGACGGATCGCATCTTCCTGCGATATGAGGCCCTCGCCCACCATGTCGACCGCGATCTTGAGCGCGGCCTTGGCCGTGCGCTTGCCCGAGCGGGTCTGCAGCATCCAGAGCCGGCCGCGCTCGACCGTGAACTCAATGTCCTGCATGTCACGGTAGTGACGCTCCAGCCGCTCCGTTATCGCCGTCAGTTCCTTGAAGGTGTCGGGCAGGCGCTCTTCCATTGCGGGAAGGTTGGAGCCGGATGCCTTTTTCGCCGCGAGCGTGATCGATTGGGGCGTGCGCAGGCCCGCCACCACATCCTCGCCTTGCGCGTTCACGAGGAATTCGCCGTAAAGCGCGTTCTCGCCGGTGGAGGGATTGCGTGTGAAGGCAACGCCGGTCGCGGAATCCTCGCCCATGTTGCCGAACACCATCGCCTGGACATTCACCGCCGTGCCCCAGCCTTCGGGGATGTTGTGCAGGCGGCGATAGGTGATCGCGCGGGCGTTCATCCAGGAGGCAAAGACGGCGCCGATCGCACCCCAGAGCTGCTCATGAGGATCTTGGGGGAAAGGCCGGCCCGTCTCGCTCTCCACACGCGCCTTGAAAAGCGCAACGACGCGCTTCAAGTCATCGGCGTCGAGTTCGGTGTCGAGCGTGACGCCCTTTTCATCCTTCACATCATCGAGGATCTCCTCGAAATTCTCATGGCCGACATCGAGCACGACGTCGGAATACATGGTGATGAAGCGGCGATAGGAATCCCAGGCGAAACGGGGATTACCACTCTGCCGCTCAAGGCCCGCAACCGTCGCATCGTTGAGGCCGAGATTGAGGACGGTGTCCATCATGCCGGGCATCGAGGCGCGCGCGCCGGAGCGGACAGAGACGAGCAGCGGCGCGGCGGGATCGCCGAAAACGCGGCCGACCATCTCGCCAACCGCCTTCAACGCGGCATCGACGGCGGATTGGAGTTCGGCCGGATAGGTGCGGCCATTGGCATAGTAATAGGTGCAGACCTCGGTCGTGACGGTAAAGCCCGGCGGCACCGGCAGGCCGAGATTGGCCATCTCGGCCAAATTCGCGCCCTTGCCGCCCAGCGTGTTCTTCATCGCAGCGGCGCCCTCGGCCTTTCCTGCGCCGAAGCTGTACACCCATTTGGTCATGGTCTCTTCCTCTACTCGTGCCGCCAGGGGCCAACCTGGCGTGTTTAGCGGATCGTGAGGAGAGCGTCAGCCCTCAATCCGGCCGAAATCGGCGAGGCCGTGGCAGGCATCGCGGATCTGCGCCAGCAGTTTGAGGCGGTTCTCGCGCAAAGCCGGATCGGGGGCGTTCACCGTCACCTTCTCAAAGAAGGCATCGACCGGCGCGCGAAGGCGGGCCATGACGGTCATCGCCTCATCGAAGCGCTCACGCTCCAATTCCGCCGCCAGAAGGTCGTTCGCCTCGGCGATCACCTTGAAGAGCGCTTGTTCGGCAGGCTCCACGAGGAGCGCAGGGTCCGGGTGGCCCGTGAAGGTCGTCTTGTCCTTCTTTTCCTCAATCTTGAGGATGTTGACCGCGCGCTTGTACCCGGCAAGCAGGGTCGTGCCGTCATCGGTTCTCAGGAAACGCTGGAGCGCCTCGACGCGGCGGACGATGAGGACGAGGTCGTCCTGGCCCGGCAGAGCGAACACGGCGTCGATGAGGTCGTGGCGCGTGCCCTTTTCGCGCAAGGCCACCTTCAGGCGGTCGGCGAGGAAGGCGAGCAAATTTTCGACGATTTTTTTCGCATCTGGGCCTGCCTTCACCTTGAAGCGCACGGGTGAGTCTTCAGACAGTATGCGAAGGCCATAATCTCTCAGCTGGATTCGTAGCCTATTTTCGAGGGCTGTTCGAATGAGGCCGAGCCCGGCGCGGCGCAAGGCGAAGGGGTCCTTGGAGCCGGTCGGCAGTTCCTCGATCAGCCAGAAGTTCAACAGCGTATCCAGCTTGTCCGCCAGGGCGACGGCGATGGAGACGGGCGCGGCCGGCACCGCGTCGTTCGGTCCCACGGGCCTATAGTGATCGCGGATCGCACCGGCGATCTCATCTCCCAGGCCCTCGGCGCGCGCGAGGTGGCCGCCGATGATGCCCTGCACTTCCGGGAACTCACCCACGGTCTGCGAGACAAGGTCGGCTTTGCAGAGCCGCGCCGCCCGTCTTGCGCCCTCCACGTCGGCCTTGATGATCTTCGCGATCTCGCCCGCCAGCGCCTCGATGCGCAGGACGCGCTCATACTGCGTGCCCAGTTTTTCGTGGAAGACGATGGGCTTCAGCTTTTCGAGACGGCTTTCCAGCGTTTCCTTCAGGTCCTGATCCCAGAAGAATTTCGCATCCGAGAGCCGCGCGCGCAGCACGCGCTCATTGCCCTCGATGATCGCCTTGCCGCCATCCTTCGCCTCGATATTGGCGACAAGCAGGAACTTGTTGGCAAGGCGGCGGGCGTCATCCTTCGAGGCGCTCTGCGAGCGCACCTCAGGATGAGGGTGGCGCAGCGCGAAATATTTCTGGTTCGCGCGCATGGTCGAGATGAGGATCTCCTGCGGCACACTCAAGAATGCCTCGTCGAACGCGCCTGCGAGCACAACCGGATACTCAACGAGGCCCGCGACCTCATCGAGCAGCGCCTCGTCCTCGATCCAGTCAAGGCCGAGCGTGAAGGCGAGCGTCCTTGCCTGATGGCGGATGATGTCCTTGCGCTCGGCGGCATCGAGGATGACACAGGCACGGCGCAATTTATCCGTGTACGTCTCAAAATTGGTGGCCGCGATCTCCCCTTCGCTCATGAAGCGGTGGCCGCGCGTCGTGTTGCCGCTTTTGATGCCGTCGATCTCGAAGGGGACGATCTCGCCTGCAAAGACGCAGAGGATCGATTGCAACGGGCGCACCCAGGTGAGCGATTTCGTGCCCGAGCGCATGGATTTCGGCCAGGGGAAGTTGCGCACGATCTGCGGAACGATCTCCGCGATCACCTCCTCGGTCGGGCGGCCCTTGCGCTCGATCACGGCCAAGTAGAAATCACCCTTTGGGTCCTTCTGAACTGTCAACTGCTCCTTGGTGAGCCCCGTTGACTTCAGGAATCCCTGCAGCGCGGCTTCCGGTGCGTTGACGCGCGGGCCTTTTCGCTCCTCGCGCATGTCGGGCTGGCGAACCGCCAGGCCCTCGATGACCAGCGCGAGGCGGCGCGGCGTTGCAAAGGCCTTTGCGCCCTCGTGCAGATAGGCGCGGTCGGTCAGTGCACTGAGGATCTGGCGCTCAAGCTCACGGGCAGCCTCGCCCTGCATGCGCGCGGGGATCTCTTCTGAAAACAGCTCGAGCAGAAGCTGGGGCATCGACTATTTTTCCACCCCGCCCAGGCCGGCGCCCGGCGTGCGACCTTGCGGGCTTTTCACCCAGGCTTCCGCGCAGGCCTTGGCGAGCATGCGCACACGGCCGATATAGGCTTGGCGCTCGGTCACCGAGATGACGCCGCGCGCATCGAGCAGATTGAAGGCGTGACTTGCCCGCACGCATTGCTCATAGGCGGGCAGGACATGGGTCCAATCAGGGTGGGCGGGATCGCGGCCGACCTTGGCCTCGAGCAAGAGCTGGCACTGACCTTCCGCCTCCTTGAAGTGGCGGAACAGCGCCTCGGTGTCGGCATGCTCGAAATTGAAGCCGGACTGCTCGATCTCGTTCTGGTGATAGACATCGCCCCAGGACATGAAATCGGCCGATTGTCGGTCCATCGTGTTATAGGCAATGTCATAGCCGTTATCGACGCCCTGCACATACATGGCGAGGCGCTCCAGGCCATAGGTGATCTCGCCCGCGACCGGGTTACAGTCGAGGCCGCCCACCTGCTGGAAATAGGTGTACTGCGTCACCTCCATGCCGTCGCACCACACCTCCCAGCCAAGGCCCCAGGCGCCCAGCGTCGGGCTTTCCCAATCGTCCTCGACAAAGCGGATGTCGTGCAGCAGGGGATCGATGCCAAGCGCGCGCAAGGACTGAAGATAGAGGTCCTGGATGTTGTCGGGATTGGGCTTCAAGATCACCTGAAACTGGTAATAGCGCTGAAACCGGTTCGGGTTCTCGCCATAGCGGCCATCCTTGGGCCGGCGCGAGGGCTGGACATAGGCGGCCTTCCAGGGCCGTGGCCCCAGCGCACGCAACGTGGTTGCGGGGTGGAAGGTGCCTGCCCCCATCTCCATGTCATAGGGCTGCAGGATGACGCAGCCCTGATCCGCCCAGAAGCGCTGGAGCGTCATAATCAGTCCTTGGAAGGAGCGGTCGGGGGCTTGGGTCATGAGGTGTCTTGGGGCTTTCGAGGCGCGCGGGACCCTAATGGGCGCCGCCCGGGACGGTCAAGATTTCCGCATCACGCTCCAGGTCTTTGATTGTCGCGTGATTTTGCGGAAAACCGGTACCCACTTTTCCGCATCACGCTCTAAAGGCCGAAGCGGGACCAGAGCAGGCGCGCTTCGAGCGCGTTGAGAAGGGCTTGCGCCCAGCCGCCCGGCATCGCCTCGGTCTTGCGCCCGGAGACGCCGACGCCGGGGAGCCACCAGCCGCGCTCGCCCGAGATGAGCCAGAAATAGACGTCCTCGCCATATTTGCGGCGCATGACAGAGCGCAAGTCGCCGATACCGTCGATGAGGCCCAGCGTCTCGGCCTGCCTGCCCGACCAGAAGGCGCCTGAGAACAATTCGCCCTCCTCACCCTTCAGGCGCGAGCCGCGTCGCTCCTTCACAAGCGCAATGAAGGCGTTGTGGGCATGGCCTTGAATCTCCTTCAGCCGCGCCACGTCCTCGGGCCGCTCGGGACGGAAGGGGTCGAGCATGTCCTTGTGCTCGCCCATCGGATAGGTGCGCCGATCGACACCCAGCTTCTCGATCAGCCGGTCAAAGCCAAAACCGCCCGAGATGACGCCGATCGAGCCGACGATCGAGCTTTCATCGGCATAGATCTCATCGGCCGCGCAGGCGAGCATATAGCCGCCGCTTGCCGCCACATCCTCGCAGAAGGCGAAGACCTTGATCGATTTTTCCTGCGCAAGCGCGCGGATGCGCTTGAAGATGAGGGAGGATTGCGCCGCCGCACCGCCCGGCGAGTTGACGAGAAAGGCGACGGCCTTCACGCCGGCCGATTCGAACGCGCGGGAGAGCAAGGGAGCAAGGCTCGCCAGGCTGAGGCTGGAGGAAAAAGGAGACTGACTGGCCGCGATCGTGCCATTGAGGCGGATCACCGCCACCAGCGCGGGCTGCTTGCCATAAGGGTTCAAGCGCCTGAGGCGCCGATAGAGCCATTTGATCATCGCCCGCACGCCTATACCGGTTTTGCCCGCGTAGGCCAAGTTAGGTGATAGCCGATCCCGTCTGCCCGGTCTCCAGATCGAGCGCCGCCCCATGGCGCAGGATCGCCTCTGCTTGCGGCGTGTACTTCGTTATCTGCCCATGCAGGACAAAGCCCTCCACGCGGCGCAAGGGCGCGGCGGGCGCCATCCGGGCGCGGATGATGACACGGCGCGGCTGCTCGCCCTCGCGCGGCATAAGCGGCAGCCACAGTACTTGCGCGAAATCGGTTGCGAGTGCGCGCAGCAAATCTTCCCCGCGATCGGCGCGGTAAATGAAATAAGCCGCGCCGCCCGGCTTCAAATTTTCGTGCGCCGCCTTCACCCAGGCTGCGATGCCCCCGCCCTCATGCAGCACGCTGCCGCGCTTTTTCGCGATGGGGGTTGGCGTGCCGTGGCGGGCATCGTTGTAGGGCGGGTTTGCCATGACCACATCGAAGGGCCGGTCGGTGCGGTAGTTGAGCGCATCGGCGCACGCGAACGCCACGCGCTCGGCAAGTCCGTTGCGGCGCGCGTTTTCGCAAGCGAGGTTGGCAAGCCATGGCTCGCGCTCGATCCCCATCACGCTTGCGCCCGTGCGCAGCGCGAGGCACAGCGCCGCGATCCCTGCGCCCGCGCCCAATTCCAGGACGCGCGCTCCTTCGCCGGCCGCGATCGCAGCCGCCAGAAACACCGTATCGAGCCCGGCGCGAAAACCCTTGCGCGGCTGCAGAGCCTGCAGTCTCCCGCCCAGAAAGGCGTCGTCGGTGAAGTCCTCGCCGGGTGCGTCGTTCTGCCGCCCGTCCCTCTCGCCGCCGCGATCCATCTTCATTAACCGAAAGCCGAGCCTGCCCCGTTTCGCCTCAACCGCGTTCTAGACATTGGCCCGACTTCGTGGTGTGTGCCCGTCAACATGTGGATAAATCCTTTCATCCCCGTCCCTTGCCGAGCCCTTCCCCATCCGGCGCGGCCCTTTGGGGGCATGGGATATACCCTGCCTTGCTTGACCCCGCAGAGGCCTCATTCCTATTGTCGTGCCAATCGAGAACCTTACGCAACCTGGAGCTGACGTGCGCGCCGTTCTGCCCCTTGCGCCCCCGCGCCCTTCTTCGGCCGAAGCGGTCGATCATCTGATCGCACTGCTGCGGCACGATCTTGGCCGGGTCAATGCGCTCATCCTTGAGCGGATGAAAAGCGACGTGCCGCTGATCCCGCAACTCGCCGCGCATCTCATCTAGGCAGGCGGCAAGCGGCTGCGCCCGATGCTCACGCTCGCCGCCGCGCGATTGTGCGGCTATGAGGGCGATCACCACATCAAGCTCGCCGCGGCGGTCGAGTTCATCCACACCGCCACGCTGTTGCATGACGATGTCGTTGATCAGAGCAAGCTGCGGCGCGGGCGCCCGACGGCCAACATCGTCTGGGGCAATTCGGCCAGCGTGCTCGTCGGCGATTTTCTCTTCAGCCGCTCGTTCCAGCTCATGGTCGAGGCGGAGTCGGTCGAGATCCTCGGCATTCTCGCCAATGCATCGGCCGTCATCGCCGAGGGCGAGGTGATGCAGCTTTCCTCGATCGGCAATCTCGAAACGAGCGAGAGCCTCTATCTCCAGGTCGTCGCGGCAAAGACCGCCGCCCTGTTCGAGGCCGCCGCAAAAGTGGGCGCGGTCGCCGCCCGGCGCAGCGCCGGTGAAGTTGCGGCCATGGCAGCCTATGGCCTCAAGCTGGGCATTGCGTTCCAGCTTGTCGATGACGCGCTCGACTATTCAGGGCGGCAGGCGGCGATGGGCAAGGATGTGGGCGACGATTTCCGGGAAGGCAAGGTGACGCTGCCCGCCATCCTCGCCTTTGCGCGTGCCGGTGAAGAAGAGAAATCCTTCTGGCGGCGCACGATCAGCGATGTGCGCCAGAGCGAGGGTGATCTCTCCCACGCGATCGCGCTTGTTGAGCGCAGCCATGCGATCACCGACACGCTCGCACGCGCCCGGCGCTATGCCGAGGAGGCCAAGGCGGCACTCGATGACCTCCCCGACAATGCCTATGCGCAGGCGCTGCTCGGCCTTGCCGATTTCTGTATCGCGCGGGCGTATTAGGCTGGCGTCATTCCTCACCCTTCGCTGACCCCGCGAAGGCTCGCACCTCCGGGTGAGGACTCAAAAAAGTACCTCATCCTGAGGTGGCCGCTCTTCGCGGCCCTCGAAGGATGAGGAATCCCCAATCACGCGGCGAGGTGGGTCGCTGCGCTCCACCAGCCGGGCGCGGTGCGGCCAAGCTCTTCTTGCGCTGACATCGCATCCATTTCACTTGCATAGAGCGCAAAACACGTCGCTCCGGAACCCGACATGCGCGCAAGGAGGCAGCCTTGCGTGCGGCGCAATTCATCGAGGCAGTCCTTGATCGCCGGCGCGAGGGCGATGGCGGGCGCTTCAAGATCGTTGCGGGTCGCGAGCAGCCAGTTCGCCAAATCCTCGGCGTCGCTGAACGATGGGGGCAGCGCGGGCGCCACCGCGCCGCTGCGGGCCTTCAACCCTTGGAACACGCGCGCGGTTGGGACCTCGATCCCGGGATTGAGCAGCAGGGTCGCCGCCGGCGGCATGCGCGGCGCAGGCGTCAAGCGCTCGCCGATCCCTTCCACCAGCATCGTTCGCGCCGCCACGCAGACGGGCAGATCCGCGCCCAGAGCGAGACCCAGCTTGGCCAGCGCAGCCTCGCCAAGGCGCATGTCCCACAGGAGCGAGAGCAGTTTCAGCGTCGCCGCCGCGTCACTCGAGCCGCCGCCGATGCCCGATGCGAGGGGGAGATTTTTCTTTAGCGAGAGCGCGACAGGCGGCGTCTCCTGCCGCTTTTCTCTTGCCACCTGTTGAAGCGCGCGCATGGCCTTGATGACGAGGTTGTCTTCATCCGCCTTCAGCCCCCGCGCGAAGGGCCCCTCAATCGCAAGCGAGGCCTGCTCCGCCGCGACGGCGTGCAGCTCATCACCATAGGCGGCAAAGGCCACGAGGCTTGCCAATTCGTGATAGCCGTCGGCGCGCCGCCCGCCCACGTGGAGAAAGAGATTGAGCTTTGCAGGCGCACGCACGCGCATCAGCGCGCGGGACCTTCATCGCGCGCTTCGCGAGCCACCGTCGCCCTGTCGAGGCCATTTTCAAGCTTGTCCCTGATCAAGGGAACCTGATCATCCTCGGGCTTGAAGGTGAGCGCGTGCCGCCATTGGAAACGCGCCTCGCGCTGGCGTCCGACCTTCCAATAGGCATCGCCCAGGTGGTCGTTGATGGTGGGATCGCCCGGCTGCAGCAGCACGGCCTGCTCAATATATTCGACCGCCTTCTTGTAGTTGCCAAGGCGGTAATGCGCCCAGCCGAGGCTGTCGATGATGTAGCCATCGGTCGGGCGCAGTTCGACCGCGCGCTCAATCATCGCCATCGCCTCATCAAGGCGGACGCCATGTTCGATCCAGGTGTAGCCGAGATAGTTCAGCACCAGGGGCTGATCAGGCTCGAGCTTCAAGGCCGTCTGAAGCTGGCGCTCGGCCTCGTCCCATTTTTTGGAACGCTCAAGCGTGATGCCGTGCATGTAGTAGACGACCCAATGGCGGCGCTCCGGCGCCTTCAGATCGGCAAGCGCCTCGGCATAGGCCGTCGCGGCCTGCGCCCAGCGCTCGCGCTTGCGCAGCACATCGCCCTTGGCGACGCGCACGTTGAACCCGTCCTTTGCCTTGGCGGCGAGCGCGTCGAGCGTCTCGATCGCCTCGTCGGTCTTGTCCTCTTCATCGAGGAGACGCGCGATCGCGATCTGCGCGTTCTCATAGAAGGGCGAATCCCTGCCAATGCGGCGATAGGCTCCTTGCGCGAGATCCCATTTCTCGGCCGCCTCATAGAGCTCGGCCAGGAAGGTGAGGCCCACATCGAAATCGGGCCGGGCATCGATGGCGAGACGCAGCGAGAGAATGGGCAGGTCGATGCCCCGGTCCTGGACCGCGGCACCCGCCAATCCATAGAGCGCTTCGGCCAGGCCCTCGCGCGCCGTCGCCGCCGGAAGGGGCACGGGCTTGCCCGCGTTCAGCCTGGCGCGCGCCGCCTCCAGCAGCGGACTGCCGGTGTCGGCGCCAGCGCTGGCAAGAATGTCGCGCGCGCCTTCCATCCGGCCCATGGCGCAAAGGACGGCCAGCTCGGCCTCGATGATGCGCGGATTGGGCCGCTCGCCCTCCAAGGCCTCGGCAAAGGCCTTGCCGGCGGCATCCCAACGGCCCGCCTGGGCGCGGATGAGGCCCCGATGATAGTTGACGAATTGCCGGTTCTTTTCACGGCCGGGCGCTTCATCGAGCAGCTTCAGCGCGCCGTCCCAATCCTTTTTGCCCGCCAGGGCCCAGGCGGAGAGCACGCTTGCGGTGAAGCTCGACGCGGTGCCGTTGCCGGCGGCGGCGAATTCCGCCGCGGCGGAATCATAGCGGGCCTCGTTGATGTCCCTCACCCCGCGCGCCAGGCGCGGCAACGGGGCGTCCGATCCCTTTGCCACCAATTCATCGGCGTAGGCATAGGCCGCCGCCGTGTCGCCAGCCGACAGCGAATAAAGAAAGGCGCGCTCGATGAGATCGGCGTTGCCTGGATCGGCCCTCACGGCGGCCGCATAGCGGGAGGCCGCGATTTCGGCATCGCGCTCACCGCCCGCGATCCGCGCGACGAGGAGATCGCCATAGATCGAGCCCGAGCTCTCGCGGGGATCGGGGTTGCCGCCGCCCATGCCGGCGCAGGCGGTGAGGCTCATCAGCGTCATCAGGGAGAGGAGCGCGACGACGAGCCCCTTTCCCCACTTCCTTTCGGCGTCTGAATGCACGCGGTCCGCCTTGCTACATATTGGGATAGTTGGGTCCTCCGCCGCCTTCGGGCACCACCCAATTGATGTTCTGGGAGGGATCCTTGATGTCGCAGGTTTTGCAGTGAACGCAGTTCTGCGCGTTAATCACGAAGCGCGGATTCTTTCCATCAGCATCATACACAACCTCATATACGCCCGCGGGGCAATAGAGCCGCGCAGGCTCTCCATAGGTAGGAAGATTGTGCCGAATTGGAATAGCCGGATCGCGCAAAGTGAGGTGAATCGGCTGATCTTCCTCGTGGTTGGTGTTGGAGAGAAACACCGAGGAGAGCTTGTCGAAACTGACAACGCCGTCAGGCTTTGGATAGGCGATCGGGCGGCTCTGGCTTAAGGGTTTCAGCGCCGCATAGTCCGCCTTACCGTGCTTTAACGTGCCAAAAAGACTGATGCCGAAAAGCTGGTTCATCCACATGTCGAAGGCGCCCAGGGGAACACCCAGAAGCGTGCCTAAATTCGACCAGAGCGGTTTGACATTGCGCACGCGCTTCAGGTCGGTGTTGACGGGCGAGGAGCGCAGAGCCTCCTCATAGTCCGTCAGTTCATCATGCGCACGATCGCTCGCCAGCGCATCGACAATAGCCCGCGCGGCAAGCATGCCCGAGTACATCGCATTGTGGCTGCCCTTGATGCGCGGCACGTTCACAAGACCCGCCGAGCAGCCCAGCAGCGCGCCCCCCGGGAATGTGAGCTTGGGGATCGACTGCAGCCCGCCTTCGGTGATCGCGCGCGCGCCATAGGCGATGCGCTTACCGCCTTCGAGGAAGGGCCGAATCGAGGGGTGTGTCTTGAACCGCTGAAACTCATCGAAGGGCGAGAGATAGGGGTTCGTGTAGTTGAGGTGAACGACGAAACCCACCGACACCAGATTCTCGCCGAAGTGATACATGAAGCTGCCGCCGCCGGTGCCGTTCGAGAGCGGCCAGCCCATCGTGTGCAGCACAAGGCCGCGCTGGTGCTTGTCGGGCGGCAACTCCCACAGCTCCTTCAGGCCGATGCCGAATTTCTGCGGCTCGGCATTCTTGTCGAGGGCGAAGCGCTTGATGAGCTGCTTGGCCAGGCTGCCGCGCACACCCTCGGCGATGAGCGTGTACTTGCCGTGCAGCTCCATGCCGGGTGTGTAGGCGTCCTTGTGGTGGCCGTCGCGCGCGATACCCATGTCGCCCGTGGCGACGCCCTTCACGCTGCCATCCGCGTTGAACAGCACCTCGGCGGCGGCAAAGCCGGGATAGATCTCTGCGCCGAGGCTTTCGGCCTCCTTCGCCAGCCAGCGGCAAACCTCGCCCAGGCTGACAATATAGTTGCCGTGATTGTACATGAGGGGCGGAAACAGGAAGTTGGGAAAGCGCACCGAACCCGCCGGCCCCAAAAACATGAAACGGTCATCGGTCACCGGCGTGTCGATGGGGGCGCCCTTCTCTTTCCAATCGGGAATGAGCTCGTTCAGGGCGCAAGGATCGATGACGGCGCCTGATAGGATATGCGCGCCGACCTCGGAACCCTTTTCAAGGACGCAGACCGAGATCTCGCGGCCCTCGGCCTGAGCCAGCTGTTTCAGGCGGATCGCGGCCGAGAGACCCGCGGGGCCCGCCCCCACGATCACCACGTCATACTCCATGGACTCGCGCTGCGGCCGGTCCTGCGCCATCCGATCCTCCGTCATTTTCCTGCCTGCAATCCTTGCGGCATGCGCCCCTCTTATGAGGCGGGCTTGCCAAGGAGGTCAACTCTTTGCCTCAGCGACGAAATCGCCTTTCGATGAGGCTCGACGGGCGATCCTTGCTTCGCGTAACCTTCCGCCCATGAGCCTTGATGACCCCTTGCGGCACGACCCTTTGCGCGCGCTTGCGTTCCTTATCGCGGCGGGGTGCGATGAGGCCATCGGGGATGAGCCTCTCAACCGCTTCGAAGCGCCAAGGCCGGAGCCCCTCGCGTCGCCGCGCGCGCCCGATGTCCCCGCCCCACGCGCGGCCAGCGTTACGGAACCTGCAAGGCCGGCCGCTGCGCCCGCCGCCAGCACCCAGGCCGCGCAGGACATCGCGCAAGGCTGCGCGACGCTGGATGCGCTGAAGGCCGCGCTCCTGTCCTTCGAGGGCTGCGGCCTCAAGCGCACGGCGACGCAGCTTGTGTTTGCCGATGGCAATCCTCAGGCGCCGCTCATGTTCGTTGGCGAGGCGCCGGGGCGTGATGAAGACCTGAAGGGCCTGCCTTTCGTGGGGGCAAGCGGCCAGCTCCTCGACCGGATCATGGCCGGCATCGGGCGGACAAGAGACAACAGCTATATCACCAATGTCATTCTCTGGCGGCCGCCCGGCAATCGGGAGCCGACGGTGGAGGAAACATCGCTCTGCCTGCCCTTTCTCTACCAGCACATCGCCCTTGTGCGGCCAAAGGTGATCGTCGCGCTCGGCAATATCGCGGCGAAGCAATTGTTCGGCAGCACGGAGGGGATCACTCGGCTGCGCGGCCGCTGGGGCACCTATAGCCGGGGCGGACTGGCAATCCCCTTGATCGCGACCTTCCACCCGGCGAACCTGCTGCGCAATCCGATCAACAAGCGGCAGGTGTGGCGCGATTTCCTCGCGGTGGCGGAAAAACTCGAACACTTGGGCGCGCCCGCCTCTGCCGGGTGAGCGTTATTCTCACCCTTCGAGGCTCGCGAAGGGCTCGCTCCTCTGGGTGACGTCGCTATTTGTTTCCTCATCCTGAGGTGGCGCGTCAGCGCCCGCGAAGGATGAGGCTGATGAGAAAGATGGTTGGCCCGGTCAAGCCGCAACGACGCTTCGCAGACAGACCCCACCCGAAGCGCTGAGACGCGCTTCGACCTCCCCTGAGGGGAGGTGGTTGGCATGCATAACCC
>JACADY010000076.1 GCA_013389115.1 Alphaproteobacteria bacterium
GGCGTCAGGCGGGCATTCTTGTGGATGTCCATTCGGTCCTCCCTTGGACACTGAAGCTTCGCAACCTCAGCTTCCTCGGTCGGGACCGAATGGACAACCTACTGAAAGCTCACATCTAGAGCAACGTGCAAAAAGATGCATGTCCCCGATCGCACATTCTCAAAGCCACGGCTGCGCCAGTTTGCGGCCCTCTTCGAAGGCGTCGATGGCGCCGCCATGGCGCATGGTGAGTCCGATATCGTCCCATCCGTTGAGCAGGCATTGCTTGCGGAAGGGCTCGATATCGAACCGGATCGAGCCCCCGTCAGGCCCGCTGATCTCCTGGTTCGGCAGATCGACCGTGATGACGGCGTTCGACCCGCGCGAGGCGTCATCGAGCAGCTTGTCGATCTCCGCCTGCGGCAGGACGATGGGCAGGATGCCGTTCTTGAAGCAGTTGTTGTAGAAGATGTCGGCAAAGCTGGGCGCGATGATGCAACGAATGCCGAAATCGAGCAGCGCCCAGGGCGCGTGCTCGCGGCTCGACCCGCAGCCGAAATTCGCCCCCGCGATCAGGATCTGCGCCTTGCGATAGGCGGGCTTGTTGAGCACGAAGCCGGGAATTTCCTCGCCCGCCTGCGTATAGCGCATTTCATCGAACAGGTTCTTGCCAAGCCCGGTGCGCTGGATCGTCTTCAGGAATTGCTTGGGGATGATCATGTCGGTGTCGACATTGATCATCGGCAGGGGCGCCGCGACGCCCGTGAGGCGGGTGAATTTATCCATGAGGCATCGCTTTAGCCCAAACGTTGCAAAAGGTCGAGGGACGGGAAAGGTCGAGGGACGGGAAAGGTCGAGGGACGGGAAAGGTCGCCACAAGGATGAGAGGCCTGACCCGTCGCGACCAAAAAAGGGTGAGGAGGGATCCCTGCCCGCCCCTAGCCCCTACTGATAATCCCTGACATCCGCGAGCCGGCCGGCGATCGCCGCCGCCGCCGCCATGCCCGGGCTCATCAGATGCGTGCGCCCGCCGCGCCCCTGCCGTCCCTCGAAATTGCGGTTGGAGGTCGAGGCGCAGCGCTCCCCCGGATTGAGCTTGTCGGCATTCATCGCAAGGCACATCGAGCAGCCCGGCTCGCGCCACTCGAAGCCCGCTTCCCTGAAGATGCGGTCGAGACCCTCGGCCTCCGCCTGCTCTTTGACGAGGCCAGAGCCCGGCACCACCATCGCGCCCACATGCGCAGCGACACGCCGTCCCTTGGCGATGGCGGCCGCGGCCCGCAAATCCTCGATGCGCCCATTGGTGCACGAGCCGATAAAGACGCGGTCGATGGCGACCTCCTGCATCGGCGTGCCGGGCCTAAGGCCCATATAGTCGAGTGCCCGCTCCATCCCCGCCCGCCTTTGCGCGTCCGGCTCGTCGGCAGGATCAGGCACGCGGCCCGAGATCGGCACCACGGTTTCAGGGCTCGTCCCCCAGGTGACGAGGGGCGGGATCGCGCCGGCATCCAGCTCCACAAGGTGATCGAAGACGGCGCCCGCATCCGAATGCAGCGTCCGCCAGGAGGCAACCGCCTGCTCCCACGCGCCGCCCTTTGGCGCAAGCGGCCGGCCCTTCACATAGGCAAAAGTCGTCTCATCGGGCGCGATGAGCCCGGCCCTCGCCCCCGCCTCGATCGACATGTTGCAGATGGTCATGCGCCCTTCCATCGAGAGCGCGCGAATGGCCGAACCGGCATATTCGATCACATGCCCGGTGCCGCCTGCGGTGCCGATGCGGCCGATGATGGCGAGCACGATGTCCTTGGCGGTCACGCCGAAGGGCAGCGTTCCCTCGACCGTAATCAGCATGTTTTTCGAGCGCGGCATGATCAGCGTCTGCGTCGCCAGCACATGCTCGACTTCCGAGGTGCCGATGCCGAAGGCGAGCGCGCCGAACGCGCCATGGGTCGAGGTGTGGCTGTCCCCGCACACGATCGTCGAGCCGGGAAGCGTGAAGCCCTGCTCAGGCCCTACGATATGAACGATGCCCTGGCGAATGTCGTCCATGGGCAGATAGGTGATGCCGAACTCACGCGCATTGGCTTCGAGCGTTGCGACCTGCAGCGCCGATTCAGGATCGGCGATCCCCGCCGAGCGATCGGTTGTGGGCACGTTGTGGTCGGCAACGGCAAGCGTGCGCTGCGGATGGCGCGGTCGCCGCCCCGTCATGCGCAGGCCCTCGAAGGCCTGCGGACTTGTCACCTCATGCACGAGATGGCGGTCGATATAGATGAGTGGCGTTTCGCCCGGCGCCTCGTGAACGAGATGCGCGTCCCAGATCTTGTCGTAGAGCGTTTTCGGCTGCATGGCGTCGTGAATACCTTTCGGGCGCGAAACTAAGCATCGCGGCAGCGTGAGGAAAGAGAATTTGTGAGAATCTTTGATCCGCCGACTTGACTCTTGGCCTCTGATGTTCGCTAATTGTTCTCATCATCAAGGGAGAGACAACCATGCGACCCGGACACAATCTGGCGGCCTATCTGACCATCAAGGATGCGGGGAAGGCGGTGGCCTTCTACGAGCGGGCCTTTGGCGCCGAAGTCGTCGAAAAGCACATGGCTGAGGGCCGCGACCTCATCATGCATTGCGAGCTGCGGATCAATGGCGGCCTCGTGATGCTGGCGGACGAGTTTCCCGAATATGGCGATGTGAAAAGCCCACAGGCACTGGGCGGCACGACATTCAACCTCTATCTGGACCTGGGCGCGCCGCCCGCGGTCGATGCGCAGATCGAGAAGGCCCGCAAAGAAGGCGCGGCCGTGGTGATGCCGCCTGAGGACACGTTCTGGGGCGCGCGCTTCGGCATGGTGCGCGATCCCTTCGGCCATATGTGGGCCTTCAGCGCACCGCTCGCGAAGGGGTGAAGGTCTCTTGACTGTCATGGCCCGCGCAGGCGGGCCATCCATGCTTCGCCCATAACCCCACCTGGACGCCTCGTGGCGTCCACCCCCCTTAGGGGAGGTGGTTGCCATGAAAATACCCTCCCCCATTCGTGGGGAGGGGCAGGGGTGGGGGGGCACCCTGGTACAAACCGGCCTGATCCCTGACAGGCAAGGTTCGTCCGATACGCAGGCGGATCGCCCCTGCCCGCTTGCTCGCTCGCCGCCTCGGAAGGCTCAGGCGCGACAGGAGCCGCCGCCGGAGCGGCGCCTTTGCCCTTCTTGTCCATCCGCTCGACGATGCGGGCGGATTTGCCCTGACGGCCGCGCAGGTAATAGAGCTTCGCCCGGCGCACCTTGCCGCGGCGCACGACCTCGATGGAATCAACGAGCGGCGAGTGCACCGGGAACACGCGCTCCACGCCTTCGCCATAGGAGATCTTGCGCACGGTGAAGCTCTCATTGAGGCCGAAGCCGTCGCGCGCGATGCATACGCCCTCGAACGCCTGCACGCGTTCGCGGGTTTTCTGCTGCTTCGTCTTTTCATCGAACGAGACTTCGACGACCTTCACGTTGACGCGCAGCGTGTCGCCAGGCCCGAACTGGGTCGTTCCGTTCTTGCGCTTGAGGCGGAGGAGCTCTTCCTGCTCGAGCTGTTGAATGATGTTCATGGGTCTTCTCCTTCGAATAGGGTGAAATCAGTGTCCGTGCGGGCGGCTCTGATAGGCCGCCCAGAGATCGGGCCGCCTGGCCCGGGTGATGTCTTCGGCCCGCGCGCGCCGCCATTTGGCGATTTGGGCGTGATGGCCGCTCATGAGCACGCTGGGAATTTCAAGCCCCTCCCAGAGTTGCGGCCGCGTATAGTGGGGATATTCCAGAAGCCCGCCCTCAAAGCTCTCCTCCGCGAGCGAAGCGGCATCCCCGACAACGCCGGGAAGCAGCCGCACGGCGGCGTCGAGCAGCGCCATCGCCGCAATTTCGCCGCCCGAGAGCACGAAATCGCCAAGGCTGACTTCTTCGATCGGCCGGCGTTGAAGCAGCCGCTCATCGATGCCCTCGAACCGCCCGCAAAGGAGGATGACGCCCGGCCCACGCGCAAGCGTGCTCACCCGCGCCTGTGTCAAACGCTCACCGCGCGGCGAGAGATAGAGGAGGGGCCGCCCCTGAGGCTCGCCCGCCATCGCCGCGTCGACCGCGCGGGAGAGCACATCGGCGCGCATCACCATGCCCGCCCCGCCCCCCGCCGGCGTGTCATCGACGGTGCGGTGCCGGTCGCTCGAATAGTCGCGGATGTCGACGGTATCGAGCGACCACACACCCTTCGCCAGCGCCGTGCCGACGAGCGAGTGCGCAAGAGGTCCCGGGAACATGGCGGGAAGGATGGTCAGGACGCTGGCGGCAAAGCCCATCACGCCACCTCCTTGGGCACGTGCACGCGCACGAACCCGCCTTCAAGGTCGACGATCGGCACCGCCGCATCGGTGAAGGGCAGCAGCAAGGGCTTCTCCCCCTCCCGCGCGATTTCGATCACATCGCCTGCGCCGAAATCATAGACGGCCGCGACCCGCCCGATCTCGGCCCCTTCATCGTCCCGCGCGCGAAGGCCGATGAGATCGGCGTGGTAGTATTCCGCTTCGCCCGCCTCGGGCAGTGCCGCGCGCGCGACATAGAGCTTGAGGCCCTCGATCGCTTCGGCGGCATTGCGGTCATCGACGCCCTCGAATCGCGCCAGCAGCGCGCCGGGGCCCGTGCGCAACCGCTGGAAGCTGAGCATGCGTCCATCCTCGGCCATCACCGGTCCATAGCTCGCAAGCGCAAAGGGATCGGCGGTGAAGGACTTCACCTTCACCTCTCCTTTGAGCCCGTGAGCCTTCGTGATCTGGCCCACAAGAATGCGCGTGCTCGGGTCCATGGCGGTGCTGACCAGGAAGGATTAGCCGTTCTGCGCCGCTGCGGCCTCTTCGGCCGCCTTCGCGGCTGCCGCCAGGCGCTCTTGCGCCTTCGCCTTGGGCTTTGATTGCCCCGGCTGCTCGCGATAGGAGAACGCGCTCACAAGCCCGGCATCTGCCAGGAAGCGATGCACCCGGTCCGTCGGCTGCGCACCCTTTTTCAGCCACTCACCGGCCTTCGCCGCATCGAATTTGAGGCGGTCCTTGTGGTCGCGCGGCAGAAGCGGGTTGTAATAGCCCAGCTTCTCGATGAAGCGCCCGTCGCGCGGGCTGCGCGCATCGGCGACGACAATCGCATAGACGGGCCGCTTTTTGGTGCCGCCCCGCGCCAACCTGATTTTCAATGCCATTCGCTCTTCCTCTTCATTGATCCGTTTAAAGATGATCCGTGTACGGATGGTATAGTTCAGCGCCGCCCGCCGGGCGGAAATCCCGGCGGCAGCTTCATGCCCGGCGGCATCATGCCGGGCATCAGACCCCCGGCAAGCTTGCCAAGCAGCCCCTTGTTCTTCGACATCGCCTTCATCATGTCGGCCATCTGGCGATGCATTTTCATCAGCTTGTTGACGTCCGAGACATCGACACCGGCGCCCGCCGCGATCCGCTTGCGCCGCGAGGCGTTGAGGAGCTCGGGCTTCTTGCGCTCTTTTTTCGTCATGGAGGTGATGATCGCTTCCTGGCGCTTCAGCATCCGGTCATCGAGCCCGGCTTCGGAGAGCTGATCCTTCACCTTGCCGACCCCGGGCAGCATCGAAAGCACGCCCTGCATGCCGCCCAGCTTGCGCATCTGCCGCAGCTGCTCGGCCAGGTCGTCGAGATCGAATTCGCCGCGCTTCATCTTCGCGGCCATCTTCTCGGCCTTTTCGGCATCGAGCGTTTCGGCCGCCTTCTCAACGAGGCTGACGACATCGCCCATGCCCAGAATGCGGCCCGCGATGCGCTTGGGATGGAATTCCTCGATCGCGTCCAGTTTTTCGCCAACGCCGATAAGCTTGATGGGCGCGCCCGTGACGCTGCGCATCGACAGCGCCGCACCGCCGCGTCCATCGCCGTCCATGCGGGTAAGGACGATGCCGGTGATGCCGACGCGCTCGGCAAAGGTCTTGGCGATCTGCACCGCGTCTTGACCCGTCAGGCAGTCGGCGACGAGCAGCGTCTCATGCGGATGGGCGATGTCGCGCACCGCGATCATCTCGGCCATCAGCGCTTCATCGATGTGAAGCCGGCCCGCCGTATCGAGCATGACGACGTCATAGCCGCCGAACTTCGCCGCCGTGATCGCGCGTTTGGCGATGTCGGCGGGCATCTGGTTGGCGATGATGGGCAGCGTCGCGACGCCCGCCTGTTCGCCAAGGATCTTCAGCTGCTCCTGCGCGGCCGGGCGGCGCGTGTCGAGCGAGGCCATCAGTACTTTTTTCTTCTCGCGCGTCTGCAGGCGCAGCGCGATCTTGGCCGTCGTCGTCGTCTTGCCTGAACCCTGCAACCCCGCCATCATCACGCAGACAGGCGCTGGCGCATTGAGATCGATGCTGTGGGATTCGCTGCCCAGCATGTCGACAAGCGCATCGTGCACGATCTTGACGACCTGCTGGCCGGGCGTGATCGAGCGCAAAACCTCCTGCCCGACCGCCTGCTCCTGCACCTTGGCGATGAAATCCTTGACGACGCCAAGCGCCACGTCGGCCTCGAGCAGGGCGACGCGCACCTCGCGCATCGCCTCCACCACGTCGGAATCGGTCAGCGCTCCGCGCCCGCGCAGGCGGTCGAAGACGCCGGTCAGCCGATCCGAGAGCGACTCGAACATGGGTCCCATCCTTCATGGCAAACGCAAAACGCCCCAGGGGGCGCAACCGCGCTGCCTGGGGGCGATCCTTGGGGCCACATCCCAAGGACCGGAGGGAATGGTTCTCTCCGGAGCGACGGGAATAAAGCCCGGGGGGCGCCGATGTCAATTGGGGGGCTTGGACGCGCCCCCCGGCGCCCCCTCAGCCCCCGGCGCCCATCAGCTGCCGGCGCAGATAGACATATTGCAGCGCGAGCTGCTTTGCGCGCTGGTCGAGATTGGCCGCCGCCGAGTGTCCGCCCTCGATGTTCTCGTAATAGAGCATCGGCTTGCCGAGGGACTCCATCAACGCCGCCATCTTGCGCGCATGGGCGGGGTTGACCCGGTCGTCTTTGGTGGAGGTGAGGAACAGCACGCGCGGATAGGACTTGTCGCCCGATAGGTTCTGGTAGGGCGAATATTTTTCGATCGCTGCACGCATCGCGGGGTCTTCCGGATCGCCATATTCGGCGATCCAGCTCGCCCCCGGCGGCAGCTTCGTATAGCGCAGCATGTCGAGCAGCGGCACCGCGCAGATGACGGCATGATAGAGTTCCGGGCGCTGCGTGAAGGCAACGCCGACGAGAAGTCCGCCATTCGAGCCACCCGAGATGCCCAGCTTCTGGGGAGAACTGAGGCCGCGCGCGATGAGGTCCTGCGCCACGGCCGCGAAATCGTCATAGGCCCGCTGCCGGTTGACGCCCCGCGCCGCCTCGTGCCAGGCCGGCCCGAACTCGCCGCCGCCACGAATATTGGCAACCGCATAGGCGCCGCCTTCTTCCAGCCACAGCTTGCCCGCCGTCGACCAGTACCAGGGGTTCATCGACACCTGGAACCCGCCATAGCCGTAGAGCAGCATCGGCATCGGCCCCGACTTGTCCCCATGGCGCACGACGAAATAGGGGATCTTGGTGCCATCCGTCGACACCGCCTCGAATTGCTCGGTGACGTAACCATCGGCGTTGAACCGCGCGGGCAGCGACTTGATGACCGACGGCGCGGTGTCAAGCCCGGGCGCGAACGATAACTGTCCCGGCACCAGGAAGCTCTCGAAATTGATCATGAAGAAGGACGCCTCGGGGCTGGTCCCAAGGACGCTGGCCGAGCCGTTGTCGGGAACCGCGATGTCTTGCGGCGTCCAGCTTTTCGCGCCCGCGTCATAGGTGAGGGCGCGCACCCGCCCGCGCACATTGTCGAGCATGGTGACGATGACGGCATCGCGCGTGATGGCCACGTCCTCCACGGCCTCGCGCGGGCCACGCGCGATGAGGAGATCGGCCGCGACCGTGCCGCTCTTCGCCCAGTCCTGAAGCCCGAAGGCGATCAGCGCGCCTTGGGCGTAGGTTGTTTCCTTCTCGCCGCTCGTCAGCGCCACGGTCCAGTCCGCCCGCAACCGGACGATCAGCTTGCCCTTGTGATAGCCAAGAAGCTCCGCCGAAAGCGGCAAGGGAATCTGGCGCGCGGGATTTTCGCCATCGACGAGGTAATACTCGCTGTCGAAGAAGGTGACGGCCCGGTTGATGATGGAGATCTGCCCCGTCGCATCCTCGAACGTGCTCGGCCAGACGCCCGTATCGGTGGTCTTGCCCTCAAGCAGCACTGGCGCCTGCTCGAGCGGCGTCCCCCGCCGCCACAACTTGGTGATCCGGGGATAGCCGGACGTCGTCAGCGCGCCCTCGCCGAAATCGGTGCCGACAAGGATCGTGTCCGCATCGACCCAGGAGGTGCCGCTCTTGGCTTCCTTGAGGAAGAACCCGTCGGGCACGAATTCCTTGCGCTCCGTGTCGAATTCGCGCTGCTCTGACGCATCCGAGCCGCCGCGCGAGAGCGTCACGAGGCAAAGGCGATTGTCCGGCCCCAGGCAATCAGCGCCCTTGAACACCCAGGTCTCGTTCTCAGCCTTTGAGAGTGCATCGAGATCGAGCACGGTTTCCCATTGGGGCTCGGCGCTGCGATAGCCATCAAGGCTTGTCCGCCGCCAAAGACCCTGCACATGGATCGCATCCTGCCAGAAATTATAGACATAGCCGTTCTTGGCATCGACCATGGCGGGATAGGGGATGCGGTCCTCGGCCTTGAGGATCTGTGCCGCATCGGCAAGATAGCGCGCATAGTGGGGATCGGCCTCAAGCTCGCCCAGGGACTTGGCGTTCTCGCTCCTCACCCAATCGAGGGCCTTTTCGCCCTCGACCTCTTCCAGCCACAAAAAGGGATCATCGCGCGTTGCGGCAAGACTGACTGTCATCGAGATGGCTGAAATCCCCAAAAGACTGGCCGCAATGATGCGCTTGAGCATGAATACCCCTCAATTTGAACCGATCGCCCCCGCCATGACCTTTACCCTTATCAAAAGGAAAAGCGCACACGCAAATGCGCAGCACTCACAGTGCCGTGATGGCTGACCCCGCCACAAGCTGGCGCGAGGCGTCCATCCCGCTTATATAGCCCAGCATGACTCTCCCCTTTCTGAAGATGAACGGCCTTGGCAACGACTTCGTCGTGCTGGATGCGCGTAGAAGGGAAATCCCCCTGACACCGCAAGCCGTGAAGATCCTGGCCGATCGGCGCCGCGGCATTGGCTGCGACACGCTGGTGCTCGTCACAGAGACGTCCGGCGCCGACGCCGCCGTAACCTTTTTCAACGCGGATGGCAGCGAATCCGCCGCCTGCGGTAACGCCTCGCGCTGTGTGGCAAACCTCGTCGCGGCCGAAACGGGCAAATCCGCGCTCATCTTGAGAACGCGTGACCGCGACCTTTTTTGCCGCATCCTGCCCGACGGCCGGGTGACCGTGGACATGGGTGAGCCGAAGTTCGACTGGCAGGACATTCCGCTCGCCGAGCGCATGGATACCCGAAACCTCGACATCAAGCTCGGCCCCATCGATGCGCCGGTGCTTTTCGGCCCCTCTGCCGTCAACATGGGCAACCCGCACTGCCTGTTCTTCGTGAAGGACGTGCACGCGCACGACCTTGAAAAGATCGGCCCCCTGATCGAGGCGCACCCGCTGTTCCCGGAGCGTGCGAACATATCGCTCGTCGAGGTGAAGGCGGGGGACCGCATCCGCCAGCGCGTGTGGGAGCGCGGCGTCGGCATCACACTGGCTTGCGGCACCGGCGCCTGTGCCGCGGTCGCAGGCGCGGCCCGGCGCAGGCTCACCGGCCGCCACGTGCTCGTTGAGCTTGACGGCGGCATTCTGGAGATCGACTGGCGCGAGGAAAACGGCCATATCCTGATGACCGGCCCCGCCGAGCTGAACTTCAGGGGCGAATGGCCAGGCGAGATGGCCGCCCCATGACCGCGCCCGCTCGCCTGGATATCCTCACCTTCGGCTGCCGCCTCAACAGCTATGAGAGTGAGGTTATGCGCAAGGCCGCCGCCACGGCGGGGCTTGAGAATGCGGTCATCATCAACACCTGCGCCGTGACGGCGGAGGCGGTGCGCCAGGCCCGCCAATCGATCCGCCGCCTGCGCAAGGAGCGCCCGGGCGCCCACATCATCGTGACGGGCTGCGCCGCGCAGGTGGAGCCGGAAACCTTCGCCCGGATGCCGGAGGTCGACCGCGTGCTTGGCAATGCCCAGAAGCTGGATGCGGCGCACTATGCCGATTGGAGCGCCCCGCGCGTCGATGTCATGGACATCATGACCCTTGAGGGCGAAGAGCCGCATGCGATCGAGGCGATGGAAGGGCGCGCCCGCGCCTATGTGCAGGTCCAGAACGGCTGCGATCATCGCTGCACCTTCTGCATCATTCCGTTTGGACGCGGCCCATCGCGCAGCATCCCCTCAGGCGCCGTCATCGAGCAGGTGAGGCGCCTCACTGACAATGGCTATCGCGAGATCGTGCTGACGGGTGTTGATCTGACCGCCTATGGCGCCGACCTGCCGGCAAGGCCCACACTCGGCCGCCTCGTGCAGCAGATCCTCCACCACGTGCCGGACCTGCCGCGCCTGCGCCTGTCATCGCTGGACGCGGTGGAGATCGATGAAGCGCTGTTCGAGGCGATCGCTTATGAGCCGCGCGTTATGCCCCATGTGCACCTCTCCCTCCAGGCCGGAGACGACATGATCCTGAAGCGCATGAAGCGCCGCCATGCCCGAACGGACGCCGTCGCGCTCAGCCATCGCCTGCGCGCCGCGCGGCCCGACATCGCGCTGGGCGCCGACATCATCGCCGGCTTCCCCACCGAGACGGAGGCGATGTTCGAGAACAGCATGAAGCTGATCGATGACTGCGACCTTGTGCATCTGCACGTGTTCCCCTTCTCCCCGCGCGCAGGCACGCCGGCCGCGAAGATGCCTCAGCTCGATGGCAGGACGATCCGCGATCGCGCCGCGCGCCTGCGCGACAAGGGTGCCGAGGCGCTCGACCGCCACCTCGCCCGTCAAACCGGCCGCATCCTGGAAGTCCTCATGGAAAGTGATGGCCGCGCCCGCGCGCCCGACTATGCACAGGTTCTCATCGATTGCCCCGCGCCGCAAGGCGACATCGTTCGTGCACGGATCATCGCCAGCGACGGCCGAAGGCTGAAGGCCTTGCCCGCATGAGTGAGGATGGCGATAAGAAGTCAGGGTTCTTCTCCCGGTTGACCAAGGGGCTGGCCCGCTCAGCGGCCGCCTTCACCGGCTTCATCCGCCGGCGCAAGCTTGACGAGGACACTCTCGATGAGCTTGAGGAATTACTGCTGCGGGCCGATCTGGGGCCGCATGCCGTGGCGCGCGTGCTTGAAGAGATCAAGGCGTCCAAATTCAATGCCGAACTGAGCGAGGCCGAATTGAAGGAGGCTCTGGCAAAGCCGGTGGAGGAATTGCTGCGCCTGTCCTGGAAGCGCTTTCCCTTCGATCCTGCAAAAAGGCCCCACGTCGTGCTTGTCGTTGGCGTCAACGGTGCCGGCAAGACGACGACCATCGGCAAGCTTGCGCAGAAATTCACGGCCGAGGGCAAGAAGATCGTGCTTGCGGCGGGCGATACCTTCCGGGCCGCGGCGATCGAGCAATTGAAGATCTGGGGCGAGCGCACGGGCGCGCCCGTCATCGCGCGCGAGCAGGGGGGTGACGCGGCTGGCCTCGCCTTCGAGGCGTTTGAGCGGGCGAAGGCGGAGGGCGCCGATCTGCTCTTCATCGATACGGCCGGACGGCTCCAGAACAAGACGGGGCTGATGCAGGAGTTGCAGAAAATCGTCCGTGTGCTGAAAAAAATCGACCCCGACGCGCCGCACTCGACCCTGCTTGTGCTCGATGCGACGGTCGGCCAGAATGCGATCCAGCAGGTGGAAGTCTTCCGCGAGATCGCGGGCGTCACGGGCCTGGTGATGACCAAGCTCGACGGCACCGCGCGTGGTGGCATCCTCGTTGCGCTCGCCGACAAGTTCGGCATGCCCATCTATTGGATTGGCGTTGGCGAGACGGCCGAGGATTTACAGCTTTTCGATCCTTATCAATTCGCAAGGGCGCTGGTTGGAGCCAATGAAACTGCCTGAGAAAATCTCGCCCCAATTGCGCCTGACGCTGGATTTCGGACCCATCGTCGTCTTTCTTGCAACCTACTGGTTCGCTGGCATCTATTGGGCCACCGGCGTTATCATGGTGGTGGCGACGCTTGCCGTCCTCGTCAATTACCTGATTGAGCGCAAGCTCGCGCCCGTCCCCGTCTTCACCTTGACGATGGTGATGATCTTCGGTGGGCTGACGCTCTATCTTCAGGATTCAACCTTCATCAAGGTTCGCCCGACCATCTACTACACGATTGTCGGGGTCATCCTTCTTGGTGGATTGATGGCGGGCCAATCCTTCCTCCAGCTCTTGCTGGGAGCGGCCATCAAGTTCAAGGATGAAGGGTGGCGGATCCTCACTTTCCGCTATGCGGCGTTGTCGTTCCTTCTTGCGGTCATGAATGAGATCGTCTGGCGCAACTTTGAAGAGGGGACCTGGGTAGTCTACAACGCCGTCGGCGACACGGTGCTCCTGTTCGCCTTTCTTCTCTCTCAGATCGTCATGCTGCGCAATCACCTCATCCTTGAGGACGAAGCAGGCGATCCCGGCGATCGCGACAAGGACCCCTCGATCTGAGCATCGCTGCCAGGGAATGAGGGTTGGCCCCGCCTCAGATTTCAGCGCCCGCCCCGGCGAGGGGCGAGGCGAAGGGCGCGAAGATGGCGCAACCCTCGACCTGCCGCCACTGAGTGAGCGCCCATTGAACGCTTGGAAACGCAAGCGCGCCCCAGGGAATTTCGTCATACGCGAAAAGCACGGTTTCAAGGCTCTCGATGCCCGGTGCGAAGGCCGTATCCATGAGCGTGGCGCGATAGATGATCTGCACCTGGCTGATCCGCGCGATGGAGTAGACGGCGAGCATCGCGTCGATGGCGATCGCCGCGCCCGCTTCTTCCATGGCTTCGCGCCTCGCGCCAGCTTCCGCCGTCTCCCGTTCCTCCATGAAACCGGCGGGAATCGTCCAGAAGCCGCGGCGCGGCTCGATCGCGCGCCGGCAGAGGAGAATGCGGCCCTGATGCGAGATCACCGAGCCAACGATGATCTTGGGGTTCATGTAGTGGACATGCCCGCAGTCGCGGCAGACGAGCCGCTCCAGGCTGTCGCCCTCGGGCACGCGCTTCTCGAAATTGGGCAGCAGATGCGGTGGAACGAAGCGGGGCGGTTGTGACATGGCGCGGCCATGATCGCATTCTTCGCTTCGATGCGCAAAACCGAGCTTCTGGCTTTACGTGACGGTGCCTTTCCTGCTTCTATACGCATACGGACGAAAGACGGCCCACCCCCTTCGGGCCAGGATTCCACGAGGTCCTCATAACATGGCGAAGAATCCCCTCGACCTGGCGAACTCGCCGGTGCATCTCCTGCGCCGCTGCCAGCAATTCGCAACTGATCTGTACACGAAGGAAATGGGCAAGACCGGACTGACGGCGCGTCAGTTCACGGTTCTCCAGGCGGTTGAGCAGCATGACGGTGCAAGCCAGACCGACCTTGTCAATGCCACAGGCATCGACCGCTCAACCCTTGCCGACATGATCGCGCGCATGACGGCAAAGGATCTCCTCGCCCGCAAGCGCACCGAGGATGATCAGCGCGCGAACACCGTGCGTCTGACCCAGAAGGGGGCGAAGGCGCTCAAATCCTCCAAGACCGCCGTGGCGCGGGAGGAATCTCAATTTGTGGAGGCCCTGCCTCAGGGCAAGCGCGCCGATTTCCTCAAATGCCTCGCAACCCTCGCCGACGCGGCCGGAGAGCTGGAGGCCAAAGGCGCGAAGTCCGCCAAGAAATCCAAGGCCAAGAAGCGGCGCTGACACGCTCTCACACGAGGATGTTCACGCATGAGCCGGGACAGGCATAGGGCTTTGCCGCCCCCGCCAGCGGCGCCTCCCGCGCGAAGCGATTGGCATCTTGGCTCGCGGCGGAATTGGCGTTCAAGGCTTCTTCCACCGCCTCGCCCCGCAGCAGGACGGCCGGTTCCCGTGCCGCGCGCTGAGCGGCCGAACTGAGGCGGCCGCTGCCCTGTTCCGAGGCCTCCGAGCTTGCCTGCGCCGGCCGCGGCGAAGCACTGCGATAGACCTGCGTCTGCGCGGCAATCAGATTGGCGTAAGGGGAGACGGCCATGAGCTTCCTGGGCGCGAATGGGGCAGCCCCAGAATGAATGCGAACTCTCTTTAAACCGTAAAGCCGTTTCAAGCGCGCCGGTAAAGAGCAGGTAAAGAAGAGCTTAACGCGCTGCCTCGATCGCGGGCAGGATATCCTTGGCGAGCGCCCCCGCATCGAGCGGCCCCACATGCTTGGCGATGATACGCCCCTGCCCATCGACGACATAGGTCTCAGGCACGCCATAGACGCCCCATTCGATGGCAGCACGCCCCGTTTCGTCCCGTGCAATCTGGCTGAACGGATTGCCCAGATTGTCGAGAAACACTGTCGTGTCCTGCGGCTTGTCCTTGTAGGCGATGCCGATCATCCGCACCTTCCCCTCGGCTGCAAGCTGCATCAGCAAGGGGTTCTCAACCTGGCAGGGCGCGCACCAGGACGCAAAGAAATTGACGAGCACGGGCTCGCCCTTGGCCAGATCGCCGGAGCGTAAGGGCGGGTCGCCTTCATGAAGGCCGGGCAAGGTGAAGTCGGGGACTTGTCGCCCGATCATCGCCGAGGGCAGCGCGCGCTCGCCGCCGAGGAGCAGCGCATAGGTGAAGACGGCCGAGAGCGCGAGAAAGATGACGAGCGGAACGGCGACCGCGATGCGGTTCATGGGTTGTCGCCGCCTTCAAGCGCCTTCACCTCGGCGCGCACCCGGGCAAGCGCCCGCGCGGAAAGGCCAATGAGGCCGAGGATCACGGCCGCGGCAAGGCCATAGGACGTCCACACATAAAAGCCATAGCCGCCCATCGCGAAGAACTCGGCCATCGCTCACCCGCCCCCGGCGCGAAGCCGCAAGGCACGCAGCCTGCGCTCCAGCACTTCCGTCCGCATCCGCAACAGCAGCAGCGCGAAGGAGAGCACGGTGAAGCCAAGCCCCATCACCAGCAGCGGCCACAGCATGGAGGGATGGATGGTCGGCCCGTCCAGCCTGAACACCGAGGCTGGCTGGTGCAGCGTGTTCCACCAATCGACCGAGAAGCGGATGATGGGAATGTTGATGACGCCGACAAGGCAGAGAATGGCCGCCGCCTTTGCCGCGCGCGTCGGATCCTCGATCGCGCGCCACAAGGCGATATAGCCAAGGTAAAGCAGGAACAGCACGAAAACGGAGGTGATGCGCGCATCCCACTCCCAATACGTGCCCCACATCGGCCGCCCCCATAGCGAGCCGGTGACGAGGCACACAAAGGTGAACGCCGCCCCGATGGGCGCCGCCGCCTTGGCCGCGACATCGGCGAGCGGGTGTTTGAAGGCAAAGCCGACAATGCTCGCCACCGCCATCACGCCATAGATGAACATCGACATCCAGGCGGAGGGCACATGCACATACATGATGCGCACGCTGTCCTTCTGTTGGTAGTCGATGGGCGCAAGGAAGAAGGCGGCGTAAAGCCCGCCCGCGATCAGAAACGACGCAAGGCCCCAAAGCCAGGGCTCGAACCGGCTGGCCGTGTCAAGGAAGGTCTTGGGATTTGCGTAGTGCCACATGGGCGCCTCTCTTATCGCCTGTGGGCCACGCCCGGCAACTGACACGGCGCCGCGCCCGAACTGGCCTGCCTCTGCGCCGATCTTTCCGGATCTGTCAAACGCCGCCCTCATCCTTCGAGGGCCGCGAAGTGCGGCCACCTCAGGACGAGGTCCTTGATATGTTACTCACCCTGAGGTGCGAGCCTTTGCGAGCCTCGAAGGGTGAGGGCCGCCTATCCAAGGTTAAGGCGCAAGGCCGCCGCTCCCGCGAACAAGGCAAGAACAAGCGCAAGGGCGCTCAACCCGCCCAGCATGTAGAGGGCAAATACGGCGCTCAAGCCCGCGACCTTGGCCGCGACGGCGCCCGCGCCAAAAATCACGAAAGGGACATAGAGCGGCAGCACGAGGAGGGAAAGGAGCAGGCCGCCGCGCCGCACCGAGAGGGTCAGCGCCGCGGCGATCGCGCCAACGAGACTGAGGCCCGGCGTGCCGATAAGCAGCGTGAGGGTGAGCATCAGCGCCGCCTCCCCTTCCAGATGAAGCTGCAGCGCAAAGAAGGGGGACGCGACCGTTAGCGGCAAGCCCGTCGTCAGCCAGCCCGCGAGCACCTTTGCAAGCACGATGAGTTCGAGCGGCGCCGTGCCAAGCGTCATCTGTTCAAGGCTGCCATCCTCGAAATCGGCCTGGAACAGCCGGTCGAGCGAAAGCAGCACGGCAAGCGCGGCCGCAACCCACAGCAATCCCGGCGCCGCCTTCGCCAGCAGCTTGTGATCGGCGCCGACACCCAGCGGCACGAGCAGCACGACGCTGGCAAAGAAGATGAGACTCAGCATCGCCCCGCCACCGGCACGCACGGCCAATTGCAGGTCGCGCAGGAGAACCGCAACAAAGCCCCTCATAGGACGGACCCGAGCGAAAGCCGCCGCGCATCGCCGGCGAGCGCGTCATGCGTCGCGGCGATGACGGTACCGCCTCCCGCCCGGTGCGAGGCGATGAGCCCCTGAACGAGCGCGCGCCCTTGCGCATCGACGGCCGCGAAGGGCTCATCGAGCAGCCAGAGCGGTCGCTCAGAGATGAGCAGCCGGGCAAAGGCGAGCCGCCGCCGCTGCCCGGCAGAGAGATACTGAACGGGGAGCGCCGCCTTGGCCGACAGCCCGACCTGATCGAGCACCGCGTCTTCTCTTTGGCTCGGCCCGAACAATCGCCCGTAGAACGCGATCGTTTCGGAGACGGACATGACCGTCTTGAGCCCGTCTTGGTGCGAGAGCCAGTGCAGCAGGCTCGTCGCCGGCGGGTCGTCATCGCCCAGTCTCTTGCCGTTCCGCGTGAAAATGAGTTTGCCAAAGGTGAGGGGCACGAGCCCGGCGATGAGCCGCAGCAGCGAGGACTTTCCCACGCCATTGGGTCCGATCATTTCGAGAAGCTCACCAGGCCCGACCGCGAAATGCAGATTATCGAAGAGCTGCCGCCCCCCGCGCTCTGCCGAAATTTCACGGCCCTCGACCGCAACCCGCCCCAGCCGCATCAGAAATCCTTGAAATCCCCGCCCCGCCCTTTGCCGGAGGCAAACCGCGCCGCGCCGGCAAGCGATTCGCCCGACATCAGCGTTTCCTTGCCGAGCCGGAACTCTTCGGCCATCGCGGCGTCATACGCCAAATCCCATTGCCGGTAAGCAGACAATCGGTCACGCCTGAGACAGCCTTGCGGAAACCGCGCGATCTCGAGCGCCAGCGCCTCGGCCGCCGCCCGTGCCTCGCCCTTGGGGACGACGCGGTTGGCAAGCCCCATGCTCAGCGCCTCCGCCGCATCGACCGGCCGGCCAGTCAAGATAAGATCGAGCGCCCGGCTCATGCCGATGAGGCGCGGCAGCCGCACGGTGCCCCCATCGATGAGCGGCACCCCCCAGCGCCGGCAGTAAACGCCCATGACCGCCCCCTCCTCCATCACGCGCAGATCGCACCAGAGCGCAAGCTCAAGCCCGCCCGCGACCGCCGGGCCGGCAATGGCGGCGATCACGGGTTTGGACAGGAGCATCCGGCTTGGCCCCATGGGTCCGTCATCCGCGAGGGGGTTGAAGGCTTCGCCCGTCGCCGGATCGGCGATGCGGTTGCCCCGCCCCTCCGCCACGCCCTTGAGGTCCGCCCCCGCGCAGAAGGCGCCGCCCGCCCCCGTCAGCACCGCGACAAGCGCGCTCTCGTCCCGCTCGAAGGCGAGGAAGGCGGCGCAAAGCTCATCGGCCGTCGGCCGGTCGACAGCATTGCGCGCCTGCGGACGGTTGATGGTGATGATCCTGACGGGGCCATTGGTTTCGGCCATAACGAGCGCAGTCATGAAGCGCCTCCCATGGGTTTTGAGCGAGCATGGCGGCGCCCGTCGCGAACTTGCAACCGGAAACGCTCGGTGTGAGCAGCGGACTCATCACCCGTCATGGTCCGCGAAAGCGGGCCCTCCCCTTTTCACAGGCGACTCACCCTTCGAGGCCGCGAAGGGCGAGGGGACCCATACGCCGCTCAAATTTTTCGGTTGCGTATGTCTGTCGCTTGAAGCCGCGCTGATTCTGCGTCACTTGAAGAGGATCAATCCCGGTATGCCCGCGCGCGGCGAATCCTCAATCTCATAATCGCCCGCCGTCAGAAGGATCGCACCCCTGTGACCGCCATCACCTCCCTCGACAGCTTCAAATGCAGAAAGACCCTGAAGGTCGGCCTGAAGTCCTATGTCTATTTCTCGCTGGCCGCGGCCGAGAAGAACGGCCTTGACGGCATCTCCCGCCTGCCGGTCTCGATGAAGGTTTTGCTCGAAAATCTGCTGCGCTTCGAGAATGGCACGACCGTCACGGCGGACGACATCAAGGCGATTGCCAAGTGGCTGAAAAAGAAATCCTCTGACCGCGAGATCGCCTTTCGCCCCGCCCGCGTGCTGATGCAGGATTTCACGGGCGTTCCCGCTGTCGTCGACCTCGCCGCCATGCGCAACGCGATGGACAAACTGGGCGGCGACCCCAAGAAGATCAATCCGCTCGCGCCCGTCGACCTCGTCATCGATCACTCGGTCATGGTCGATTTTTTCGGCGGCAAGGACGCCTTCAAGAAGAATGTCGCCGTCGAGTATGAGCGCAATGCCGAGCGTTATGAGTTCCTGCGCTGGGGGCAGGACGCCTTCGACAGCTTCCGCGTCGTGCCGCCCGGCACCGGCATCTGCCACCAGGTGAACCTCGAATACCTGGCGCAGACCGTCTGGACCGCAAAGGCGATGACGAAAAAGGGCATGGTCGAGGTCGCCTATCCCGACACGCTCGTCGGCACCGACAGCCATACGACCATGGTCAACGGCCTTTCGGTTCTCGGCTGGGGCGTGGGCGGCATCGAGGCCGAAGCCGCCATGCTGGGCCAACCCATTTCGATGCTCATCCCCGAAGTGATCGGCTTCAGGCTGACGGGCACGCTGAAGGAAGGCGTGACCGCGACCGATCTCGTCCTCACCGTCACGCAGATGCTGCGCAAGAAGGGCGTCGTCGGCAAGTTCGTGGAGTTTTACGGCCCCGGGCTTCAGGGCATGACGCTTGAAGACCGCGCCACCATCGCCAACATGGCACCCGAATATGGCGCGACCTGCGGCTTCTTCCCCATTGATGAGGAGACGCTGCGCTATCTGAAGGCGACGGGCCGCAAGCCCGTCCGCGTGGCCCTCGTTGAGAAATATGCCAAGGCACAAGGGCTCTGGCGCGACCCCAAGAGCGACCCCGTCTTCACCGACACGATTTCGCTCGACCTTGGCGAAGTGGAATCAAGCCTTGCCGGTCCCAAGCGCCCACAGGACCGCGTGCCGCTCGCCGGCGCGGCCGAGGCCTTCAAGACCGCCCTCACCAATGATTTCAAGGTGACAACCAGCCTTGATGCCCGCGTGCCGGTTGCGGGCCGCGACTTCTCGCTTGGCCATGGCGACATCGTCATTGCCGCCATCACCTCCTGCACCAACACCTCGAACCCGAGCGTCATGATGGGCGCCGGCCTCCTCGCCCGCAATGCGGTGAAGCTGGGCCTCACCGTCAAGCCCTGGGTCAAGACCTCGCTCGCCCCCGGCAGCCAGGTTGTGACGGAGTATCTGGCGAAATCGGGCCTTCAGAAGGACCTCGACAAGCTGGGCTTCAACCTCGTTGGCTATGGCTGCACGACCTGCATCGGCAATTCAGGTCCGCTGGCCGATGACATTTCGGAGGCGATCATCAAGGGCGACCTCGTCGTCGCGGCCGCGCTTTCCGGCAACCGCAATTTCGAGGGCCGCGTCAATCCGCTGACCCGCGCCAATTTTCTCGCCTCGCCCATGCTCTGTGTCGCCTATGCGCTTGCCGGCACGATGGCGATAGACCTTGTCAAGGATCCCATCGGCGCTGACAAGAAGGGCAAGCCGGTCTATCTGAAGGACATCTGGCCAAGCTCGGCCGAGATTGCCGCGACGATCCGCAAGACCATCTCGGCAAAGATGTTCCGCGACCGTTACGGCGATGTGTTCAAGGGCGATGCCAACTGGCGCAAGATCAAGGTCAAGGGCGGCTCGCTCACCTATTCCTGGAACCCCGGTTCGACCTATGTGCAGAACCCGCCTTATTTTGAGGGCATGACGCAGGAACCCAAGCCCGTCGCCGATATCGAGGGTGCGCGCGTCCTTGGTCTCTTTGGCGATTCGATCACGACCGACCACATCTCGCCCGCCGGCAACATCAAGGCGACGAGCCCGGACGGCCAATATTTGAGCGAGCGCCAGGTGCGTGAGACCGACTTCAATTCCTATGGTGCGCGCCGCGGCAATCACGAAGTCATGATGCGCGGCACCTTTGCCAATATCCGCATCAGAAACGAGATGATGGGCGGCAAGGAGGGCGGCAACACGATCCACTATCCATCGGGCGAGGCGATGCCGATCTATGACGCGGCGATGCGCTATGCCCGCGACGGCGTGCCCTTGGTGATCTTTGCGGGCAAGGAATATGGCACGGGGTCCTCGCGCGACTGGGCGGCGAAGGGCACCAACCTCCTCGGCGTCCGCGCCGTTGTGGCCGAGAGCTTTGAGCGCATCCACCGCTCCAATCTCGTCGGCATGGGCATCCTGCCGCTTCAGTTTGAGGCCGGAACGGATCGCAAGACCTTGGGCCTCAAGGGCGATGAGGTCATCGCAATCGGCGGCCTTGGCAAGCTCAAGCCCAAGATGCAGATGTCGGCCATGATCACCTATGGTGACGGCCGCATGGTCGAGCTGCCGCTTCTCTGCCGGATCGATACGCTCGATGAGATCCAGTACTTCAACAATGGCGGCATCCTGCACTATGTCCTGCGCAACCTGTTAAAGGCAGCGTGAAGACGGTCAGTACCGGTGATGGCCCGCGAAGGCGGGCCTTGACCGATGAATTCCCTGAATTGTCATGGCCCGCGAAAGCGGGCCATCGATCTTCGCATCGGTCCCTGGATGGCGCGGTCAAGCCGGGCCATGACAGAATGGAAGCTCTGATGCCCCAGCTCCGCGCAAGCACGCGGGGTTTCGGGGAGCGATTCACCTCTTGGCCACCTCCCTCACCTTGAAGTGACTTTAACGAGACGGCCGGTCCCCGCTAGATTGCCCTCATGCACCGCAAATTCCTCACCGGCCTTCTGGCCGCCGCCGCATTGAGCCTCCCTGCCCCCGCCGCCGTTGCGGGCGACCCGCCTGTTGTCGTTGAGCTGTTCACAAGCCAGGGCTGTTCATCCTGTCCGCCCGCCGACGCGCTGATTGGGGAACTGGCGATGTCGGGCGGCATCATCGCGCTCAGCTATCACGTGGATATCTGGGACACCGAAGCCTTCCGCGATCCGCTCTCCAATCCCGAATTCACCCTGCGCCAGCGCGATTATCAAAAGCGCCTGGGCGCGGGTTATGTGTTCACGCCCCAGGCCATGATCAACGGCCGCACCAGCCTTGTCGCCAGCCGCAAGAGCGAGATGATGGCGGCGATCGCGCAGGGCCGCGCCGATCTGGCCGCCGGGCCTTCGCTCGACCTTACGCTCGAGGGCGAGAACTTGACGCTGAGGATCGGCGCTGCCGGACCCGGACAGACGGGCGCCGCCAAGGTCTGGCTTTTGCGCATTCTGAGCGCAACCACGGTGGACATTGCGGGCGGCGAGAACAAGGGCCGGACCATCACCTATGCCCATGTCGTGCGCGAGATGGCGCCCTGGGGCGATTGGACGGGCGCCGAGATGACGCTGACCGCACCGCGCAAGGGCAGCGTCGATGGCCCCATCGATACCTATGCCGTGCTGCTTCAGGATGGCAGCGATGGCCCCATCCATGGCGCCGCGCTGTTGCGCATGACGGCGACGGCCGGCAACTGAAGGCCGCGCTAAGGCTGCGCCGGCACGGGAGTGAGGCCCGGCGCCGCGGGCGCCTCGCCCTCGGGCTGCGCGGGCAGCAGAAGTGTATCGAACGCCGTCTGCAACAATTCGCCCTTGTAGCGCGGCAGTCTATAGGCCCAGCCCGCGACGCGCGCGTTGATCGCCTTGGCCTCGCCCACCGCATCCGGCGCGGCTTCGCCTTCGGCGGGTACGGGCGCGCCTTCCGCCGGCGGGACCGCTTCGCCGATGGCATTGAAATTGGCCCAATACCCTTCGCCGTTCGACATCACGCTGACGATGACGGTGAGGCCATCGAAGGTCGTGAATGCCGCGCGCGAGGCCTTGGCGAAATCCTCCGGCTTGAACGCCATGACATCATCGAAGGTGATGCCCTCGAGCGCGCCGGCGATGCCGCTGAGCACATTGCCAGCCAGCGGCTGGCGCCCCTCCGGCACCGCGCTGAGCGTGAAGTCGCGGTCTTCCTTTTTCGCACGTGAAAGCGTGTAGGAAGCCCCCTCGGGCGGCGCGATATCGGCGCTTTTGATCCGCTCACGAGGCATGGCGAACAGCGTCTTGTCCAGCCACGCCGCCTGATCCGTCTGCAGCGTCAGGAATCCGCGCGCGAGCCAGGTCTGATCCTCGCCCTTGCGCCGCACATAGAGCGTGCCGAGCGAGCCCACCGAGGGCACGTCCTGAACCTTGCCCGCAACGAGCGCGGCGAGTTCCGTGCCCGCGCCGTCGAGCAGCGTCAGCACGACGGCCTTTCCGCCCTCTTCCGGCATGACGAGGTCGAGCGCCTCGTGCCAGTCATAGCGGGCTGTTTTTTGCTCGGCGAGTTCAAGCTCCGCCATGCCGTTGATCGCCCGATTGACCTGTTCGAACTCGGCCGGATAGCCGCCTTTGCCGGGCAGGCGCCAGGTCCCGTCGGGATCGCGCACCGCTTCGAACTTTCCCTTTTGGGATTCGATCACGATCTTGGCGACCGTGTTCACCTGGGATTTGAGCGCGGGGAATACGGGCACGGGGTCGAAGCCGGGCGAGACTTCCTGTGCGCGAAGGATGAGCGCGGCGATGGCAAGAGCAACCATCACCGCCGTAGCGACGGCGAGGATGAAGAGGTCCCTGAGGCGCTTGTCGCGCAAGGGAGGAGCGATATCTGCGGCCATGGCGCGTCTCCTCACGTACCGGTGCGCGCGGCCCGCGCGCGGCGCGCCGCGGCGCGCCAGGCGGCAAGGGCAAGCGCGATTCCAAGAACCGTCACCGGCATGAGCACGATGTTGACGAGCTGCAATGCGGTATCCAGGCGGTCTATATCGCGCCGCAGATTTCTCTGCACCTCGCGCAAACCCTTGCGCGTCTCGACGATTTCACCGCGGAAGCGCTCGATTTCGGCCTCTTGCTCAGGGCTGAGCACGCCTTGCTGACCGCCGGGCTGCGCGGCGCGCTGCAGCTCATCGAGGCGGCGCTGTGTGTCTTCGAGACGGCGCTCCAACTCCTTCTGCTCGGCAAGGAACCGTGCCTCGGCCTTCGCCCGGAGCGCGTTGACGGCCGTGAATGGGCGCAGCGAGCTTTGCCGTGCGCGCAAGGAGATGAGCGCATTGGAGCCGAGCATGTTTTCCGCCGCGTTGATGATCATCGCGCCATTGCCCGAGGTCGGCACGGCGACGCGCTCACCCATGAACTCGCGCGCCTCGACCCAGAACTTGTCCTGGAAGAGGTCTGAATCAGCGACGATGAGGATGTTGACCGGGCCCTTCGACTGGGCAAGGTGTTCGGCCGGCTTGTCGGACGCGGCGCCTTCTGGCTTTTCCGCTTCGGGATTCTCAAGCTCCCCCGGCCCGCCTTCTTCTGCATCGCCGGGCTTGGCCTCTTTCGGGGGTCCGTCCGGGAATGCGGATTTGACCGGTCCCGAGACGCGCGCCGCGAACACATATTTCTCGCCCGTCGGCATGAACCGCGCGAGCAGCGAGGCGGGATCCGAATCGGCCTGCGCCTCCTCCACCGAAATCTCGGTCGCATCCTCGCTGGAGGTGATGAGCGGCGTGAACTGCGTCGTCGCGCCCTCGATCGGCCGCAGCGCGCCCGGCGTCGCAAGGCTGATCGCATCGAGCGCTGAGGTGACGAGATCGTCCTTGGCAAGGTCTGACTTTTGCAAGCTCAGCCACAGCACATAGTCGGCCGCCTGCCCCGCGCGGCCATATTGCACGCGCCGCGCCCGGCCACGATCGGCGACGATGATATGGGGATCATAGGAAACGCCCCAGGACTTGAACAGTTCGGGCAGGTCGGAGGTGATTGTCGCGCCTTGCAGCGGCTCGCCCGTCGACCCCGGGATCTGGCTCATTTCCGACATGGGATCGACATAGACGATCACCCGCCCGCCCTTCATCACGAACTGGTCGATGGCATAGAGCGTCTTTTGATCCAGCGTCTTTGGGTGCGCGATCATCAGCGCACTGACATTGTCCGGCACTGTGTCGAATTTCTGCTCCAGGAACTCGATCTCGAAACTGTTCACAAGCTCGTAATAGATCATGAAGGGCTGCGACTGGCCCTGCATTGCGGCCATGAGTCCGCCCGGCCCCGTATCGAGCGGCAGATTGGTGACAAGGCCGAGCACCGGCTTCTTTCGCTCATTGAGCCGCGCGATCATGGAGGTGAGATCATATTCGAGGAATTCCTCGCGGCTTTGATCGAAGAAGCCGATTACCTCCTTGCCATCGACGGTATTCGTGGCGACGAGCCCGAAATAGATGGTCTGCCCGTCTTCGGTGGGGCCGGGCTTGATACCGAGCGCGACCGCCCGGTCCTCGTCTTCCGAGAAGGGCTCAGGATCGCTTTCCTCCACGATCAGCTTGCCGCCCGACAATGCTTGATATTCTCCGATCAGGTCCCGCACACGCTCGGCATAGGACCGGATGGTGGGATAGCTTGCCGCCACCTTGCTGGAGAAGAAGAAGCGCAGCGTGATCGGCTCCTCGAGCGAGAAGAGGATTTCCCGCGTCCCGTCCGCAAGTGTGTAGAGCTGGTTGTCGGTGAGGTCGAGCCGCGCGGCCCGAAAGAACACGGTCGACGCGATGTTGAGCGCAAGGAAGAAGATCGCCGCAAGGACGAGCGCGAGAATGGCGATCAAGCGCCGGTCGAGCGTCATGGGCTTACGCCTTCTTAAGGTCGATGAGGATGGCGGTCGCGAACAGGAACAACCCGATCAGCGAGCCGAAGAAGATGATGTCGCGCAGATCGATGACGCCGGCCATGATCGCGGCGAAATGGGTGAGGAAGCTGAACGAGGAGATCGCGTTGACGAGCGTCAGCGGCGCGATCGCCTGCACGAAATTGATGACGAGCGGCGTGCCTGCGACCGTGAAGAGAAAGCAGACGACGACGCTGACGACGAAGGCGATCACCTGGCTGTTGGTCGCCGCCGACAGGCATGAGCCGATGGCGAGATACGCACCCGCCATCAGGAAGCTGCCGATATAGCTGGCAAGGATGACGCCGTTGTCGGGATCGCCCAGATAGTTGACCGTGATCCAGATGGGAAAGGTGAGGAGAAGCGCGATGCCGGAAAAGGCCCAGGCCGCCAGATACTTCCCCACGACCGCCGCCCACAGCGGAATGGGCAGCGTCATCAGCAATTCAAGCGTCCCGCCCTTGCGCTCTTCGGCCCACAGCCGCATCGAGATCGCCGGGATGAGGAAGAGATAGAGCCAGGGATGGAACGAGAAGAAGGGGAACAGGCTCGCCTGCTCGGATCCGAAGAAATTGCCGAGATAGAACGTGAACACGCCCATCGCGAAGAGGAAGATCACGATGAACACATAGGCGAGCGGTGTGGAGAAATAGCCGGTGAACTCCCGCTTGAAGACGGCAAGCATGGCGCGCATCAGACGGGCTCCTTGCTGACATCCGAAGTCGTCAGATCACGGAAGATTGCATCGAGCCGGTGCGTCTCGGCAACGATGAGCCGCGTTTCATCCGTACGCCCTTGCGCGACGGTGAAGCGCACTTCTCTGCCCACGATCGGCCCGTCCGCGACGACGGCACCCTTGTTGATGATGACGGCGCGCGTGCAGATCGCCTCGACCTCTTCAAGGATATGGGTCGAGACGATGATCGCCTTTTGCGGCGCCATGGCCTTGATGAGCTGCCGCACGGTGAATTTCTGGTTGGGGTCGAGCCCATCCGTCGGCTCATCCATGATGAGCACCGGGGGATCGTGCAGGATCGCCTGGGCAAGGCCGACGCGGCGCTTGAAACCCTTTGAGAGGGTGTCGATGGGCTGCTCGAGCACGCCCTCAAGTTCGGTGCGCCGGACGGCCGAGGCGATGGCGCTGGCGCGCGCCTGCGCGTCGAGCCCGCGCACATCGGCAATGAAGGATAGGAACTGCGCGGGCGTCATGTCGCCATAGGCGGGCGCGCCTTCGGGCAGATAGCCGATGAGCCTTTGCGCCGCGAGCGTATCGGCCGCGAGATCGAACCCGCCCACTCTCACCGCGCCCGCGGTTGGCGCGAGAAACCCGGTGATCATCTTCATGGTGGTGGATTTGCCCGCGCCATTAGGGCCAAGGAACCCCAGCACCTCGCCCTTTTGCACCTGCAGCGAGATGCCGTTCACGGCCGTGAAGGGCCCGAATTTTTTGACGAGGCCAGCGATCTCGATCATGGGTTTGGGCGCGTGCGTGGGAGGGGATGCTGCGGACTTGCGGCCGCTTGGTTTACGGGAAGCGGCAAGGAGAGGCAAGGGAGGCGTCAATCTCCGCCAAAGACCGCTTCATGCCGCTGCTCGATTTGGGGCCATAGCGAGGCGGCTTCCGGAAGGTCAAGACCAAATTCCGCCGCCAGGACCTCGATATAGTCTTTGGCGCTCTCAAGCGCCTGGTCGTGCACGCCATCGCCGTTTCGCCGGCGAAGGACTTTGCCGCGCAAGGAGAGGTGCGGGTCGGGAAAATGGCGTTGAATGACCGCGTTCTGGACGAAGGGCGATTCCGGGCTCGTCTGCAGGAAGGTACAGACTTCCCCAAGAAGACGCTCATCGGCCGGCGCGTCCTCAAAGTCGAAGGATGGCGCGGCCCCATCCGGATCATTGTGAAAACGCCAAAAGCCGTCCTCAAGGCGCTCCAGGCGAAACGCCATGTGGCCCTGGCGATAGACCCCCTCGGCGAGCGGCACGGGTTCGAGCAGTCCATCGCCAAAGCCCACATCGCAGAGATAGGGCCGTCCCGCGATCTCCGTCTTAAGAATGAGGTGATTCCCGATCATCTGATCGCCCTGGCTGGCTCTGTGAACGCCGCCCGCCATGCGGACCACGCTAAAGCCGAGCGCCTGCAGCGCGGCGCCGAGGCTGCCATTCATCTCATAGCACCACCCACCGCGACCGCTGCCGATCTTGGTGAGTGCGTGCAGCGGGTTCGTCGTGACGGGCCTGCTCAACTGCACATCGAGGTTTTCGTACGGCACCCTCAAGGCATGCGCACGGTGCACGCGGCAAAGCGTCGAGTAGTCGGGCGCAAGTCCCTCTCGGGCGAGCTCCAGCCGGGAGAAATAGGCATCGAGCGCGTCGCTTGGCAGCTTCGCGTTGTTCATGGACCCTCACACCCTCAGCATCATGCCGCCATCGACCTTGATCCCCTGGCCGGTGACGAATCCGCTATCGGCCGAAGCAAGGAAAAGCGCCGCGCGCGAGATCAGCCGGCACGCCGAGGCGTTTCAGCGCCGCCTTTTTCGCCCACAACGCCGCCACGTCGGGCCGCACCTCCCAAAGTGGCATCGTCATGCCCGTTTGGATCGCGCCGGGCAACAGGTAGTTGGCGGTGATGCCGAACTTGCCAAGCTCGAGCGCCAGCGTGCGGGTCAGTCCACCCACCCCCGCTTTCGATGCGCAATAGGCGGCAAGCCCGTAATCTGTGCCCTCGGCCATGACGCTGGCGACATTGATGATCCGCCCCGCCCCGCTGGCCTTGAGATGCGGGATGGCTGCGCGGCAAAGCCGGAACGGCGCGGTGAGGTTGACCGCGAGCGTCCGCTCCCAGTCCGCATCGCTCGTGGCTTCGGCCGGCGCATTCACCGCAACGCCCGCATTATTCATGAGGATGTCGAGCCGCCCGAACAGCGTCAGCGCCGCACCGATGATGCTTGCGGGCGCATCGGCATCGGCGACGCTTTTCTCCAGGATGGAGATCCGCAAGACGTCCCGATGCGCCTCGCCAAGGCCCCGGCCGGGAAGATCGACGGCAAGAACTTCGGCGCCTTCGGCCGCAAAGAGTTGCGCGCTTGCGCGGCCGATCCCGCTGCCCGCGCCCGTGACGATGGCGGCCTTTCCCGCAAGTCGCATCCCCGCACGCCCTCTCATGAAATGGTCTGTGGAATTACTTTGGCGCCGATCGCCCGTCACCGGCGAATAGGTAAGGGAGGGGGCCCTTGAAAACAAATGCCTGCCGGGTCGCGGCAGGCAAGGGGATTGGCTGAAGAGAGGCTTGCTCAAAAGGCCCGGCCCGATCTGAAACCCTAGGGGGCTGGGGGGGCTGATTGACGGGGTCCCAAACCGGACCGGGCCCTTGAACGAGGATGAATATGGAAGCCCTTTGGGGCGCATGCTTGACCCGATTGGGGCGATTTGAGGGCGAAGATCACAGACGCGCGAGGGATGTGAAATCGCGATGAGGCTCCTGCAACCTTTGCACTTGCGCACCCCCGCGAGCCGTCACATGCTGGTCATGATGGATGAACAACCCATAGTCCCGTTCCGTGCCGGCACCCGCCCCGCCTCACGGAACCTGAATGAGCAGGGCGGAACATTTGCCCCCGCCACCCGCGCGCCTGAGCTGGTGCATTTCGACCGGCGCGAGCTGATGGCGATCCTCAATGTATATGGCAGGATGGTCGCGGCCGGCGAATGGCGCGACTATGCCATTGACGGCCTCAAGGACGCGGCCTTTTTCTCCGTCTTTCGGCGCGCGAGCGAGGTGCCGCTCTACCGCATCGAGAAGCGGCCGCGCCTGCGCCAACGTCAAGGCGCCTATGCCGTTGTGACGGGCACGGGCCTCGTGCTCAAGCGCGGCCACGATCTCGCCCAGGTGCTGAAGGTATTCGAAACCAGGCGCTTCCAGATCGTCGGTTGACCCGCTACTACCCCCTCGAAATACCAAACCCCCGATGCCAGGAGCACCGGGGGTTGAGCGCCATTCGAAGGGCCTGCTTACTCCTCGCGATTGCCGAGCAGCTGCAGCAGGAACAAGAAGAGGTTGATGAAGTCGAGATAGAGGCTGAGCGCGCCCATGATCGAAACCTTCGCCGCCGTCTCGCCCGTGTGGCCCACGACGAAATAAAGCTCCTTGAGGCGCTGCGTGTCATAGGCCGTGAGCCCCGCGAACACGAGCACGCCGACGATGCTGACCGCGAACTCAAGCGCGGGCGAGCCAAGGAAAATGTTCACGACCGAGGCGAGAATGATGCCGATAAGGCCCATGAACAGGAACGAGCCCCAGCCCGACAGATCCCGGTTCGTCGTATAGCCATAAAGGCTGAGCGCGCCGAACGAGGCCGCTGTGATGAACAGCACCCGGACGATGTCGCCGACCGGATACATGAGGAAGATCGCCGACAGCGACAGCCCGACAAGCGCCGAGTAGACGTAGAATGTGACGGTCGCGGTCGAAGCACTCATCTGCTCGATCCGCGCCGAAAGGAAGATCACCACGGCAAGCGGCGCGAAAATCACCACCCAGGATAGAGGGGTACCGAACAGCACCTGCATGAGGGCCGGCGTGTGCGACACCGCATAGGCGACAAGGCCCGTGACGCCAAGCCCGATCATCATGTGGCTATAAACGCCCTGCATGAACGTGCGCAGGCCCGCATCATAGGCCGCACCCGCCTCGGCCCGGCCGGTCATGCCCCGCATGGCCCGGTTGTCATAGTCAGCCATTCTCAAGCTCCCAATTCTGCGGCGCGACGATGCGCCTCGTTGCCTTAGAATATCGATAACACCGGGCCGGAATTCAAGGCGGAGGCCCCGGTCTCGAGATGCTAAAGTATCACGATAACAACAAGATCGTGCGATCCCGCATCAAGATATAGCGAAAAAACATCTTCTCTTGTCATTCCAGGTGAAATGGCGTGGGGTTGGCGAAACACAAATCCGCACACGATCCAGGAGCCCCGCATGGAATACCGCCCCCTTGGCCACACGGGGACGAAGGTTTCGGCCCTTTGTCTCGGCACCATGACCTTCGGCCAGCAGAACACCGAGGCCGACGGCCACGCCCAGATGGACTATGCGCTGGAGAAGGGTATTAACTTTTTCGACACGGCCGAACTCTATGCGGCCCCCCCCAAGCCCGAGACGCAAGGCTCGACCGAGCGGATCATCGGCTCCTGGTTCAAGACGCGCAAGAACCGCGACAAGGTCATTCTTGCAAGCAAGATCGCCGGGCGCTCGCCGATGACCTGGTTTCGCGACAGCGGCGCGCCGAGCGAGCAGTCTCCCGCCCAGATCAGGGAGGCGGTCGAGAAGAGCCTCAAGCGATTGCAGACCGACTATATCGACCTCTATCAGCTTCACTGGCCCGACCGGCCGATCAACATCTTTGGCGGCCTTGGCTATACGCGGATCGAAGCGGCCTCGAACCCCATCGAGACGATCCTTGAAACACTGGGCGAGATCGTGAAGGCGGGCAAGATCCGCTGGATCGGCCTCTCCAACGAGACCCCCTGGGGCGTCATGACGTTTCTGCATCATGCCAAGGCGAGGGGACTGCCGGCCGTCCAGGCGGTCCAGAACGCGTACAACCTCATCAACCGGACATATGAGATAGGCCTGTCTGAAATCGCCCATCGCGAGGGTGTGGGGCTTCTGGCCTATTCGCCCCTGGCGCAGGGCTATCTGACGGGCAAATATGCCAACGGCGCCCTGCCCCAGGGCTCCCGCAAGCAGCTTTTCAACCGCCTGCAGCGTTATGAGAGCCCTCAGGCCGCCCGCGCAATCGATTCCTATCTGAAGCTTGCCCGGCGCCACGATCTTGATCCCGCGCAGATGGCGCTCGCCTTTGTGACGAGCCGCCCCTTCGTGACCGCGAACATCATCGGCGCCACAACGATGGACCAGTTGAAGACCAATATCGCAAGCACGAGTATCAATCTGTCTGAGGAAATCTTGAAGGAGATCGAGGCCCTGCACCTCGACCAACCGAACCCAGCCCCGTGATCCGACTCTTTACGGCCTTGAGCCTGCCAGTCACCGTGCGCAACCGCCTGGGCGACCTTGAAGGCGGCATCCCGGGCGCGCGCTGGGTTGATCCGGAGGAGATGCACATCACCTTGCGCTTTATCGGCGAGGTGGATGAGAACATCGGGCACGACATCGATGATGCCTTGAGCGCCATCCGGGCGCCCGCCTTCCGCCTGTCCCTGTCGGAGTTACGGGAATTCGGCGGCAAACAGCCTCACGCACTTTTTGCGGCCGTGCCGCGCAACGAGGCTCTTTTCCACCTTGTGCAAAAGGTCGAGACCGCGCTGCGACGCCTCGGCCTTGCAGCAGACGCCCGCAAGTATACGCCGCACGTGACGCTCGCCCGGCTGAAAAACGCGCCTTACGAAAAGATTGCGGCGTTCATCGCGCACCATAACCTGTTCTCGACCGAAGACTTCGAAATTAACACATTTACTTTGTTTTCAAGCCATCCCGGTCCCGGCGGCAGTCATTACGTGCCAGAGCGGATTTATCCTCTGGAGGTCTGAACGCGTCTCACCTAAACTGAATTTTAGTATGTACGGTCTGCGTACGGGGGCGTTCTTGTTAAGTGATCTGATACGGGCGCTGCGCGCATATGGCGCGGCGCTGTGGCGGAGTTTGAACCCGCTATCGCTTTCGCGTGATGCGATCACCGAAACGATTGACATGAGCGCGGGCTGGTTTTTCTTCGGCTCGCTCGTCTGGGCCGCCCTGCTCTATGTCGGCCTCTACCCCGATGACCCCCTCAAATTGCTGCTTCTGCCCGATGAGGGGCCGGTTTGGGCCGGGCTGCTCGCCAAGATCACCCCCGGCTGGCTGGTTGCGGCAACGGGTCTTTTCCTTATTCACGTGTTGTTTCCCGCAGTGCTGACCAAACTGGTCGCCTGGCGCGTGTCCTTCTCCTTCATTCTCTCGGTCTGGGCCGCCCTCATCGCGGGCCCCCTTTTCTTCGTCTATCTCGTGATCACGGTTCTCCAGAACTTGTCCAATTACTGGGACCTGCATCTGGCGATGATGCCGGCCGGCGCCGCGTTGACCGTTTTCTTCCTGTTCTGGTTCGGCTTTGTCGTATGGAGTCAGCTTCGTGCGGCGCTGCAGCTGTCCCTTGCGGCTTCGGCTTTCACCCTATTGACTGTGACGGCCGCGAATATCGCAACGCTGGAAGTCGGCTGGCGGCAATTCGCCGGCGTCTATTTTGTGCCGCGCGACCTTTCCTTGGTGGGTGTCCCCCCTGGCCTGAACTCGGGCGAGGTCATTCTTGCCGATTACGCCCTTTATCGCTGGTTCTGCCTGCCTAAGTCGGGTGACCTCATTCTCGAGGGCGAGACGCCGGCCGACTATGACATCATGCGCATCATCGCGGTCGAGGGCGACAGACTGGAGCTGTCCAAGGACGGCGCCTTCAGCATCAATGGCGTGCCCGTGCAATCGATACCGGAGGGCAATCTCAGCCTGTGGCTGCCCGGTGAAGACGAGCGCCTCACCGTTCCGGCCTTTCGCCAGCGACTGCCCAATGGGGCCTCTTACGCGGTCATCGGACTCTCGGCACTGCCGGGCCTGGAGCCCGGCGTCATCGAGGTCCCGCAAGGAAAGGTCCTCCTTGCGCCAGACGATCGCCGTGTCGAGGGGGGTGTGCCGGTAAAGGAGGCAGTCATTGTCGGGACCAAGCAAATTGCCGCACGCGTGCGCTATCGCCTCTGGCCACTTTGGACGCCACTCGAATCCTGGCCGGAAGGCGACCCTCCTTAGGCCCCAGCGACGCTCTGCAGAGCTGGTTGCGCCTGCCCGCCTTCTCCCCCAAGGGGAGGTGCTTACAATGAAAAACCCCTCCCCACGAAAGGGGGAGGGGCTTCGGGTTGGCGGAAGGATTCTCCTCCCGCATCATTCTACAGTCCGAGGCCACCCCGCAGCGAAGGGATGCCAGGCCGTCAGCGCATCAGAACTGGTAGCGCAGGCCAACGCCGATCAGCCAGGGATCGATGTCCACATCGGCCGTCACGCCGAGGGGCGCGATCGTCGCTTCGGTGTTCAGCCAGATCTTCTTGACATCGACATTGACCGACCAGTGATCGTTGATCGGGAAGTCGGCGCCCGCCTGCAGGGCAAAGCCGAACGCGTTGTCGTATTCGACATCGAGGCCCGAGGCTTCGCCATTGACGTTGTAGAAGACCGTGTAGTTGATGCCAGCGCCGACATAGGGGCGGAACGTGTCGCTGTCGGGCGTGAAGTTGTACTGGACGAGCAGCGTCGGGGGCAGCAGCCACACTTCGCCGAGGTCGAGATTGGTGGGCGTGTGCTTCACTTCGTGCGGCGCCGTCGCGGCGATGAGCTCAAGCGAGATGTTCGGCGTGACGAAGTACGTGAAGTTGAGTTCCGGCACGACGGCTTCGTCGATGTCGACATTGCCGCCGATGGGAGAGACCGTGGCGTCTTCATCGGGAGCGACAACGAGGATGCGGCCACCGATCTTCCAGGGGCTGTGCCCCATGTCTTCGGCGAGGGCAGGAACGCTGGCGCTCGCCATCAAGGCGGCCGCGGCAAGGACACGGATGATCATGATGAGAGTTCTCCGGCTGGGAGGTCGTGTAAACGGGAGCTGGCTCCCGCCTGTTTCGTGAGCGTACGATTAGGCTGGTACTCCTTTCGCGCAGATGATGTAAATCAACGGGAGAGACTTCCCGTGCAATTGAATCAAAAAAGCCACAATCGGAACTTTGAACCGTGTCTGGAAATTTTGAACGCGTCGTTATTCTCTCCGGCGCCGGCATCTCCGCGGAGTCCGGCCTTGGCACTTTTCGCGACAAGGATGGGCTTTGGACGAAGTACGACCTCAACGATGTTGCAACGCCGGAGGGTTTCGCCCGCAACAAGCCGCTCGTCCATGCCTTCTACAACGCCCGCCGCAAAGGGCTGCTGAAAGCCGCGCCCAACGCGGCGCATGCGGCGATCGCGCAGCTTGAAACGCAGTTCAAGGGCGATGTCCTCGTCATCACCCAGAACGTCGATGACCTGCACGAGCGCGCGGGCTCACGCAACCTTATCCACATGCACGGCGAGCTCTTGCGCGCCCTGTGTGCGCTCTGCGGCGAGAGCCGCCCCTGGGTCGAAGACTTGAGCGAGCACCTCTCCTGTCCGTCCTGCGGCAAAACGGGCTATATGCGCCCCGATGTCGTATGGTTCGGCGAAATGCCCTATCGGATGGACGAGATCTATGACCGGCTGGCGGCCTGCGATCTTTTCGTCTCGATCGGCACGAGCGGCACGGTCTACCCTGCCGCGGGCTTCGTCGCTGAAGCGCGCGCGCATGGCGCCCAGACGGTGGAGCTCAACCTGGAGCCATCCGAAGGCGTCACCTTGTTTCAGCGCCGCCATCACGGACCTGCAACAAAGATCGTTCCTGAATATGTCAGCGAGCTTCTTGATCTGTGACTGTAGACCTATCGACACATGAGGGATGGCCGCGGTTGGAAAAGCGCATGCCATCTCGTTTCCCCGCTCAGCGTAAGGGTTAGTATTCCGATGCAGCAATTCAACGAGGCGGTAAAGTCGCTCGCCATTGTCGTTGCCATGTTCTTTGCCTTCACGACGGTCTGCGCGGCGTCCTACCGCATTCCCAGCGAAAGCATGGTCCCCACGCTCAAGGTCGGCGACCGTGTCGTCGTGAGCAAATTCGCCTATGGCTTCAGCCGCTTCTCGCTGCCCTTGGGGCTGGGCACGCTCCTGCCGCCGATGGGCCGCCTGCTCGGCTCGCTGCCACGGCGCGGCGATGTCGTCGTGTTTGCGCACCCGCAAACGGGCATCGACTACATCAAGCGCGTGATCGCGCTGCCCGGCGACACGATTGAGATGCGCGATGGCGCGGTCATCATCAATGGCACCGCCGTGCCGCGGCATCTGACGCGCGAGTACCGCTTCGACGAATATGCGGGGACCGTGATCGCGGTTGAGGAATATGAAGAGAAATTGCCGCAAGGGCGCGCGCACACGCTTGTCGAGCGCCCGGGCGTCGACTTTGGCGACAACTTCCCTCGAACGACGATTCCCGAGGGATATTTGTTCGTCATGGGCGACAATCGCGACAACTCATCCGACAGCCGCTTCAGAAACGGCGTCGGCCTGCTGCCGGTGGAAAACCTCATCGGCCGGGCGGAGTTCATCAGCTTTTCCTTCGCCGCATGCGGCGAGATCGACAGCGACTGCGCCTGGCGCGCGCTGAGCGGCCTGCACTGACCGCGCCACTCAGTTCCGCTGATAGGTGAGCCGCACGATCCCCGTCGGAAAGGCAAGCGCACCCTTGAACGATAGGGAGAATGCGGCGTGGCCCGGCGGGAACAGGGGCACCCCGGCGCCCAGGATTTCCGGCACCACGAACAATTCGAGCAGATCGATGAGCCCGGCATCGAGAAAGCCGCGGATCGTCCTGCCGCCGCCCAGGACCCAGACATCGCCCTCGCCCTCCCGCAGGGCCGCGCCGAGTGCCGGGACATCGAGCGCCGTGCGCGCGACCCGTGGCGGTGGATCATCGAGCGGCCTTGCGCTGAGGACGAGGCATTGCTGGTCGGGATAGGGCCAGGCGCCGAAATGCCGGGCGACCTCATAGGTGGCTCGGCCCATCACGATCGTGTCGATCTCGCGGATGAACGCGCCATAGCCGTGATCGTTCGCTTCCTGATAGCGGTCGAGCCATTCGACCCCGCCCGCGGCATCGGCGATGAGACCATCGGCGCTTTGCGCGATCATCACGCGGAACCGGCGGCTCATCCGCGCGCCTCCGCCTCGATCCGCTCCATGTCCGCGTCGGAAAGCCCGAAATGATGGCCGATTTCGTGCACGAGCACATGGGTGATGAGCGCCCCCAGGCTGACCCCGCCCTCCGACCACTCATCGAGGATCGGCCGGCGATAGAGGAACACCATGGCGGGCAATGGCAAGGGATCGCTGTGCGAGCGGCTGGTGAGGTCCGTGCCCTGGTAGAGTCCGCTGATATCGAAGGGTGTCTCCGCCTCGAATGCGGCAAGGACCTCTTCGTCGGGGAAATCCTCCACCCTGATGACGACATCGCCGCACAACGCGCGAAACCGCGCCGGCAGGGCCGCGAACGCATCGCCAGCCAGGGTGTCGAAATCCTCAAGGGTCGGTGCACACACCGCGTGCCAGCGCATGAGGTCCCCGCCTCGCAAATGAAACTTGACCGCGAGAGGAAGGATGAAACCAATTGCCGCGTCAACAGGGAAAGGATTGGAGCCATGGCACAGACCCTGACGCATGAGGCAAGGAAGGCGGCGCTCGCCGCGCTTCCCGGCTGGAGAGAGGTGGACGGCCGCGACGCGATCGCCAAGACCTTTGACTTTGCCGATTTTGTGGCCGCCTTCGGCTTCATGACCAAGTGCGCGCTTGTGGCCGAGCGCATGGATCACCATCCTGAATGGATGAACGTCTACAGGAAGGTGGCCGTGACGCTTGCGACCCATGATGCGGGCGGCGTCACCGAGAAGGATATCGCCTTGGCAAGGGCGATGGAGGAGTTCGCGCGTGTCTGAGGAGAGTCCAAGGCTTCAGGTCGCCATCATTCCGGTGACGCCCTTTCAGCAGAATTGCTCGCTCGTGTGGTGCACACGGACGATGAGAGGCGCCTTGATTGATCCCGGCGGCGAGGTCGAGCGGCTCCTCGGCGCCGCCCGCCAGCAGGGCGTCACGATCGACAAGGTGCTCTTGACGCATGGCCATCTCGATCACGCGGGCGGCGCGGCCGCGGTGAAGCGCGCCCTTGGCGTCCCCATCGAAGGCCCGCACCAGGACGATCTCTTCCTCTTGGAGGCGATCGCGGAGCAGGGTGAGCGCTATGGCCTCAAGGGGGCGGAGTCCTGTCTGCCCGACCGCTGGCTGGAGGATGGCGACACCGTGAGCGTGGGCGAGATTACCATCGGCGTGCGCCACTGCCCCGGGCATACGCCCGGCCATGTCGTCTTTTATCGGGCGGATCAGCGGATCGCCTTTGTCGGCGATGTGCTCTTTCGCGGCTCGGTCGGCCGCACCGATTTTCCCCGTGGCAATCACGGCGCGCTCGTTGAATCGATCCTGACAAGGCTCTGGCCACTGGGCGATGAGATGCGCTTTGTGCCCGGCCACGGCCAGATTTCGACCTTCGGCTGGGAGCGAAAGACCAATCCTTACGTCTCCGACCTCGCTCTCGGGCGGGAGTGAGGGACCGTGTTCCTCGCCCTTTCGTCATGCCGGGCCGCGAAGGGCGAGGCTGCTCGAAACCCTAAGGCTCTGATCCGTATTTGCGCCGGTGCAGGGCGGCTGCCTGTTCGACCCATTTCTCCCGCGCGATCCTGTCGCCGATGAGACCACCCATCGCGGCGGAAATCTCCTCCACCCGCGCCGAGGAAAGCCGCGCAAGGTCCCGGAACGAGCGCACGCCCATCGCCGAGAGCTCCCGCTCGATGACGGGCCCGATGCCGATAATGTCCTTGAGGTCATCGGGCGGCAGCGGGCCTGCGACCGTCGCTGCGGCAAAGGCCTCGAGGCTTGGACGGTTGGCGGCGTCGTCTTCCATCGCGGCGACGCGCGCCTCGAGCGCCGCGACCCGCGCGCGCGCTTCTGCAGTCTCCGCCTCCAACGCAAGCGCACGCTGCGAAGCCTGCTCGACCTCGCCGTCCTGCTCTGCGATCTGGCTGCGCAGCCGATCGATCTCCTGCGTCTTTTGCGTCAATTCATCGAGCATCCGCGCCAGCCGGTCTTCGGCATCGGCCAGTTGCTCGGACTTCCTGGCGATCCGCCCTTCGGCCTCGGCGAGCTCGACCGCCTTTTTCGCGATGATCCCTTCAGCTTCGATGAGCCTCTCCTGCCCATCGGGCTCGCGGTGACGCGCGAGGTTCTCAAGCTGAATGAGCGCACTCTTGGCTTCGGCATTCGCGGCCTGCGCGGCATCGAGGTCCTGCCGCAAGCGCTCGGCCTCGCTGACAAGTTCGGACATCTCGCCTTGCAGCCGTGTGCACTCGCCCCGCGCGCCAGCGGCCTCGTCGCGCGCCGCGGCGAGGTCATTGGCGACATCATCCTCGATTGCCGCGAGCCGCTCCTGCAGGCGCAGCACCTCATCGCGCGCAAGCCCGCCCGCGCGTTCGGCGGCATTGACCTTCGCCTGCCACTCTGCCGCGCCCGCATTGATGAGCGCCTGCATCCGCGCCACATCCGCCTTTGCATCCGCGCTTGCCTTTTCCGCCGACTGCAATTGCGTGCGCCAGCCCGTTTCGGCCGAGGCGAGCGAGGTTTTCAGCCTGTCGATCTCGTTCTGCCGCCCTTCGGCGAGACGCTGCAGATCGGTGAGCCGCTGTGTGACCTCCGCGCTTTCGCCCGCCGACCAGTTGCGCGTGAGCCAGCCGAGCACAAAGCCGATGATGCTCGCGATGAGAAGGGAAAGGACGATCTGAACGACAAGATAGGTCATGGCCTTCGTCGATGTTGGGGGTCTCGTTCTACCGCACCACGAACTCGATGCGGCGGTTCCGGGCACGTCCTTCTTCCGTAGCGTTGGAGGCGATGGGTCGCGAAGGGCCATGCCCTTCGGTGGACAGGCGATTGGCGGGCACGCCCTTGGCGACGAGCGCATCGCGCACAGCCGCCGCACGCTGGCGCGAGAGCCGCTCATTGACCTCAAGCCGTGAGGTGCTGTCGGTGTGGCCCGCGATGGTGATCCGCGCATCCGGGCAATCCTTGGCGATCACGGCGAGGTCCCCGATCAGCTTGACGCTCTCCGCATCGATCTGCGCGCGCCCGGCGGCGAAACGGATCTGGTGGCTTGCAAGCACCGCATCGAAGCGCTCCTGGCAGGCGCGCGCGGCCGCCCCTCGCGGCCCGCCGCCGATGGTGAGCGCGTCATCCCCTTGAAGCCCGCCGGCGACCGCAATATCGATTGAGCCGGAATAGATGGCGGGCAGCTCATCGAAGGCGACCCGCACCGCCTCGCGCTCCTCGGGCTGCGCCGCCGCGCCTTTGAGCATGAGCACACGCCCCCGAAGCGTCATCTCGCCGCTGGTGAGGATCGCAAGCTCCTTGAGCGCGAGCCGCGCCACATCGGGCCACGCCCCGTCGGGCATGCCTTCGCGCACCGCAAGCTGATCGATGATCTTCGCATCGCCAAAGATTTCCCGCGCATAGGCAAGCAGCGCGGCTTGCTCCTCCGGGGTTGGTACCGCGCCCGACAATGTCACCGTTCCCGCCCGGAAAAGAGCCTGAAGTGCATAGTCCGAAGACCCGTCCGCTGCACCAAGCGCCGCCTCGGGCGCGGGCAAAGGCGTGGGCGGGGGTGCGTCGGACGCTGCCGAGGGCCCGACCGCTTCCGGCTTTTCGATCACGGCGGGCGGGGGCGGCAGGGCAAGCGACATCCTGTCGGTGACGCTGGCGATCCCCCACACCTCGCCGACGAGCTTGATCGCCTTTGCCTTGGCGGCCTCATTGGGGGCCTGGCCCGAGAGGATCGCGTCGCGCCCGTCGATCTGAACATCGGCGAAGGGGATCATCGCCTGCAGAAGCGCCTGCTCGGCGCGCACCTTGAGGTCGCTCTCGATGAGAGGAACGGCGGTGCGCACGGTGTGGAAGGAAAGGAACGCAAGCGCGATAAGCCCCGCGATGAGGGATACGAGTCGCATAAGGTTACCTCTCCCCCAAAGTCATGCCGTTGCGGCATTTAACGCCACAAACCGCCATGGATCGCAAGGTGGGAGCGCCGCCGGCGTTAACAAGCGCAAGGGCGCCCCCGCCAACATGTCGCTTATTGCGGCGCCATGCGGATCGCGCCGTCCAGGCGCACATGCTCGCCGTTGAAGTAGGAGTTGCGGATCATCTCGCAGGCAAGGCTTGCATATTCCTCAGGATTGCCAAGCCGCGCCGGGAAGGGCACCTGGGCCTCGAGGCGCTGCACGAATTCAGGCCCCCCCGCCGTCATCAGCGGCGTCTTGAAAAGGCCAGGCAGGATCGTGTTCACCCGCACGCCCTCCCGGGCGAGGTCGCGCGCGATGGGCAGCGTCATGCCGACGACCCCGCCCTTGGAGGCTGAATAGGCCGCCTGGCCGATCTGCCCGTCAACCGCTGCCACCGAGGCGGTGTTGATGATCACCCCGCGCTCGCCCGAAGGGACGGGATCAAGCGTCAGCATGCCGGCCGCCGCATGCGCGATGCAGCGGAATGTGCCAACGAGATTGATCTGGATGATGCGGTCGAACTGATCGACCGGGAACATGGTGATCGTGCCGTCCTTCTTGCGGCCCGCCGTGCGCGCGGCGTTTCCCGTGCCGGCGCAATTGACGAGAATGCGCTCCTGCCCGTGCGCAGCGCGCGCCTGTTTGAAGCCGGCGATGACACTTTCTTCCGAGGTCACATTGACGTTGGCAAAGACGCCGCCGATTTCCTTGGCGACGATCTCGCCCCTGGCGGCGTTCATGTCGAAGATGGTGACTTTGACGCCATGATTGGCAAGATGGCGCGCCGTTGCCTCGCCCAAGCCGGAGGCGCCCCCCGTCACCACTGCGGCAATGCTGTTATTCAGGTCCATCGACGTTTCTCCCCTATGATTGGATATTGGCCGAAACGTTATTAGCAGAACTGTGCGCCGGGCCGCGAGAGTATCGAAAGGGGCCTTCCGCGACGCCAAGTTGCACCCCATATTGTTCTTATGCCCCTCTCTCGCGAAGAATTCGAAGCCAAGGCACAAAAGGACCCGCTGGCCGCGCTTTTGGAGGGCGCGACCGGCGAGGAACGCGAGCGGATCATCGCCAAAGGCTTCTGGAAGAAGCTGCGCCGGGCCGCCGGGCACATACCCTTTGCCGAGGATGCCGTCGCCGCCTGGTATTGTGCGCGCGACACAAAGACGCCGCCCCATGTGCGCGCGACACTGATCGGCGCCCTCGCCTATTTCGTCATTCCGGCGGATTTCCTGCCCGACGTGATCCTCGCCTTTGGCTTCACCGACGACGCGACCGTCCTTGCCACGGCCTTGGCTCTTGTCAGCGGTCACATCAAGGACGCCCACCGCGCCGCCGCGCGCGCGGCCCTTCTGCGTGAAGGAGAAAATGCGGGTGAAGAGGGATCCGCCTAACCTTTCCTCAACGCTCGTTGGGCAGGCTTGCAACGGGTTGGGAAGGGTGTGCGTCATGCAAACTGGGGAAGCAAAACCCGTGTGGCCGCGATCGTATCGCGAGAACACGGTGAGCACGAGATTTACCAAAGCGGATTTGGATGCGATCGCTGAGGCCTTTGCCCGGCGCCCGCCGAGGCTTGGCTGGCATGGCTATGGCTTTGTGCAGGACGGCAGGGGTCCTGATCGCGTGACGCTGTTCTTCGGTGGAACCGCTTGCGAGCACGCCCATCTTGCGCGCGCTGGAGAAGCAACGTTCGAGCTGGCGCGGCCGGGGCGCGAGCGCGTGCTGCTCGACAGCCTTGCCCGTCTCAATCGCGAATTGTCGGCGCTCGGGCTGTAGAGCAACGTGTGGAAAAGTGGGTACCGGTTTTCCGCGAAACGTTGCGACAATTGAAAGTGGTAGAGCAACGTGTGGAAAAGCATGTCCCCGCGAAGGCGGGGATGGGTACCGGTTTTCCGCATGAACGTTGCGACAGCATGAAGAGATAGAGCGGCATGACGATTCTGATTGAAGGCGGGGCCGCTCTAACTTGCGCTTTTGGCGGCTTCCTTGATCAGCCAGTCGCGGAAGGACGCGATCTTGGGCAGCTTTTCCTGCCCTTCGCGGCAAACGACATAATAGGCGTATTGCGCCGGCAGCTTGACATCGAAGAGCCGCACCAGCCGCCCCGCCTCGATGTCGGACTGCACGAGTACGCTGCGGCCGAGTGCCACCCCCATGCCGGCGATCGCCGCCTGGATGGCGAGCGAGGAATCATCGAACCCCGGCCCCCGGTCGGGATCGACGCCCTCGACCCCCGCCGCCTCGAGCCACGAGCGCCAGTCCTCGCGCAGCTCGTCATGCAGCAGCGTGTGGAACCGAAGATCAGATGGCGCCTGCAAGGGATGGGGCCCCGTCAACAGCGCAGGCGCACAGACAGGAAAGAGGTCCTCGGTCATGAAGCGCGTCGCATGGGCGCCCGGCCACCCTCCTGGTCCATAGCGGATCGCGACATCCGCTTCTCCGCGCGCGAAATCGGTCATGTCCTCGGCCCAGGTCGAGATCCACACATCGATCTGGGGGTGAAGCGTACGGAACCCCGCAAGGCGCGGCAGCAGCCATTTGGAGGCAAAGGAGGGCAGCATCGCAACCGTCAGCCATCCCTTGCGCGGGTCGGCCATCATCAGCCGCCGGGTCGCCGCGTCGATTGTGTCGAACGCGGGCGAAATCCCGGCCAGAAAGGCGGCGCCCGGTTCTGTCAGGGCAACACCCCGCCCCTCGCGCCGGAAGAGGTCGACCCCCGTCCACTCCTCGAGCGCGCGCACCTGGTGGCTGAGCGCGGATTGCGTGACTGAGAGCTCGTCCGCCGCCTGCTTGTAGCTCTTCAGTCGGGCGACCACCTCGAAGGCCCGTAAGGAATTCAGCGGCGGCAGCTTGCGCGACACGGCATTAATATATGAGAAATTCTCACCTAATCAATGAATTCTTCGCGTTGGACGAAAGGGGACGGAATGCCTAAATACAGGGTACAAAGACGTTTCCATAACCGTGATGAGGACAACATGATGACTAGCTATCTGTTCCTCCTTGCGGCGAGGGATGAGAATCGTTCATCTCAATCGGCCGCGAGGAACCGCAAGACCCTGACCCGCCTGTTTGCGCGGATCTTCGGTGGCCAAAAACCCGGCACCGCCCGCTAACGCAACGCCGGCTCCATGTTCGAAGGGCCGCCCCCAATGGGAGCGGCCCTTTTTTGCGGCATGGGAAGATCCCCGGTCAATCCATGGTCAGGGCGATCTTTCCCTTGACCTTGCGCGCGGCCATCTCGTTCAGCGCCTCTGCCACCTTCGCCATCGGATAAGTCTTTGACACATAGGGCTTGAGCCTGCCTGATTGCGCAAAGCCCATGAGCTCGGCGATGTTCTCCTGGTTGCCCTTGGGGTCCCGCGCCGTGAAGGCACCCCAGAACACGCCGATGATCTGACAGCCTTTGAGCAGCGTGAGGTTGAGCGGGATCGAGGGAATACCGGCCGGAAAGCCGATCACGAGATAGCGCCCCTCCCACGCGATGGCGCGCAGCGCCGGCTCCGCATAGGTGCCGCCAACCGCGTCATAGATGACGTTCGCGCCCTCTCCGCCCATCACGTTCTTGAAATCATCCGAGAGTTTTCTCTGCGCATCCCGGTCGAGCGGGCCCTCCGGATAGACGATGCCGCCCGCCGCCCCGCGGCTGATGCACAGATCGACCTTGTCCTGGCTTGAGGCGGCGGCGATCACGCGCGCGCCCATGAGCACGCCAAGCTCGACCGCTGCAAGCCCGACGCCGCCCGCTGCACCCAGCACCAGCAGCGTTTCCCCTGCTTTCAGTTGGGCCCGGTTCTTGAGCGCATAATGCGAGGTGCCATAGGTGAGCATGAAGGCCGAGGCCGAAACGAGATCGAGCGCATCGGGAATGGGGATGAGGCGGGCCTGGTCGCAGGCGACTTCCTGGGCAAAGCCGCCCCAGCCAACAGAACCGATCACCCGGTCGCCCGGCTTCACCTGCGTGACGCCTTCGCCCACTTCCTTGATGATGCCGGCAACCTCGCCCCCCGGCGAGAATGGCAACGGCGGCCGGAACTGATACTTGTTCTGGATGATGAGCACATCGGGGAAATTGACGCCGGCCGCCTTGACCGCGATGACGACCTGACCCTTGCCTGGCTTCGGACTTGGCACCTCTTCGATGACGAGGCTTTCGGGCGGTCCATACTCCTTGCAAAGAACGGCTTTCATGCGGCGTCTCCCTTGTGTCGCGATTGGCGTAAGATGCGGCACGTTAGGCCAGGCTTTGCGGCACCCGCAAGCAAGCAGCGCCGTGCGCTCCCTTGCGCAAACCCGATGGCGCGATTTTAACGCCGACGAGGCGCGCCCTCCCTTCAGGAACGGCGCGTTTTGGGCTAATCTCGAATGGGGCTTGAGGAAGGGCTGTCGAAACGCATTGTCGAGGAGACAAGCCATGAGAATTATCCTGGGTGTTGCCGCCGCGGCGTTGATTGCGGGATCCGCCTTTGCGGAGGAATCGAAGGACAACTCGGCCGCATCGCTGCTCCCCAGCGACACGCCGAACAAATGCGCGATGGCAAGTCAGATCGATCGTTGGTCCTATATCGATGACCACACGATCATTGTGGAGACGAGCCGCTCGAACCGCTTCAAGGTCACCTTTCTCAATCCGTGTCATGACCTCGATTTCAGCTACCGCCTCGCGCTCGACACGCGCGGCGTGGGCTGCCTGTCGGTGGGCGATACCGTGCTGGCGATTCCCATGACGGTCGGGCCGAAGCAGCGCTGCTTCATCAAGAGCGTCGAACACCTGGCGCCGGAAAAAAAGGCCGAGGCGGCACCGGCAAACTGATTGCCGCGTCCTGCATGGGACAGGCGATGAGCAAGGAAGTACCGCCCCCGGACGCCGTTTGAACTTCCCCCTCACCCAGAGGTTTGAGGCGAAGCCGAGCCGCGAAGGCTGAGGGGAATGACGGCGGGTCGCGGATGGCCCGCCCTGAGCGCCAACGCCCCACAGCGCAACTCACAACTTCGTGGATGGGTCTCAGCTTATCGTGATGAAGAGTTGAGCCCATCACCGCCCCTTCCGCACTTAGCGTGTCGCCATCGCCGCATAGGGGCGATGGGACGCGTAAAATGGGAGAGCGAGACATGAAATCGATGATTCTGGTGGGCTGCCTGGCCGCAGCCGCGATGATCCCTGCTGCCGCGATGGCGGCGGAGGAATGCGATTGGACGAAGAAGATTCGCGACGTGTCGCGCATCGACGGAACCACAAGCGTTCTGACCTTCAGATCCAACAAGGAATACAAGGTTGAATTTGAAGCCTCATGCCCCGCGCTCATCGGCACGAAGGTCGTGCGCCTTGTGCGCAAGAGCGCGCAGTGCATTGCAGCGGGCGACCAGATTGCGGCGGTGAACGGCGTGGGTTCAGAAACCCGCTGCGCCATCAAGACAGCGACGCCGGCGAGTTAAGCCAGATCGCGAACAGTGGCGTTCCCGGTTCTCGCGAATTGTGAAGCGCCAATTGCGCGTCCAAGCAGACCATTCATGGGCCAACCTTGGAAAGTCTGCTTGGATAGCATGCCTCAGCGAAGCCGGCGGAAGGTATCCGTGATGGCTGGCGCCACGCGCCGCTCGCCAACCATATCCCCGCCCGTGTTGAAGAGAGGCGCTTTGACGAGCGCGGCGATGTCGGGATCGTTTGCATCGAGCACGCCGAGCGCGGCAAGAACGCTCGCGATCACGGTCTCAGCAGCCCGTCCCGCGCCGTCATCGATTTTCACCGCGACGCCCATCCCCAGCCCCGGAATGATGGCGCAGTGAATGCCCTCCGCGCCGGCCTTTGTCGTCGCCGCGAACGCAGCCTTGCCGATCATGAGCGCGTCCGCCCGTCCGTGACCCGAGCCGAGCAGCGGATGCGCGCGCACGGCCCCGTGCAGGCGGCGCGCCGCCGCGTCCATCGCGGGCGGCAGGGTTGATGGTACCGCAAGCGCAGCCATCCCCCGCGCAAGCGCCTGGATCGGCAGCGCATAGTTCGGCGCGCAACACCCATCGATGCCGGACTGAAGCGATGTCTCTTCGACGCCGCAGCATCGGCAAAGGGCGTCGCGCACCGCCCGCTGCACCGGGTGATCA
>JACADY010000048.1 GCA_013389115.1 Alphaproteobacteria bacterium
CTTGGCCCGCGAACGGGGGCCATCCACCTTGGCGACACCCTTGCGCCCCACCCTTCGAGGGCGCTTCGCGCCACCTCAAGGGTTAGGCCCGGCAAATCCTCATCCTGAGCTGCGAGCCTTCGCGAGCCTCGAAGGATGAGGCGCGAGCCCCAAATTCTCATCCTGAGGTGCGAGCCTTCGCGAGCCTCGAAGGATGAGGACTTCCCTCATCCCGCCCGTCAAGCGTACTGACGCCCCGCCTATCCCAGCGACTTCAGGATCTGATCGCCCATGCCGCTGGTCGAGACGAGCGTCTTGCCCGCCTGCATGATGTCGCCCGTGCGGATGCCGGCATCGAGCACCGCGCCCACCGCCGCCTCGATCCGGCCCGCCACGGTGCCAAGATCGAACGAATAGCGCAGCGCCATCGCAAAGGAGAGGATGGCCGCGATCGGATTGGCCTTGTTCTCACCCGCGATATCGGGCGCCGAGCCGTGAATGGGCTCATAAAGGCCGCGCATCTTGCCCGTGCCCGCATCCCGCGCGCCCAGCGACGCCGAAGGCAGCATGCCGATGGAGCCGGTCAGCATTGCCGCCTCGTCCGAGAGAATATCGCCGAAGAGATTATCGGTGACGATGACGTCGAACTGTTTCGGGTTGCGCACGAGCTGCATGGCGCAATTATCGGCGAGGATATGGCTCAGTTCCACATCCGCGAACTCGGTCCTGTGGACGAACGAGACTTCCTCCTTCCACAAGACGCCGGAAGTCATCACGTTGTGCTTTTCCGCCGAGGCGACCTTGTTCCCGCGCTGGCGGGCAAGCGCGAACGCGACGCGCGCAATGCGGCGAACCTCTTCCGTCGTATAGAGCTGGGTGTCGACCGCGCGGCGCGATCCATCGCCGAGTGTCGTGATGCCGCGCGGCTCGCCGAAATAGACCCCGCCCGTCAGCTCCCGCACGATGAGGATATCGAGGCCCGAGACGATCTCGGGCTTGAGCGAGGAGGAATCCTTCAGCGCATCTAAACACAGCGCCGGGCGCAGATTGGCGAAGAGCCCCAGATCCTTGCGCAGCCGCAAAAGCGCCGCCTCCGGCCGCTTGTCGTAAGGAACGCCCGCCCATTTGGGGCCGCCGACCGCGCCAAAGAGCACGGCATCGGCGGCGAGCGCCTTTTGCATCATGGCCTCGGTCGCGGGCGTGCCGTGAACATCGAACGAGGCCCCGCCGACGAGATCCTCATCAAGCCTGAAGCGGGCGAGCCCTTGCGCCTCGACCCAGCTGACGACGCGCTTCACCTCGCGCATCACCTCAGGCCCGATCCCGTCACCGGGCAGGAAAAGCAGGGAGAATGTGGTTGTCATCGGCTATCTTTAGCCTGAAACAGGCGGGCACGGGCAAGGGAAATTTGACGAAGGGGTAAGGACTGATGAGCAGCGCAGACACCTGATCGAACATCGGCACACGTCGCAAGGCAGAACAGGCATCGTCAGAAACATCCTATCCGCATGAACGTCATTGTCAGGACTCCTATTGTGTCTATCAATGCCGCCGCAAGCCTGCAGCAGGTGGGAAGGCCGTTCGCCGCCGCATTGGAAGACCGGGCGCGGGCGCGGCCCTCTCTGGAACACGTGCGGGGCCTGGTGCTGGATGTGTTGTTGATCCACGCGGAACTCGCGGAGGATCTTTCTCGGCCGACACCCAGATCCAAGTCGCCCCTTGTCTCCGCCAGGTCAGCCCTCAACCACAGCCAATGGGCGCAGGCAAACTGGGCTGAACGCGTCCAACTCTTCGCACACGCTTTGTGTTCCGCCTTGGATGCAATTCCCCCTTCCCGGATGACGGACAGCGAGCGCAAAGCCCTGAAGTTGGACGTTGTCACCACCCGGGAGAGTCTTGCAAGTACAGAGCCTCAGGACTTGGCCGCGGTACAGCCGCTCACTTCGCCTGTGATCAGGCTTTCGACGTCTTCTGCTTCCATCGCTGCGGAAATCGCATGTGAAGACAAATGGCCCCTGAAGCCGGGCCGGTCGCACTTCGATGAAAGCTTAGAATGGCTGCGGCGAATGCCGCAGATGAAGAGCGTCACTCTCTATCGCCGCGAGGGGAACATCATCGACTACTGGGAACTCAGCACCGAAGGCTTTCTTATCATCGAACGCGCCGGCAGATACGGCGAAAAGGGTAGGATCAGCATCGGCATTGCGGATTCTAACGAAACACTCATTTGGGAGCACGCGAATCGGCTCAAAGCCGCGCGTGCCAGAGGCTTCCATCACGCTCACAATGAGAGCTTCACAACCTTGGGAGTTGCATACGAAAGCGGGCTGATTGCCGACAACCATGACTTGCGCGCTGAGATACAGAGCGCCCTTCTCCTCTTCGGACTGGGGCGCTTCGACGGTGAAACAACGCGCCGTTCGGAGGTCATTTTTGTGTGTTCTGTGCTGGACCTTGAAATCGCACGGCGAGTCCTCGCCAATCAACTGAATGACCCTCGACTGCCGGTCATTCTCTGGATCAAAAGGCTCCGCGTCTCAAGCGCCTAGATGTGGAGCCTCAATAGGTTGTTCTCGGTGAGGCCGAGTCGGCTGATGGGTGTAGTTGCCTTCAAGCTACCATGTGGGCGGTGCCAGTTGTAGCGATGGAGCCAGCGCGGCAGC
>JACADY010000060.1 GCA_013389115.1 Alphaproteobacteria bacterium
ACTGAAAGCTCACACCTAGCGCACGTTCCCGCCAATGCTGGTCGGGTACGCGCGCCAGGTTCATGCGTAAGACCGCGTTTTCTGCCGAAAACCGGTGGCCACTTTTCGGGAAAACGCTCTAGAACGGCCGGGGCGTTTGCGTCTAATCGTGGCGGTTGAAGAGATTGGATACTTTTGCTAGCTCTTCCGGTGAATGCGCACCGGTTGCGTCTCGGACATAGGCCTCCAGCCGGCGGGCGAGGTCGAGGGCGCGCTCCTTATCCACGAGGCCCGCGCTTTCCACCGCGTTGCGCAGGTCGTTTGCGGCGCGCGAAAGGGCTGCAAGGATGGTTTTCGCTTCCAAATCACCTGTGTCTTTGCACTCAACCAAGACAACGATCCTTTCGCGAGTGGCGCGCGCGTTTAAATGGCCCTGCCGCGCCGCACGTTGCGTTTGAACCCGCCACCCCACAGTTCCAGTGTTACTCAGCTGGAACCGGGGGTCTTGGACCGCCTGGGGCTCGAGCCTTCGGGGGAGGATCGCCGGCCAAACGGTGGCGGGCTTGCTAACCATTTGTGCTCCGTATGGGAAGCAAGTTACGGTAGCTATCATGGGATGCGAGGCCCGCAGATCCATGTTTACACCTTGGTGCGTCAGGACTTTTTGACATTTCGCAAGGCTTGGTTGGTCACCTTGCCGCAGCTTCAACCAGAAGAGGACGCTAACCGTTTCAAATGCTGAATCTGGCGCTGTGCGTGCACAGCTCGCCCGGGTTCTTGCCTCCAAAGACTTCTCGGGCTCGCCCCGGCTGTCGCGATTCCTAACCTTTGTGGTGGAGGAAAAACTCGCCGGGCGGGAGGCGGAGCTGAAGGGTTACACGATCGCGCTCGCCGTCTTTGAGCGCGGGCCGGATTTTGATCCCGCGACCGACCCGATCGTCCGGGTGGAAGGGACGCGGCTGCGCCGGGCCCTGACGCAGTATTACCTGACTGGCGGCGTTAACGATCCCATCCGCATCGATTTGCCTCGCGGTGGGTATGTGCCTGTCTTCACCTTGCGCGAAGTCGAGCCCGTCACTGCGCCCGCCGAGCCGCAGGGCCTGTCCGCTTCCTCTCAGCCTGCGCGTGTGCGCCTCTTCCCCTGGCTTCAGAATCTGCCGGGCGTGACGGCGCCGCTTGCCGGTCTTGCCGTTGCGCTCCTTATCGGCTTTCTCGTGCAATTTAGAGCGCCCCGCGATGGCGGCCTCTTGGGACCGACCATCGCGGTCATGCCGTTCGAAAATTTGAGCGGCCGGGCGGAAGAAGACTATTTCAGCAAGGGCCTCACGGTTCAGGTGGCCTCTGCCCTTGCCCAGTATCGGGAAATCTCGGTCTATTCACCCGATGGCGCCGCGCTTGCGCAAAAGCTCGCGGTCGAAGAGCGCCACCGCAATCGCTTTGGCTACTATGTTCTTACCGGCTCCGTGCGGCGCTCCAACGGCGCGGTCGCCGTCAATGCCTCGCTGCAGGACATGACTTCGGGGCAGGTCATCTGGTCTGAAAATTATCTCGGTTCGATCACGAGCGAGGGGCTCATTCAGATCGAGGATCGTATCGCGCAAACGATCGCGCGCCAGGTGGCGTTGCCAGAAGGCGAAATCGCGCGGCTGGAAATGCGCCGGGCCGCAACGCGTGCCGGCTCTTTCGCCGCCTATGACTGCCTGTTGCGGGCCTATGCCTATTGGCGCGTGCTCGACCCCAGCGTTCATGCCCTCGTGCGGGATTGCCTTGAAAAGGCCATCCAGGAACAGCCGCAATACAGCGCGGGCTATGCCGCGCTTACATTCCTTTACGTCGATGAGTATCGCTATGGCTTCAATCCCCGGCCCGATCAGTATGATGCGCGGACGCGGGCGCTCGACGTGGCGCAGAAGGCTGTCCTTCTCGATCCGCTCAATGCCTACAGCTATGAAGCGCTCTATGGCGCCTATTTTGCGCTCAACGATCTGGGGCAGGCGCGACAGGCGGGCGAGCGGGCGCTCGAACTCAATCCCAACAATCCTGAGATCCTTGCCGATTTCGGCTCCAAGATCGCCGTGAGAGGCGATTGGGTCTATGGTCTCTCGCTCGTGCGCAAGGCGCTGTCCCTCAATCCGACGCCGCCCGGGTGGTATCTGACGCCGCTTGCCTATGACGCCTATCGGCGGGGCGACTATGAGCTTGCCCGGCAGTATATCCGCGACATGAACATGCCAGCCTATTACCGGTCTCATGTCATGCGGGCCATGGTCGAGGGCGCAGCGGGCAACCGGGAGGAGGCCGAGCGGGCGCTCGAGCGGGTGCGGGAGTTGCGGCCGCAGTTCTTCAACGATCCGGTGGGGGAAATGCGCCGCTGGGGGCTGAGCGAGGAAATGATCGGGGAGGCCATGGACGGCTTGCGCCAGGGTGGACTTAGTCCACAGAGTTGAGCCGGTCCCATTAACGCGATACTAGGTTGGAAGCCTCACTATCCGTCGTTGCGTTTCCACCGTCATCGTTGTGCCCATGTCCCCCGGGGTGTACTCCCGCTACAGGAAGCTTGTCTCCTCCGGTGCCATCAAGGGCGATCCGGCGCAGGCAGGCGTGGCCGAACGGCTGGACCGCCTCGCGCGGCAATTGCGCGGCTATCGCGGCGTGAAGCGCGGGGTCTTCGGCATTGGCAGCCGCCCTGCACCGCGCGGCATCTATATCCATGGCGAGGTCGGGCGGGGCAAGTCCATGCTGATGGACCTCTTCCATGACAGCGTCGCGATGCGCGCGAAAAAGCGCGTGCATTTCCACGCCTTCATGCAGGACGTGCATGGAGAGGTGAGGGCCTGGCGCGAGCGGGATCCGGGCGATCCCATTCCGCATGTCGCCAAGGGCATTGCCGCGGACGCGCTGCTCTTGTGCTTTGATGAATTCCAGGTGCTCGACATCGCGGACGCGATGATCCTCGGGCGGCTTTTCACGGCGCTGTTCGATCAGGGGGTCGTCGTCGTTGCCACCTCGAACCGCGAACCGGATACGCTCTATGAAGACGGATTGAACCGGCAATTGTTTCTGCCCTTCATCGCGCTCCTGAAGGAAAAGCTCGATGTGCTGCTGCTCGATGGGCCGATGGATTATCGCCTGGCGCGCATGCATGGCTTTGCGCTCTATATCACGCCGCTCGGCGCCGAGGCCGATGCGCGGCTCGATGCCGCGTTCAAGGGTTTGACGGGCCTGGCGCATGGCCAGCCGATGACGCTTGCGGTGAATGGGCGGACCCTTGCGATCCAGGAGCAGGCGAAGGGCGTTGCGCGTTTCACCTTCGCTGAATTGTGCGAGGCGCATGTGGGCGCGGCCGACTATCTCGCCATCGCCGAGACGTTCCATACCGTCATTCTTGCCGGCATCCCCATCATGGGACCAGCCTTGCGCAACGAGGCCAAGCGCTTCGTCTCGCTCATCGATGTGCTCTATGACCGGAACGTCAAGCTCATCTGCAGCGCGGAGGCCGAGCCCGCCCAGCTCTATGTCGCAGGCGATGGGAGCTTCGAGTTCGGGCGGACGGTGTCGCGCCTCAACGAGATGCAAAGCCCGCATTATCTGGCGCGCGGCGATCAGCGCGGGAAATAGATGACGGACAAGGTGGATGGCCAGCGTAAGCGGGCCATCCAGGGTTTGCAGACAGACCCCACCCGAAGCGCTGAAGCGCGCTTCGACCTCCCCTCAGGGGACGTGGTTGGCATGGGGGAAAGCCCTTCCCCTGCCTTCCCGGCTCGCGAAGGCTCGCACCTTAAATGTAAGGGCTCATTACGCCCGCTATTGCGCCGCGGGTGGCTGCTCCGTGCCGCCAAAGGCGATGAGGCGCACGACCACGGGCTTGGCCAATCCGCTCACCGATGAAGCCGCCTCGGCCTCCTCAAGCGAAACGGGCGCGTTGAAGACGGGCGGCGTCAGCGAAGCCGCGCGCGGCGCCGGCGAGGCCGCGACGGCGGCCGCAAAGACAACCGGCAGCTCGGCCATGGCGGCGGGCGCCTCGGCGGTCAGAATTGTCTCCTCGGACGTGGCCGGGGCTGACGCCTCATCCACCTCTGTCGCCGGCTTTCGCACCGGGGTCACAAGGGCAACGACGATGCTGTCGGCCGCGGGATTGGCGGGCTTGCGCGAGGGGGTGATGGCGGGAATGGCGGCGCCTTCGTCCGCATCGAGACGGCCAACCATGACCGTGCCTGAAAGCGGAACGGCGGCGGCGGCGAGCGTCGCCGGCACGGCATCGCTTCTCAGCGGCACGGGTGCAAGGAAGCCTGCCAGGGCCAGCTCAACCTCGCGATTGCGCTCCGCGACCCGGATTTCCGCCTCGGCGTACTGAACCTCTTGCGCCGCCGCGATTTCCACGAACTGGTCCAATCGGAAGTCGCCGGTATCGAGCTCAACGGAGGAGCTGCGCAGATAGAGCGGCGCGCCAAGCACGGCCCTGCCTTCCGCGTCACGCCCGGCCACCAGGAGGCCCTCGAAATCGTCCCTGGTGCGGGCAGAGCCCACATCCTCGCAAATGTCGCGGTCTTCCTTCACCAGGGCCTCGCCGAAGCGGCAGTCCTGACCCATCACCAAGGATAAAGCGTGTTCACCAAGATCGCGGCCCGTCGCCAGCGTCGAGACAATGCCCGCCACCGAGGAAATCTGCCCCAAGGTCATCGTTCCGATGAACTGGGACGCGCATCCCGACAGCAACAGCGATGAAGCCGTTATAACAATCAAGCCCTTACGCATGCCGACACCCCCTGATTCACAGAAGCGCCTCGCGTTGATGACGCGAGGGCTAGCACGCCTATGCCCCCGCGGGTCCTGGAACGGTACGCCCCGAGGCGTGAAATTCCGGCTCCGCTATAGTTACAAACAGGCAATCAATAACGTTTGGTTAAGTCAATAGGCTATGGCGGCACATGGTTCACGGGCCTCATTGACGCCTGCCGCTCTGTCTTTATTCATTGTCGCAACGTTCGGCGGAAAACCGGTTCCCACTTTTCCGCACGTTGCTCTAAAAGGGGGCGAAGCGCTTCCCTTCAGCGCACGCGCACCCCTTCGTCTCAAGGACCTCGACCCATGGCACGCAAGAAAATCGCACTCATCGGCGCCGGCATGATCGGCGGCACGCTCGCCCATATCGCGGCGCGCGAGGAACTGGGGGATGTCATCCTGTTCGACATCGCCGAGGGCGTCCCGCAAGGCAAGGCCCTCGATATCGATGAAGCCTCGCCGATCTTCGGCAAGGACAGCCTGCTCAAGGGCGCCAGCGCGTATGACGATATCAAGGGCGCGGATGTCTGCATCGTGACGGCCGGCGTGCCGCGCAAGCCAGGCATGAGCCGCGATGACCTGCTCGGCATCAATCTCAAGGTCATGAAGGCCGTGGGCGAGGGCATCAAGACCCATGCGCCCAACGCCTTCGTCATCTGCGTGACGAATCCGCTCGATGCGATGGTCTGGGCGTTGCAGAAATTCTCCGGCCTTCCCGTAGAGCGGGTCGTCGGCATGGCGGGCGTGCTCGACAGCGCGCGGTTCCGCTGGTTCCTGGCCGAGCGCTTTGGCGTCAGCGTCGAGGATGTGCAGGCCTGGACGCTGGGCGGGCATGGCGATGACATGGTGCCGATGGTGCGCTATTCGACGGTCGGCGGTCTGCCACTGCCCACGCTGGTGCAGCAAAAGATGTGCACGCAGGACGAGATCGACGCGATCGTCAAGCGCACGCGCGGCGGCGGTGGCGAGATCGTCGCGCTGCTGAAGACGGGCTCGGCCTTCTACGCGCCGGCCGAAAGCGCGATCCTGATGGCGAAATCCTATCTGCACGACAAGAAGCGTGTGCTGGCCTGCGCCGCGCATCTGAACGGTCCTTACGGGCTCAAGGACATCTATGTCGGCGTGCCGGCGGTGCTGGGCGCGAAGGGCGTCGAGCGGGTGATCGAATTCCCGATGGACGAAGCCGAGAAGGCGATGTTCGCCAAGTCGATCGAAGCTGTGCGCGGTCTCATCGCCGCGTGCCAGGCAATCGATCCCAGCCTCAAAGGGTGACGTACGCCTGCTCCCACACCCTTCGAGGCTCGCGATGCGCTCGCACCTTAAGGCATGAGGGCTTATGTAAGAATTCTCATCCTTCGAGGGCGCTTCGCGCCACCTCAGGATGAGGTTGACAGACAAGGTGGATGGCCCGGTCGAAGCCGGACCATGACACAGCTACGTCATTCTCGAGCCCGCTTTTTTGCGGGCGAAGAGAGTCCAGGTCTTTTGCGCTGGATCCTCTTTGCGGCTCTCGCGCTTCGTGGATGACGGGAAAGGTGGATGGCCCGCCTGCGCGGGCCATGACGCTTATGGGGTCTTGCCCTCACCCTTCGTCGTTCGGCGGGGGCGCCGCCGCATCAAACTCCAGAAGGTCGCCGGGCTGACAGTTGAGAACCCGGCAAATGGCCTCGAGCGTCGAGAAGCGGATCGCGCGCGCGCGACCCGCATTCAGGACAGAGAGGTTCTGAGGCGCGATGCCGACGCGCTCGGCAAGCTCTGAAAGCTTCATCTTGCGGCGCGCCAGCATCACATCGAGAGTCACACGGATCGACATCGCTCCTCGAATCAAACCGTGAGTTCGGCTTCTTCGGCCAGTTTCGCGCCCTCCGCCATCACTTTGCCCAGCATGATGAGGAAGCCGCCGATCACCGCGAAGACGAGATGGGGGTTGAGCCAGAACTCCGGTACCAGGAAACCCGCCCCCGGTCCTTGCCCGATTGGCAGCACGGCTTCAAGCGAAAGCCAGCGAATAAGCGCGCTCAGGATGCTCACGCCCGCAAAGCCGAGCACAAGCCAGCCGATACGCTCATAGAGATGCGCATTGTCATGACCAAAGGTGCGTCCCGCGGCATAGTTGCCCGCCAGCGTCCAGAGATACCAGAGGGCGCCCGCGCCAAGGGCGAGCTGGGCGAGGCTGAAGGCCACGTGGATCACAGGCGCGATCTCGGATGCCTCGGCCATGGAGAGGCGACGCCTCACATCGGGCACCGGAAATTCCGGCGGGCCAACGCGCATCTCAAACATAGGCCCTGCTTGCGGTCCTGGTTGCGGGTAGGGGATGGCCTGGGGCAAGGGGGCAGGGGGCGCCCCTTCGAATTGCGGTGCCTGCGGGGCCTGGGGCTCGCCTGGTGCGATCGCCTGCGAACCGGCCTGTCCTTGAAGTGGAGGCGGAACAGGGATGCCGCCCGGCGGCAGGGAAAAGCGTTGCGGCGGTCCACCCATCATCATGCCGAAGGGCTCGCCGGGGCGTGCATGCACGAAGAGCTTGTCGGGCTGACCGGCCGACAGGATGAAGCGATCAAAGCGCGAGCTTCCTGCCGCCGCCAGGTCGAGCAGCGTCTGCACCAGCAGAACAAGCGCGATCGCCGCAACGGCATAGCGCATCACCTGCCCCAGTTTCTCAATCGTCTTGCGAGGCCCGCTTGCGGGCGTTACGGAAGGCGTCTCGTCGGTCATAGGTCCTCTCCCATCATCTTTCTCGTGATACAATTCATGTTTATCGTGATGAAAAAAGTGAAATCGCCGTTATGAAGGGGAATCGTGCCGACTTGGGGTCTGCGCTTCTCGCCATGGCCAAGGCCGATATCGCGCTGCAGGAAGCGCTGGCGCGGGAGGGCAGTCTTTATGGCGGCTATCACCCGCGGATGCGGGCGCTGCACGAGGCGAACGCGGCTGAACTCGCTCGCGTGATCCGCGAGAGCGGCTGGCCCGATGCGGGCCGGTTCGGGGCTGAGGCGGCCGAGGCGGCCTGGCTCATCGTGCAGCACGCGATCTCGCGGCCCGACCTCATGCGTCAGGGGCTCCTGCTTCTCACCGAGGCGGTCGAGGCGGGAAGGGCGCCTGCCTGGCAGATGGCCTATTTAAGCGACCGGATCGCCGTGTTCGAGGGGCGGCCGCAGCTATTCGGCACATCCTTCGATTGGGGGGATGACGGGCGGCTGTCACCCTGCCCACTCGCCGACAGTGAACGGGTGGACGAATTGCGCCAGTCGGTCGGCCTGCCGCCGCTTTCCGTCGAGACGGCGCGGCACCGGGCGACGGCTGAGCCATGCCCGGCCGATCTTGCCGCCTATCGCCGCGCACAGGAGGCGTTCGCGCGGTCCTGCGGTTGGCGGTGAGGGGCGGGAGGATTTCTCAGCCCGGCTTCACTTCCGTTGCGCCCGGCTTGCCCGCCTCGACCACATAGGAGGTGAGCGTCGCAATCGCGGCATCGCGCTTTTTCACATCATCGAGCACGCGCATATCCGCCTGCATCGTCTCCTTCGTCGCCGTCAGCAGCGTGTAGCCGCGCTGGCGGCTCTCGAAGTGCCGGATATGCGGGTTGGCGTCGGCATAGGCCTTGAACTGCTCGTAAGGCACGCCAGCCGATGAAATCGAGGTGCAGACAAATTCGGTGCCGAGCGTTGCGCTTTCCGGCTTGTCGAAGTCGGCCTTGAGTTCGTTCACCCAGGAGGAGTGGATGTCGCCGGCGAGCGTCACGAAGTTGGCGAGCTTTGCCTCTTCCACGCGCTTCAAGATGCGGTTGCGCGAGGCGACGTAGCCGTCCCACATGTCGTTCCAGGCGACAGCCTTGCCCTCGCGGTCGGTCTGGGCGAGCCTTGCAAACATCACGCCGTTCGCCATCACGTTCCAGGTGCCGCGCGAGCGGCGCAGATTGCCCAGATACATGCGCTCCTGCTCTTCGCCCAGCATGGTGCGCTTTTCATCGAACAGCTCGGGGCAATCAGCGGGCACGCTGGCGCCGCCACGGCGCGGCGGCATCTCGCAGGCATGGTCCGAGCGGTATTGCCGGTTGTCGAGCATATGCAGGTCGATGAGGTCGCCGAAGAGATTGCGCTGATAAAGGCGCATCTCAAGCCCCTTGAGCATCTGCGAGCGGCGCAGAGGCATGTGCTCAAAACAGTCCTGATAGGCGGCCGAGCGGCGCTTCACGAACAGCGCCGGGTCATCGCCGTTCTCTGACAGATCGGCGGCGTAGTCGTTCTCGACCTCGTGGTCGTCCCAAGTATAGAGCCAGGGCGCGGCGGCATGGGCGCGCTGAAGGTCGGCATCGCCGCGATAGAGCGCATAGCGGCGGCGATAGTCATCGAGGGTCGTCGGCTCTGGCCCTTCGTGGCGACGGACAGGATCGCCCCAGCTCGATTCATAGATGTAGTCACCGACATGCAGGACGAGGTCGGGCGCATCCTCGGCCATGTGGCGGTAGGCGGCGAAAAAGCCCTGCTCATAATGCGAGCAGGAGGCGAGCGCGAAACGGAAGCGCTCCAGCGGGGAGCCCGGCACCGCCATCGTCGCAAAGCGGCCAATGGCGCTTTCCTCCTCGGCAACAGAGAACTGGTACCAATAGGGCCGGGCCGAATCGAGACCGCGCAGCTCAACATGGACGGCATAGGACGAGCCCGGCTCGGCCAGCGCGCTGCCGCGGCGCACGACATTCTTCATGCCCTCATCGGTCGCGACGCGCCACTCGACGATCAAGGGATCCGTGCCGGTGCGCTCGGGCTCATCGGGAAAGGGCAGCAGGCGGGTCCAGATCACGGCGCCGTCGGCCAGCGGGTCGCCCGAGGCAACGCCCAGCGTGAAGGGGTTCGCGCCCCAAGGACCCTTGCGCGCCGCCAAGCCGGAACAGGACGGCAGCAACAAAGTCACGGCCGCCAGGGCGCTTGCCCGCGTCAGCAAGGCGCGGCGCGACAGGCCTTCAAATTTCGACATGATCAGATCCCTTCCCCACACTCACGCCCATGCGTAACGGGTCGATGCAACGGGTGCGTGACAGCGGGCCATCCCCTTAATCCGTCATCCTCGAGCGGCTTCTTGCCGCGAAGGGGATCCAGCGCAAGAATGATGGATTCTCTTCGCCCGCAACAAGCGGGCTCGAGAATGACAGGGGGGTGTGGATGGCCCGGTCGATGCCGGGCCATGACGGTCAAGGGGTGTTCCCTCACCCTTCGCGGCTCGGCTTCGCCTCGCACCTATGGGTGAGGACTTATGTCTCTTCCTCATCCTGAGGCGGCCGCTCTTCGCGGCCCTCGAAGGATGAGGTGACGGATAAGGGTGGATGGCCCGGTCGAACGGAAATACATCCCCCCACCCCCTGCCCCTCCCTGCAAAGGGGAGAGGGAGACGTGATCGGGCGGGAGCCCCCGCCTTAATCAATCTGTCGCCAAAAACTGCTCATCTGCCGATCCTTCCAATTCGCCTTTTGGGGACTTTTCATGCGTGCTCGCTTCATTCCTGCCGCCTTGGTGGGGGCCCTTCTGCTTTCGGCCTGCGGCACGATGGAGAACAGAAACGCGGCCCTGACCCAGCCGCCGCCCGAACCTGCGGCGCCGTTCCTTGCGGGCGAACTTGTGCGCTCGCCCAAGCTGGACCGCTCGGCCAGCCTCACGCGGATCGCCTTCGGGTCCTGCCTCAATCAAAGCCGCTCCTTCGCGATCGGGGAGGCGCTCATCACCGCCAAACCGCAGCTGATGCTGATGATCGGTGACAATGTCTATGGCGATACGAGCACGGCGAGCCTTGATGAGCTGATCGGCTCCTACGCCGCGCTCAATGCCCGCCCCGACTGGCAGCGGGTGCGGCGCGCCATGCCGATGCTGGCGACGTGGGATGATCACGACTATGGCTTCAACGATGCGGGCGCGGATTTCCCTTATAAGCGCGCGTCACAAAAACTCTTTGCGCAATTCTGGGACCTGCCGCTCGATCATCCCGCCTGGACGCGGGAGGGCATCTATGACTCCCTCATCGTCGGGCCGGAGGGACAGCGGGTGCAGATCATCCTCCTCGATACGCGCAGCTTCCGCTCGCCCTTGAAGGACACCGATGAGCGCGACGTGCCTGGCAAGCAGCGCTATATGCCCGATCCCGATCCGGCAAAGACGATGCTGGGCGACGCGCAGTGGGCCTGGCTGGAGGAAGAGCTGCGCAAGCCGGCCGAGCTGCGCCTCCTCGTCTCCTCGATCCAGGTCATCGCCGAGGGCCATGGCTGGGAGCGCTGGGGCAATCTCCCGCATGAGCAGAAGCGGCTTTACGACCTCATCGCGCGCACGGGCGCAAAGGGCGTCGTCTTCCTCTCGGGCGACCGGCACCAGGGCGCGCTCTACAAGGAGACGAAGGGCGTTCCCTATCCGCTCTATGAGATCACCTCCTCCTCGCTCAACATGTCGTTTGCCCGCACGTCCAAGCCCGATCTCACGTCGGCGTCGCGCATCTCGGACATGGTGGCGGAGGTCAATTTCGGCCTCATCGACATCGATTGGGCGACGGGCGAGGCGACGCTGTCGCTGCGGGGGGAAAAGGGCGAAGCGGTGGCGACCCAAGCGGTCCCGTTCGGCGCGCGTTAGCAGTTCTGCCGGCCTCAACGGGCGTCATCCTCGAGCCGCGTGCGCCGCGAAGGGGATCCAGCGCAAGAACGATGGATTCTCTTCGCCCGCAACAAGCGGGCTCGAGAATGACAGGGGGGTGTGGATGGCCCGGTCGA
>JACADY010000005.1 GCA_013389115.1 Alphaproteobacteria bacterium
ATTACGCCCGCGCGCGCAACCTCCACGCCTGTGCCAAGGTGGTGGCCGGCGCGTGCGGCGGGCGCCTTCCGCAATGCGAGAAGGAATTGCGCGCGCTCCCCGGCATCGGCGCCTATACGTCGGCAGCGATCGCCGCCATCGCCTTCAATCAGCGGGCCGCGGCGGTCGATGGCAATGTGGAGCGCGTGATCGCGCGCCTCTGCGCCATGAAGACCCCGCTCCCCGCGGCGAAGGCCGAGATCCGAGCGCGCCTGGAAGAGATTCTGCCCGATGACCGGCCCGGCGACTTCATTCAAGCCATGATGGATTTGGGTGCGGGGATTTGCACGCCGCGCTCGCCCTTGTGCGAGGAATGCCCTTGGGGAAGCCTTTGCGCGGCGAGGGCGAGCGGCCTGACCGGCGTGTTGCCCCTGAAGGCGCGGGCCGCCTCCCGGCCGACGCGCTTCGGCAACGCCTTTGTGTTGGAAGATGACGCGGGGCGCATCCTCCTGCGCCGCCGGCCCGGGAAGGGGCTGCTCGCCGGCATGATGGAAACGCCCGGGAGCGACTGGACGGCGATGCCGCCGGCGACGCCCGGCGAAGGGGCTCCGGCGGCGGCAGCCTGGCAGGCAGTGCCGGGGAAGGTGATCCATGTCTTCACCCATTTCCGCCTCGAACTGGCCGTATCGCGGGCAAGGATCGCAAGCGCGTTGGGCATTGAAGGCACATGGGTAGCGCCAAGCGCCCTGCGCGAAACGGCGCTCCCGACCCTTTTTGCCAAGGTCATCGCGCACGCGCGCGAGCAAGAGGCCCGCGAAGGGTGAGACAGCCCACCCGCCGTCATGGCCAGCGCAAGCGGGCCATCCACCTATTCAGTCATCCTCGAGCGCGTCAGCGCGAAGAGGATCCAGCGTAAGGAACCTGGATTCTCTTCGCCCGCAAAGAGCGGGCTCGAGAATGACGCAGTTGTGTCATGGCAAGCGCGAAGGGTGAGGGAACCCACATTTCCCCTCCTCCCGAAAAGGGGAGGTAGAGGGTCTCACCCGTCGTACCCACCCGCGCCGTCTCAATGCGCGTAGTCGGCCCGGATCTGCTGGCGCAGCACGTCGATGGGCACGCGTTGGCCCTTCTGCTCGAAATGCCAGAACGTCCAGCCATTGCAGGCAGGAAGACCCTGCACCTGCGCGGCCATCTGATGGATTGAGCCCTTGTTGTCGCCCGTCACCAACGTGCCATCCGCGCGCACCTTCGCCGTATAGCGCCCCTGCGGGCCGGTCAGCACCGTGCCCGGCTCCAGAAGCCCGCGCTCGACGAGAGCCCCGAAGGGCACGCGTGGCTCCTGCCGTTTGGAACGCGTCGTTGCGATGGCGACCTCTTCGCCCGCGGTGATGGAGGCAAGTCGCGCCTGCGCCACCGCTGCATAGGATGCTTCCCGTTCAATGCCCACATAATGCCGGCCGAGTTTTTTCGCGACCGCTCCCGTTGTTCCAGTGCCAAAGAAGGGATCAAGCACGACATCGCCCGGCTGGCTTGCCGCAACGATCGCCCGGTGCAGCAGCGCTTCGGGCTTCTGCGTCGGATGCGCCTTTGATCCCTGACCGTCCTTGATCCGCTCATGTCCCGTGCAAAGCGGGATGAGCCAGTCCGAGCGCATCTGAAGGTCGTCGTTGAGCGCCTTCATGGCGTCGTAGTTGAACGTGTAGTTCCGCGTGCCGGGATCGCGCGCCGCCCAGATCAGCGTTTCATGCGCATTGGTGAAGCGCCGGCCGCGGAAATTCGGCATCGGGTTCGTCTTGCGCCAGATGATGTCGTTGAGGATCCAGAACCCTTGATCCTGCAGGGCCGTGCCGACGCGGAAGATGTTGTGATAGCTGCCGATCACGAACATCGTGCCATTGGGTTTGAGCACACGGCGCACCGCCTTCAGCCATTGGCGCGTGAAGCGGTCATAGTCCTCAAAGCTGGCAAACTGGTCCCAGGCATCATCGACGCCATCGACGCGGCTCTGATCGGGTCTCAGCAGCGTGTTCTCAAGCTGGAGGTTATAGGGAGGATCGGCGAAGACGAGGTCGACCGAAGCCTCGGGCAACCCCGCCATCACCGCTACGCAATCACCAACATGCACGCGATCGAGCGCGAGAACGCGCCCGCGGACTTTCGCCGCGATCGTCATGGAAGACAGCCCACCGTTTGTTGTCGCCGTTGTTATGCAGGCACCATGAGTCAGGCGCGAATCGGCGTCAAGAGTCTTGTTGAATCAATGTGTTAACTTGAGTCGCCAGGATCGCTCACCCACGACATCTTGTGGTCAGGGCCGCCTTCTTGACCGGCGCGAAGCTCTGCCTGTGCTCCGTACACGGACCAAAACGGTAAAGCGCCGCTTCATGCTGAGCGGTTCCGTAACCTTTATGCCGCGCGAAACCATAATCGGGGAAAATCGCATCGCGCGCCTGCATGATCCGGTCGCGCGTCACCTTGGCGATGATGGAGGCTGCCGCGATCGAGAGCGACTGCGCATCGCCCTTGATGAGGGTCCGGGTCCTTATCGGGAGAGGCGGCGCGCGATTGCCATCGATGAGCACGCAGTGCGGCGCAACCTTGAGCGCCTGCACGCTAGCCGCCATGGCGCGCATCGTCGCTTCAAGGATGTTGAGCCTGTCGATCTCCTCAGCCTCGATGGCGCAGTAATGAACAGCGAGCGCCTGCGCCATGATGGCCTCATAAAGGGCCTCGCGCCTGGCTTCGGAAACTTTCTTGGAATCGTTGAGGCCAAAAGGCACGCGCGCAGGGTCAAGGATGACGGCGGCCGCGACGACCGGCCCCGCCCAGGGGCCGCGCCCGGCCTCATCAACGCCCGCGACCGGGCCTTCTTCTTCCTTTTCGAATCGAAAATGCAGCATCGCCGCAACTGTCACAGCAGATCGAGCTGCCGTGAAGTGTGGGGCGGCCGAAAGGCGCTGGTATCGAGCGGCGGCAGGCGGGCATTGAGCCCGAGCCTGCGGACGGCCACGCCGAAGCGTTTGGCGATCAGCGAGGCGTAAGGCCCTGTGCCCGTCATCCGCCGCTGCCAGTCGGCATCATAGTCGCGTCCGCCGCGCATCTGCCGGATCAGCGACATCACATGCTGCGCCTTGTCCGGAAAATGCGCCGCGAGCCATTCGCGAAACAGGTCCTTGATCTCAAGCGGCAGCCGCAGGATCACATAGCCCGCCTGCCGCGCGCCCTGGTCGCGCGCCCGCTCGAGGATCGCCTCCATCTCGCTGTCATTGAGGGCGGGGATGATGGGCGCCGTCATGACCGCCGTTGGAATGCCGGCCTCGCTCAAGGCGGCGATCGCCTCCAGCCGGCGCTCCGGCGTCGCGGCGCGCGGCTCCATCGCCCGGGCGAGCCGCCGGTCCAGCGTCGTCACCGAGACGGCGACGCGCGCAAGATTGGCCTTGGCCATGGGTTGAAGAATATCGATGTCGCGTGTGACGAGATGCGATTTGGTGACGATCGTGACGGGGTGGCGGAATGACGCCAGCACCTCCAGCACCTGGCGCATGATGCGGTGCGTGCGCTCGATCGGCTGATAGGGATCGGTATTGGTGCCGATGGCGATGGGCCGCACGCGATAGCCCTTCGCCGACAATTCGCCCGCCAGAAGCTCTGCCGCCTTCGGCTTGATGAACAGCTTCGATTCGAAATCGAGCCCCGCCGACATGCCAAGATAGGCATGGCTCGGCCTCGCGAAACAATAGATGCAGCCATGCTCGCACCCCCGATAGGGATTGATCGAGCGGTCAAAGGAGATATCGGGCGATTGGTTGCGCGCGATGATGCTGCGCGTCGCATCGATGATGAGCGTCGTGCGCAAAGCCGGCGCCTCGGCGTCGTGGACGCCCCAGCCATCATCGCTCAACACCCGGTGCACGGGCTCGAACCGGCCGGCGGCGTTGCTGACGGCCCCCCTTCCGCGCGCCGCATGCGCAAGCGCCGTCGCCTCGCCCTCATCGAGCCTGTCCTTGCCGCGGCCCCAATAGTTCCTGCTCATAATGCATGTTAACCCCTTGCTATGAACAAAGCAAGAACAAAACGCGCGATATGATTTGGCGAAAGAGTGTTGCGTCAAAGACAATTGGGTGACGCCAAAGCCTTCGCCATAGTGCCCCCGATGTTGACGATTGTGATTCCGACCCTGAACGCCGAGCGCCACTTGCCGCGCACGATTGAGGCACTGGTCCCTGCCGCGGTGTCCGGTCTTGCCCGTCAGCTTGTGATCGCGGATGGCGGCTCAAGCGATCTGACCGAGCGGATTGCCGACGCGGCCGGCGCTGACTTCGTCCGCGCCGAAAGGGGCAGGGGCAGCCAATTGGCGGCCGGTGCCGCCGCCGCCACGGCCGACTGGATCCTGTTTCTCCATGCTGATACGCGCCTGGTTCCCGGCTGGGAGGCGGAGGTTGGGGAGTTCATCGAGGAGCCGGACAATCTCTGCCGCGCCGCGGCGTTCACCTTTGCCGTCGATGACAGGCGCCCCTGGGCCAGGCGGCTCGAAAGCCGGGTGCGATGGCGCAACCGCATCTTCGCGCTGCCCTATGGCGACCAGGGCCTCCTGATCTCGAAGCGCTTCTATCGCGAGCTGGGCGGCTTTGCGCCCATGCCGGCGATGGAGGACATGGACATGATGAGGCGGATCGGCCGCCGCCGGCTCGACATCCTGCACGCGGAGGCGGTGACGAGCGCGGAGCGCCTGCGGGCTGAAGGCAAGGCGCTGCGCCCCTTGCGCAATCTGGTGATTTTGACGCTTTACGCGGCGGGCGTGCCGCCGCGCGTGCTGGCAAGGCTGAACGGCTGAGCGGCCGAGCCCCTGTCGCGCCCGCTTAAACCACGATAGCCTGAAGGCCGGATTATTAGGGGAGGGTGGGCGCAATGACGCTTGCAGCGGCAAATCCGGTGGCCTTTGTCCTCACGCGCGACCGCGCCAAGGCAAAGGCGTTCTATGTCGGGACATTGGGACTGAGGCTTGTCAGCGAAGACGAATTCGCGGCCGTCTTCGACCTTAACGGCACCATGATGCGGTTGACGACGGTCGAAACGCACCAGCCTCATCCCCATACGGTGATCGGCTGGGATGTGAAGGACATCGACGCCGCGGCAAAGGATTTGATGGCCAAGGGTGTGACCTTCAACATCTATCCCGGTTTTGGCCAGGACGAGCGCGGCATCTGGACGGCGCCTGACCGCGCGGCCAAGGTCGCCTGGTTCAACGATCCGGACGGCAACGTGCTGAGCCTGTCTCAGCATTAGGGCCTCCCCGGTCGTCATGGCCCGATAAGGCGGGCCATCCCTCTATTCCGCCACCTCATCGTCGAGGGCGCTGAAGCGCCGCCTCAGGATGAGGACGAAGTCCGAACGGCTCGAGCCCTTGGCAAACCGCGAAGGGCGGGTGAGGCGCCTACGCCGGCCGGGGCAGGCGGATCACATAAAGCTTGCGCGTCGTCTCGATCACTTCCCAGGTGCCGGTGAAGCCCGGCTCGATGACGAAGCTGTCGCCGGCTTCGACCCGCCGCCCCTCGCGGCCATCTTGGGTGATGAGGCTGACCCCTTTGAGAATGTGGCAGAACTCCCATTCCTCATAGGCGACGCGCCAGGCGCCGGGCGTTGCCTCCCACTCCCCCGCATAGGTGAGCCCGCCATCGCTTTCGGTGACATTGAAGGTTGAGAAGCGGGGCGCCCCTTTAAGGATGCGCGACGGCGGCGGCATCCCTTCCTCGGGCGCCCCCAGGGCCTCGCGGAACAGGATCATTGTGCCTATGTTCATGGCGTGGCACGCGGCTTGTGTTCGTTGAGGCGGGGCATGATTTCAACGAAATTGCATGGGCGGTGCCGCGCATCGAGCTGATAGCGCAGGATCCCGTCCCAGCCGTCCTTGACCGCCCCGCTCGATCCCGGCAGGCAGAAGACATAGGTACCGTTGGCGACGCCCGCGCAGGCCCGCGACTGCATCGTCGAGGTGCCAACCGAGGCATAGCTGATCTGGTGGAATACGGCAGCAAATCCCTCGATGACCTTGTCGAAAAGCGGCATCACCGCTTCGACCGTCACGTCGCGGCCGGTAAGGCCGGTGCCGCCCGTCGTGATGACGGCATCGATCTGCGGGTCCGCGATGAAACGCGACAGCACGGCCCGGATACCGGGGATGTCGTCCCGCACGATTGCCTTTTCGGCAAGGACATGCCCCGCCTCGCTGAGCCTCTGGACGAGGAGCGCACCCGACTTGTCCTCGGCCTCGATGCGCGTATCGGAGATGGTCAGAACGGCGATCCGCACAGGAATGAAGGCGCGGGCTTCATCGATCCGGTTCATAGAAAGCCTCTCCTCTCAGACTTGCGGCCGCCCGCTCATGGCGTGCGTGCCGGCGCCGGGCGCCGATAGGTGGGCCAATCGCCTGCGGCGACCGCATCGAGGGTCGCGCGCTCTTCCTTCAGACGATACTGGTAGATCCAGTAATTGGCCATGATCCTCTCGATATAGATACGCGTCTGCCGGGCGGGCACGCTTTCGATGTAGAGCAGCGGATCACCTTGGAAATCGACGCTGCCGTTCCATTTCTGCAGATTGCCAGGCCCCGCGTTGAAGGCGGTGGCGAGCATGAAGATGTTGCCGCTGGGCTCGCCCCAGCCGAGCATCTCCTGCAGGTAGAGCTGGCCGAGCTTGAGATTATAGCCCCCATCGAGCAGCCGGTCGGGATCGGTCTCGCCGTTGATGTGCTTGGCTGTCCCCGGCATGATCTGCAGCAATCCGCGCGCGCCCGAACCGCTGACGGCGGAAGGGTCGAACGCACTCTCGGCCCGGATGAAGGCGAGCACGAGCGCGGCATCGAGCATGAAGCCGCCTTCCGGCTCCGGTGTCATGATGGGATAGCGCCCGGCAATGGTCTCGCGCGAACTGCCCGAGGCCATGGCCACCGCCATCTGCGTTGCGGGCATTCCCAGGCGCTCGGCAAGCGCGGCGAGCGCGGGCTCATGCTGCGGCGCGATGCGCCCGAACACGCGCAGCAATTCCTCCTCTGCGAAATCGCGCCGATCGACCTGGGAAAGGGCTATGGCGCGGTTGACTGCCGGATCCGATCGCCGCAGGGCCGCGATCGCCTGGGAATTGGCCGAGAGCGGATGCCAGGCAAAGGGCGGATCCCGCCCCAGCATGCGCAACGCCAAGAGGCCATAGAAGGTTTCGGGCGCCGTGGCCGCCTGACCAAGGAAGGAGAGCACCTTTTGCGGTTGGCCCGAGATCATGAAGCACCGCGCCGCCCAGAAGGCACCGGCCGCGCGCGACCAGGACGTCGTCGCGTTGCGCGCAAAGAGCTCGAAATGATGGCCCGCGCGCGCATAGTCGCGCAGGCGATAGGATGAAAGCGCGATGACCCAGTCGATGAGCGGCAGGTCATCCCGGCTCGCCTCGCCTGCCGCCATCGCCAGTTTGATGGCTTCCTTGTCCTTGCCCTCAAGAAAATAGGACCAGGCGATGAGCTGGCGCAGCGCGTCTAATTCTGTCTGCGAGAGCAGCCGGCGCACCTTTGCCCCGGAGATATAGGTAAGCGCCTGGGTGGGCCGCGCGTCACGAATGAGCGCATTGACCTTGGCCTTTACCGGGGCCGCCCGGCCCGAGAAAGAGATTTCCTCGCCCCGTTCTTCGCCCGGATCGCGCTTGACGCGCAAGATGGGGGCGGGGATCGCCGCCTTCGCGCCCGCGCGCCGCCGCGCCAGAGGATAGACCTTCTCCGCCCCCGCCTGATCGGCATAGGCCTCCATCCATTCCTTCAATTCTGCCGGTTTGGCGTTCCACGCGCTGGGATGCAGATAGCGTTGCTGCAGCACATAGCCCATGAGGATCTTGTCGGAGAGCTGCGCGATCTTTGCGTCCGCATCGCTCATCCGCCCCTGCGCCTGGAGCGCGAAGATATCCTTGTAAAGCGCAACGTCCTCGGGGCTGAGGACCAGGAACTCGCGCGTCGCGGTGACGACGACGGTCTCGGCGCGGACAGTTCCGCAGGCAAGGAGAAGGGCGGCAGCGATGGCGATGAGGCGGGCGAGCATGGGGCGAATCACTAAGGCGCTTGAAACAAGGGCGCAAAGGCTAAAGCATTTTCGGGCCGAATGGGTTACCGCTTCGCCGCAAGGAGTAGTCGTTTCCGGCACCGGCCGCGAAGGGTGAGACAGCCCACCCACCGTCATGGCCCGCGCAAGCGGGC
>JACADY010000042.1 GCA_013389115.1 Alphaproteobacteria bacterium
AGCTGCCGCGCTGGCTCCATCGCTACAACTGGCACCGCCCACATGGTAGCTTGAAGGCAACTACACCCATCAGCCGACTCGGCCTCACCGAGAACAACCTATTGAGGCTCCACATCTAGCCGTTCAGAATCCGCGCCGCCGCCGGCGCGAAATAGGTGAGGACGCCGTCGGCGCCGGCGCGCTTGAACGCCATCAGGCTTTCCATCATGGCGCGCTCGCCGTCGAGCCAGCCGTTCTGCGCTGCCGCCTCGATCATCGCGTACTCGCCCGATACCTGATAGGCGAAGGTCGGAAGGCCGAAGCGCGCCTTCACCCGATGAACGATATCGAGATAGGGTAGGCCGGGCTTGACCATCACCATGTCGGCGCCCTCCGCGATGTCGAGGGCGACTTCACGCAAGGCCTCATCGCCATTGGCCGGATCCATCTGATAGGTCTCCTTGCCGCCCTTGAGTGCGCCCTTGGAGCCGATCGCATCGCGGAAGGGGCCATAGAAGGCCGAGGCATATTTGGCCGCATAGGACATGATCTGCACATTCTTGTGGCCAGCTCCCTCCAGGGCGGCCCTGATGGCGCCGATGCGGCCATCCATCATGTCGGACGGGGCGATCACATCGCAGCCGGCCTCGGCCTGGACCAGCGCCTGGCGGCACAAGAGCTCGAGCGTCGCGTCATTGTCGATCTCGCCCTTTCGGATCACGCCATCATGGCCATGACTGGTATAAGGATCGAGCGCGACATCGAGCAGGACGCCGATTTCCGGCACGCGGTCCTTGATGGCCCGCGTCGCCCGGCAGACGAGATTTTGCGGGTTGAGAGCCTCCTCGCCCTCGGGCGTGCGGCTGCCCGCGTCGGTGAAGGGGAAAAGCGCGAGCACGGGAATGCCGAGCGCGCGCGCTTCGCCGGCGGCCTCGACGGCAAGATCGATGCTGAGCCGATTGACGCCGGGCATCGAGGCGACGGGCTCGCGCCGGCCGCGGCCTTCCGCGACAAAGAGGGGCCAGATCAAGTCGGCGGGGGTGAGGGTGTTTTCGCGCGTCAGGCGGCGGGACCATTCGGCCTTGCGATTTCGCCGCATGCGGGTGAAGGGAAAGCGGGGGCTTTCGGGGGTGTCCATATCATTGTTCTCCCAGGCAAATCGTTGACGGCCTGTGCTTCCTTTGCGTATCACGCCTTAAACCATAAAGGGAGGGATTGGCGCGCCATGGACTTTACCTTGAGTGAGGACCAGCTTGCCGTTCAGGACTTGGCGCGCCGTTTCGCCGCGGCCGAGCTTGCTCCCCATGCGGCGCGCTGGGACGAAGAGGGGTTCTTTCCCGTCGCCACCTTGAGGGCCGCCGCAGCGCTCGGCTTTGCCGGCATTTATGTACGCGGCGATGTGGGCGGATCCGAGCTCTCGCGCCTCGATGCGGCGCTCATCTTCGAGGAGCTTTCCGCCGGCTGCACCTCAACCGCCGCCTATCTCTCCATCCACAACATGGCCTCCTGGATGGTCGATCGCTTTGGAAACGCGGAACAGCGCCAGCGCTTCCTGCCAGCACTCACGCGCATGGACCTCATCGCGAGCTATTGCCTGACAGAGCCGGGTTCGGGATCGGACGCGGGCGCCTTGCGCACCAGGGCGCAGCGCGAGGGCGATCATTACATCCTCAATGGCGGCAAGGCGTTCATCTCGGGCGCGGGGGTCTCGGACCTCTATGTCACCATGGTGCGCACAGGCGAGGAGGGGCCGAAGGGCATCACCTGCCTTGCGATCGAGAAGGGCACGCCGGGCCTCAGCTTCGGCAAGCCTGAACGCAAGATGGGCTGGAACAGCCAGCCGACGGCCCAGGTTCTCTTCGAAAATTGCCACGTGCCTGTCGTCAACCGGCTGGGCAGCGAGGGTGAAGGCTTTCGCATGGCGATGATGGGACTTGACGGCGGACGCATCAATATCGGGGCCTGCTCGCTTGGAACCGCGCGCGCGGCGATCGCGCAATCCCGGCGCTATCTTGGCGAGCGTCATGCCTTTGGCCGTCCGATCGGCGATTTTCAGGCGCTTCAGTTCAAGCTTGCCGACATGGCAACCGCGCTCGAGGCCTCGCGGCTCTTGATCCTTAGCGCGGCGGCCGCGCTCGACCGGCGCGACCCGCACGCGACGATGCTGTGCGCGATGGCGAAGCGCTTTGCCACGGACGCGTGTTTTGAGATCGCGGACAATGCGCTGCAGATTCATGGCGGCTATGGCTATCTCAAGGACTTCCCGCTCGAGCGGCATGTGCGCGATCTGCGCGTGCATCAGATCCTTGAGGGCACGAATGAGATCATGCGCGTCATCATCGCGCGCGAGTTGATGCGTCAATAGGGGGGTGGTGTGAGCGAAGCTGAAGTCCTGTTCGAGAAACGGGGTCGGATCGGGCTCATCACGCTCAACCGGCCCAAGGCGCTCAATGCGCTGACGCTCGGCATGGTCGATCTGATGCACGCGCAGCTCGATCTATGGGCCGTTGATCCCACGATCGAGGCCGTCGTGGCGATTGGCTCGGGCGAGCGCGCCTTCTGCGCGGGCGGCGATATTCGCGCGCTTTATGAATCGGGCAAGGCGCATACACCTTACGCGATCGATTTCTATGGCCGCGAATATCAACTCAATACGCGCATCAAGCGCTATGCCAAGCCCTATGTGGCGATCCTCAACGGGATCACGATGGGGGGCGGTGTCGGCATATCCGTACACGGACAATTCGTCGTCGCGTGTCCCCAAACGGTTTTCGCCATGCCCGAGACCGGGATCGGGCTTTTCCCTGATGTCGGAGGGACCTATTTCCTGCCGCGCATGCCGGGAGAGTTAGGGCTCTATCTTGCGCTAACGGGCGCGCGGTTGAAGGGAAGCGATCTTGTTCACGCGGCGCTCGCAACCCATTACACGGAAGGCGCAAGGCTCGCCGCGCTCGTCGATGCGCTCGCCTATGATGAGCGGGCGCCGGCCGCCGTTCTTGAGGCCTTTGCCGATAGGCCTGAGCCTTCTTCCCTTGAAGGGGTGAAAGGGCAGATCGATCAGCTCTTTGCAGGCGCCTCCATCGAAGCGATCCTTGGCGCACTCGATGGCGAGGGTTCTGACTTTGCGCGCGATGCGCGGAGGACAATCCTCACAAAGTCTCCCACCAGCACCAAGGTCGCGTTCAGGCAATTGCGCAGTGGCGCGACGCTATCCTTCGAAGACTGCATGCGGCTTGAATTCCGCCTCACTCACCGCTTCATGACCGGACATGATTTCTATGAGGGCGTGCGCGCCGTCATCATCGAGAAGGATCAGGCGCCAAAATGGTTTCCCGCCGCACTCGATGCGGTGAGCGATGCGGCGGTCGATGCCTATTTCCAACCGCTGCCGGGCGGCGAGCTGCCGCTCCCTCGATGCGAATGGGCTCGCGGAGGATCGTCGACTGCACGAGCGCATCCCGCAGGGGAGCTTGTTCCCCCGGCGCGGCAGTGACGAAGCTACTCTGGAGCATGCCCGTCACATTGAGGCCGTAAAAGCTGCGCAAATGTTCGCCCATGAGACGGAAGCGAAAGTCGGGCGGGTTACCTGGGACGACATCCAGCAGGCAGACATAAGGCAGCAGCGAGGCCAAGAGCCGCGGGGATACGTCCTGGCGCTTTGGAAGCCCTTGCTCTGGCTTTATTTGGTGCCAGCAATCAATCACCGCCGCGACGATGCTTTCAGGCGATCGGGTGAACATCTGCCCCCCTAGGTCGATTAAACACCTAGCACCGGAGTGGTAAATCTAGTCTTTCGGTGTCGCCCATGCGCGGTAGACTGCAGGTGAGGGATGAATTTCGCATGAGCCGTGCGGCGTAGACGCCGCCGCAATTTGGGAGGCCTCGATGGCAATCATCGGATTTGTTGGACTTGGGAACATGGGTGGTCCCATGCTGCGCAATCTCATCAAGGCGGGGCACACGGTGAGGGCCTTCGACCTTTCGGCCCGTGCGCTTGAGGCGGCCAAGGATGCGGGGGCAAGTGTCTGCGCCAGCAGCGGTGAAGCTGCGGAGGGTGCGCAGGTCATTCTGACGATGCTGCCCGCGGGGGCTCATGTGCGCAGCGTCCTTCTTGGCGACACCGGTCTTTTCAGCGCGGCGCAGAAAGGAACGCTCTTCATCGATGCCTCGACCATCGATGTCGAAACGGCCCGAATGCTCCATGAGGAGGCCGGCAAATCTTCACATCTCTTTCTCGATGCGCCCGTGTCAGGCGGTACGGGTGGAGCGGCAGCCGGAACCCTCACCTTCATGGTCGGGGGCTCCGAAGAGGCATTCATGCGCGCAAAGCCCATTCTTGCCGCGATGGGAAAGAACATCGTCCATGCGGGCGGAGCGGGGACGGGCCAGGCGGCCAAGATCTGCAACAACATGATCCTCGCGATCTCGATGATCGGCGTGTCGGAGGCCTTTGTCCTTGCTGAAAAACTTGGGCTTTCGCATCAAAAGCTGTTCGACATCGCATCGACCTCATCGGGCCAGTGCTGGTCGCTGACAAGCTATTGTCCGGTTCCTGGCCCCGTGCCAGCGTCTCCCGCAAACCGGGACTTCCAGCCCGGCTTTACTGCCGCGATGATGCTGAAGGATCTCAAGCTCGCCATGGCCGCCGCCATGGGCGCCAATGCGGCAACGCCCCTTGGCGCGCAGGCGGCCGCGCTTTACGCGCTCTTTGCGGCCTCAGGCGAGGAGGGTCGCGATTTTTCAGGGATCATTCAGTTCCTGCGCGGCGAGAATGCGCCCGGTTAACCAGACTGTTTAAATCGTCCTTAGCATCCTTCACCCTAATTTCGGCATTGGCCTGCGAACGGCAGGCGCTCAATTCGTCGTGAATCGGGGCGAGTAGTGACATGAATGCGATTGCCAAGCCGCGCCAAGTGGAAACCGAAGAAGCGCCCGCAGCGGTGCGCGCGCATTACCTTGAGACCTTGAACAAGGTTGAGCGGCTGCACCGTCATCTGCTCGATGTGATCAAGGATGAGCTCGATCGCAAGGGCCTTCGCGATGTCAACAGCGTCCAGGCGCTGCTTCTCTACAACATTGGCGATGCGGAAATGACGGCGGGCGAGCTGCGCACGCGCGGCCACTATCTCGGGTCCAATGTCTCCTACAATCTCAAGAAGCTTGTCGAGGCGGGCTATATTCATCACGCGCGCTCCGATCTCGACCGGCGTTCGGTGAGGGTTCGCCTTACCGAGAAGGGTCGCGAGATCAATCGCACCGTCGCCACGCTGTTCGAGCGGCACACGCTCTCGGTTGAAAAAGTCGGCGGCATCAATGCCGAAGAGCTGGAGAGCATGAACAAGGTTCTGCAGAGGCTCGAGCGCTTCTGGTCGGATCAGATCCGGTTCCGCCTTTAAGCGCTCTCGCCTTTTTTTCGCGCCAGTGCTTAATTCGCGGACATGTCAGTCCGCCCCGCTTTTCGTTTTCTTGAACATGACGGCGTGCTTGCCTTTGCTCACAGGGGCGGGGCGCTTGAGGCGCCAGAGAACACGATGGCCGCGTTCCAATACGCGGCGGGGCTCGGATATCGCTATCTCGAAACGGATGTCTATGCCACACGAGACGGGGTGCTGCTCGCCTTTCACGATGACCGCCTCGATCGGGTCACCGACCGCAAGGGGCTGATCGAGCGGCTCGATTATGCGCAGGTGCGAGAGGCACGGATCGGTGGGGGGGAGCCTATTCCGCTTCTTGCCGATGTCCTCTCCAGCTTTCCCGACGCACGCTTCAACATCGATCCGAAGCATGACCGGGCGGTTGGTCCCTTGATCGCGGTTTTGCGTGATTTGGCGGCCTCGGACCGTGTCTGTGTCGGCTCGTTCTCCGATCAGCGCATCGAGATCATCCGGCGCAGTTTCGATGGCCGGATCTGCACGTCCCTTGGTCCGCGCGGGGTCCTTTGGCTGAAGGCCGCCGCGATGGGATTGCCGACGCCGATGCTGCACGCCGGCTGCGTGCAGGTGCCTGTGCGCACGCGCGGCATCGCGCTCGTCACCCCGCCGCTTATTGCCGTCGCAAGGCGGCTTCAGCTTCAGGTTCATGTCTGGACGATCGATGATGCGGACGAGATGGCCGCCCTGCTCGATCTGGGGGTCCATGGTCTCATGACGGACCGCCCCTCCGTGCTCAAACGGGTGCTGATGGAGCGCGGACAATGGCTAAGCGGTGGACCGCTTGCGGGAGGGCCGCCGCTGGCGGCATGAACGGCTGATGGCTAAGGATATTTCTGGCAAGAACAGCGGTGGCGGGCTTTATTTTGAGTTCATTGCCATCGGCGTCAGCGTCAAGTGCACGGCAATCGATCCTGCTTCCGGGATGGAGGCTTCTGTCATCGGGCCAACGTCCGCACTATCCAGCGACCTTGAAAAGCTCGCCGCGGCCAAGTTGCGGCGTCTCATTGAAAAGCAAAACCCCAAGAATTGAACGGCTAAATTCTTGGGAGTTTCACCGCAGGCTCAAACAGAAGACCCTGCCTATGCAGCAACCTTGCGCTTGCGCCCACGCTGGCGCGCCGCCGTCGCAATGCGGCCAAGGCCGATCTGCTTGGCGAATTCAGAACGCTGCTTTGCATAGTTCGGAGCCACCATGGGATAGTCCGCGCCCAGGCCCCACTTGGCCCTGTATTCTTCGGGCGAGAGGTTGTATTTCGAGCGCAGATAGCGCTTGAGCATCTTCAACTTCGCGCCGTCTTCTAAACAAATGATGTAGTCGGGAGTAACGGACTTCTTCACTGGCACTGCCGGCCTTTGTGCGGTTGCAATTTCTGATCCTGCAACCGTATTCAATCCACCCAGAGAGCCGTAGACGCTCTTTATGAACGCGGGGATTTCAGACATCGGAATTTGATTGTGGCTGACATAGGCTGCAACAATCTCGGCGGCGAGTTGAAGGACGGTCTCGTTCTTCTCCATTGTGTCGTCTTCCATATCCATGTCTCTTAGGTTCCTTTCACGAATCAAAGCTTCCCCGATAAGCAGCAAATATAAATCTTAGTCCGCAGGTGCAACAGTTCCATTGATCCAGGCTCTGTCGCGCACAGAAATTTGGGACGATACAGTCTTAAGGCCATTTCTCGGCCTGCTTCTGCTTAACAATCGTTCATCTTGGGGTGGTAACGCGCTGCGACACTGAATGTCTGCGTGTGTCGCCGCGTCCACGAGATATGGTGCATCGGCTGCACGCATCAGATATAGGTGGTGAGTATTCCGCCTCCGTTGCTGGCGGGCAGGCGACCCGCCGCAAGGGTTGATCTTGCCGGGCAGTCCTGCCTCCAGCGAAGAGCGCGTTCCTCCCAATCGAAAGCGAGGCCGGCATGACAGCAACGCCCGAGCGTAAGGACAGATATTCCCAGGAAGGGTTCTTTTCCGAGAGCCTCCTCACGCGCGATCCCCTTTTGGCCAAGGCGATCGGCTCGGAGTTGGAGCGCCAGCAAACGCAGATCGAGCTCATCGCGTCAGAGAACATCGTCTCGCGCGCCGTTTTGGAGGCGCAAGGCTCAATCCTCACCAATAAATACGCCGAAGGATATCCGGGCCGGCGCTATTATGGGGGATGCGAGTTCGTCGATGTGGCAGAAACGCTTGCCATCGAGCGGGCGTGCAAGCTCTTTTCCTGTGAATTCGCCAATGTTCAGCCGCATTCGGGCGCGCAGGCCAATCAAGCCGTGTTCATGGCGTTGATGAAACCCGGGGATACCTTCCTTGGCCTCAACCTCGCGGCCGGCGGTCACCTCACGCATGGATCGCCCGCGAACCAGTCGGGCAAGTGGTTCAATGCCGTATCCTATGGCGTTCATCCTGAAACGCATCGGATCGACTATGACGAACTGGAGCGCCTCGCCGATCAGCATCGGCCGAAGATCATCATCGCGGGCGGTTCGGCCTATCCACGCTTCATCGATTTTGCGCGCATCAGGCAAGCGGCCGACGCGGTGGGGGCGATGTTCATGGTCGATATGGCGCATTTCGCAGGCCTCGTGGCGGGCGGCGTGCATCCCAATCCGCTCGAATACGCCCATGTCGCCACGACGACGACACACAAGACCTTGCGCGGACCGCGCGGCGGCATGGTGCTGACGAACGATCCAGAGCTCGGCAAGAAGATCAATTCGGCCGTGTTCCCCGGTCTTCAGGGCGGCCCCTTGATGCATGTGATCGCGGCCAAGGCGGTTGCCTTTGGCGAAGCGCTGCGCCCCGAATTCAAGGTCTATGCGAAGGCGATCGTCGACAATGCGCGCGTGCTTGCGGATACCTTGAAGGCGTGCGGGCTTGCCATCACCTCGGACGGCACGGACACGCATTTGATGCTGGTCGATGTGCGGCCCAAGGGCGCGCGCGGCAATACCGCCGAACGGGCGCTCGAGCATGCCAATATGACCTGCAACAAGAACGCCATTCCGTTTGATCCTGAAAAGCCGGCCGTTACTTCCGGCATCAGGCTTGGCACGCCGGCGGCGACGACGCGGGGCTTTGGCGAGGCGGAGTTCCGTCAGGTCGGCGTCTGGATCGCCGAAGTGCTCGAGGGACTTGCGCGGGAAGGGGATAACGGCGGTACGATCGCCCATGTGCGCGCACAGGTGATCGATCTGTGCCGTAAATTTCCCATCTATGGCTAATGTCGTGATTTCGAAGTCCGCTTCAATACCGGCACGCCACTCAGTCTATTCAGTATTGTCGCAACGATCAGCGGAAAACCGGTACCCAGCTTTCCGCGCGTTGCTCTAGCCTAGGACGCGACCATGCGGTGCCCTTATTGCGGCCATCCCGATACTCAGGTGAAGGATAGCCGCCCGACCGAAGACAATGCCGCCATCCGGCGGCGGCGCGAGTGCATGTCGTGCGGCCAGCGCTTCACGACGTTCGAGCGTATCCAGCTGCGCGACTTGACCGTCCTCAAAAGCAACGGGAGGCGCGAACCCTTCGACCGGGACAAGCTCATGCGCTCGGTCCTGCACGCGACGCGCAAGCGGCCGGTCGATCCCCAGCGGGTCGAGCAGATGGTGAACGGGATCGTGCGCCAGCTCGAAATGAGCGGCGACAGCGAGATCGTTTCGAAGGATATCGGCGAAGCGGTCATGGCAGGGCTCGCCAAGCTCGACCCCGTCGCCTATGTGCGGTTCGCCTCCGTCTATCGCAATTTCCGCGAAGTGAAAGACTTCGAGGAATTCATCGATGAAGAAAAGCTGAGGAGCCGCGGGCTTTGAACCTTGCGCTGGATGAGCGCTTGATGGACATGGCCGTTGCCCAGGCGCGCCGAAGCGCAGGCACGACCATGCCCAATCCCGCCGTCGGCTGCATCATCGCCGATCGAAGCGGGCAGGTCATCGCGCGCGGACGGACGCAGGCCGGCGGGCGGCCGCATGCGGAAATCATGGCGATCGAGGCCGCCGGCGCGCGGGCGAAGGGCGCGACCGCCTATGTCAGCCTTGAGCCTTGCGCGCATCACGGCAAGACGCCGCCCTGCGCCGATGCCCTTATCGCGGCCGGTATCGCGCGCGTCGTTTCGGCGATCGAGGACCCCGACCCGCGCGTCAAAGGCGGCGGACATGCAAGGCTGCGCGCGGCCGGCATCGCCGTCAGTGTCGGTGTGCGCGAGCGCGACGCGTTCGAGGTCAATGCCGGGTTCTTTTCGCGCATCATGAAGGGGCGGCCGCTCCTCACGCTCAAGATCGCCTCCTCGCTTGATGGCATGATCGCGACGCATGCGGGCGAGAGCCAGTGGATCACAGGCGAGGGCGCGCGGGCGGCGGGGCATCTCCTGCGCGCCAGGGCGGACGCCATCCTGATCGGCAGCGGGACGGCAATCGCGGATAACCCCGATCTCACGTGCCGCTTGCCGGGCATGGAGGGGCATAGCCCCATCCGGATCATCGCCGATGGGCGATTGAGGCTGCCTCTTACCTCGAAGCTGGTGCGGACGGCGAAGACCGTGCCGACAATGGTCCTGACGCGCGGCGATGGCGCGGAAGCGCGCTTGGAGGCCTATGTCGAATCCGGGGTCGAAATCGTCAAAGTGCCGCTGGCGCCTTCAGGGCTCATGGACATGGCAGCGGCGATGGCGATCCTCGGGCAGGATTATCTTTTCAGCCATGTGCTCGTTGAGGGCGGGGCCAGGCTTTCCTCAACCCTGATGCAGGCAGGGCTGATCGACCGGATCGCCTGGTTCCGTGCCGCGCGGCTGATCGGGGGAGATGGACGGCCCTCGCTTGCATCGCTTGGCACGCGTTCGCTTGCCAATACGCCGCGCTTCCGCCTCATCACGTCGCGGCAAGTGGGCGAAGACGTGCTGGAAACCTTCGAAGCCGCGTCGTAAAAGGGTCGTCATGTTTACAGGAATTGTCACGGACGTGGGCGAGGTGCGCGGCATCGAGAAGCGCGGGGACGAGCGCATCTCGATCTGGACGGCCTTTCCGGCGGCGGGGATCGATCTTGGCGCTTCCATCGCGTGCGCCGGCGTCTGCCTGACGGTCGTCATGCGCGGTGTCGATGACGGCCGCTCGTGGTTCGCCGTCGATGTGTCGGGTGAAACGCTGTCGAAAACCACGATCGGCGCATGGCGCGCGGGCACGAAGGTCAATCTCGAGAGGGCGCTCAAGGTGGGCGATGAGCTGGGCGGCCACATCGTCAGCGGCCATGTGGACGGCGTTGCGCGCGTGCGGAGCCTTTCTCCCGAGGGCGCATCGCGGCGCATCGTGTTCGACGTGCCAGGAGAGCTTGCGCGCTATATCGCGCCCAAGGGCTCGATCGCCCTCGATGGCGTTTCGCTCACCGTCAACGAGGTCGGCGAGGAGAGTTTCGGCGTCAATATCATCCCCCACACGGCCTTGGTCACGACGTTCGGCGCGCTCGAGGCGGGCGGGCGCGTCAATCTCGAGGTCGATGTTCTTGCGCGCTATGTGGCGCGCCTACAGGCAGCGTGAACCCCATGAACGTACGCGGCGATGTCAACGTCTATGCCGACTATCTCGCCTCGATCGAAGAGGTGATCGAGGATGCCCGTAATGGGCGCATGTTCATCCTCGTGGATGCCGAGGATCGCGAGAACGAGGGCGATCTCGTCATTCCCGCCCAGATGTGCACGCCGCAGGCGGTGAACTTCATGGCGCGGTTCGGGCGCGGGCTCATCTGCCTTGCGATGACGGAGGAGCGCTCGCGCCAGCTACGGCTGCCGATGATGGCGCCGGAGAACCGCAGCCGCACGGGCACGGCCTTCACGGTCTCCATCGAGGCGCGCGAAGGCGTGACGACTGGCATCTCCGCGCATGACCGCGCGCACACGATCTCGGTCGCGATCGATCCGACCAAGGGTCCTGATGACCTTGCCATGCCAGGACATGTCTTCCCGCTCGTCGCGCGCAATGGCGGCGTGCTCGTGCGCACCGGCCACACGGAGGCGGCGGTCGATATCGCGCGGCTGGCTGGGCTCTACCCGGCGGGTGTCATCTGCTAGATCATGAACGATGATGGCACCATGGCGCGGCTGCCGGACCTCGTGACATTCGCGCAGCATCATGGGCTGAAGGTCGGCACGATCGCCGACCTCATCGCCTATCGCCGCAAGTATGATCACTTCATCAACCGGGCCATCGAGACGGAGATGGAAAGCGTCCATGGCGGGACGTGGAAGCTCTATGTCTACATCAATACGCTCGAATATGCGGAGCATATCGCGCTGGTGAAGGGCGATCCCTCGGGCCCTGAGCCCGCGCTTGTGCGCATGCACGCGATCAACGTGTTCGATGATCTCCTCGCCGTCAAAGGCGGCCAGAGCGGCATTCTTGCCCATTCCATGCAGGCCATCGCGGAGGCGGGGCGGGGCGTCGTCGTGCTCATCCGCAATACCAAGGCGACCTATGTCTCGGACATGCTGATGCGCAAATCGCCGACGCCCGACGACCATGGCCACCGCCTCAAGGAATATGGCGTCGGGGCGCAGATCCTGCTCGATCTTGGCGTGAAGTCGATGACGCTGCTCACCAATTCCGTCGGCCGGAAGGTGGTCGCGCTTGAGGGCTATGGCCTTCATATCGCCGGGACGCGCGCCGTCCTTGCCGGTGAGGGGTAGGACTGACCATCATGGCTGGGCAGACGCAATCACGCATGCGCGAGACGATTTCGGCGCATCTCCTCATCGTCGAGGCGCGGTTCTACGAAGGAATCCTCGACGCGCTCGCCGCTGGCGCCGAGGCGGCGATCGCCGCGTCGGGGGCGACCTGCGAGCGGCTCGTGGTGCCGGGTGCGCTTGAAATTCCCGCCGCGATCGCGATGGCTGCCGAGGCGAGGCGCTTTGACGGGTTCGTCGCGCTTGGCTGCGTGATCAGGGGCGAGACCACCCATTATGAGATCGTCTCCAATGAATCCTCGCGCGGCCTCATGGACCTGGCGCTGCGCGAGCGGCTTGCGATCGGGAACGGGATCTTGACGGTTGAAAACGAGGAGCAGGCCTGGGAGCGGGCGCGGCCCGAACGCCTCAACAAGGGGGGAGGGGCGGCCGAGGCCGCCTTGCGCATGATCGCGATGCGCCGGCTATTCGGCCTTTCGCGATGACGCCCACGAACAACAAACCGGAGGCTCCAGCCGGCCATGTGCGCTCGCAGGCACGGCTTGCCGCCATTCAGGCGCTCTATCAGATGGAGATCGCCGAGGCCGATGCGGAGGGCGTGATCGCCGAATTCCGCCAGCACCGCTTTGGTGGGGCGGCAGAGGGCTCGCTCAGCGAGGTCGATGAGGGCCATTTCATCAATCTGGTGCGCGGCGTCGTCGTGCGGCAGGTCGAGATCGACCGGGCCATTCACAAGGCGCTTGCCACGGGATGGACGCTGGCGCGCATCGACAGCATCCTGCGCGCGCTGTTGCGATCGGCCGTGTTCGAGCTTGTCGAGCGCAAGGACGTTCCGGCCCGCGTCGTGCTCGATGAGTATATTCAGTTGGCGCATGATTTCTTCGAGGGCGAGGAGCCGCGCTTCGTCAACGGCATCCTTGATCGCCTGGCAAAACAGCTGAGGCCGGATGAGTGGGCGGACTGAGCGCAAAGGCGCGCGCCGGCGTTCAGAGTTCGATCTGATCGCCCGCTATTTCGCGCCGCTGTCGCAGGGTGCGCCGCTTGCCTTCGGTCTCCTTGATGACGCGGCGATCCTGCGCCCCCGGGCGGGCGAGGACCTCATCATCACCAAGGATGCGATCATCGAGGGGGTGCATTTCCTTCCCGATGATCCCCCTCAGAGCGTGGCGCAAAAGCTCCTGCGGGTTAACCTGTCCGACTTGGCGGCGAAGGGCGCTGTGCCGCAGGCCTATCTCCTTGCGACCGCCTGGCCGAATGCGCTGCCTGAGCGCTGGATCGCGGGCTTTGCCAAAGGGCTTGCCAAGGATCAGGCCGCGTTCGGCCTTGCGCTCATTGGCGGCGATACGGTCGCAACGCCAGGGCCGATGATGCTTTCCTGCACGATGATCGGGCGGATGGCGCGGGGCGGCATGGTCAAACGCTCCGGCGCGAGGCCTGGCGACCGGGTCTATGTGACAGGAACGATCGGGGATGCCTATCTCGGCCTCCTCCTGTTGCGGGGGCGGATCGAGGGCCTCCGCCGATCCCAGGCGCGCATGCTTGCCGCGCGGTACAGGGTGCCAGAGCCTCGGGTCGCGTTCGGAAAGGTGCTGCCCCATCTTGCCAGCGCCGCGCTTGATGTTTCCGATGGGCTTGTGGCCGATGCCGGGCACCTGGCCACCACCTCGGACTGCCGGATCACGATTCGCCTTGATGACGTGCCAGCCTCGCCGGCCGCTCATGCCGTCTTTGAGCGATACCCGGTCCATCGCGCGCCGTCGCTTGCGGGTGGCGATGACTATGAGATCCTCTTCACCGCGCGGCCGGCCAAGGGGCGGGCGGTGATCGAGGCGGCGCGGGCCTGCAAGCTTCGCGTCACCGAAATCGGCCGGGTGGAGGAGGGCGAGCGCGTCCGCCTTCTCGATGCAGGGGGAAGCGAAATCCGGCTTGAAAAGCACGGCTACACGCATTTCTAGAGCGGCATGCATTCAATCAGAATCACTACGCCGCTCTAACCCTTTCAATTGTCGCAACGTTTAGCGGAAAACCGGTACCCTCTTTTCCGCACGTTGCTCACTAAGAGCCCCCTTAAAGGTCCTTTAGGCTCAAGCGGGCACTCTTAGAGCGCAATGCGACCGCTCGATTACGGGTTTTCATGCCGTTCCTTCGTCTCCTCGCCGCGCTTGCCGTCGCGCTCGTCCTTTCGGCCGGGTCGAGCGTGCATGCGAATGAGCCCGAAGAGGCCCCGCCGCCCCTTGATCCCAGCCGTTCGGCCTATGTGCCCATGCCTTTGCTTGCGACGCCTGTGACGGTGAACGGGCGGCTCAAGGGCTATTTCGTGCTGCAGGTCACCTTGAAGGCCACCAATTCGGATGCGGCGGATGCGCTGCGCTATAAGGTCGCGCAGCTGCAGGATGCGTTCGTGCGGGAAGTCCATCGCGATTCGGTGATGCTGAACGGCTCAGGCCGGGAAGTCGACGGTCTTGCCTTGTCCGAGCGGCTGCTTGCTCGCGCGCGGGCCGTGGATGGGGGCGATACGATCGTCAGTATCGCCATTGAGGATTCGACCAACGCGATGATGCGTCCGCAGGTCGAGGAAAAGCCTCAAGAAGAGAAGGCCAGTTCAGGCGGACACTGACCGGCGCCTTCACCAATTCTTTATCATGAGTTGCAAGGCGCTGCCGTCTTTGGCATTTTCCGCGCGCCCTCGCAATTCCGGCGGTGGAGGGGCAAACCGCCAGATGCGTCACTCTGGCGGTCTCCCGTTCCTGCCGGCTCATAACAACGGATAAGGAAACACCACCCATGGACCCCATGGACCTGACTTTGTGGCTCGCAATCGGATGCGGCCTGATTTCGCTCCTCTACGGGGCCTGGGCGGTAAGCTCGGTCCTGGCGGCGAGCCCTGGCAATGCGCGCATGCAGGAGATCGCGGCGGCGATCCAGGAGGGCGCCTCGGCCTATCTCAACCGCCAGTACATGACGATCGGCATTGTCGGCGGGCTCATCTTCATCGGGCTCATCCCGCTTCTGGGATGGGAGGTCGGGGTCGGGTTCCTCATCGGCGCCACCTTGTCAGGCCTTGCCGGTTATGTGGGCATGACCGTCTCGGTCCGTGCGAATGTGCGCACGACCGAAGCCTCGCGCAAAGGACTCGCGCAGGGACTTGGCATGGCATTCAAATCGGGCGCCGTTACGGGCATGCTGGTTGCCGGTCTCGCGCTTCTTGCGGTTGCGGGCTATTACGCGTTCCTCACCTTCGGCCTGCGGCTGTCGATCGATGTGCCAGATGAAGCGCGCAAGATCATCGATGCGCTCGTCGCGCTCGGCTTTGGTGCCTCGCTGATCTCGATCTTCGCGCGTCTCGGCGGCGGCATCTTCACCAAGGGCGCGGATGTGGGCGGCGATCTTGTGGGCAAGGTCGAGGCCGGCATCCCCGAAGATGATCCGCGCAACCCCGCCACGATCGCTGACAATGTCGGCGACAATGTCGGCGACTGCGCGGGCATGGCGGCCGACCTTTTCGAGACCTATGCCGTCACCGTCGTCGCGACGATGGTGCTCGCCTCCATCTTTTTCACCGGTGCCCACAAGGCGGTCATGATGGTCTATCCGCTGGCGATCGGCGGGATTTGCATCCTCACCTCGATCATCGGCACCTTCTTCGTACGCCTTGGCTCGTCCAAGAACATCATGGGCGCGCTCTACAAGGGCTTCATCGCGACGGCCGTTCTGTCCTTGCTGTCGCTCTATCCACTGACGGACTGGCTGCTTGGCATGAACACCGTCTATGCGACGGAAACGCACAAGTTCACGGGCCTTACCCTCTATCTGTGCGGCATTGCGGGCCTCGTCGTGACGGGGCTCATCGTCTGGATCACGGAGTATTATACGGGCACGGGCTTCCGGCCGGTGCGCAGCGTCGCCAAGTCATCGGTCACGGGCCATGGCACGAACGTGATCCAGGGCCTTGCCGTGTCGATGGAATCAACCGCGCTTCCCGCTCTTACCATCGTCGGCGGCATCATCGTGTGCCACACGCTCGCCGGGCTGTTCGGCATCGCGATCGCCGTGACGACGATGCTTGCCCTTGCCGGCATGGTCGTGGCGCTCGATGCCTTCGGCCCCGTCACGGATAATGCCGGTGGCATCGCCGAGATGGCCGATCTCGACAAGGAAGTGCGCAAGACAACGGATGCTCTCGATGCCGTTGGCAACACGACCAAGGCCGTCACCAAGGGCTATGCCATCGGTTCGGCCGGCCTTGGCGCGCTCGTGCTCTTTGCCGCCTATACGGAAGACCTGAAGCACTTCATGGCGAATCCGGAGCGCTATCCTGCGTTTGCCAACATCCACCCGGATTTCAGCCTTTCGAACCCTTGGGTCGTCGTCGGCCTCTTCATCGGCGGCTTGCTTCCCTATCTCTTTGGCGGCATCGCCATGACGGCGGTCGGCCGGGCCGCCGGCGCGGTGGTGGAAGAGGTGCGCAGGCAGTTCCGGACCATGCCCGGCATCATGGAAGGTAAGCAGAAGCCCGATTACGGCCGCGCGGTCGATATGCTGACCAAGGCCGCGATCCGGGAAATGATCATCCCCTCGCTGCTGCCCGTCCTTTCTCCGATCGTACTTTTCGGCGCGGTCTGGCTGATCACGGGCTCGATGGGGCCGGCACTGTCGGCGCTCGGCGCGATGCTTCTGGGTGTGATCGTGACAGGGCTCTTCGTCGCGATCTCGATGACCTCAGGGGGCGGCGCCTGGGACAATGCCAAAAAGTATATCGAGGACGGGCATTATGGCGGCAAAGGCTCTGATGCCCACAAGGCCGCGGTCACGGGCGACACGGTCGGCGATCCCTACAAGGATACGGCGGGGCCTGCGGTCAATCCCATGATCAAGATCACGAATATTGTCGCGCTGCTGCTGCTCGCGGTTCTTGCCCATTGGGCCTGAGCGCCGCTCTGCAGCCGAAACAAAAAAGGGCGGCTCCGAAGAGGGCCGCCCAATTTGTTTGCCCTTGTCTTTCTTGTCTTACTTGCCTTCCTCGCCGCCGCCGCCAGGCAGGCCGCGGCCCAGATTGCCGAACATCTGCTGCAGGAAGGTCAGCTCGCGGCCCTTTGTCGGCGTGATATTGTCGGAGAAGGCGAAAACCTGTCCGTCCTTGAGCCCATAGTGCTCAATGCCGGCCACGCGGCCGTCAGGGTTGAAGGAAATCGCCAGGATGTCCCGCTTCACGGGTTCCGGGTGGAAGAACACGAATTGTTCCTCGCGGCTTGAAATATAATACCATGTGTCGCTGTCGAAGGTGGCGACATTGGAGGGCGAGCCCAGGCGTTCCGAGATCGTCGTCTTGTCATCCACGCCGACCTGGATCGAGGCGATCCGCTCCGGATCGGGGATGTAGCCGCGCTGGGTTACGACGGGGGCGCAGGCCGTCGCGGCACCCAGAGTGAGCCCCAGGGCCGAGGCAAGCGCCACCTTCTGCAAGAAATGCTGCATGCTGCGTTCAACCTTTCAACTCACTTGCCCGAATTCTGCAATTGACCTAACCCAAGCGCTTCTCGCTTTTCAAGCCGTCACCCATGCCGATTGGAACGTCCTTGCTTAATGTCCTGCAATCCTTGTTCCGGGCATCGCCGCTCAAAACCGAGGCGGCGGCGCTCTATGATGCGATCGGCAGCCAGGCGCGGCACCCCGGTTTTTACACGACGTTGAGCGTTCCTGACACGCTTGACGGGCGTTTCGAGCTCGTCGTCCTGCATGCGGCCATGGTTTTTCACGGCATTCGGCGCCATGGCGAGGCGGGCCGGGCCCTGGCACAAACGACCTGCGACCTCATGTTCAAGTCGTTCGATACCGCATTGAGGGAATTGGGTGTCGGCGATCTGTCGGTGCCGAAGCGGGTGAAGGCGATGGCCGGAGCCTATCGGGGACGCATGGATGTCTATGAGGCGGCGTTTAGGGCCGAGGGCGATGACGCGCTCATCGAAGCGCTGGGGCGTAACGTGTTCCGCGGCCGGCTTGAAGATCCACGGCCCGTCACGGCGCTGTCGGCCTATGTACGCCAAACGCTTCAGAATCTGGAGGCGCTTCCCCTTTCCGCTTATGAGACGGGGAATCTCAGTTTTGGCAATGTTCATGTCTCTTAACGGAAACGGGTAGCAAAGCCTTGTTTTCAAAGAAGTTTCATTTCGATCCTGCTGCCGGGAAAATACTCAACGCCACACTCACGCTGAGCGATGAGGAACGCGCCGCGATGGCGGCCTGGCTTGCCATTGACGCCGTGCGCAGCTTTGAGGCGGCGATCGAGATCAGCCCTTGGAAGGCGATCGGGGCACAGATGCGCTTCACGTTCACGGCGGGGCTTACCCAACGCTGCGTCGTGACGCATGAACCGCTTCTAACCGAGGTCAAGGGCGAAGGGGTTCGGCGTTTCTGGCCCGAAGCGGATGGGCCGCGCGAGGAAATCGAGGTTAAGATCGATGAGGTCGACCCGCCCGATCTCTTCGCAGGCCGCGCGATCGATGCGGGCGCCGTGCTCTCGGAGGAGCTGGCCTTGCAAATGGATCCCTATCCCAGGAGCGAGAATGCGGGGGCCGAGGCCTCCCCGGACGCACCGGAACTTGAGAAAAAGCCTAATCCGTTCGCGATTCTGGCGCCGCTTAAGAACGTCAAAAAGTCCGGACCAGAGGGCACTTGATATTCAAGGGTGTTTTGGGTCATAACCCGCCCCTGGTTTTCAACTTCGCTCGCGCGCGCCTTTGTCGGGAATCAGGTGATGCCCGGGCGCGCTATGATTGTTTCGGAGCCTTGCAATGGCTGTTCCTAAGAGAAAAACGAGCCCCTCGCGCAGGAATATGCGCCGCTCGCATCATGCCCTCAAGCCGGTCATGAGCATCGAATGCCCTAATTGCGGCGACCTGAAACGTCCGCATCATGTTTGCGGTCACTGCGGCTATTATGATGGCCGTGAAGTCGAAAAGGTTGCCGACTGAACCGGTTGCTCCGGTTGACGACCAGTCTCGGGCCGCAGCACCACAGGCGAGGGTTATTTGGCGCGGACGCTCATATTGTCAATCGATGCGATGGGCGGCGATTTCGCGCCGCAATCGGTCATTGATGGCTGCGTGATCGCGCGGGTGCGCCATCCCAACGTCAAATTCATCCTGCACGGCCCGGCGCAGCGCATCATGGAGCTGCTTCAGCCGCATGGCGAGCTTCGTGCCTCGTGCGAAGTGCGCGATGCGAGCGATGTCGTGGGCATGCACGACAAGCCTTCACAGGCTTTGCGGCGCGGACGGACGACCAGCATGTGGCGGGCGCTCGAATCGGTGCGGCACCACGAGGCCGATGTTGCCGTCTCGGCCGGCAATACGGGCGCCTTGATGGCCATGGCCAAGTTTCAGCTGCGCCCGATGGAAGGCATCGTGCGGCCTGCGATCGTCGCCATCTGGCCGACGATGCGCGGGCAAAGCGTCGTTCTCGATGTGGGCGCGAATATCGGCAGCGATCCCTTGCAGCTCGTCGATTTTGCAGTGATGGGGGGCGCGTTCGCCCGGGCGGTTTTCGGACTGAACCGGCCGACGCTCGGCCTTCTCAATATTGGCACCGAGGAAATCAAGGGCAACGAGGCGGTGAAGACGGCGGCCAAGTTGCTCAAGGAGAGCCGCGCGCTTCCTTTCGACTTCAAAGGCTTCGTCGAGGGCGATGATATCAGCGCCGGGACGGTCGATGTCGTGGTGACGGACGGATTCACCGGCAATGTCGCCCTCAAAGCGGCCGAGGGCACGGCGCGGCTCATCGCGCATTATCTGCGCAGCGCGCTCACACGTTCATTCTTTGCCAAGATCGGCGCCTTTCTCGCGCGCGGCGCCTTTTCGGTGTTGCGGACCAAGATGGATCCGCGCTCGGTCAATGGCGGCGTTTTCCTCGGCCTTAACGGGGTCGTGGTGAAGAGCCATGGCGGAACGGACGGGCTTGGCTTTGCAAGCGCGGTTGATCTTGCGGTCGAGATGGCACGCAACGAGATGCCACGGCGGATCGCCGAGGATTTGAAAACCATTGCGCCGATCATCGCGCAGCTGCAAACGCAAAAGCCGAGGCAGCCCGTTCTTCCTGAACCCGGCGTGGCGCTCGCCCCATGATCCGGTCGGTGGTAACGGGGTGGGGTGATTATCTGCCCAAGCGGGTGATGACCAACGGCGACCTCGCCAAGCTCGTCGATACGACGGATGAGTGGATCATCGCGCGCACCGGCATACGGGAGCGGCGCATTGCCGGGGATGACGAACGCACATCCGACCTCGCGCTCAAGGCTGCCGAGGCCGCGCTTTCGAAGGCGGGGCGAAAGGCCGTTGACATCGATCTCATCGTGATGGCGACAACGACGCCCGATGAAACTTTTCCGGCGACGGCGACGGCGATCCAGCATCGGTTGGGGATGACACGGGGCGCCGCATTCGATGTGCAGGCGGTCTGCTCGGGCTTTATCTATGCGCTTGCGGTCGGCGATAATTTCATCCGCTGCGGACAGGCCGGGCGGGTGCTCGTCATCGGGGCCGACACCATGTCGCGGCTGTTGGATTGGAGCGACCGGGGGACTTGCGTGCTCTTCGGGGATGGTGCGGGCGCCATTGTCCTTGAAGCCGCGCAAGGGCAGGGCAACGTTACCGACAGGGGCGTGCTTTCAACGCATCTTTATTCCGACGGCCGGCGACACGATGCGCTTTATGTCGATGGCGGACCGGGCTCGACGCGAACGACCGGCTTCCTGCGGATGCTGGGACGCGAAGTCTTCCGTCATGCGGTGACCAACATCTCGCAAGCGATCGAAGATGCGGTGGCGGCAAACGGTCTCGAGGCTTCCGACATCGACTGGTTCGTGCCGCATCAGGCCAATCAACGGATCCTCGATGGCACGGCGGAGCGAGTCGGCATCGATCCGTCGCGCGTCGTTTCAACGGTAGCGCGGCACGGCAATACTTCGGCCGCTTCGGTTCCCTTGGCGCTGTGCGAGGCGGCAAACGACGGGCGCATCCAAAAGGGCCAGCTCGTGCTGCTGGAGGCGATGGGCGGTGGGTTCACCTGGGGCTCGGCGCTGATTCGCTGGTAACTTTAAGCTTCACCATCTAGCGCTTTGATATTGACGCGGTTTTCGCGCCCGCCTAACGTCAAAAGAAAGGGTGAGGTGCGAATCATGACTGACAAGACCGTAACCCGGGCCCATCTCAGCGAAGCCGTCTATCAAGAGGTGGGGCTCTCCCGAAATGAATCGGCCGAACTGGTCGAGAACGTGCTTGATGAGATTGCGCATCGCCTCATTCAGGGCGAAACGTTGAAGCTGTCGTCCTTCGGGACCTTTACGGTCAGGCAAAAAGGCGGCCGCATCGGGCGCAACCCCAAGACCGGCCAGGAGGTTCCGATCGAGCCGCGGCGGGTGCTGGTGTTTCGCCCCTCCCATGTGCTCAAGGATTTCATCAACGGCAAAGGGCCAAAGCCGAGCGAGCGCAACGAATAATCCAAGAGAGATCGCTCTTGCCGTCCCAGAGGAGGCAGACGCCGCATGACAGCGCTTGAACCGATGCGCCGCGATGGCGGGGCGCAAAAATCCCCCGAAGCGTTCAGGACGATCAGCGAAGTCGCGTCTGATCTCGATGTGCCGCAGCACGTGCTGCGCTTTTGGGAGAGCAAGTTCTCACAGGTGAGACCCCTCAAGCGTGGCGGGGGGCGGCGCTATTACCGGCCCGATGATGTTGACCTGCTGCGTGGGATCCGCGAACTTCTCTACAGCGATGGCTATACGATCAAAGGAGTGCAGAAGCTGATCCGGGATCATGGAGTACGGCATGTTGCCGGTATCGGGCGGACGCAGAATATTCCCTCGCCAGGCGGCGTGAAAATGCGCAAGCCGGCAACGGAGCAGCTTAAGCCGAGCCAAAGCGCTGAGGCCGCAATCGTCCAGCAAACAGGCGCGACGTCTGTTTCCGCGGCGCAACGTGATCGTCTGCGGGCGGTGCTCGATGATCTCCTTAAACTGCAGGAACAGGTGAACTCCAGGCGCGGATCCGCGTCCGCCGACGACTGAGACGGCTGGCTGTGCGGGGGGAGCGCGTCTTTGCCGGCGGGGAGGGCCTTGGCGACACGTTGTTGCTCGGGTGCATCCTCATTCCGGCCGTCACCTTGTGGTTCGGGCTCAATGCGAGCAGCCTGTGGATCGATGAGATCTTCACCTCGTTCTTTGCCGATCCGCGCGTGGCTGAGCTTGCCGGCATTCTCCAGCGCACGGCGCAGGACGTGCACCCGCCGCTCTATGCGTTGAGCCTGCATTTTTTTCTGCAAGGCCTTGAAGTCACGCCCGGCGCGCCCGCCTTCGACGCGGCTATGCGGGTGTTCAGCCTGCTCAGCGCCGTCGCGGCCCTGGGGATCATGTTCTTGGGTCTCTCACCCTTTCTTTCCTTGCGGGGGCGTCTGTTCCTCGTTGCCTTTGCGGCCGCAACGCAGCCCTTGCTGCTGGCGGCGCTCGATGCGCGCTCCTATGCCTTCTCCTGGGTCTTCTCGTCTTTGCTGCTCATCAGCGGGCTTCACCTTTGGAAGGCGATGCGGGACGGCGAGGGGTGGCGGACGCCTGCCCTGGGCGTGCTTCTCTTCGGCATACTCGGCGGCTTCACCCACTACTATGGGCTGATGCTCGCGGGCGCGATGCTCGCCGTATTGCTGCTGTTGGCGCGGGGCTGGCGTGAGCGGATGATCATTGTTGGGATCGGGCTGTTGATCCTCATTCCTTGCGGCGGCTATGCGCTGTGGAACATGACGCAGATCCGGGTCGGCCTTGCCGATCACTGGATGCGCAATGACTGGGCCTTCATCAGCGAGCAGCTCTCCTATCTGCGCGTCCGCTTCGCCGGGTCGTATCTGGGCGTGCTGCCCATCGCGTTCAGCGTGGCCGTCATTGGCGTTGCCGCGCTGGCGGGCAGACGCGCCAGCGAGATGGGCCGGCACTTCATGCCGCTCGTGATCGCCGCCGCCTCGCTTTTCTTGCTGATCCTGTTCGGGCTTGGGGTCAGCTATGCGACCGTCCCCAGCTTTACGGCGCGCAGCCTTCTTGTTGCCTTGCCGTTCTTCTGGCTTTGCGCCGCGCTTCTATACGAGCTTGCGAGCCTGCGCCTATCGGCGCTGGAGCGGCCGGCATTCCACGCGCTGATCGCGCTTTTCCTTCTTGCCAATCTGCACATCTATCTCGCCATCGGCCAGCCGGTCCGCGACGAGTGGCGCCGCTCGGCCGCCTATGTCGAGGGGCTCAACCAATGCGCCGAGCGCGATCTACCGGTCGCGGGCTTCACGGGCGGCCAGATCGATGAGCCCGAGGCGCCGCTCTTTTACGGCTTCTATCTTCAGCGCAACCGGGGGTGGCGCTTCCTCAATGTGCGCAAGGGATCACTCAGCGAGGGCCGGATCGAGGGGCCGTGGGCCGATGCCGTGATGGCGCGGGGGCGGGGCGATGACCCATGTCCGCTCCTTTTGTGGAGCGTGCACCATCTTGGCTGGGAAGACATCGACCGTGTGCGGCGCGCGATCGGCGAGGCCTTGCGGCTTGAGGGGCAAGGGGAGGCGGCGGACAGGCTGCGGATCCTGCAGTTCACCTCTTTCGGCTTCGGCGATTGGGGCGGGGTCTACCGCGCCGAGCGGGCGTTCGCGATCATTCTGAGCCCGAGGCCAGGCACTGGCGCGCCGGCGTCCTCTACCCCTAGAGCCGCGTATCTTCAATCAGAAGCGCTACGCCGCTCTATCTCTCTGTAATGTCGCAACGTTTTGCGGAAAACCGGTAGCCACTTTTCCGCACGTTGCTCCAAAGATGGCGTTGCGGCCGGCCCCGCCGGTGCGTATAGTCCGCCCCCTTCGGCCCACCCGGGAACGGGTCGGGCCCCGGTCGGGGCGTAGCGCAGCCTGGTAGCGCATCAGTCTGGGGGACTGGGGGTCGTCGGTTCAAATCCGGCCGCCCCGACCAATCGCAACCTATGCCCATCGGCGGCTTCGGCCGCTTTCATTGCATGGGCCGTGGCCGCAGTGCGTGCTCAGGTGCGACACTTATTTCCCTTGCGAGACGCCCTCAAATTACCTCCTTTGGCGGGTGGAGGGGGAAAATGATCCGGCGCCTGCGCATCGTTGCCGTCACACTCGCGCTTGCCGCGATGACGTTGCGCGCGCTCGTGCCTGCCGGGTGGATGCCCAGCAGCACGATGGGCATGGATGGCATTCCTCTTGTCCTGTGCACATTGGAAGGCGTGGTCACGGTCACGCTCGGACCTGATGGTCAGCCACAAGCGCCGCAGAAGAAAAGCGGTCATACCCATGAGGTCTGCCCCTTCGCCGGGGCTGCCCCGCTTGCGGCAGCGGTCGATCCTGCCGGCATCACGCTTCCCGACCTTGCCGCGCATTTCGTGCGATGCGCCGCTTTCATCACGCGGCTCTCGGGCCGCGCGCTCTATGCGCCACATCATCCGCGCGGTCCGCCAGCGCCCCCCTTCATCTGACATCACACGATCGCGCGCCATTTGGCCGCCCGATCGGTAACGCGCAGGTCCGGCAGCAAGCCTTGCTGTATTCGCCGGGCACGGCGTCCCACCTCGATGTCACACGCCATCGCCTTTCCACGTCTTTGCGGCAGAGATCGCGGCTGCTCCCTGCGGCCGGCGCTTTCCCCCGTCAGTTTCCAAGGATCATTCCTGTGTCCCGTTTCCAACCATTTTCGCGCAAAGCTGCGCTTCTCTCTGCGTCCTTTCTCATTTCTCCCTTTGTCGCCCTGCCGGCCCTCGCGCAGGAGGGCACGGTGCTGCCGCCCGTCAGCGTCAAAACGCAGGCCGAGCAGAGCACGCTTGAAAAACCCTTGAACGCGGTCACGCTTGAGGATGAAGCGATCACGCCCAAACGCGTGCAGACAAGCGACAGTGCCTCTCTCTTCAGCACTGTGCCCGGCGTCAGCGTCAATGAAGGGGGCGGCGTCTCCGGGCTTCCGGCCATTCACGGGCTCGGCACGGCAAGGGTCAATCTGCTCGTTAATGGCATGCATGTCGGCGTCGCCTGTCCCAACGACATGAATTCGCCGCTCTCCTATATCGACCCTTCGCAAGTCGGAACCGCAACCGTGATCGCCGGCATCACGCCCGTCAGCGCGGGCGGCGACAGCATCGCGGGCACGATCATCCTCAGCTCGCCGGAGCCGCGCTTCTCCTCGAGCGATGCGTTCGATTTCTCGGGCAAGCTCTCCGCGTTCTATCGTAGCAACGGCGATGGCCTTGGCGGCTCGATTTCCGCCAGTGCCGCCGATGATACGTTCAGCCTCAGCTATGCAGGGGCGTATGCATCCTCGAACAACTATGAGGGCGGCGGCGATGACGGGATCGTGCGCTCCAGCGAATATCAATCCGAAAACCAGCAGGTCAGCCTGGCGGCGCGGGCGGATACCAACCTCTTCGTACTTGAGGTGGGGCAGCAATACATCCCCTATGAGGGCTATCCCAACCAGTACATGGATATGCTCGAAAACAGCTCCGACCACATCAATGGACGGTATGAGGGCGCCTTCGCCTGGGGAACGATCGAAGCCCGCGCTTATTGGCAGGACGTTGAGCACTACATGAACTTTCTTGCCGACAAGGGCGGGACGGCCACGGGCGGCATGCCCATGTACACGGATTCCGAGACGATCGGCTATGCGCTGAAGGCTGTCGTGTTTCTCTCCGAACAGGACACGCTGCGCATCGGCAATGAGTTCGTGCGTATGACCCTTGATGATTGGTGGCCCGCCGTCAGCGGCAGTATGATGATGGGGCCTAATACCTATATCAACATCAACGATGGCGAGCGGCAGCGGCTTGGCACCTATGCCGAATGGGAGCGTGCGTGGTCCAGTGAATGGACGACGTTGCTGGGTGTGCGCAACGACATCGTGTGGATGGATGCGGGCGATGTGCAGCCTTATTCCTGGATGGGCATGATGAACATGGCGGACGCGATGGCCGCCAGCGCGTTCAACGCTGCATCCCACGACAAAACCGACAGCAATGTCGATCTCACGGCTCTCGTGCGCTTCAGCCCGGATGCAAGGACCGCATTCGAACTGGGCTATGCGCGCAAGACCCGCGTGCCGACGCTCTATGAGCGCTATGCATGGGGGCGCGGCTCGATGTCGAGCCGCATGATCGGCTGGTTCGGCGATGGCAACGGCTATGTCGGCAATCTTGATCTTGAGCCGGAAACGGCGAACACGGTGAGTGCGACCGCGTCATGGCAGGGCGGCGGGGATAGTGGCCTCTCCTTCAAGATCACGCCCTATTACACCCAGATCGAGGACTATATCGGGGTGGAGAAGCTGCAGGACTTCACGGACATGATGGGCATGCCGACGCCGTTCTCGCAGTTTCAATTCGTCAACCACGATGCCGAGCTTTACGGCATCGATGTGTCGGGCGCGGTGCAGTTGCTATCATCGCCTGAGACCGGCTCGCTGAACCTCTCGTTTCTTGCAAGCTGGGTCGAGGGGAGGGATGAAACCGTCGATACGGATCTTTACCACTTGATGCCGCTCAGCGGTCAGGTGAGCCTTGAATATCGGATCGATCGCTGGACGGGTACGGCGGAAGTTCAGCTCGTCTCGGAAAAATCACAGGTCGATACGCTGCGGCACGAACCCGAGACCGCGGCCTATGCGCTGTTCAACCTGCGGGGCAGCTATAGCTTCGAGAACGTCCGCTTCGATGCCGGCATCGAGAATGCGTTCGATACGGCCTATGATCTGCCACTCGGCGGCGTATCGCTTGGCGATTACGACGCGACGGGCGATTTGCGGGCCGTGCCGGGTGAGGGGCGCTCGTTCACTTTCGGCGTGACGGTCCGTCTGTGATGGCGTGCGCCGGGGATGGCTGGTTGTCGCGCCGGTCATCCCTGGCGGCGTTCCTTGCCGCACTTGGGCTGCATGTTGTGGTGCTCGCATCCCTGCTGCATCCCTTCAGTTCCGCGCCCTCCTCGGTGCAAGGCCGTCCAGCGCTGCGCTTGGCGTGGCGCCAAGACACAGTGATCATTCGCGCGGAGGCACAAAAACCCTCGCCTCCGCAACGGCCGGCGCCGGAGTTACCGCAACCCGAGCGGGCATTGCGCGCAAAGCCAAGGGTACCCAAACCGGTTCGCCGTCCATTGGACAGCGCCACCCCTCGCGGCATCGCGGATAGCGAGGAAACGGCCGGCCCGATACCGGCAGCTGGCGCGCTCGCGCTCGATGCGGCGACGCGGGATGAAAGGCTGCGCCTTTACGCCTCGCAAATATGGGAGCGGATCAGCGCGCACAAGCCGCGCGGCGTTGGCCGGGCGGGCAGCGTGTCCCTGACTTTTCGCCTCGAGGAGAACGGGCGCTTGGCGTCCCTCGTCGTTGCGCGATCGAGCGGCGATGCGATGCTCGACGCGCTGGCGCTGTCGGCCATTCGCTCGTCCGCGCCCTTTGAACCCGCGCCGGCGGGTCTTCTGCGCGATGATCTGCTTTTTACGATCGCCTTGGACTTTTCCTAAAACCGGCCCGCTCGGTCACGCCGCGCTCGGGGTGTGCAGCCTGAGGCGCAAGCGCGCGCGCAGGCCCCCGCCCTCACGGCCTTCGAGGGTGAGGCTTCCCCCCGACAGGGCCGCGATCTGATTGGCGATCGCCAGGCCAAGGCCGGTGCCGCCCGTGTCGCGGCCGCGGGACTTGTCGACCCGGTAAAAGGGCTGAAGCGCAAGGTCGCGCTCCGCTTCGGGAATGCCGGGGCCGCGGTCCTCCACGATGAGATCGACAAAGTCCTCTGCGATCTCCGAGCGCACTTCGGCGGCGCCCGCATGCATGACCGCGTTCTTGACGAGGTTTGTAACCGCGCGGGTGAGCTGGGCTGGCACACTGCGGACCTCGATCCGATCGGGAAGGTCTATCGCGATCTGGGGCGAATGTATGCGCTCGGCCGCGCTCAGAACGATATCGGTCAGGTTGGTTGCCGTATCGTCCCAGCGATCGCGATCAAGCGCCGCCAGCGTGATCGTATCATCGAGAATTGTGCGCATTTCGGTGATGTCGGCGATCGCCTTGGTCCGCTGGGTTTCATCCGTCATGTGCTCGGCCCGCAGCCGCAGCCGCGTCAGATAGGTGCCAAAGTCATGCGCGACGCCCGCCAGAAGCTGGGTGCGGCCCTCAAGCAGAATGGCCACGCGTTTTTGCAGGGCGTTGAAGGCTGCTATCAGGCTCTTGGCGTCGCCCGATCCTTCCTCCCTCAAGGGCTCGAATTTGTGGCCGCTGGCGATGGCACGCACATGGCGCGTCAGTTTGTCGATGGGCCTGATCTCGCGTCTGATGAGGAGGACCGCAAGAATGGTGATGAGCGTCGTTACCGCGATGACGCCCGGCGCAAACCGCATTCCCAGGATGCGCGAGAGGAGGTCGATATTGGTGTCAATGACGGCGAAACGTCCGTCGCTGAGTTCTACGATGAAGCGGACCGGCCAGAAGTCAAATGCTGTGCTTGGATCATCCAGCGCCTTTTCGAACTGGTCGAGAATGCTCCAGTTCACCCGGGCTTCGATCCTTCGGCCTTGCGTCGCATCGATATAGGCGGACAGCGCGCGCCGCATAAAGGGCGCCTCAACCCATTCGGGACTCTCCGGTGGCGCCGCCTCCAGTAGTGCGACGCGCGTCGTCGCCGTGTTCATGGCCCGCAGCAGCCGCGGCAATTCCTTTTCGGGCGCGATCTCTAGCAGTTCAACCGTCGCGGCGAGCTGGTCGGGCAGGGGCGCGCGAAAGCCGCTTCGCGTGTCGGCGCTGCGATGCACGACGATGTAGGTGGAGGCCAGGAGTTGGACGAAAAACATCGCCAACGCCGCGATCAGCACGATGCGAAGGCCGAGGCTTGTGATCATGGTCTTTTGTGCCGCGTAAGCGCCGCCCTTGCCGCCCCTAAGACAGCCGGACAGGCACGGTCAAGAGATAGCCGGTGCCCCGGACCGTCTTGATGAGTTGAGGGTTCGAGGGATCCGGCTCGATCTTGCGGCGCAGGCGCAGGAGCTGAACATCGATGGAGCGGTCGAAAAGTTCGCTCGAGCTTCCCTTGGTCAAGGTGAGAAGCTGTTCGCGGGAGAGGACGCGGTTTGGACATTCAAGAAAGGCGGCGAGCAAATCGAACTCGCCATCGCTCAATTCGATGGGTGAGCCGTCACGGCGCTTGACGCTGCGCCGCGCAGTGTCGAGCACGTAGTCAGCAAAGGTGTAAACGGACGCAGGGCCCGTATCGCCCTGATGCGCCGTGCGCCGCAAGACGGCCTTGATGCGCGCTGTGAGCTCACGCGGATTGAACGGCTTTGAAATATAGTCATCCGCCCCGATCTCAAGGCCGATGATGCGGTCGACGTCCTCTCCCTTCGCCGTCACAATGATGATCGGAACGCGCGAGATCGCCCGCACCCGCCGGCAAATCGACAGACCATCCTCGCCGGGCAGCATGAGGTCGAGCAGGACTAAGTCGGGCGTCCACATCCGGAATGCGGGGTCGAACTCGACGCCAGAGCGGACAGTTTTCACCTCGAACTGCTCCCGCGTGAGGAATTCACCCAGCAGATCGGCGATCTCCCGGTCATCCTCAACGGCCAAAATACGCGGCTGTGTGTTCATGATCACATCCTAAAGGCCGATAGGTTACAGGCGGTTACGCTCAGTATGGGGTTAAGAAATCGCGCAGCAACGGCGGCCTCGCATTCTCGTCAGTGTCGGGGCGATGACAACGGCCCCTGACAAGAATGAAGGGCCGAGTTCGTGAATTCTTACCTAATCCCGAGCCTCATCTTTACCTTAGCCGCAAGTTCCGCCGCGGCCCAGCAAGGTTCTGCCGGGCGGCTTCTCGACTTGAATGGAGATGGAGCTGTCGGGCGGAGCGAACTTGAGCAAGTCGCAAGGGAGCGTTTCGCCGCAACGGATGCCGACAAGGATGGCGTCCTTAGCGTCGATGAGCTGCTCTTCCTGCTCCTTGCAAAGTTCGATGCGCTCGATACCGACAAGGACGGCCTCGTCACGCGTCGCGAAGTCATCCAGGGCGCCGCCGACGGCACTTTCCAAATTCGCTGAATTCACGACGCGGTCCTTTAACGATCCCTTTCACCCAATCGACCTTGGAGTAAAACGATGAAGACCATAAAAGTCCTCGGCCTCGCCGCCGCCGCCTTTGCCCTCACGGCGACGGTCGCGATCGCCACCGCAGACACGGCCGATGCCCGTTCGCGCAACCGCACCTCGACCGTTTCGGGTTCGGGCGGCCGCTCTGCGACGAGCTCAGGCACCGTGACGCGCGAGAACGGCACGCGCACGACCTCGCGCAGCGTTCAGGGTTCGGAAGGCCGCGGTGCGACCCGCGAGTCTTCCGGGGGATACAATTCCGAGACGGGCGCCTATGAGCGCTCGGCGACGACGACGACGAACAGCGGCAAGACCGTGACCTCGTCAGGCTCGGTCTCGCGCAACGAAGACGGCTCTGTGAGCCGCAGCGGCTCGGTTACCGGCCCCAATGGCGGTACGGCGAGCGTCGACAGCTCTGCCTCCTGCTCGGGCGGCACGTGCTCGCGCGATAAGACCTGGACAGGCCCCAATGGGGAAACCGTGACGAAGGAAAGCTCGTCCACGCTGAATGGCGATGGCTCCGCGTCGCGCAACGTGACGACGACTGGCCCCAATGGCGAACAGGTGCAGCGCAACAGCACCACGACCGTCACGCCTTAAGCTAGCCTTTTCTGGGGCGGTTGCTCGGGTGCTCCCGACCCTGCAACCGCCCCATGCCTTCGGGTCGAGAGCCATGGAAGCATATATCGGTCTCTTGCGAACCCCCTTGGGGCTTGTGTTCCTGGTCCTGCTCTTCGCGCTTGAAGATTATCTGCTGCGGCGGACAGAAAGGCGTGGCTATGATTGTAAGGAAAGCGCCGCGACGCTGGGTGTGAGTGTTGGCCAGATTGTTTTACGCGGTTCCTCGCTCTGGCTGCTGCAACCCGTCTTCGCATGGGCCTATGCGAACAGGCTGATGACGGTCGAGACGCTGAATCTCTTCTGGGTCGCCGTGCTCTTCGTGATGGTCGAGTTCTTCTATTACTGGTTCCATCGCCTATCGCACACGATCCGTTGGATGTGGGCGACGCATGCGGTGCATCACTCATCCGAGAATTTCAATTTCAGCGCCGCGTTCCGGCTCGGTTGGACTGGCACGCTTTCAGGGAATTGGCTGTTCTTTCTTCCGATGATGTTTTTCGGCTTTCCTCCGATGACGGTGGTGGCCGCGTTCGGTGCGAACCTCACCTTCCAGCTCTTTCTGCATACGCGCCTGATCGGACAGCTTGGGTTTCTCGAAGGCTGGCTCAATACGCCCAGCGCGCACCGGGTTCATCACGGCGCGAACGAGCCCTATCTCGACAAGAATTTCGGCGGCGTAACGCTTGTCTTCGACCGCCTCTTCGGAACCTATCAGCCGGAGTTGCGGGAGGTGCCGATCCGTTATGGCCTCATCGTGCCGCTGCGCTCGCATAATCCGTTCTGGATCGCGCTGCATGAATGGGCCGGGATGGCCCGCGACGGGATGGCGTTGCTTTTCCGGGAGGACCGCGCCGGTGCTCCTCGCGTACCCTTGATCGGGATCGAGGGCGATGCGGCGGTGCCGCCCGGGGCTCAGTCCGGCGCGTCAGAGACAAACACGAAGCGGGCCATGACCGCGTAGTTGTAGAGGATAACGAGGCCCATGCCCGCCAGCTGCACGAGCAGGCCGGTATCGCCCAGCATGGTTTCTCCCAGCCACAGCACGGCGGCGTTGAGCGCGCCACCGCCGATCAGCATCACGACATAGCGCGGCAGGGAGCGGCGATGGTTCGAGCCATCCTCGAAGGTGAGCGTCTTGTGGGCGGTATAGTTGAATGCGACCGCGATTGCGTAGGCGATCACGCCCGCCAGCACGGCTGGCTGTCCCGCCATCTCCTTCAGGAGATAGATCGCGCCCAGATAGAGAAGGGCGGTGGCGGCGCCGACCGCCGCATAGCGCAGCAGACGCTTAGGGTTCACGGCGCGGCCTTCCGGCAGCAATAGGCCTGGGTCCAGAGCAATTGCCGCAGGCTGGTGTTTCGCAGCCGGTTTTCCAGCCATTCCTCGAAGCGCTGGGCACGCTTGCCGCCGAATTCCGCGATCAAAGGCAGATAGAGGCCCATCACCTCGTGCTCGAAGGGGGCGAGGTTCGCCTCGCGCAATTGGTCCGCCAGCATCGCGCGGGTGAGCAGATTGATATGGCCCATCTCGAAGACGGCTTCGCCATAGATGGCGCGTACGAGATGGATGAAGCCGGGCTTGAAGGCGAGCCAGGCCGTCATCTCAAGCAGGCTCCAGCGATGCGGCGTCGTCAGGACGAGAACCCCGCCGGGCTTGAGCATCCGCGCCATGCGCCGCAGCGCGGCGGCGCTGTCGGCGATGTGCTCGATCACCTCGGTGCAAAGGATGAGGTCATAGGCCTCATCGGGCAGCGCATCGCGCGTGATGTCGGCGATCCGCGTCGTCAGGCGCTTGTCCCCGGCGGCGAGGCGTTCGGCCTCGGCTAGGAATTGGCGTTCGATGTCGGCGGCCTCTACCTGCGCGAAATGCGCAAGGAGATGGGGCAGGTAGACGCCAGAGCCCGGCCCGATCTCGATGGCGCGGCCGTCCTCCTTGGCGTGGCGGCGAATCGCGTCCATCACCCAGGCCCGGCGCGTGCGATGTAGCCAGCGCCGCGTCGGGTTCATGCTGTCATAGATCGTCTTCTGGATGGCGAGGACCTCTTCGTTCCGGGCGAGATAGTTCATCGGTCACTCCAGGCTTTCAACGACATAGAGGGGGCGCTGCTTCACCTCAAGAAAGATGCGGCCGATATATTCGCCTAGAAGGCCGATCGAGAGGATCTGGATGCCGCCCAGAAAGCCGATCATCGAGGCCATGGTCGCAAGGCCTGGAACGCTGCGTCCGAAAATCAGCGTCGAGAATACGATGAAGGCCACGAAGGCGAACGAGACAAGCGAGATGAAGAGGCCAAGATAGGTCCAAAGCCGCAAGGGCACCGTCGAGAATGAGAGCATGCCGTCAAGGGCAAAGTTCCAGAGCTTCCAAAAGGTCCAGGCGCTGTTGCCCTTGACGCGGGCGCGGCGCTCGAACGGCACGGCGCAGGCGGAAAAACCCGGCCACATGAACAGGGCCTTAATGAACCGGCTGCGCTCACGCAGCTTGCGCAATTCGAGGACGACGCGCCGGTCGATGAGGCGGAAATCGCCCGCGTTCTCCGGAATCTTGAGGGGCGAAATCCTGTTGAACAGCCGATAGAACCAGGCCGCGCTCTTCTGCTTCAGGAAGCCATCCTCATCGCGGCTGATGCGGACGCCATAGACCGTGTCATAGCCCTCCCGCCAGCGCGCGAGGAACGACTTCAAGAGCTCGGGCGGGTCCTGCAAGTCGACGTCGAGCGTCGCATAGACATCGGCCTCGGCAAGGTCGAAGCCGGCGGTCAAGGCCGCTTCCTTGCCGAAGTTGCGGGCAAGGTTGAGGATGCGGATCTGCGGGTGCCGCAGGCGCGCCTCGTGCAGCACACGCAGCGTGCCATCCACGCTGCCGTCGTTGACGAAGAAGAGTTCGCTGGGCAGGGCCTCGGCCTCCAGAATGGGCAGGATCGCCTGCAGGAAGACGGGGATCGACGCCTCCTCGTTGAAGACGGGAACGATGACGGCAAGGCGTGGCAAGGCTGGGCGCGGCGACATCCTCATGCCTCATCGGGTCCGGGCTTGTTCATCCACCAGATCAAGGGAAAGAGGGGGAGGGTCCAGGCCAAGCCCGCGATCGCGTAGTAGGCGAGTTCAATTGGCCAAGCGGCGCCCGGCAGGATGGCGACGCCGATCGTCATGGCGATCATCGCGTAGACGGCAAGCCAAATCAGCATCACAATCGTGCCGATTAACTTCTTGATACGGCTTGGCATGTAAGCTCCCAGTATTGCATCGGGCGTCGCTGGTCCCCATCTCTCTACAGTTGGAGGTGGGTGGTCATTGCCCCTGTGGATCAGAAGATGAGGATTGGCTCATGAGCCTTTTTAGCGCGCTTTTCGCGGTTGTCCTGGGCCTGCTCGCGGCGCCGCAGCTTGTGCTTGCCCGGCGGCCCGATGCCCAGGGGGCACTGGATAGCATCACCCCTTATTCCGGGTGGCTCGGCATCTTGGCTGGGTTGACCGGCGTCTGGACGGTCCTGTCGGCACTGTTGCATTTCGGCCATATCTGGTGGAACCCCGTTTACTGGTTCTCGTGGTTCGGCCTTGGGTTCGTGCTTCTGGCCCTGGGGTTCCTGCTTGGCTATGGCGTTCTTAGCCAGCTTTTCCTCACGAAGAGCCCGGAGACGGCGGCACAGGCCGAGCAGATCCGGGTGAAGCTCGCCCCGTTTCAATCCGTGCTCGCGCTCATTTCGGTGGCGCTGGGGCTCTGGGGCATCGTGTTGCACTTGATCTTCGTCTTCTAAAGGCGGTACGCCCGGGGGCACGAACATCCCCCCGGCAGCATGGATCAGCGCAACCTCTCCCTTTCTCACGTCGAGGCCCGTCCGCAAACTGCGCGGCGGGCCGTCGTGATTTGGCTCGGCGTCGTTTTCGGCCTCGTGTTCCTCATGATCATGGTGGGCGGCCTCACCCGGCTCACCGATTCCGGGCTCTCGATCGTCGAGTGGCGGCCGGTGACAGGCGCCATCCCGCCGCTATCGGACGAGGCCTGGCGCGAAGAGTTCGCGAAGTACCAGACCATTCCCGAATATCAGATCCAGAACCGGGGCATGACACTCGGCGAGTTCAAGTTCATCTATTGGTGGGAATGGAGCCATCGCTTTCTGGGGCGGCTGATCGGGGCGGTGTTCCTCGTTCCGTTCGTCATCTTCTGGTGGCGGGGCATGATCGCGCGGGCGCTGGGCCTGCGTCTTTCCCTGCTGTTCCTGCTTGGCGGCGCGCAAGGGGCCCTTGGCTGGTGGATGGTCATGTCGGGTCTCACCGAGCGGCTCGATGTCAGCCAGTACCGGCTCGCCGCGCATCTGGGGCTTGCGTTTCTGATCCTCGGCCTCATCGTGTGGACCATCCTTGATCTCTTGCGCGGGGAGGGCGTGGCGCGAGCGCTGAAGGAATCTCGGCTTGCGCCTTTCGCGCTCCTGTTCGCGGGCCTTGTCTATGTCCAGATCCTGCTCGGCGCCTTCGTCGCGGGCACGGATGCGGGCCTTACCTACAACACCTGGCCGCTGATGGATGGACGCTTCATCCCTGAGGGACTCCTCACCATGAAGCCCTGGTACGTGAACTTCTTTGAGGATGTGACGACGATCCAGTTTCAGCACCGAATGACCGCCTATCTCGTCGGATTGTCGGCGATCGGGCTCTTTACCGCCCTATGGCGCGCAGGCCCGTCGCGGCGCACGATGATCGCCGCTTCCCATGTGCTCGGCGCGAGCCTGTTGCAGATCGCGCTTGGCATCTGGGTGCTGCTCGCGCAGGCGCCGCTGTCCCTCTCGGCGCTGCATCAGGCGATGGCGGTCGTCTTGTTCACGGCGGCGCTGTGGCTGGCACATGAATTGCGCCAGCCATTGCAGTTAGCAGCCTCTCCTCAGTCCCGCAGCGCCTGATCGAGATCGGCGATGATGTCGTCCGCGTCCTCGATGCCGATCGAGAGCCGCACGACTTCAGGGCCAGCGCCGGCAGCCTTCAGCTGTTCGGGCGAGAGCTGGCGATGGGTCGTCGAGGCGGGATGGATGATGAGGCTGCGCGTATCGCCGACATTGGCAAGATGGCTGAACAACTTGACTCGATCGACAAGCGCGATGCCTGCGTCATAGCCGCCCTTGACGCCGAAGGTGAAGACGGCGCCCGCGCCCTTGGGACAGTAGGTGCGGTGGCGATTATAGTTCGGGTCATCGGCAAGGCCGGCATAGGAGACCCAGTCCACCGCCGCATGCTCCTTCAGCCATTTGGCGACCTTCAGCGCATTGTCGCAGTGCCTTGCCATGCGCAAGGGCAGGGTCTCGATGCCCGTCAGGATCATGAAGGCGTTGAAGGGCGAGATGGCGGGTCCAAGGTCACGCAGGCCCAGCACGCGGCAGGCAATGGCGAAGGCCATGTTGCCGAAAGTCTCATGCAGGCGCATGCCGTGATAGGAGGCGCAAGGCTCGGACAGGGTAGGGAACTTCCGCGATGCCGACCAATTGAAGCTGCCGCCGTCGATGATCACGCCACCGATCGAGTTGCCATGGCCGCCCAGGAACTTGGTCATCGAATGCACGACGACGTCGGCGCCATGCTCAAAGGGCCGGATGAGATAGGGGGTTGCGAGCGTGTTGTCGACGATGAGGGGTATGCCCGCTTCCCTCGCGATGCCGGCCACGGCGCGGATATCGGTGATGATGCCGCCGGGGTTGGCGATGCTTTCGATGAATATCGCCTTCGTCTTCGGCGTCAAAGCCTTCCTGAAGCTTTCTGGATCCGTCGCATCGGCCCAATGCACCGTCCAGCCGAATTTCTTGAAGGAATGCGCGAACTGATTGACGGAGCCGCCATAGAGCTGGCGCGCGGCAACGAAGTCATCCCCCGTTTCCATCAACGCATGGGCGATGATCATCTGTGCCGCGTGGCCACTTGCGACCGCAAGGGCGGCCGTGCCGCCCTCCAGCGCGGCCATGCGCTCCTCCAGCACGGCCTGGGTCGGATTGCCGATGCGGGTATAGATATTGCCGAAGGTCTGAAGGTTGAAGAGCGCCGCGGCGTGGTCGGCGCTGTCGAACACATAGGACGTGGTCTGATAAATGGGTGTCGCGCGCGCGCCCGTCGCGGGATCGGGGCTCGCGCCCGCGTGCACCGATAGCGTGCTGAAACCATAATCGCTCATAGCTGTCCCTTCCCTTGGCCGAGCGCATTGCGCGAGAGCGCGCCACGACCGGCGCCCAACGGCTTGCGCTTGTTGTCGATGATCCGGCGATTGACGCCCATGAAACCGATATCGCCGCAGAGCCGCCCATACTCGATCTTCGGGCAGCGGTCCATGACGACTTTGAAGCCCGCGGCCTCGGCGCGCGCGGCGGCTTCGTGGTTGATGACCGTGAGCTGCATCCAGACAACCGAGGCGCAGAGTTTCTCCTTCAGGCGGATGACCTCATCGATGATCTCGCCGGCCGCCTCGGACGAGCGAAAGATGTCCACCATGTCGACAGGCACGGGGATGTCGGCGAGCGAGGCATAGACCTTCTCGCCCAGGATCTCTTCTTCCTTCGCTGCGGGATTGACCGGAATGATGCGAAAACCCTTTTCCTGAAGATATTTCATCGCGAACCAGGAGGGGCGGATCTGGTTCGCCGAAGCACCCACCATCGCGATCGTCTTTACCGAACGCAGGATGCCCGCGATGTAGTCTTCCGAGTAGGTGAGGGGAGATGACATTTCAGGCGTCCTTCCAGGTGGGCTCGCGCTTTTCGATGAAGGCTGAAATGCCTTCCTGCGCATCCGCGCTCAGCATGTTGCGCGCCATGACCTCGCTTGCGATCGCATAGGCTTCGGCGAGCGGCTTGTCGATCTGCTGATAAAAGGCGCGCTTGCCGATGGCAATCGTGTGGGCGGATTTGGCGGCGATGCGCTCGGCAAGCTGGCCGACCGTCTCTTCCAATGCGGCTTCGGCCACCACCCGATTGACAAGGCCGATGCGCTCAGCCTCCCTGGCCTCGATCATGTCGCCCGAGAGCAGCATTTCCATCGCGTGCTTGCGCGTCACATTGCGGGTGAGGGCGACCATGGGGGTTGAACAGAAGAGGCCGATATTGACGCCGGGGGTCGCAAATTTCGCGCCCTCGGACGCAACGGCCAGGTCGCAGGTGGCGACTAGCTGGCAGCCGGCCGCAGTCGCGATGCCGTTGACGGCGGCGATCACGGGCTGGGGCGCCTCGCCGAGCGTCTGCATCATGCGGCTGCACTTTGCAAAGAGGCTGTCGAAATAGGCCTTCCCCCGGTCCGCATCCGCCCAGTGCGCGGTCATTTCCTTAAGGTCGTGCCCGGCGCAGAATGCCGGCCCCAGGGCCTTCAGCACGATCACGCGGACGGCGCGGTCCTCGGCCGCCGCCGTCACCGCATCCTCTATCGCCGCCATTAAGGCTTCGCTCAAGGCGTTGCGCTGGGCCGGCCGGTTCATGGTCAGTGTCAAAACGCCTGAATTGGACAGGCTTTGCAGCAGCACGGGCATCGTCATTGGTTCTCTTCCTTCCTCGGAGAAGCCTATAGCATGCAGCGCGGCGGGGGGCACGACGGTGCTACGGTTTTACGGTAACATGTTACCACATCGTCCAAGCTCAATGTTTTCCTCAGGTTTCTCGCGATTTTTCTTGACGCAGAGTGGCGCAGGTCTTATCCGACAGCTCCTGAATTCGATGTCCCAGCGGGAATGCACCATGAAGACCTATTCCGCCAAGGCGTCGGAGATCGAGAAGAAGTGGATCCTGATCGACGCCCAAGGGCTTGTCGTGGGGCGCCTCGCTTCCATCATCGCGCTCCGGCTCAAGGGCAAACACAAGCCTACCTACACGCCTCACATGGATTGCGGCGACAACGTCATCGTGATCAATGCCGAGAAGGTGGTGTTCACGGGCAACAAACTCAAGAAGAAGACCTATTACTGGCATACGGGCCATATCGGCGGCATCAAGGAGCGCACCGCGGAGAAGATCCTTGGCGGTAAGTATCCTGAGCGCGTCGTCATCAAGGCGGTCGAGCGCATGATCGATCGCAGCCCCCTGGGGCGCCAGCAGATGAGCAATCTGCGCGTCTACAAGGGCGACAAGCACCCGCATGAGGCCCAGCAGCCCGCGGTGCTCAATGTCAAAGCCATGAACCGTAAGAATTCGGGAGTTTGATCCGATGGCGGGCGATATTCGCAAACTCTCCAATCTGCGCTCCGGCCTTGTGAAGGCGAAGCGCGAGGGCGAGCCTGAGACCGCCGAAGAGGCCGAGAAGCCCAAGCTCGACAAGCTCGGCCGCGCCTATGCGACCGGAAAGCGCAAGAACGCGGTCGCCCGCGTCTGGGTGAAGCGCGGCAAGGGCGCCATCACGATCAACGGGCGCGAGGAAGGCGTCTATTTCGCCCGTCCGGTGCTTCGTCTCCTCATCCATCAACCGCTGCTCATCACCAACCGTGAGGGGCAGTACGATGTCATGATCACGGTGAATGGCGGCGGGCTTTCGGGCCAGGCGGGCGCGGTGCGCCACGGGCTATCAAAGGCCTTGACGCTGCACGAGCCGGAGCTGCGCTCCATCCTGAAAAAGGTCGGCTTCCTCACCCGCGACAGCCGCGTCGTCGAGCGCAAGAAGTATGGCCGCGCCAAGGCGCGCCGCAGCTTCCAGTTCTCGAAGCGTTAAGCGTCCCTTTCAGATCCTGTATGCTCAAGGGGCGCCAAAGCGGCGCCCCTTTTTCTTGACCGGGTGAAGGCCATGCACAAGCCAGTCATTTTCATCGACGGCGAAGCCGGTACGACGGGATTGCAAATCCGCCAACGTCTCGCGCGCGAGGACAGCGTGCGCGTCATCAGCGTCGCGCCGGAACTGCGCAAGGACGCACGAGCGCGCGAGGCGATGATGCGCGAGGCGGACCTTGTGATCCTGTGCCTGCCGGATGATGCTGCAAAGGAAGCGGTGGCCATGGCGCTTGGGCTTGGCGCGGAGGCGCCGAAGATCCTCGATGCGTCAAGCGCGCACCGGGTCGATCCGGCCTTTGTCTATGGGTTTCCTGAAATGGCCGAGGGGCAGGGCGCGCATATCGCCCATGCCAAGCTCGTCTCCAATCCGGGCTGCTACCCCACGGGTGCCATCGCCCTCATCCGGCCGCTCGTCGAGGCCGGCGTGATCCCGCCTGATCATCCCCTCACCATCAACGCGGTCAGCGGCTATACGGGCGGTGGCAAGGCGATGATCGCCGCGCATGAGGAGGGCAACGCGCCGCCCTTCGAGCTTTACGGCCTGTCGCTGCAGCACAAGCATCTGCCCGAGATCCAGCACTATTCGCGCCTAACACGGCGGCCGATCTTCGTGCCCTCGGTCGGTTCCTACGCGCAAGGCATGCTCGTCAGCGTGCCGCTTCATCTCGATACGCTGCCCGGGCGGCCCGATGCGGGCGCGATCGAGGAAATCCTCGCCCGGCGCTATGCGGCAAGCGCTTACGTGAACGTGATCCGCTCGCCGCTCACCGTCTCCGACCGGCTGGAGCCCGAAGCCGTCAACAACACGAATGTCGCTGAATTGCGAGTCTTCGCGCACCCGACACTGCCCCAGGCGGTGCTGGTCGCGCAGCTCGACAATCTCGGCAAGGGGGCATCGGGCGCGGCCGTCCAGAACCTGAAACTGATGCTCCATGTCTGAGATGCCCCGGCACTACCAGGCGCCCTATGCCCGGATGACCTCGCAAGAAGAGGTCCTTCGCTTTGCCAGGGCGCGCGCGTTCGCCACCATTGTCGCTGTTGAGCAAGACGCGCCGCTCATCGCTCATGCGCCTGTCATTTGGGTGGACGGGTCATTCCGATTTCATCTCGCGCGTGGCAATCCCGTGCTTTCCCACGCAGAGGCCGGAGGAAGGCTGACGCTAATCTTCGCTGGACCGGACGCCTATATCTCACCGGACTGGTATGAAAGCGCCGATATGGTGCCCACCTGGAACTATGTGCGCGCGATTGCGGCGGGGCGCTCGCGCATGCTCTCCAGAGAGGAATTGCGATCGCAGATCGACGGCTTGAGCGCCATTCAGGAAGAAGCGCTGCGGCCCAAGGCGCCATGGACCTCCGCCAAGATGACGCCTGCAAGGCTGGAAGCTTTGCTTGGCGGCATTGGCGGGGTGAGCGTTGAGGCGGAAGAAGTCACCGGAATCGCCAAGCTTTCGCAAAACCGGACGGAGGCAGATCGGGCAGGCGCGATCGCCGGATTACGCCGGCGCGGCGATGCCCTTTCGCTTGCCATCGCCGAGGCGATGGAGCGGGGCGGGGCTATTTCATCTTGACGTAGGAACCGGGTGCGTCCTCGACGACGCTCAACCCGAGATCGCCCGGAACGCGCGCCTTGACCTTTTCGCCCGAGCGCTCGCGCAGCCACTCTTCCCACATCGGCCACCAGGAACCCGGTGTTTCCTTCGCGCTCTTCCACCATTGGTCCAGCGTCGCGGGCATGTGCGCGTTCGTCCAGTGCTGGTACTTCTTCGCCGCCGGATGGTTGATGACGCCGGCGATATGGCCGGAGCCCGCCACGATGAAGTTAACGGGGCCGCCGAACAGCTTGGTGGCCTTGTAGACCGATGCCATGGGCGCGATATGGTCGTCGCGCGAGGATTGCAGGAAAATGGGCACCTTCACCTTGCTCAAGTCGAGCTTGGTATCCCCCAGCACCATCTCGCCCTTGGCCAAGCTGTTGCGCATGTAGCATTCGCGCAAATAGAACAGATGCATGCGATGCGGCATGCGGGTTGCGTCCGCGTTCCAATAGAGAAGGTCGAAGGGAACAGGCTCACGCCCCATCAGGTAGTTGTTGACGACAAAGGACCAGATGAGGTCGTTCGAGCGCAGCATGTTGAAGGTCTGCGCCATGGCCGAGCCCTCAAGGTATCCGCCCGCCTCCTGCATCTGCTGTTCGAGGCGCTCGAGCTGTTCCTCGTCGATGAAAACCTGGAGATCGCCCGCCTCGGTGAAGTCGATCTGGGCGGCGAAGAAGGTCGCCGATTGCACGCGGTTGCGCTTGTGTGCGGCCATGTGGGCGAGCGTCGCCCCCAGAAGCGTACCGCCGATGCAATAGCCGATGGTGTTGGGATCCTTGACGCCTGTCGCCTTTTCTACAGCGTCGATCGCGGCATAGATGCCTTCGTTCATGTAATCTTCGAAGGTCTTCTCGGCCAGACGCTTGTCAGGGTTCACCCAGGACGCGACGAATACCGTATAGCCCTGTTGCGTCATCCAGCGGACGAAGGAGTTCTCGGGCCGCAGGTCGAGGATGTAGTATTTGTTGATCCAGGGCGGGAAGATCAGCAATGGCCGCTCATATACTTCGTCCGTCGCCGGCATGTATTGGATGAGCTGCATCAGCTCATTCTGAAAGACGACCTTGCCAGGGCTGAGCGCGATGTTGCGGCCGATCTCAAACTTGTCGAAGTCGGTTTGCGCAATGGTGAGCTTACCCTTGCCGCGCTCGAGATCCTCCAGAAGATTGCCAAGGCCGCGCACGAGGTTCTCGCCGTTGCTGCGCAAGGTCTCTTTGAGGACTTCCGGATTGGTCAGCGCGAAGTTCGAAGGCGAAATCGCGTCGGCAAACTGCTTGGTGAAGAAATCCAGTTTTTTGCGGGTTTTCGCATCAAGGCCGTCCACCTCCTGAACCGTATTGTGCAGCCAGCGGGAGGTGAGCAGATAACTCTGCTTGATGAAATCGAAGACGGCATATTCCTGCCACTCGGCCGCCTTGAAGCGCTTGTCGCCCGGCAAAGGCTTTATGACGGGCTCAACCTCCTCGCCCGACAGACGGCGGACCGTGCTCTCCCAGAGCGACCAGTAATCCTTCCATAGGCGAAAATGGGCATCGAGGGCCTGTTTGGGATTGCCAATGAGCCGCGTTCCCAACTCCATCAAGGCCCCCGCCACATTCATCGGATCGATGGGGGCGAGGTCCCGCGGGTCCTTGTTGCGGGCCAGGAATTCGGTCACGAGGCGCTGAGATTGGCTCAGCGCCATCATCAGATTGCGGCCGAATTCTGCCGGGTCGGGTACCGGGAAAGCGCTGGCGTCGGGCTTGTCGCCGGTCTTCGCGTCCGAGCCGGGTTTCCTGGCTTCGTCGTTGTATTTCTGCATGACACAACGTGTTTTTGGTTTCTCCCTGAGACTAGGCATAGCGCCTTCCGCCGCGAATTTGCAAGGATGGGTTGGCGAAAACCGGCCATTGCGCCAAGATGCTGCAAGGGGCATAAATCGGGCCCTGTTCAGGGTTATCGGAGTTTCGCCCATGCTGGTTCACCGGCCGCTCCTGTTGATCGGTGCCGCAATCGCCGTCTTATCGCTGGCCGCCTGCTCGTCGATCGAGCGGGGCTATGACAGCGTGTTCGGCGGCGATGCCGCGCCTGCTCCCAGCGATTCGGGCACGGCGTCCGCGCCGCCGCCGGGTTCGGCGACGGCGACCGAAGTGGGCAAGGATGGTTATCCAAATCTTGCAACCGTGCCGGCCCGTCCCGAAGCGACACGCAACGAGGCCGAGCGCCAGCAGATCGTCGAGGGGCTGGTCGCGGACAAGGCGCGGGCCCAGTATTCGGCCGAGCAATTGCGCGGGGGCGAGGATGTCGCCGCGCCGCCGCCGGCGAACAACCCGGCCACGGCGAAGGCGCCAGCCGCTCCAACGGAGCCGGCAGCCGAAGCCGCCACGCCGGCCCCCGGTCCGACAACGCCCTAAAAAGGGCATCTGACGGCCGGATATCAGCCTCGCCTCCGCTTCAGTGGCGGGAAGGCGCGAGAGGCGCTAAAGCTGCGTACAATCACAAAGCTGCATACAATCATTCTGACATGTCGACCCCAGCACAATCATGACGCCCGAATTTCATCGTATCCGCCGGCTGCCGCCTTATGTCTTTGAAGAGGTCAACCGCCTGAAGGCCAAGGCGCGTGCCCGGGGCGATGACATCATCGATTTCGGCATGGGCAATCCCGACATGCCCACGCCAAAACACATCGTCGACAAGCTGGTCGAGACGGTGCAGGACCCCAAGGCGCACCGCTATTCGGCCTCGCGCGGCATTCAGGGCCTGCGCAAGGCGATCGCGGCCTATTATGCGCGTCGGTTCGAGGTCAAGCTGAACCCCGATAGCGAGGTCATCGCGACGCTGGGCTCGAAAGAGGGCTTTGCCAATCTGGCACAGGCGATCTCGGCGCCGGGCGATGTCATTCTCGTTCCCAATCCGGCCTATCCGATCCATGCCTTTGGCTTCATTCTGGCCGGGGCGGTCATCCGCCATGTGCCGGCAACGAGCCCCGAGGAATTTCTCAGCCGTCTCGACCAGGCCGCGCGCCATTCGGTTCCAACACCCTCGGCGGTCGTCGTCAGCTATCCCTCAAATCCCACGGCGCAGGTTGTCGGTCTCGACTTCTACAAGGAGATCCTTGCCTTCGCCGAGCGGCGGGACCTCTTGATCCTCTCTGATCTTGCCTATGCGGAGATCTATTTCGACGGTAATCCGCCGCCCTCGATGCTGCAGGTGCCGGGCGCCAAGTCCCGCACGATCGAATTCAACTCGCTCTCGAAGACCTATGCGATGCCAGGATGGCGCATGGGCTTTGCCGCGGGGAGCGAGCGGCTCGTCTCGGCCCTTTCGCGGATCAAGTCCTATCTCGACTATGGCGCCTTCACGCCCGTGCAGGTGGCGGCGGCGGCGGCGCTCAATGGACCTCAGGATTGCGTGGATGAGATCCGCGCGACCTACAAGGCGCGGCGCGATGTCTTGTGCGATGCGATGGGGCGGGCCGGGTGGGAGATACCCGTTCCCCCGGCGAGCATGTTCGCCTGGGCGCCCATTCCCGCCGCCCTTTCCCATGTGGGTTCGCTCGAATTTTCCAAAATGCTGCTGGAACACGCCAAGGTCGCGGTTGCGCCGGGGCTTGGCTTTGGCGAATACGGCGAAGGCCATGTGCGCATCGCGCTTGTCGAGAACGAACAGCGCATCCGCCAGGCCGCGCGCAACGTTAAGAAATTCCTTGCTCAGTTCGGCAGCAACAGCGCCGCGTCGCCGGCCAAGGCGGATGCTTCATCATGAAGGCACCTTTGCGCGTCGGCATTGCGGGTTTGGGTGTCGTCGGCGGCGGCACGGTCAAGCTTCTTGCCCATGCGCGCGATCTCCTGCGCCAACGGGTCGGGCGCGAAATCGTTGTGACGGCGGTCTCGGCCCGCGATAGGGCGAAGGCGCGCGGCCTTGGATGTGAGGATGTTCCCTGGGTCGAGGACGCGGCCGATCTTGCCACAAGGAATGATGTGGATGTGGTCGCCGAACTCATCGGCGGGGAGGACGTTGCGCGGCGCGTGATCGAAGCGGCGATATCGCAGGGCAAGCATGTGGTGACGGCAAACAAGTCGCTGCTCTCCAAACACGGGACAGCGCTTGCACGCGCTGCCGAAGAGCGGGGCGTCGCGCTGGCGTTCGAGGCCGCTGTTGCGGGCGGCATCCCCATCATCAAGGCGCTTCGTGAAGGGCTCGTCGCCAATCGGGTCACGCGCGTGCAGGGCATCCTCAATGGCACCTGTAACTACATCCTCACCCAGATGGAGGCGAGCGGGCGCAGCTTCCACGATGTGCTCGCCGAGGCCCAGGTGCTCGGCTATGCCGAGGCCGATCCGACGCTCGATGTGGGCGGGTTCGACACGGCGCATAAGCTGGCGCTGCTGACGAGCCTTGCGTTTGGGACCGAGGTCGATCTCGAAGGGGTCACCACCGAAGGGATTGAGCGGATCACGCCGCTCGACATCGTCTTCGCGCGTGAGTTCGGGTACCGCATCAAACTGCTCGGCGTCGCTTCTGCGACGGCACGCGGCGTTGAGCAGCGCGTGCATCCCGCGATGGTTCCGCTCGATACGCCGCTCGCCGATGTGAGCGGCGTTTTCAATGCCATCGTGACGCAGAGCGACTATGCGGGGAAGTCCGTGTTCGAGGGACGAGGCGCGGGCGAGAAGCCGACGGCGTCGGCCGTCGTCAGCGATCTCGTCGATATTGCGCGGGGCTTGCGCCTTCCGGCCTTTGTGCGACCAGCGGCCGAGCTCGAAGAGGCGAGGCGCTCGCCGACCGATGACCGCGTCGGGCCGTTCTATTTACGCTTTCAAGTGCTCGACAAGCCCGGGGTGCTCAGCATCATCTCGCGCGGGCTGGCGCGGGGCGGCATCTCGATCGAAAGCATGATTCAGCGGGGCAGGGCGCCGGGCGAATCGGTGCCCATCGTCATGCTGACACATGAGTCGCGCGAGGGCGATCTGAAGGCGGCGCTGTCGCTTATCGCTGAGGAAGAAGTCATCATGGAGCCGCCTTGCATGATCCGGATCGAACGTTTCCAGGGCGACAAGTGAGAATCGGATAGAAGCGGGGACGACCTGAACGCGAAAGGGGTCAGGATGCAGACGAAATCAGTTTCACTCGAACGCACGCTCACGCTCGAGCTTGCACGTGTCACAGAGGCGGCCGCGATCTCGGCGGCGCGGCTCATCGGGCGGGGCGATGAAAAGGCCGCCGACCAGGCGGCGGTGGACGCCATGCGCCGGGCGCTCAACACGATGGACATCGATGGCACCGTCGTGATCGGGGAGGGCGAGCGCGACGAGGCGCCGATGCTCTATATCGGGGAAAAGGTCGGCACCGGAAACGGCCCGCGCGTCGATATCGCCCTTGATCCGCTCGAGGGCACGACGCTGACGGCAAAGGCGATGCCGGGGGCGCTCGCGGTCGTTGCGATCGCGGAGGGCGGAAGCCTGCTGCATGCGCCCGATATCTATATGGACAAGATCGCGATCGGCGGCGGCTATCCTGAAGGCGTCATCAATCTCGATGCGGAACCGGGCGACAACATCCTTTCGCTTGCCAAGGCGAAGGGCGTGAAGCCCCAGCAGATCACCGCGTGCATCCTCGACCGGCCCCGTCATGCCGATATCATCGCGAAGGTGCGCAAGGCCGGCGCGGCGGTGCGGCTCATCACCGACGGCGATATCGCTGGCGTCATCCACACCGCGGAGGCGTCGACCGGCATCGATATCTATATCGGCACGGGCGGCGCGCCTGAAGGCGTGCTAGCGGCGGCGGCATTGCGCTGCATCGGCGGGCAGATCCAGGGGCGGCTGATCTTCAGGACGGATGACGAACGCGAGCGCGCGCATCGCATCGGGATCACCAATCTCGACCGGCTCTATCAGCGCGACGACATGGCCTCGGGCGATGTCATGTTCGCGGCGACGGGCGTCACCACGGGGTCAATGCTGCAAGGCATCAGTCTCTATGGCGAGTTCATCACCAGCGAAACCGTCGTGATGCGCTCCAAGACCGGCACGGTGCGCTGGATCAAGGCGCGGCATGTGCGCAAGTCGATGGAATGAGCGACGCGTTTCTGGGCGTTGATCGTTCTGCCTCCGGCCGGAAATGGCGGCTGCGACCCCTCAATGAGCGCGACGCGCTTGCCCATGCACAGCGGCTCGGCGTGCCGGAGATCATTGGGCGGCTGCTTGCGGGGCGGGGCGTCGCCCTCGATGCGGGCGCTTCGTTCCTCAATCCCACGCTGCGCGAATGTCTGCCTGATCCCTCAAGCGTTGCGGGCATGGAGGCCGGCGTCGAACGCCTGGCCGAAGGCATCACGCGGGGCGAGGCGGTCGCGGTCTTCGGCGACTACGACGTCGATGGCGCGACCTCATCGGCGCTGCTCTGGCACTATTTCAACAGTCTGGGACTTCCTTTGCGGGTCTATATCCCCGACCGGATGCGGGAGGGCTATGGACCCAATGCGGCGGCCCTGCGCCGTCTTGCGGCGGAGGGGATCAAACTATGCGTAACCGTTGATTGCGGGACGCTGGCCCATGGTGCGCTCGCCGAGGGCGTCGGGGCGGGGCTCGAGATCATCGTCGCGGATCATCATCTGCCGGGGGCCACGCTGCCGCCTGTCTGTGCCGTCATCAATCCCAATCGCCTCGATGACCGTTCTGGATGTGGGCAGCTTGCCGCCGTCGGCGTCACCTTCCTTCTGATCGCGGGCGTCAACCGTGCGCTGCGACGGCGCGGCTATTTCGGCGCTGGGCGGGCCGAGCCTGATCTCACGCGGTTCCTCGATCTCGTCGCGCTCGGCACCGTTTGCGATGTCGTGCCGCTCACGGGCGTCAACCGGGCGCTCGTGACCCAGGGTCTCAAGGTGATGGCCAAAGGGGGCAACAAGGGGCTTGGCGCGCTGATGCGGGTAGCGGGCGTCAAGGCGGCGCCGCGCGCCTTCGATCTCGGTTTCCTGCTGGGACCGCGCATCAATGCGGGCGGCCGGGTGGGGCAGGCGGGGCTTGGCGTCTCGCTGCTGACGGCCATGGACGAGACGCGCGCGGCGGAACTCGCCTTGCGCCTCGATACGCATAATCGTGAACGCCAGGCGATCGAGGCGCATGTGCTTGAGGATGCGATCGGCGATGCACAGCGGCGGGGCGTAAGGGCGGGGCTGGTCGCGGCGGCGGGTCCCGGCTTTCATCCCGGCGTCGTCGGCATCGTCGCGGCGCGTTTGAAGGAGCGGTTCGGGCTGCCCGCCTTCGTCTTTTCGCTGCAGAATGGCGAGGCCAAGGGTTCGGCCCGCTCCATCGCGGGTGTCGATGTGGGCTCGGCCGTGCACCGGCTACTTGGCGATGGCGTCATTCTAAGCGGGGGCGGGCACGCGGCCGCCGCTGGGCTCACGGTGGCGGAAGAGCGCCTGGAGGAAACGCTCGCCCGGCTGTCGGTGGCGCTCGCGCCCGAAGTTGCCGCGGCCCAGGATGCGCGGGACGTGCTGCTCGATGGGGCGGTCAGCCCGGGGGCGGCCGATCTTGACCTCATCGAGACGCTCGGCCGGGCGGGACCCTTCGGGGCCGGAAACCCCGAGCCGCAATTCGGGCTTGCGGGGGTGCGCATCGCCTATGCCGATATCGTCGGTTCGGCGCATGTCCGGCTCACCGTCACGGGGCCGGATGGGGCGCGGCTGAAGGCGATTTCGTTCCGCTCTGCCGGCGAGGCGCTTGGCGATTTCCTTCTCAAATCAAGGGGTAAGAGCATTCACCTGGCGGGGCGCCTCACGCGGGACGACTGGTCGGGGAGCCCCCGGGCACAGCTCATCATCGAGGACGCGGCGGCGGCCTGAATGCGCCGGCTTCTTCTCCTTGCCAAAGGCGCCGGCGCTCTATATCAAGCGGCGTTCCGAACCGGCGCCCATCGTCTAGCGGTCTAGGACGTCGCCCTTTCACGGCGAAAACAGGGGTTCGAGTCCCCTTGGGCGCGCCATCTCGCTTTTGTCACCGAAAAAATTGCCTATTGCCCTGAAAGGAAAGGACAAATTCGGTGTTCGAAGTCCTTCATTTCGGCAGTATGGCAGAGGCTCAGAAAATGCCAGTCTGAGCACCATTCTCTTCATCACCAGATCAGAGTTTCTCCAGATATTCCAAGGGTTTGATAGAAACGCGAGAGCGTGTTCGAACGACTCCTCCAGGGTGCCCTTCGGCTGCGCGATTCTTGCCGCCTGTTCCGCCATCAAAAGCTTCTCGCGCTCCAGCGTGGCGATACGCTTCTCGTAAGCCCCGATCACGGACGCGCTGCTCGCATCGACGATGCGATCCAGAAGCTGCTCGATCTGCTTCTCGGTCTGCTTGATCCCCGCTTGGAGTCCTTTGGCGGCTTGTGTCGCTTGGGCGAGCTTCATGTTCCAGGCATCCTTGAACATCGCCCGCACGAGATCGAAGAGCCGTGCTGACGGCTCGATGCGCTCCAGCAGCTTCTCGAAATCCCCTTCCAGAACGTCGCGACGGATCGACTTGCGATAACTCGCACAGCCCTTCGTCGGGCAGAGATAGTAGGGGTACTTCTCGGCCTTGCCTTGCGACCAACACGCCGTCAGCGGCTTGCTGCAATCATTGCACAGGATGAAGCCGCGCAGCGGGAAGTCCGCGTTGATGTCCTTGCGTGCCGGTGCCTTGGCGTTGCCCTTGAGGCGCGCCTGAATACGCTCGAAGGTTTCGAGCGAGATCAGCCCCTCATGGTGTCCCTTGCGCAGCCCGATGCCCCAGTTCGGGGCTTCGATATAGCCCGCATAGACAGGGCGATTGAGGATATCCGCGACCCGCTGGTTGCGGATTTCGCCGTTCGGCAGGTCTTTCGGAAACTCCGGCTGACGCTCCAGGAAGCGCTTCACTTCCACCTGCGTTTCAAAGCGCGCGCAGGCATAGCCCTCCAGCGCCTCCTTGAGGATCGACGCCAGCGGCTCATCGCGCACCAGCATCTTGCCGTGTCCGCTCACCCGCTCATAGCGGTAGCCGATGGGAGCCTGAAACACCCAGTAGCCGCTCAGGGTCCGCGCGCGCATCCGGTTGATAGTCTGCTCGCCTTTCTTCTCGCGCTGATGCTGCGCCACGGTCGCGAGCACATACTCGACGAGACGGGAGTCGCTATCCTCGCCGAACTCAATTGACGGGCTCAACAGAGTGCCGCCAGCCTCGGCTAGAAGCCTACGCAACTTGATGTGGGCTTCGACGCCACGCGCAAATCGGCTGATGTCATCGATGATAACGACAGGATTATGTTTGCGGTTCTTATGAAGCCAAGCGAGCATGGCTTTCATGCCGGGACGGTCGGACAGCTTGCCGGTTACGTCGTCGGTGAAAACCCGTTCGACCTGGTACCTCCTTGAGGAAGCAAACTCCCGGCAGCGGTTTTCCTGCGACCCGAGGCCATCGCCCCGCTTCGTTTGCGCCTTGCTGGAGACCCGGCAGTAGATCGCTGCCGGAGCCCCCGCGTCCTGAATGTCTTTACCCGGAATCATTTCACGTCCATGCCGTCCAGTTGCAGACTGCGCACGCCCTCATGTTCGATTTGTTTGGCTTTAGAGCCAGTATTTAAGCATGTTTCCGCATACGGAGCAATTTCCACTTCGCCCTTGCCCCCAACTTGTTGGAGCGGGTGCACCTCGAATCCAAGCTCGACGAAGGACACCACGACCGCCCAAAGCGCGCGCAGAAATTCGTCCTTTTGCGCCTCGCTCAGATCGGTGTCGTCAAGGTAGGATTGATAGAGAGCAACATCAACCGAGAGCGTCGGCCGCGCCGACGAAGCAAATGCATCGGCTAAATTGTGCTCAGTTTGAAACTCGTTTTCGTCTTCCATCGTCGTGGCTTCCACCGTGTACTGAAACGCTTCGCCACTACTTATATTGTACACGCAAATATAAGCGTGGCGCAAAAGTTCTGCGGCCTTTGCATCCTCGAAAACCCAAGCTGGAAGCGGGTTTGCGGGCAGCCCCGGGCACGCGCGGGCACAGGCGGGCACAGGCGGGCTAGAACGGAACCTCATCGTCGATATCGAAGTCAGGTCCTTCCGCATCGGGCTCGCGAGGCGGCGGTTCGAACTCACCCGCCGCGTCGCGGCGTTTGACTTCAGCGATAGCGCTCAACGCGATGCCGAGAAGCCGCTCCGCATATTCATGCGGCTGCTCGAACCCCTCATGCGCTGCGAGGCACCTCAGCAACGGGCCGTAGTGCGGCCCGAGATGCACCACGAAATGTTCGTCCTTCATTGTTCACCCTCCAAGCAGTTTGGCGAAGTCGAGCGGGAGCACGGTCACGAGCGCACAGCTCTCGCCGTTTTTCGGCACGTCGATGCGCCGCCCCTGGAGGCCGTAGTAGGCGCACCAGGCGACGGCCCGGCAGGAGCCGGGGCCGCGCATGGCGTGGCTGCACTCGTAGTCCCAGCCGACATGCGGCGTTCCGGCGACCAGCACGAAGGCGGCAAGACCGCCGAGAACCACGGCGCGCGGGCGCATGAGCCCGGCCCGCAGTGCATGGCCGATCCGCTGGCGCAAGTGCGTCAGCGGTCCCTGATGCTTGCGGCGCGGCGGCGCGCCGCTGACTTTCACGTCAAACTCGCTCATGGCTTGCTCCCTTTCTTGCGTATTCGAGCTTCAGCAGCGGCGTGACGGCGGGGTAGCCGCCCTCGACCGGGTTCGGTGCGGCCCAGCTTCCCCACGGCGCGACGAACCAGAACGGCACGCGCTGTGCGAAGACCGGCCTCAAGCCTTTGAGCAGCAGAAGCTGCTCATGCCTTGCCATCTGCATGATCCGCTCAGGGCGCATGAGCGGCTGTCCGGCTTCAGACAGGCTCTCGCCGACCTCATCGTCTTCCGAGCGCCCGAGATTGTAGTTGCGCGTCTTAACCGTGCGCTGGCCGAGCGCGCGGGAAAGCGTTTGCGCCAATTCATCGCTGTTGACCGCGAAGAACTGCTTCACTTCCGATTGCGAGAGGATCGTCACCGCCGTGTGCGGACCGTAGATGCGCACCAGCTCGGCAAGCTCCTGCACGAACATCCACACGCGCACGCCAAGACCTGGCAGCGCGGTCAGGTTTTCCGCGAGGCCGGAGAGCCGTCCCATGTTCGCGAACTCATCGAGCAAGAACAGCACTTCGCCCTTGTCCGCCGAGCGCGCGACCGCCGTGATCGCCTGGTTGACGATCAGGCCGAGCGCCGCGCCGTGTGTGGCGATGCGATCCTGCGGGAAGGCGAGATAGATGCTCGCCTTCCCGCCCTTGAGTTCGCCGAGCGAGACATCCGAGCCGCTGACTGCATCGGCGAGATAGCCGCCGGGCTCGAAGATATCGAGCGCCTGAACGGCTCCGGCGCGGAAGTCGCCGAACTGCTCCGGGTTGTCTTCCATCTGCACCGCGAGATCATCGCCAAGATCGGCGAGAAGCCCGCCGAGCGCGCCGGACGCGCGCATCGCTTCGACGGCGCGGGCGAGCCGTTTGGGATTGGCGATAACGCGCCACATCTCCGGCAGCGTGCAGCGCGCCGGAGCGTGCAGCGCGAGATAGAGCATCACCGCGCGCAGGATCATGCGCGAGCCTTCGCGGAAGTAGCGGTTGCGCGGGTCTTCGGGCTCGCTCAGGAGCTGGAGCGCGATCCGCTTGACCTCATCGGTGAGGCCGCGCGCGAGCCGCATGTCAGCCGCCAGATCAATCAGCCCTTGCAGCGGATTGATCCTGTGCTGCGGTAGACCGTGCAGGCCCCAGGGATTGAAGATCACGACCTTCTGGCCGAAACGCTCCCGGCGATGCGCCGCTGTCACTGCGGCCAGCTCGCCCTTGGGATCGGTGACGATCACCGAGCCCTGATAGTGGAGCAGGTTCGGGATCACGACGTTGATCCCTTTGCCCTGGCGCGCGGGCGCGCAGGTCAGCAGATGCGCCTTGCCGGTGAAGAACAGCGGCTGGCCGTCGAGCACACCGAGATAAAGGCCTCGCGGATCGAAAAGGCCCGCTTCCGCGCATTCGTCGAGGCCCGCGAACGCGGCTTCGCCGAAAATCCCCGAAGTCTGTTCGGATTGTTTGCGCTTCTCGTTGCGCTGCCACGCCTTGTAGTACCCGACGAGAGCGTCGAGCACCGCGACGCCCGCCATGAACTTGCAGAAACCGAGATAGAGGTTATCGGCGGCGTCGAGCCCGCCGCCGACAAGCTGCGGCCAGTACGCCGCGAAGGCGTAGAACAACACGCCGACCAGCAGACTGCCGGTCGGCGAGCCGCGAACGGGCTTGTTAGCGCGGGCCATGGCACGCGCCTTTCGAACACAGCGCGCTGCACGCGCCGAAGTGTTCGCATGTGCCGCACAAGGGGATGCGGCGGCGGCAGGAACAGGGCTTGCGCGCCCACCAGGGACTCGAAGTCTGCTCGCAGCGCGGGCAGACTTCGTAGAAGCAGCCATTTTTCAGGATCGTTTTCATCGGGAACGTCTTTTGTTTCGGGGAATGAAAAATGGGCGGGACGGCTCGCGCCGCCCCGCCCGCTGCTGTGGACTTACTTGCCGTTACGACCGGCGTTCACGGCGGCGTTGATGCGCTGCGCGTCCTGCCAAGCCATACCGTTAGTAGGAACGGTACCGCCCGCCTTTCCGATGTCGTAGGCCTGCTGTGTCGAGATCGACATTCGCGTTACTCCTCTTCGTTGCAGCGGCTGCCGTGATGACTTCCGCTGCTTGGAATGTCGGAGAAGGCGACGAGGCAAAAAACGGAGAAACCTGCCTTCTTTGAGCGCAGGCTTCATGCAAATGTCTGCACGGATGCAGGGATTTGCAGGGGCACTGAAATGGCTTGGGAGGGAACGGAGGAACAAAATCGACTGCTTTACGCTGCCCTTGGCGAGCTGGTCATGAAGAAGGGTGAGCTTGCGCGGCTGGCCGGGGCGCTGAGCAAGGATGAGCGCACACTGGAGGCCGACCGGCGCAGGCGCGGCGACGATCACCAGGACGGAAAGAAAAAGCTGATCGATGCCACGACGCTGGCGCGCTGGCATGACGAGGGCCTGCCGCGCTTGATGAACGCCCACTCCCACAAGAAGGGTTTGGTCTTCGAGTTTCTGGAACGCTCTCCCTACTTCAAGACATGCCTCTACCGGCCCGAGGGAGCGCTTCCGAAGGGACTGCTGGCCTTCGCGGCGGAGCATGCCGCGTTGCTGGCGCAGCCCTTCGTCAAGGATTTGAGGAAGCTCGACGGCGCGTTCGAGGTGTTCCGCCCGGCCTGGACGACGCCCGAGCGCCGCGACCGCATCTTGATCACCCGGATGCAGTTCACGACTGAAAGCGGCTTCACCCGGTTTCGGGAGGAGCAGGACTATCTCGACCCGGAATATCACGACGAGCCGATCCGCGAGATCGACGAAGGCGCGGTCATGTTCACCGCCGCCAACCTCATCCTGCTCAGCTTTGGCATGAACGCCGAGCGCGTGAAGCTCTATATCGCCGATACATGGCAAGACGCTTTGAACGGACCGCTTCCCGTCATCAGGTTCAGCGGTTCGATGATCGGTATTGCCGGGCGCAAGTATCACCCGAAGTTCCCGTTCGTCGCGATGCGTTCGAAGAAGTCGTTTGCCAGGATCGAGACGGGTGTCGTTCCCGCATCTCACGCACGGATAGACCCTAAAATCAGGGAGTACCTGACCCGCCCCGAAGGTGCGTTCTGATGGCCCGTTTCCGCTTTCCCTGCTAGAATCTCACCATGAGAGTCCTGTTCGTCTGCACCGCCAACAAGCTGCGCAGCCCGACCGCAGAGCGCGTGTTTCGGGATTGGCCGGGCATTGAGGCGCTGTCGGCAGGGACCGACCGAGACTCCGTCCAGCCTTTGAGCAAGGAGCTGGTGGCGTCGGTTGACCTGATCTTCGCTATGGAAAAGCACCACCGCGACTGGATCAGGAAGAAGTTCAACGAGCGTCCTGGCGATGGCAAAATCATCGTGCTGGACATCCCGGACGAGTTCGAGCGCGACGATCCGGTCCTGGTGCAACTCCTTCAGGCGAAGGTGCCCCGGTACCTTCCGCCCGGTTGACTCATGTGAGCGCCATGCGTGAGCGTGGCCTCTCCGATTCCATCAACCTGCCCCCAAGCGAGCCTCAGCGAGCGTTCGCAAGATGTGTTTTGTAGTACAAAACCATCTTGGCAAGGGGACCCGCTGCGCGCCCCCGTTGCATCCCCCCGGCCTTGGCTCCTTCAGGGCATTGAGCCCGTTGCGGAGCCATCCAACCGTATCGCCGGTTGATCCCTCGCAGGGTGACTTCGCTCTCCCTGCACCCATCGACTTGGGCGGCGTTCCTGCCCCCAAGACCCCAGACCATTTCATGGAGACGACTTCATCGCGACCAGGGAAGGGAGCTTTCGCGCTCCCTTTGCCCTGGACCCATCCCATCGACCGGGAGCCTTCGAGCCCCCTGGACCCCTGACCAAGAGGGAGACTTCGCTCTCCCTCACTGGACCTCCCATCGACCAACCCGCTCGGATTGGATGCCGCCAGCGCGTCTGCGCTGGACCCGATCAGGAGGCTATCGCGCCCATGAACCCACGAGCTAAGGGCGTTCCTACCCTTGTGCAATCCTGACCAACTGTCCTCAGCTTTGTGGCTTATGGAATGTCCTGCTGTGACCGGAGCGCTTTATCCACATCTTCCGTTCCCCGGCCTTCATCTCTTCCTTTGTCGGACAGGGCGCGGCGGGTATGTTGGCTACAGTATGAAACTATGCATCACCGAGATGCGCGATGGCCAACAGGAAAAAGCTCAAGGCGATGAAGCGGATCACCGTTACCGTCGATCCAGACGACTACGCGAGTTTCGACAAGCTCGCGCAGGAGGGTGACGTTACCGCTTCGTGGCTGATTCGCCGATCAATGCGCGAGTTTCTGGAGCGGCACGAGAGCGACGGCACGGTAGTCTTGCCCAAGCAGCCGGTACGGCGCCGCGCCGCCGGAGGCGAATAAATGGCCGAAGCAGCGGTACGGCAATTCTCGTTTCCCGGTATGTGCCCCGTCGAAAAGGCGGTTGGCCAGCTCGCCGCATCAGGCATCGAGGATCGAGGCGCGATCTTTACGCGGCGCGAAGTCGTGGATTTCATCCTTGATCTTGTCGGCTATACGTCGGACAAGCCCCTTTTCGAGGAGCGCCTGCTTG
>JACADY010000077.1 GCA_013389115.1 Alphaproteobacteria bacterium
CGGGGGTGTACATTGAAATCTTGCGCGAAAGCTTCGCGGGTCTCCTCCCCCCCCCCCGCCGGCCTTGTGAACATGTCGATGGCGCATCAGACGGAAAGCTGGCGTCGGCAGGTTGTCTATTCAGGCCGCACCCACGCCGTCATCGTTGCGGAGACGAAGGGATATGGCTTGACCGGGCTGGCAAGCCTTGGGCCGGCGCGCGACCGCGGGCTTGAGCGCTACACGGGCGAGGTCTATGCGCTTTACGTTGATCCCAACTACATGGGCAATGGGATTGGCAGCGCATTGCTGCGGGCCGCGTTCCGGCTGCTGGCCGAACGTGGCTTCGGCGGCGCGGTCATATGGGCGCTTCAGGGCAACAACGCCCGCTACTTCTATGAAGCGCAGGGCGGCAAGGAGATTGCGATGCGCCAGGGCCGCCTTTGGGGTTCGCGCATTCAGGAGGTCGCCTTTGGCTGGGACAGTCTGGCCGCGACCCTTGGGGGAACGCCGGCCAAGCGCGGCTGAAGGAACGGTGTTCTAAAGGTCTTTGGGCCTGACATAGTCGGAAAGGGTTCCGCCCCCCGCCTTGACCTTTCGCCAACTCGGCACCTCGAAGTCGATGACAGCAAGACCCGCTGTCGGAAACTTCTCGATGAGCCGCCGTGCCGCCGCCGAAGGGGGCGGTCTGTCATCGCCAAGTCCGCAAAGCATTAGCGCGAAATCATGCATCCCAGGATTGTGTCCGATGATCATGGCACTTTGGGCTTCCTCATCGATCCACTGAACCCGGGTCAGCAATTCGCTCGCCTCGGCAAGATAAAGACCGGCCTCATAGACGATGGCGGTCTTTCGCGGCAGGAACGGAGCGACGAGGTCGAGCGTATCGACGGTCCGCTGGGCCGTTGAGCAAAGGATAAGCGCGGGCGCGTAGCTGCGCCTGGATATATAGCGTCCGATTTCCGGCGCGGCCGCCCGTCCCCTTGCATTGAGCGGCCGCTGTATGTCCGGCAGGGATGGATCATGCCAGGATGATTTCGCATGGCGCAGAAGAAACAGTCGCTTCATGGCGCCCCTCGCGAAGGACCGCGAAACGGATTGAGCAGCATCCAGGGCAGTTTCGCCGGCGCGAGGCCGGAATACTCGGCAAGTCCGATCTTCATCGCGCCATCCTCGCCATAAGGATAAGGCGCGTGAAATGTACCAAAGAACCGGTCCCAAAGCGAAAAGATGAAGCCGAAATTGCTGTTTGCCTCGCGCCCATCCTGCGAGTGATGGACCCTGTGCAAATCGGGCGTCACGAGCGCGCGGCTGAGCCCGAGCGCGGCGGCAGTGGGCATGGAAATATTGGCATGCGCGAACAGCGTCATGGCGCTGAGAAGGACTTCGAACAGGAGAACCGCTTCAAGGGGCGCCCCGAGGAGAAACACCGCGCCGCTCTTGACGCCAAGTGTGAGCGCAACCTCAAGCGGATGAAAGCGAAGACCCGTTGAGACATCGACATCGAGATCGGCGTGGTGAACGCGGTGCACCCGCCACAGCAGGGAATGACGGTGCAAGGCGATGTGCAGCCCGTAAACGGCAAGATCGAGCAGGACGATGGCGACAAGGATTTCGGCAAAAGCGGGCGCCGGCACGAGGTGAAGCAGACCCCACCCGAGCCGCTCTGAGGCAAGCGCCGCCCCAACCATCGCGCCTGGCGCAAGAAGGCGCACGCAGATCGTGTTGAGGGCCGCGAGCGCAAGATTGCCCAGCCAGCGCTTTGTGCGTGAGAGCTTGCGCGTCCATCCCTGGCCGAACTCCTCCCAAAGGACGAGGGAGCCAAACGCACAGGCAAAGGCGACCAGCTTGTACCAGAATTCGTTCGCCGCGAGTTCTGGCATGGGAGGGGCGCTCTCTTAAGCAGACGCGAACCGGGCGATTGCGGATCGCTCGATTGCCGCGGCGACGAGCCGGTCGAGTTCAAGCGCGTGTCGCAAGCGGTCGAGAATGCGCATTTCTTCGATTTGCACCGGCCCCTTCGTCATCGCAACATCGAGCGCGATGACATAGGCCGTTTCGCGCAAGTGATGGGGCAGCGCTTCGGCGACGAGGATGAGAGCCTGCTCAAGCCCTTGCGGCTCGCCCAGAATGGCTGCGCATTCCCGCGCCACGGCGATGAGCGCCGAGGGATCGAAGGGGGCAAAGACCGGCAAGGTCTTGACGATTTCACCGATCAAATGCAGTTCGGCATCGCTCATATCGGCGTCGGACGCCGATTGGATGACCATGACGTAGATGAGCGCGGCCTGCGGCGTGAGAACAGGCTTCATGGACGGTTCCTTAATCCGAGGGGTGGATTTTCTGGCGCGAAGGTAGAGGCGCGCGGGGGCCTCGGCAAGTCAGCCTGGCAGGAGAAATCGCCGCGTTTCGCCGATGGCCTCGGCAAGGCCGCAGCGCTGCACCGGGCATCCGGGCGGCAGCGCAGAGAGCAGCCGGGTGGGTGTCTGGGCATCAAGAAACACGAACACGCCTTTGTCGGCCTCTTGCCGGATCAGGCGCCCAAAGGCCTGGGCGATCCGGAACCGCGTCGTCATCTCGTCATAGATGCGCCCGCCAAAGGCCGCCCTTCGCGCTTTGTGGAGAATATCGGGCCGGGGCCAAGGCACACGGTCATAGACAATGAGCCGCAGCGACCGCCCCGGCACATCGACGCCGTCCCGCGCCGCGTCTGTGCCAAGAAGGCAGGAATCGGTTTCCGCCCGGAACATGTCGACAAGCAGGCCCATGTCATAGGGATCGACATGCTGGGCATAGAGCTTGATCCCTTCTGCATTGAGCGGCGCGGCGATCCGCTGATGCACGAGGCGCAGCGTTCGGATGGCGGTGAAGAGCCCCAGCGCGCCCCCGCCTGCCGCGAGGAAAAGTTCCCGATACGCGGCCGCGAAGGCCGCTGGATCGCGCCGATCCGTATCGCGGACGATGAAGACGCGCGCCTTCGCGGCATAGTCGAACGGCGAAGGGAAGGCGCCATGAATGGCGGGTAGCGCCAAATGCGTGAGGCCTGTTCTTGCTTCCGCATTCTGCCAGGAGGGAAGGGCCTCCTCCTCCGGCGGCCGGTCGCGCAAGGTCGCCGAGGTCAAGAGGGCACCATGGGCCCGTTTCAGCACCGCCGCCGCAAAGGGTTCCGTCGGATCGATGAAATGGCGATGCATGCCACAATTATGCTCGCGACCGCCGTCGCGCTCGATGGCGAACCAATCGACGAATCCGGCTGGCGTCGTTCCGCCCAGTTGCTCCAGCATCGAGCGCCATGAGCCAAGCACAAGCTGCGCCCGCCACTCCATCCCGCGTGCAAGCGATTCGATCCGCGCCCGGCTCGCCGTATCAAGGCTCTCGGCGTCCCGGTCCAGGCGCTTGCGCAGGCTTGCCGTGAGGCTGAGCAGAGCGCGCTCGAGCGTGTGGAGCCTCCCCGCCAGCGCCTGCGCCGCTTCGGCCAGGCCCTGATTGAGGGGCAGCGGCGCGCATTCAAGCCCATAATCCCTGTCATCATTCTCGCTGCGTGCCAGCACCTGCTCGCGCACGAGGAACAGGAATTGCTCCATGGCGCCGCGCGGCGAGCCTTGCGAGAGCCGTTGGCCCCAGCCGGGGCCTGGAAGCGCGCCGGCCGCCACGAGGGCCGTCTCAAGAAGGTTTTCATCCTCCGGCTCGGCAAGGAGGTCCAAGAGCCGCTCGCGCAGCCCCCGGCCGCGTCCCCCCTCCTGGACTTCGCGCCCCCGGATCCAGCGCCGCAGCTCCGCGCCGTCAAGGGCTGTCAGATGGGAGGAAAAAATACTGTCTGCCGCGCCGAAAAGATGATGCGCCTCATCGAAGACATAGCGCCCCCGTGCCTCGCGCTGCGCCTGCTCCTCGGGCGTCCCCCGCGCGGCGAGCGTCATGACGAGGGCATGGTTGGCGATGACGAAGCTGGCGTTTTTCGCCTTGCGCTGGTTGGCCTCGATGAAGCATCGCCGATAATGCGCACAGGCCGAATAGACGCATTCGCCCCGCCTGTCCGTGAGGCGCAAAGGCGCGGCTTCGGCCGCAAGCCAGGGCGGCAGGTCGCCCCCCGCAATATCGCCGTCGCGCGTCGCGCCGAGCCAGCGCGCGATAAGCCCCAGCACGTGCTGATCGCGCTGCCCCCGCCCGCCCGACATGAGAGCCTCTTGAAAGTTGAGGAGGCAGAGATAGTTTTCGCGCCCTTTGCGCACGACGACCTTCTCGGCCTTTTCCGCGGGGTCGGGATAAAGCCGTGTCAATTCCTGATCGATCTGGCGCTGCAGGTTTTTGGTGAAGGTGGAAATCCACACCGCGCCATCATTGCGCTCCGCCCATAGGCTGGCGGCGGCAAGGTAGCCGGCCGTCTTCCCGGTCCCCGTCCCGGCTTCCGCCAGAACGATGGTGGGCTCATCCGCCCGCTGCGGCGCCGCGAAGGCCGATGCCGCAAGCGCCGCATAGCGAAGCTGACCCTCGCGTTCGGCACCCTCAGGGCCAAGCATGGCGCGAAGGCGTTCGGTCGCTGCCTCTGGCTCAACCGGGATTTGGCCCGGCGCGCCGCGTGGCGGTCCGTCCTCCCACTCTGGCAGGTGCACGAAGGCGGCAAGGCTGGCCGGCGTATCTCCCCGCGGGAATAGCTTGAGTATCGTTGCCGCCCAGGGCCATCCCGACCGCGACATCGCGGCCGCGATCGATTGCGCGCGCGCCGACGCTTGCGGCCCCAGCGCCGAAAGAATGCCGAGCAGCTGATCGCAGGCCGACAGAAGCGTCAGGGCCTCGTCTTCGGGCGCCTTCGGCCGGGGAAGCCGCAACGCGCGTGCAAGTCCGGCGGGAATGGGCAGGCAAGGGCGCGCCGGCAGCACGAAGGCGAAGAGGTCAAGCACGTCCCCGTGCCGGCCCTGCACGGTCTGGGCATTCAGCCGCAACTGCCGTGCGACTGCCTGCGCATCGCAAAGCAGATGCGTGCTTTCGCCCAAACGCTCGCCCGCATGCGCGAGCGAGAGCGTTTCGGTTTCGCCGTCGCGTGAGACGACGGTGGCGCTGCCGGCAGCGATGATCATCGCGGGCGCGCGTGTCAGGTCGGAAACGGAATGATCCATCGGCCGTGTGACTATAGGCCGTGTCTTGGCGCAGCCGCTACCGCTTCTTCAGGCGGCAGCCGCGATATTGGGGTAAAGCCTGAGGAGCGCCGACCGGGCAAGATCGGCCTGGACCTTGATTTCGCCAACGGCCGCTGTCACGTCTTGGGCGCTGCGTGGCTCGCGCGCGTAATGGGCAAGCGTGCGAGAGACCATCGAAAGCGCCGCAAGTCCAAGGTCGGCGGACGCGCTGGCAAGGTCCTGCGCCGCCCCGCCGGCGCTGGCGACGTCCTCACGCTCAACCGCGCTGTCGAGGCGCGAGATGATATCGTTGAGTGTCGTCAGATAACTGGAGAATACGGCAACGACGGTATCCTGGCCGAGACGCTCTTGCAGGTCAGAGAGAGCCGCCGTGTCGATGACAGGAGGGCTGTCATCTTCCGCTTCCTCCTGATCGTCATCGGCTTCGATGGCGCTGGCCAGCGCTTCGAGCACGGCATGGGGCGTGACGGGTTTTTGCACGAATCCATCGACCGCCTGGTCGATGCCAAGCGAGGAGAGATGGTCTTGCGGATGGCCAGAAATGCCGATGATCGCGACATGGCGTGAGCGGCTTGGCAAGGCGCGAATCATTTGAATGACTTCCGCGCCCGACAGGCGCGGCATCTCGATATCCATGAAGATGACATCGAACCCGCCCGTGCCGGCAAGGCTCATCGCCTCCATGCCATGGGATGCGATGCTGACCTGATGCCCGGCGGAGGAAAGGATCGTTGAGAGGACGCGCTGCCCGACAGGGTCGTCCTCCGCGATGAGCACCCTGAGCGCGCGCGCGGATTTCTTGATCGCGAGCAGCTCCTCGCTGCTGGTGGCCATTTGCGGGGATCGGGCGGGATGTATCGCCTGCGCACAGTCGGGCAAGGTGAACCAGAAGGTTGAGCCCGAGCCGACCTCGCTCTCAACGCCGATATCGCCGCCCATCATGGAAACGAGGCGCCGGCAGATCGCAAGGCCAAGCCCCGCGCCAGAAAAGCGCCGCGCATAGGACGAATCGAGCTGCGTGAAGGGCTGAAAGAGAAGCGGCTGCAGGTCGCCGGGAATCCCGATGCCGGTATCGGTGATGGAAAACAGCAAGTGTCGAGGCGGATGTGCTTCGCCCAAGGGTTCAACCTTGATCGTCACGTGTCCACTATCCGTGAACTTGATCGCATTGCCCGCAAGGTTGAGGAGCACCTGTCTGAGGCGTCCAGCATCCGCCATCACGATTTCCGGCACGCGCGGATCGATTGTGGCCGTGAATGTGAGGCGCTTTTCCCAAGCACGGGTCTGCAGGATGCGCATGACGCCCTGCACGACCTGGCGGATGGCGATTTCGCGCTTTTCGATGCGAAGGCGTCCGGCCTCCATCTTTGAGAGGTCGAGGATGTCATCGAGAATAACGCACAGCGCCGTGCCCGATTCCTGTATCTGCTCCACCGCTTCGCGCTGGTTCGGTGCCAACGCGGCTTCCTTGAGAATATCCGCCATGCCCAGAATACCGTTGAGCGGTGTACGGATCTCATGGCTGATCGTCGCGAGAAACTCGCTCTTGGCGCGCGCTCCGGATTCGGCGGCCTCGCGCGCGTTTTCCGCCGCGGCGCGCGCGGCAATGGCGCCTGCGGCGCTATCCTTCAGGCTTTCGATGAGGTCATGATTCTGGATGCGCAGCTGAATGAGATCGCTGATGTCCCGGTTGATCTGCTTCGTCCAGTTTGCAGCGAAAAGCATGTAAATGAGAGCGAGGACACCTGTCACGATACTGGCGATGCTTCCTTCCAGCAGCATCAGAAACACGGCGGGCAGGATGGTGATCGCCATATGGACAAAGAAGGCCTTGGGTACGCTCGCCCTGACGACCATGGACGCCGAGATGAGCCCAAGCAGGATGAGGCAGAGAAAGGTCTGCCTCACGGCATCGCCGGGTGCGAACCAAAGCACCGTGCTGGCTGCCCAGGTCAAGCCGGCAATGGCCGCCTGAAACAGCGTCACGCCCATCCACTTGGCGCCATCCCATCGTGGTTCTTCGCGCCAGAATTGCACGCGCTGATACTCAAGCAGCGCGGTCGCCGCACCGTGCATGACAACTGCGACAGGAAGGACCCAGATTGGCGCGGAATCCCAATGCACGATACCAAGGCCCAGAATCGCTGCGAAAGGGCCGTACCGGGCAAGGAAGGACGGTCTGAAAAACAGCTTGAGCTGCTCCAGCAGGACACGGTCGCTCAAGCCTGGCTGAGGCTCATGGGCGCTGGGAGTGTTTTTCATGCGTCAAGAGGTGCTGAGCCGTGGATTGACCTGCGTCTGCGATCACCCTAGCTTCCGCCGATTTCCAAACCTTTAAGCATTTGGACAGGGAAAATGAACTTTAGGGAATTGGCGGCGAATGCCCAGGCATGGCCTTTCGAGGAAGCGCGCAAGCTTTTGCCGCGCGTCGAAAAGTCTGTCGCCGCCAAAGGCTATGTCTTGTTTGAGACGGGGTACGGCCCATCAGGCCTGCCCCATATCGGCACCTTTGGCGAGGTTGCACGGACCTCGATGGTCCGTCACGCCTTCAAGATGCTCAGCGATGCGCCAAGCAAGCTCATCTGTTTTTCAGATGATATGGACGGCATGCGCAAGGTGCCGGGCAATGTACCCAATCAGGACATGCTGAAAGAGCATCTGGGCAAACCCCTGACGGTCGTTCCCGATCCCTTCGGGCAATACGAGAGCTTTGGCCACCACAACAACGCCATGCTCCGGCGCTTTCTCGATACTTTTGGCTTTGAGTATGAGTTCGCCTCCGCGACCGACTATTACCGGCGCGGAGAGTTCGACGCGATGCTGATGCGTATGCTCGAGCGCTATGACGACGTCATGGCGATCATGCTGCCGACCTTGCGCGATGAGCGTCGCCAGACCTATGCGCCCTTCTTGCCGGTTCATCCCGAGACGGGCGTCGTGATGCAGGTACCCATCGAGGGCCGCGATGCAGGCAAGGGAACGATCCTCTGGACCGATCCGGTGACCGGCACGCGCTATGAGACGAGCATCCTCAAGGGCGGTTGCAAGGCGCAGTGGAAGCCGGACTGGGCGCTGCGTTGGGCTGCGTTGGGTGTCGACTATGAGATGTCGGGCAAGGACCACATCGACAATGTGAAGACGTCCTCGAAGATCTGCCGCGTGCTGGGCGCAGAGCCCCCGGATGGCTTCAACTATGAGCTGTTCCTTGATGAGGATGGCGAGAAGATTTCAAAGTCCAAGGGCAACGGCATCACGATCGATGACTGGCTGCGCTATGCCTCGCCTGAAAGTCTCGCGCTCTACATGTTCCAGAAGCCGAAAACGGCAAAGCGCCTCTATTTCGATGTGATCCCCAAGGCGGTCGATGAATACGCGGTCTATCTTGAGAAATACGACCGCGAAACGCCGGCGCAGCGGCTGGAGAATCCTGTCTTTCACATCCATGCCGGCAATCCGCCCGACGCGCGTTTCCCTGTGAGCTTTGCGCTGCTCCTCACGCTCGTCTCGGCCTCGAGTGCCTCGACGCCCGCGACGCTCTGGGGCTTCATCCGCCAATATGCGCCGGGCGCCTCTCCTGAGAGCCACCCAGCGTTGGACAGGCTCGTTGGCTACGCGATCCGCTACTATGAGGACTTCGTCAAGCCAGCGAAGCGATTTGAGATCCCGGACACCGCCGCGACGGCCGCTTTGCGGGAACTGGATACCCGCCTTTGCGAATTGCCCACGAACGCGGATGGCGAACAGATTCAGGCAACCGTCTATGAGGTCGGCCGCGCCCATTATCCAGACCTGGCCGGAAAGGCGAAGTCACCCGACGGCCGGCCCGGTGTGTCCCAGGAATGGTTCGCGATGCTCTATCGAACGCTGATCGGACAGGAGCGTGGCCCCCGCTTCGGCACTTTCGCGGCGATCTATGGTATAGCGCCGACGCGGGCCTTGATCGAGGACGCCCTGAAGCGCAAGGCGGCATAGGCGGGTCTCATGAGCGCGCCGCGCGTCTTCAAGATCCTGACGCATGCAGAGCATGAGCATCTGCGGGCGAATGGCTCCTTTGACGGCTCGAGCGATGATCGGCGTGACGGCTTCATTCACCTCTCCGGCGCCTCACAACTGCGTGGCACGCTCGAACGGCATTTCAAGGGGCAGGATGGCCTTGTGCTGCTCACCTTGGATTCAGCTGCGCTTGGTCAGGCGCTCAGATGGGAGCCCTCGCGTGGCGGGCAGTTGTTCCCCCATCTCTTTGCGCCGCTGACCTTGAGCACTGTCATAAGGGCGGATGAACTCTCCCGCGGCGGGGATGGCAATCACCGCATTCCAGGCTGGGTGGAAGAAGCATGAGCGGCGCGATCGCGCTCCGGCTGCTGCGTCTCTTCGATGCGGAAACGGCGCATCGCCTGACGATCCGCGCGCTCGCATGCGGCCTCGGTCCAAGGGACAAGAGGGCCGATCCCCCGGAACTCGCGGTCGAGCTTTTCGGCCTGCGCTTCCCCAATCCCATTGGCCTGGCGGCCGGCTTCGACAAGAACGCGGAAGTCCCTGACGCGATGCTTGCGCTTGGCCTCGGCTTCGTTGAGGTGGGAACGGTGACGCCGCGGCCGCAAAGCGGCAATCCCAAGCCGCGCATTTTCAGGCTGGAAGAGGACCGCGCAGTCATCAACCGGCTCGGCTTCAACAATGAAGGAATGGAAAGGGCGGCGATCCGCCTTCGTTATCGCCAGGGACGGCCCGGCATCGTTGGCGTCAATATCGGCGCGAACAAGGATGCAAGCGACCGCATCTCCGACTACGTCGCCGCGTTCCGCAGGCTCGCGGGCCTTGCAAGCTATGTGACGATCAACATTTCCTCGCCCAATACGCCGGGCCTGAGGGGCCTTCAGGATCGCGAAAATCTGGAAGAGCTTGTCCGCCGCGTTCTTGATGCGCGGGGGGAAGCGGGCTTGAGGGCTCCAGTCCTTGTCAAGGTGGCGCCCGACCTTGATGCTGAGGCGCGCGCGGCAATTGCCGAAATCGCATTGACCGAGGCCATCGATGGCCTGATCGCAACCAATACGACGGTATCCCGGCCATCGACGCTCAAGAGTAAACATGCCGTGCAGGCAGGCGGACTTTCCGGCAAGCCGCTTTTCGCGCCATCGACCGAGGTCTTGAAGGATCTGTACCGCCTGACCAGAGGCAAGACCCCTCTGATCGGAGTGGGCGGCATCAGTTCAGGTGCCGACGCCTATGCAAAAATCCGTGCGGGTGCTTCCGCCGTTCAACTTTACACCGCGCTTGCCTATGATGGCGCGAGGCTGGTGCGCACTATTAAGCATGATCTTGCCGAATGTTTACGAAAAGACGGGCTCCGCAATGTGATGGATGCCATAGGAAAGGACGCCGTCCCGTACTAGATATCATCCATGAGCAGTCAGATGCGTCTTCATCGGGGTGAAGCGCCGGTCTATTTCGCGATTGGCGACATTCACGGAAATGACAAGCTCTTGGAAGCGCTGTACGAGCGCATTCTCGCCGCCGCTCGAAACCTGGGATCGCGGGACAAGTGCCTCGTCCATCTGGGGGACTATATCGATCGCGGCCCCAATTCGCGCGGCGTGATCGCGCGGGTGCGCCAGGGACTGGCCGGTTTCCGAACCGTATGCCTGCGCGGCAATCATGAACAACTCATGCTCGATGCCGTGCGGGAGAGGACTCAATCCGCCATCGGCCAGTGGGTGATCAATGGCGGCGCGCAGACATTGCTTTCTTACGGCTACGTACACGGCTCTCCGGCCGCCGCCATCGATGATCTCGTCATTACCGCCGCTCACGACATTACCTGGCTCGAGGAGCTGCCGTTGACGCACTATGCCGGCCGCTATTTGTTCGTGCACGCGGGCATCGTGCCGGGCCGCGCGCTCGAACGCCAGCAGGCGAAGGATCTCCTATGGATCCGCGACGCATTCCTGAGGGATAGGCGCGACCACGGCTTTGTCGTCGTCCACGGGCACACGCCGATCGAAACGGGGCTGCCGGAACTTCGCGCCAATCGCATCAATCTCGACACGGGCGCGGCCTATGGTGGCCCCTTGACGGCCGTGATGCTGGACCCGGCTTCGGATGAGCCGCCGCAATTCCTGCAAGTAAAGCCGCGCTAAAGGAGAGCGCCTTCCGGCAAAGCCGTGCTCAAGGATGAGGGCGCGGGCCGCGATGGGTGAGGCGAGCTTGCCTAAGGGCGAAAATGAGCAAGGCGCAGGCGCTCAGTCTTCACCGGCAACGAGGAAATGGCCGCGCAAGGCCGCGATGGGCTTGGTGTGTTCTTCTTGCCAGGCCTCGACATGCACGTTGATGACGCGCTTGCCCTGTTTCGTGATATGCGCGCGCCCATAGGTGTCGACGGGCCGGCCCGAGCGGAGATAGTCGATCGTGATATCGACGGGTTTCGCCAAGGAAGGCCCGCTCGTCTCGAACGCGATCTGCACGATCGCCGTCACTTCCATGAAGGCGCCGATCACGCCGCCATGAAGGGCTGGCAGAATGGGATTCCCGATCAGGTGCTCCGCATAGGGCAGGATCGTGGTGATCTCGGTTCCCTTACGGTCGATTTTGATGCCGAGGAACTGGCAATAGGGGATGGAATCGACAAGGGCCTGCGGATCGGGCCGCATTCCCTCTTGAAACGCGCGCCTTAAAACCTCCATCAGCCACCCTCCTTTGGGGGAAGGTTGACGCCCTTGTCGCTCTTGGTGCCGAGCATGAAGGCAGCCGCGCATGTGGCGATGGGATCGCTTCTGTCGTCGTGATAGGCGATGCCGCGCACGAAGGCGATGTTGCGTGTCACCTTGTAGCACTCGGCAAAGGCATAGATGTCGGCCCCGGCATTGGCGGGCTTCATATAGTCGATGCGCAGATCCAGCGTTGCGATCTGCCCGAACTGCCGCGTTCTTGAAGACACGGCGATACCGCAGGCATTGTCGAGGAGGGCAGTCACGATACCCCCATGCACGACCCCTGTCTCAGGGTTGCCCACAAATCGGGGATCGAAGGGCACCGTGCACACGACCTCGCCCGGTTTGATATCGATGACGGCAAGCTTGATCGCCGCGGCGTGGGGAACGCCTGCGACGACATATCCGGTGGGTTTGCTGCGCTGTTCAGTCATGTGCGACGCATAGCCTATCGAATAGCGATTGACGAGGTATGACGATGCGACACAAGTCCCATACGTCCCGGCAAGAGAGGGCGAAAAAAGTTGACGCAGTGTCACGAATCGCTAGAGTGCCGCGCTCAAATCCTTGATGAAGGTTGAATTCTGTGAATGTGAGAGTGCCGGTTCCCGGAAAGCGGGAACAAACGAAGGTGGCCAATCGCGAGGCGATTATCGCGGCGGCGCGTAAGGTGTTTGCCGAATTGGGCTTCGGTGCGACGACGGTGCGAGACATCATCCGCGCGACGGATCTCGCGTCCGGTACTTTCTACAACTACTTCAAATCGAAGGAAGAGGTGTTCGAGGCGCTTCAGGACGAAAGCGCGCTGCGCATCCGTCCGCGATTGCGCGCCGAACGCGTGCGTGCCCGCAACATCGAGGAGTTCATCGCAGGAACCTTCGAGACGTTTTTCGACTATGTGGCGCAGGATCGCGCGGACTTTCACGTCGCGCGCAAGAACACCGACATCCTCCGTGTCCGGATGGCATCGCAGCAGGTGATCGCGGGCTTCGAGGAACTGCGTGAGGACATCAAGGTGGCGGTGGATTCAGGGCTGTTGCCCAGGCTCGACCCCGATTTCCTCACCGCCGCCATGGTGGGTGTGGCCTTCGAGATCGGCGAGATGATGCTGGCCCGCGATCCCGTAGACCCCAAGGCGGCGGCCGAGTTTGCAACCTCGCTGTTTCTCAACGGCTTGCGGCCCCGCCCCTGACTAGCCGCCCGGGCAGCGCGCCGGTCGCCTCGCCGTCCCGATAGGTGATCTGTCCACTGACGATCGTGGCGCGATACCCGTCGGCCCGCTGCACGAGCCGGCGTCCGCCCGCTGGCAGGTCATAGGCGACGTGCGGTCGGTGCAGTGTCAGTCTGTCATAGTCGATGACGTTGACATCGGCCTTGAGGCCGGGCGCCAGCACGCCTCGATCGGCAAGGCCCATCGCCAGCGCGTTCGCCTGTGTTTGGCGCTGGATGACGTCTGGCAGCGTCATGCGCTCGCCGCGCTGCCTGTCGCGCGTCCAATAAGCCAGCATCGAGGTCGGGAAGCTTCCATCGCAGATCATGCCCACATGCGCGCCGCCATCGCCAAGTCCCAGCAGCGTATGGGGATGCCGCATCATCGCGAGTGCGGGATCGAGCGTAAACTCGGAATAATTGAGGAAGGGAAACAGGAACAGCGCCCGGCCCTCGTCCTTCAGCATCCACTCATAGGCGAGCGCCTCGGGCGTCACGCCTTGCGCCTCGGCCTGCGCGCCTAGGCTCATCGACGCGCTGGGCTCGTAATCCGGCGGATCGGCCAGCGGAAACATCTTCCCAAAATTGCGCAGCACCGCCTTCACGAAGGGATTGTCCGACGCAGGCTGATCGGCCAGCAAGCGGGACTTGAACTGCGGATCGCGCAGGCGCGCCAGCCGCTCGCTCATCGGCAAGGAGGCGATGGATTGATAGAGCGGATGCGCGCTGAACGGATTGAGCGTGAGCGTCAGCCCGAGCAGCAGCCCGACCGGCCGCCCGCAAACCTGCGCGCGCACGTTCAGGCCTTCCGCCTGACAATTCTCCACGAACGCCAAGAGCCCGCGCCAGGATTGCGGCGCCGCGTCGGCCTGGAGCAGCGAGAACGACAGCGGCCGCCCGGTCTCGCGCACTAGGCTCGCCATCATCTGCGTCTCGCGCGCCGGATCGGCGAAATCGGAGACGAACTGCAGCACCCCCGCGCCCGCATCCTGCAAACCCCGCGCGATGCCCAAAAGCTCGTCCTCGGCGGCGTTCAGCGTCGGCGTCGGATCGCCATCGGCCGTGCGGTGATTGAGCGTGCGCGAGGTCGAGAACCCGATGGCGCCCGCGCGCATGGCGTCCGCCGCGATGCCGCGCATCAACGCAATGTCCGCTGCCGTCGCCGCCTCGCGCCGGGCTCCGCGTTCGCCCATCGCATAGACCCGCAACGCCCCATGCGGAAGCTGGACCGCGAAATCGATGTCATGCGGCCGCCGTTCCAGCGCATCGAGAAAATCGGGAAACGTCTCCCAATCCCACGCGAGACCTTCGCTCAGCACAGGGTTCGGAATATCCTCGACGCCTTCCATCAGGCGGATCAGCCGGTCGCGATCCTGCGGGCGGCAGGGTGCGAAGCCGACGCCACAATTGCCCATGATCGCGGTCGTCACGCCATGCCAGGACGAGGGCGTGAGATGATTGTCCCATGTCGCCTGCCCATCGTAATGCGTGTGAATATCGATGAAGCCCGGCGTCACCAAGAGGCCGCGCGCGTCGATCTCTTCGCGGCCCGATCCTGAAACCTCGCCGACCGCGACGATCCTGCCATCGTCGATCGCGACATCGCCCTTGTGCAATGGCTCGCCCGTACCATCGGCAAGGGTTCCGTTCCGGATGACGAGATCATGGCGTGTCGGCATGGCTTTTTGTCTCTTGAGGCTCCCAATGCGCCTTAGGCTAGAATGGATCGCAACGAAGGGAAACGCTGATCGCACTGCACCATGACGCGTGGGAAATGCAGGCGGATAAAGGGGCGCACGCGATGAAGGCGATAGTCTGCCACGTCAACGCCGAGGATATCGGCACGCTGACATTGGAAGAGCGCGACCTTCCCGCGCCAGTGCCGGGCCAGGTGAAACTGCGGATCCTCGCCGCCTCGGTGAACTTTCCCGACATTCTGATGGTGCAGGGCAAGTACCAGCATAAGCCGCCGCTGCCCTTCACGCCGGGCATGGAGGCGATTGGAGAAGTCATCGCGCTGGGCGAGGGTGTGACGCATGTGAAAATCGGCGATCGCGTCGTCGCCGGGTTGGGGGCAGGCGGCTTTGCGCAAGAAGCGCTGACGCTTGCGGCCGCGGTGCGAAAGGCACCCAGGCGCCTCAGCGATGCTGAGGCCGCGGCCTACACGGCCGCCTATCTCACCGCCTATGTCGCGCTCGTGCGCCGCGCGCGGATGGAGGCGGGCGAGACGCTGCTCGTCCATGGCGCGGCGGGCGGCGTCGGCCTTGCCGCGGTCGATTTTGGCCGTCACATGGGTGCGCGCGTCATCGCCACGGCCTCCAGCGAGGAGAAACGCGCGTTCCTCACTTCCTATGGCGCCGACGTGGTGCTGCCCTCGTCGGGTTTCCGCGAGGCAGTGAAGGACGTCACCGGCGGCAAGGGCGCGAATGTGATCTATGATCCCGTCGGCGGTGATGTGTTCGATGAGAGCACACGCTGCATCGCCTTCGATGGGCGTCTGCTCGTGATCGGCTTTACGAGCGGCCGCATCCCGACGATCTCGGTCAACATGCCGCTGATCAAGGGCTATGCGGTCATGGGCGTGCGCGCGGGCGAATATGGCCGCCAGTTCCCCGAAAAAGGCCGTGAGAACCTTGCCGCCATCGACGCGCTGATGGAGGAGGGAAGGCTGCGCCCCCACATCCACGCGACCTTTCCCCTTGCGCAAACGGTCGATGCGATGCGGATGCTCGAAACCCGCGGCGTAATCGGCAAGGTCGTTGTGGTGCCTTGAGCGGTGGCTTGGATTCAATTGCAGACAGCTCGCGCGAGGTTCACGGCTATCATCCTTCGAGGTCCGGCCTCACCCTGAGGTGGCGGCGGGCCGCCCTCGAAGGGGAGGCCGGACACCTCAGGATGAGGCGGGTTGAACTGACCGCAACGCGCCCTAAACGCTCCGCTGTGCCTTGTCCTTTTCGTTCGCGCCGCGAATGGCCTCGCGCATCGCCGTCCATTGCTCATCGCCCAGCGTCGAAAGGCGCGAGAAATTCCCGCCATTGGCAAGGAACGAGCCGCCGTCGATGGCAATGGTCTCGCCCGTTAGATACTCGACGCCCGGCGCCATCAGGAACACCGCGAGATTGCGCAATTCCTGCATCTCGCCCGCGCGCCCCATCGGATTGCCGGAGCCGAGGCCCTCGCTGACCGCGCCACCCATGATCGTGGAGGGATTGATCCGCTCCGACATGCCCTTGGTGGGGAAGGGGCCGGGCGCGATGGCGTTGAGGCGGATATGGTGCGGCGCCCATTCGACAGCCAGGGACTTGGTCATGATATTGATGCCCGCCTTCGACATCGCGGAGGGCACGGTGAACGGCCCGCCATTCCACACCCAGGTGGTGAGGATGGAGACGACGTTGCCTTGCGTCTGCGTCTCGATCCATCGTTTGCCGCAGGCAAGCGTTGTATAGAACGTGCCACGGAACACGATATCGGCGATGGCGTTGAACCCGCGCGGCGAGAGGTCCTTCGTGCGGCTGATGAAATTCCCCGCCGCGTTGTTGACGAGTCCCGTGACGGGTTTGCCGGTGAAGGCCTGCGCGACCATGTCCTCGACCGCCTCGGCCACGCGGATGTCACACGCGATCGGGGTGACTGAGACGCCATGTTTGCCGCTCATCTCTTTCGCGGCTTCTTCAAGCACCGGACCGCGCCGCCCGCAGATGACGACATCGGCGCCGAGCGAGGCAAATTCATCGGCCATCTCGCGGCCAAGCCCCGTGCCGCCACCCGTGACGAGGATTTTCTGCCCCTGCATCAGTCCGGGCCGGAACATCGAGACCATGAGCTTCCTCCTGAATTTTCTTGGCGGCAGCTTAAAGTGCGTCTGGGCGATGGCAAGAGAGCGGTCCGCCCCCACAATCCCCTCTGGCGCTTCGCGGTGGACAGGCTAGAAATGTGGCATGGCGAAACCAAACGTGAACATCGAGGAGAGAAACCAGGCCCGGGCGCATCCGCCTGCTTTGGTGCCGCCCGTGTTCGAGAACTGGTTCGCCGGCCGCCTCTGGCAGATCCGCCCACACCAGCGCGAGATGGTCGAGGCGGCGGAGCGTGGCGCGAGCGCTCTGCTGATCGCACCGACGGGCGGCGGTAAGACACTGGCGGGATTTCTCCCCTCGCTCATTGACTTGTATCGGCGCCCGCAAAAGGGCTTGCACACGCTCTATATCTCGCCGCTGAAGGCCCTCGCCGTCGACATCGCCCGCAATCTCGATGCGCCGGTGCGCGAGATGGGCCTCGACATCCGCATCGAGACGCGCACGGGCGACACTCCCGCCCATCGCCGCCAGCGCCAGAAATACGCGCCGCCCAACATCCTTTTGACGACGCCGGAACAGCTCGCGCTGCTGCTGGCCTCGCGGGAAAGCGCCGCGCTCTTCGAGAATTTGCGCTGCGTGGTACTGGACGAGTTGCATGCGCTCGCGGGCTCAAAGCGCGGCGACCTCTTGAGCCTTGGCCTCGCACGGCTGCGGGCCCTTGCGCCCGCCATGCGCTGTGTCGGCCTCTCCGCCACGGTGGCGGAGCCCGATTGGCTGCGCGGCTATCTCGTGCCGCAAGGAGAGGCGGGCGAGCGTCGCCTCGCCGAACTCGTGCGCGGCCGCGCGGGCGCCATGCCGCAGATCACCGTGCTGGCCTCGCAGGAGCACGTTCCATGGTCCGGCCACAGCGCCCGCCACGCGATGGGAGAGGTCTACAACGCGATCAGCGCCGCGCGCACGGCGCTCGTCTTCGTCAATACGCGCAGCCAGGCCGAGATCGCGTTTCAGGAGCTCTGGCGCATCAACGAGGCCAGTCTTCCCATCGCGCTCCATCACGGATCGCTCGATGTGGGCCAGCGCCGAAAGGTCGAGGCCGCGATGGCGGCGGGCGCCCTGCGCGCCGTTGTCTGTACCTCGACCCTCGATCTCGGCATCGACTGGGGTGATGTTGATCTCGTCATCCACCTGGCCGCCCCCAAGGGCTGCTCGCGCCTTCAACAGCGCATCGGCCGCGCCAATCACCGCCTCGATGAGCCCTCCCGCGCGCTGCTCGTGCCGGCGAACCGCTTTGAGGTGCTCGAATGCGCGGCGGCGCAGGCGGCGGTTGCCGAAGGCGCGCTCGACGGCGAGATAGCAAGAACGGGTGCCCTCGACGTGCTGGCGCAGCACGTGCTGGGCGTGGCTTGTGCAGGGCCGTTCGAGGAAACGGCGCTCTACCGCGAGGTGACAAGCGCGCTTCCCTACGCGAGCCTCTCGCGTGAGGAATTTGTCCGCGTCATCGATTTCGTCGCGACGGGCGGCTATGCCTTGCGCCGCTATGATCGTTTCGCGCGGTTGAGAAAGACACAGGAAGGCCGCTGGCGCATCGCCTCGCCCGATGTGGCCCAGCGTTATCGACTCAATGTCGGCACCATCATCGAAGAGCCGATGGTGGAGATAAGACTGGCGCGCAACGCGGCCGCTGCGCTTGGCGGCCATAGGGTGGGGCGCCGTCTCGGTCAGATGGAGGAATATTTCATCGAACAGCTTTCGCCCGGCGACACGTTTCTGTTCTCTGGCCACATCCTGCGCTTTGAGGGCATGCGGGAGACAGAAGCGATCGCGACGCGCAGCAAGGACGACAGCCCGAAGATCCCCAGCTATTACGGAGGCAAGTTTCCGCTGACGACCTATCTCGCCGCCCGCGTGCGCGCGATGTTGGCCGACCCCAAAGCCTGGGGCGCGTTGCCGCTCCAGGTGCGCGAATGGCTGGAGATGCAGGCGCGCCGCTCACGCATTCCGCGTGCGGACGAATTGCTGGTGGAGACCTTCCCGCGCGCAAACAAGCATTTTCTCGTCTGCTATCCGTTTGACGGTCGCCTCGCGCATCAATCCCTCGGGATGTTGCTGACCCGAAGGTTGGAGCGGATGCGGGTGCGGCCCTTGGGCTTCGTCGCCAGCGAATATGCGCTCTGCGTCTGGGCGCTCAATGACATGGGCCGCGTCCCGATGAACGTCCTGTTCGACGAGGACATGATGGGCGATGATCTGGATGCATGGATGGCTGAATCGAACATGCTGAAACGCACCTTCCGCAATTGCGCCATTATCGCCGGGCTGATTGAGCGGCGCATGCCCGGTGCCGAGAAGACGGGACGTCAGGTGAATTTTTCATCCGACCTCATTTACGACGTGCTGCGCGGGCATGAGCCCGATCACATCCTGCTGCGCGCGGCGGAACAGGAGGCGGCCTCGGGCATTCTCGACATCGCCCGCCTTGGCGAGTTGCTGCGGCGCGTGAAGGGCCGCATCGTGCGCCAGCGTCTGCCCCGCATCTCCCCGCTGGCTGTGCCGGTGATGCTCGAGATCGGAAAGGAGCCGGTGTTCGGCTCCGCCAACGAGGATCTGCTGCGCGAGAACACCGATGCGCTGATCGCGGAGGCAAGCGCATGACAGCCCTTGTTTTAGAGGGCGAAGGCCTCCACCCCGATGCCTCCGGCGCGCTCATATGTCCGGCCTTGCGCACACTCGTCGTCGCCGATCTGCATTTGGAGAAGGGTTCCTTCTTCGCCAGCAAGGGGCAGATGCTGCCCCCTTATGACACCAAGGAGACGCTGAACCGCCTCGCGGGCGTGATGGCGCGCTGCCGGCCCGTGCGCGTGATCGCGCTCGGCGACAGTTTCCACGATCAGAATGCGGCGGACCGCCTCGATGACGAGACGAAGGACACCTTGCGCGCTCTCGCGGCCCGGGTGGAATGGATCTGGATCGCCGGCAATCATGATCCCCACCCGCCGGCCGATTTGGGCGGCGCCGTTGTGGAAGAGGTCGCGCTCGGCCCGCTCACCTTCCGCCACGAACCGTGGGAAGGTGAGGCGCCAGGCGAGATCGCCGGCCACCTCCACCCTTGCGCGACGGTGCATATTCGCGGCCGCGCCATTCGCCGGCGCTGTTTCATCAGCGATGGCAGGCGCTTGGTCTTGCCGGCCTTCGGCGCCTATACAGGCGGGCTCAGCGTCCGCGCCCCGGCGATCAGAAGCCTCTTCCCGCGCGGCTTCAATATCTGGCTTCTGGGCGACCGGGCGGTCTATGCCATGTCGTCCGACCGCTTGGGATTGAGAGGCGCGGACTGTGTCTAGTGGAGCCTTTTGAATTTGACATTTGATACTGGGGCCGCTGCGAGCGGGGATCAAATGTCAAATTCGCTCCACTAGCTGTGGAGCCTCAATAGGTTGTTCTCGGTGAGGCCGAGTCGGCTGATGGGTGTAGTTGCCTTCAAGCTACCATGTGGGCGGTGCCAGTTGTAGCGATGGAGCCAGCGCGGCAGC
>JACADY010000068.1 GCA_013389115.1 Alphaproteobacteria bacterium
CTGCCGCGCTGGCTCCATCGCTACAACTGGCACCGCCCACATGGTAGCTTGAAGGCAACTACACCCATCAGCCGACTCGGCCTCACCGAGAACAACCTATTGAGGCTCCACATCTAGGTGTTTGATTGTCGCGTGATTTTTGCGGAAGACCGGTTCCCACTTTTCCGCATCACGCTCTTGTCCGGGAACTGCGGCATAGCGCCCGCGTCAATTGACTTGAAGGTTTGTGACCCTACACTCCCCGCTCACAGAAGACTCGATGAAGCGGTAGGTTATTCTAATGGCTGAGAAATCTGCCTCGGCATCCGTTCGCCCGAGGCCCTTGTCCCCGCATGTGCAGATCTGGCGGTGGTCGATCACGATGGCGAGCTCCATCCTGCACCGCATGACCGGCGTGGCGCTGGCCGGCGGGGCCGTGCTCGTCGTCTGGTGGCTCTACGCGGTCGCGATGGGGCCAGAGGCCTATCAATTCTATCAATGGGCGTCGGGGTCGATCCCGGGCATGGTCGTGCTTGCCGGGTTTACCTGGTCGCTTTCCTATCACCTCATGAACGGCATCCGTCATCTCTTCTGGGATGTGGGCTATGGCTTTGCGGTGAAAACGGCCGAAATGAGCGGGCGGGCGGTGTTCGTTCTTTCGTTCCTCGCCACGGCCGCGATCTGGGCCTTCGTTCTTTATCAGCGGTTCGTGCCATGAGCCTCAAACCCGATCAGCGCAGCCCCATCGGTCAGGTTCGGGGCCTCGGCTCCGCGCATAGCGGCACCCAGCATTTCTGGCGGCAGCGCGTCACGGCGGTCGCCCTTGTTCCGCTGATGCTTTGGTTCACCTATGCGATGGTGTCGATGGCGGGCGCCCCTTACACCGCGGCGGCGGCGTTCCTGCAGAATCCGGTCAACGCCGTGCTCATGGTTCTTGTGATCGGCGTTGCGCTCTATCATTCGACGCTGGGCATGCAGGTCGTGATCGAAGACTATATCCGGCGGGATGCCTCCAAGATCGCGCTGCTGACGCTCAGCTTCTTCTTCCATCTGATCGCGGGGCTCGCGGGCGTGTTCGCCGTCTTGCGGGTTGCGCTTTGACCTCATCCAAAGCCTGATTGACGGATTTTAACGCCCATGGCCGCCTATTCCATCACCGACCACACTTATGACGTCGTCGTCGTGGGCGCGGGCGGCGCGGGCCTGCGCGCCACGCTCGGCGCCGCCCAGGCGGGCCTGAAGACGGCCTGCATCACCAAGGTGTTCCCGACGCGCAGCCACACGGTCGCGGCGCAGGGCGGGATTTCGGCCTCGCTCGGCAATATGGGCGATGATGATTGGCGCTGGCACATGTACGACACCGTCAAGGGTTCGGACTGGCTCGGCGATCAGGATGCGATCGAGTATCTGTGCCGCGAGGCGCCCGCCGCCGTCTATGAGCTCGAACATTGGGGCGTGCCGTTCAGCCGGACCGAGGACGGCAAGATCTATCAGCGCGCCTTTGGCGGCATGACGCGCAATTTCGGTGAGGGCCCGGTGCAGCGCACCTGCGCTGCCGCGGACCGCACGGGGCATGCGATCCTGCACACGCTCTATGGGCAGTGCGTGAAGAACAAGGTGCAGTTCTTCGTCGAATATTTCGCGCTCGACCTCATCATGCAGGACGGGGCGTGCCGGGGGGTGATGGTGTGGTGCCTCGAAGACGGCTCCATGCACCGCTTCCGCGCGCATCAGGTGGTGCTGGCGACGGGCGGCTATGGCCGGGCCTATTTCTCGGCGACCTCGGCCCATACGTGCACGGGCGATGGCAATGCGATGGTCTTGCGCGCGGGGCTGCCCTTGCAGGACATGGAATTCGTGCAGTTCCACCCGACGGGCATCTATGGCGCGGGCTGCCTCATCACCGAGGGCGCGCGCGGCGAGGGCGGCTATCTCACCAATGCGGCGGGCGAGCGCTTCATGGAGCGCTATGCGCCGCATGCGAAGGACCTCGCCTCACGCGATGTCGTCAGCCGCGCGATGACGATGGAAATCCGCGAAGGGCGCGGCGTCGGGCCTTTGAAGGACCACATCCATCTCCATCTCGACCATCTCGACCCCAAAATCCTGCATGAGCGGCTGCCGGGCATTTCGGAGAGCGCCAAGATCTTTGCAGGCGTCGATGTGACGAAGCAGCCGATCCCGGTGCTGCCGACCGTGCATTACAACATGGGCGGCATTCCAACCAACTATCACGGCGAAGTGCTGACGCTGAAGAACGGCGATCCGGATACGGTCGTCAAAGGATTGATGGCGATCGGGGAGGCGGCCTGCGTCTCTGTTCACGGCGCCAACCGGCTCGGCTCCAATTCGCTCATCGATCTTGTCGTGTTCGGGAGGGCGGCGGGGCTTCGCTGCGCGGCGAACGTGAAGGCAGGCGAGAGCCACGCCGATCTGCCCAAGGGCGCGGGCGATGACGCGCTTGCCCGCTTCGACCGCCTGCGCCATGCCAATGGCGCAACCTCAACGGCGGAGCTGCGGCTCAACATGCAGCGCACGATGCAGAGCAATTGCGCGGTGTTCCGCACGGGCGAAGTGCTGGAGGAAGGCGTCAAGCTCATCGCCCAGATCCACGCCGCGTCATCCGACATCAAAGTCGCCGATCGCTCGCTCATCTGGAACTCGGATCTGATGGAGACGCTGGAGTTCGACAATCTCATCGTCCAGGCGGCCGTGACGGTGAACGGCGCGGCGAACCGGAAGGAATCGCGCGGCGCGCATGCGCGGGAGGACTTCAAGGATCGCGACGATGAGAACTGGATGAAGCACACGCTGGCGTGGATCGATGCAAGCGGCAAGGTCACGCTCGATTACAGGCCCGTGCATGCCTATACGCTCACGAGCGATATCGCCTATATCCAGCCCAAGGCGCGGGTGTATTGAGGCGCATTGCCCTTCGAGGCTCGGCTTCGCCTCGCGCCTCAGGGCGAGGCTTTTTGCATAAGACCTCTCCCAGAGGCGCTCTGCCCTTCGCGGCCCTTGAAGGGTGAGGTCCTTCCTCTCTGGCGGCGGCGCGTGTCCTTCGCCCAAAATTCACGCGATTGCCCGCAAGACGCCGCATTGACGGCGCGGGGCTGCCATAGACGGCGCCCAGGCTCCTTCCCTCATTCAGGGGAGAAATCTTCATGGCAATACAGGCCCGAAGCGCCACACGTTCGCCGGCGCTCAAGTTCTTCGCCGTCGGCATCCTGACCTTTCTCATGGTCGTGCCGCTTTTCATGATCTATGCGGTTCTCTATGAGCGCACCGGCCGGGCAAGCGAGGCCGCCGCCGATATCGCGCAAGGCTGGGGCGGCCCCCAGCGTGTGTCGGGGCCGTTTCTCGCCGTTCCCTTCACGATGGTCGAACAGCGTGAAGAGAACGGACGCATCACCAATGTCACGGTGCGGCGGACAGCACTCTTCCTGCCCAAATCGCTCGATGTGGCGGCGCAGGCCGATGTCAGCCAGCGGCAGCGGGGCATCTTCCCCGTCAATGTCTATGACAGCGAATTGGCGCTTACCGGCTCGTTCACGGCGCCCAGTTTCTATGCGCTTGCGGTGACGCCCTTACAGATCGATTGGCGCAACGCCGCGCTCTTCATGCTCATCAGCGATGTGCGGGGCATTGCCGAGAACTCGGCCGTCGACTTCGGCGAGGGCCGCGTGATGAGCTTCGCGCCCGGGCTCGGCGTGGAAGTCTCCGGCTATTCCGGCATCCATGCCAGCGTTCCTTTCAGCGAGAGTGGCCAGGCGCTTTCCTTTTCGATCAAGGTGAAGCTGAAGGGATCGCAGAGCCTTTCCTTCTCGCCGGTGGGCGAGGATACGAATGTGACGGTCAAATCGAATTGGCCGCATCCCAGCTTTCAAGGCGCGTTCCTGCCCGATGCCCGCACGATCTCGGCGCAAGGCTTTGATGCCTCCTATCGTATTCCCTATTTACGCCGCTCGATCGATCAGCAGACGATCAACCCGGAGAACGCGCTCTATGCCGCCGACAGCGCCCAGTTCGGCGTGCGCTTCTATGAGCCGGTCGATCTCTATCAGCTCGTCGAGCGGGCGCTGAAATATGCCATTCTCTTCGTTGGCCTTTCGTTCCTGGTGTTCTTCCTGACCGAGATCCTCTCGGGCGGGCAGGTGCATGTGGTGCAGTATCTGCTGGCCGGGTCGGCGCAGGTGCTGTTCTATCTGCTGCTGCTTTCCCTATCGGAACATGCCGGCTTTGACCGCGCCTATCAGGCGGCCGCCGGGGCGACGGTGCTCTTGACGGCGCTTTACGCATGGTCCGCGCTACGCTCGTTCGTTCTTGGCCTTCTCGTCCTTGTCCTTATCGGGTCGCTTTACGGACTTCTTTACCTGCTCCTAAAGGAAGAGGACTATGCTCTTCTGATCGGTTCAGTCGCCGCATTCGCTGTTTTGGCAGTCACGATGTTTGTCACCCGCAATATCGACTGGTATCAGGTGGTCCGGGCGCAAGCATTGCCTGACAACGAATAGGGAACAACCTCGATGACGTCGAACCCGCCTCCGCATCCCGACTTTGCCCTTTTGTTCAAGCGCGGCCGCTCCGCGGAGACCTTTGCGCATGGCGCCCAGATCTTCAAGGAAGGCGATCCGGGCGATCAGATGTACATCGTGCTGAAGGGCGAGGTTGAGATACGAGTGGGGGGGGCAAGCCGGTTTTTACAGTCAAGGCCGGGGATATTTTCGGCGAAATGGCCCTCATCGAGCGGGCCACCCGCAGCGCGTCGGCTGTGACAATCGGTCAGACCGAAATCGTGCCGGTCGATGAGGAAGCCTTTCTTTTCCTCGTCCAGCAGACGCCCTATTTTGCCCTTAACGTGATGCGCACCCTTGCCGGCCGCTTGCGGGAGATGGACAAGCGCATCCTTGGTCAGATGTGAGGATCGGAACCCTTCATGGTTCAGTTGTCGTTGCCGCGTAACAGCAAGGTCAGGCGTGGAAAGACCTTCGCCAAACCCAAGGTCAAGAAGCGCTCCCAGATCAAGGAATTCCGGGTCTATCGCTATGACCCGGATCAGCCGGATAATCCGCGGCTCGACACTTACTTTATCGATACGACCAAAAGCGCGCCGATGGTTCTCGACGCGCTCATCAAGATCAAGAACGAGATCGACCCGACACTCACCTTCCGGCGCTCCTGCCGGGAAGGTGTGTGCGGATCGTGCGCGATGAACATCGACGGGCGCAATACGCTTGCCTGCACGAAGGCCTTCGCCGATGTGAAGGGACCCGTCACGATCTATCCCCTGCCGCATATGCCAGTGGTGAAGGACCTCGTGCCTGATCTCACCAATTTCTATGCGCAGTACGCCTCGATCGAGCCCTTCCTTCAGGCCGAATCGCCGGAGCCGGAAACAGAGCGCAAGCAATCCCAGGAAGAGCGCGCAAAGCTTGATGGGCTTTACGAATGCATCCTGTGCGCGTGCTGCTCGACCTCATGTCCCAGCTATTGGTGGAACGGCGACAAATATCTGGGGCCGGCGGCGCTGCTGCAGGCCTATCGCTGGCTTGCGGACAGCCGCGATGAAGCCAAAGGCGAGCGGCTCGATCAGCTGGAGGACCCCTTCCGGCTCTATCGCTGCCACACGATCATGAATTGCGCCACGGTGTGCCCGAAAGGCCTCAATCCGGCCCGGGCGATCGCCGAGGTGAAGAAGATGATGGTTGAACGCCAGATCTGAAGCCGGCGGCGTCTCCCCTTTTTCGGAAAACGCGTTAGTGTCGTGGTGCGTGCGTGCGGTCAGAATCGCCGCGCCGCGCTGCTACTTTGTCTTGTCGCAACGTTCATGCGGAAAACCGGTGCCCATCCCCGCCTTCGCGGGAACAAGCTTTTTCCGCACGTTGCATACCGATCTAAGTTGTCGCAACGTTTGGCGGAAAACCGGTGCCCACTTTTCCGCACGTTGCTCCGGGCGCGATTTTCGAGCGGGGATATTCATGCGTTGCCAAGTTCTTGCCCTCGTCGCGATATTCCTTGCGGCAAGCACAGGGGGCGCGGCCGCGATCGATTGCGCCAAAGCCAAGAGCGGCATCGAAAAGGCGATCTGCGCCGATCCCGCCGTCAAGGCGGCTGACGATGCGATGGCCGCGACCTATCAAGATATGCTTGGCCGGCTCGATGCTTCGGCGGCGGCGATGCTCAAGGACAATCAGCTGCAATGGCTGAAACTGCGCGAGGATAGGTGCAGCGGAACCGCGGCCGATGCCCTCTCGCGCTGTCTCATCGCGGTCTCAGAGGAGCGCGCGCGCTATTTGAGCGGCATGCCGCAAAGCGGCCCTGGCATCACGCCCTCACCCATGCCCGCCACGCTGTCGCGCGCGGAGAGCAAGACACAATGCGGCGCGGAGGTCGCCACCTATGTCTTTCCGCAAGACGGCGCGCCCGGCCTTGCCGTTTTCAATCAAGCGATCGATGCTTTGAGCAAGAACCTCGAAGCCGAATATGGCGCGCGCATGGCGGAGGAGGAGGGCTTTGAGTATCATTGCTATTATGCGCTCGATACGCATTTCACCTTCACCTCGCCCGTGCTGATCGCGGCGGCGAACGACATCTCGATGTACACGGGCGGCGCGCATGGCATGTATTCCTCGCAATCGCTGATCATCGATGTGGCGAAGGGCAGGACGCTCGTCTTTGGCGATGTGTTCCCCGAAGCGGCGCAGGGCCCGATCGCGGCGATGTGTTCGGCCTCGCTGCTTGAGGAAAAGCGTGCGCGGCTCGGCGGCATGGGCATGAGCGATGCGGAGATCGTGACGGAAATGGCCGGCTATGATGAGACGGTCGGGAAGGCCGTTCCTGATTTCAGCCGCTGGATGATCTATGCCGACCGGGCTGAAATCTATTTCGGCCCTTATGAGCTCGGGTCCTATGCTGAGGGTCCCTATACGTGCACGATCCCCGCTGCGGAGCTTGCCAAGCTTGCCACCTCGGGAAGCTGGATCGCGGAGTAGGGTATGGGCCGCGCCTGCGTAGCACGTGCAGTTCTCTCGCGGCGTTCGGTCTTGGCGGGCGCCATGGCGGCGGCAGCCGGATTTCTCACGCCGGCCCCAATCCGCGCAGCGGCTGGCGATCTGAGCGCAAGCCTGCTTGAGATCCTCAAGGGTTCCAAGACACCGGCGATCGCGGCGCTTGCGTGGAAGGACGGCACGGTGGTCGCGGAAGGGGCCGCAGGGGTCCGCGCGGCGGGCGGGGCGGTGCCCGTCACGCCCGGCGATCTCTGGCATATCGGCTCCAATGCCAAGGCGATGACGGCGGTGCTGATCGCGCGGCTCATCGAGAAGGGGCGCCTGCGCTTTGATATGACGCTGGGCGAGGGGTTGCCGATGCTGGCGGCGGAGATGAACCAAGGCTATGCGGGGGCGAGGCTTCTGCAGCTGCTCTCGCACACGGCCGGGGTGCCCGCGAACCTCGATGCGGCGTCCCTTGAATCCTTCCGCATCAGCATGGTGCCGCTCGATGAACAACGCATCGAATTTGCCAGGCTCGTGCTCGGCGCAGCCCCGCTCTCGGCGCCGGGCGAGAAACAACTCTACTCGAACAGCGCCTATGTGCTGGCCGCGGCGATGGCCGAGCAGGCGACCGGGCTGCCCTTCGAGGAACTCATCCAGCGCGAGGTGTTTGATCCGCTCGCGATCACAAGCGCGGGGTTCGGTGCGCCGGGGCGCGAGGGCGCGATCGATCAGCCGCTCGGGAATGCGAACCTCAATGGGGAGCCCGTTCCCCAGGCGCCGACACTTGCGGCCGACAATGCCCGCGTGCTCGCCCCGGCGGGGACGCTGCACCTCTCGCTGCGCGACTGGGCGAAGTTCGCGGCCGTTTCCCTGAAGGGCGCACGGGGCGACACGGGCTATTTGAGCGCGCAGAGCTGGAAGACCATCTTCACGCCCGTGCTGAGCGAGCCCCAGCCTTACGCGCTTGGCTGGATCATCGACATGCAGACAGTGCCCGGCAGCAGGCTCATCGCGCATGAGGGGAGCAATACGCTTTGGCATGCGATGATCGGCCTTCTGCCCGAGGCGAAGGCGTTCGTTCTTGCGGCGGTGAATTTCGGTGAGGGCCGGCCCCAGGCCCTGGCCGCGTTCAACGCGCTCATGGGGGATGTCACGGGCGGGACCCAACGATGAGCGGATCGCGCCTTTCCCTCGGCGCGATTGCGCTGGCGGCCGGAGCCGCCCTTCATCCCCTCGCCTTGGCGGAAGACATGCCGGCGCCGGCGACGGCCGATCCGGCCGCGACAGTGCAAGAGGCGGCCCCCCCGATGCCGGCCGCCAGCGATGTCATCGCCGCGCTTGCCGGGCCGTGGGAGTATTCGACGTCTCAATCGCACAGCGTCTGCGCCATCATCCTCAATGCAGAGCTGTTGCCCCTCGCGCCTGCGGGCGGCGATCCGCGCTATAGCCTCCAGGCGGACGGCACCTGCCCTGGCGTCGATGAAACGGCGAGCCGATACGCCTCCTGGCAGGCTTACAGCGATGACCGGCTGCAGTTTCTCGATGCGCAAGGGCAGGTCGCGGCCACCTTCGAGCAGACCGACAACGGCCTTTATACCTCGGCGAGCGGCGCGGTGACGCGCTATCTCGTCAATCAGGATGCGGCGGATTTCGCCGATCGCGCGCCGCTGTCAGAGGCGTTAGCGGGCGATTGGACCTTGTCGAGCGATGATGACCCGACAAGCCCGCAATGCCGTCTCAGCCTCACCGAAGAGGCCCTTGGCGATGGCCGCAACAAAATCGCGCTGCCTGATGCGTGCCCCAAGTGGATCGAGGCGCTTGCGCTTGGCGCGTGGAACCTCCGGGAAGAGAATATCGTGCTTTATTCCTCCGCAGGCGGAGAAATCGCCCAGCTCGCCATGGAAGACCCCGCAACCTGGCGCGGGATCGCACCCAATGGTCAAACGCTCGTGCTCACGCTCTTCTTTCCTGGAGAATAGGCGCCCCCCTTTACGCCGCGCGGACGGCGGCGATGAAGGACTGAACCTCGCGGCTCAAGCGGCCGGATTCCTCAGAGAGCAGCGAAACGGCCTTCAGCACGTCGCTCGATGCCGCCTCGGTGCCGCCCGCGGCCTCCTTCACGCCGGTGATGTTCTGCGCGACATCGGCCGTTCCTTGTGCCGCCAGTTCGACACTGCGGGCAATCTCACGCGTGGCGGCGCCTTGTTCATCCACGGCCGCGGCGATCGTTGCGGTAATGTGATTGATCTCCTCGATCGTCTTGCCGATGCCAAGGATGGCAGCGACCGATTCCTTCGTCGCGTTCTGCATGGCAAGGATCTGCTGGGAAATCTCCTCGGTCGCCTTCGCCGTCTGGTTGGCCAGGTTCTTCACTTCGGAGGCGACAACCGCAAAGCCCTTGCCCGCCTCGCCTGCGCGCGCCGCTTCGATCGTGGCGTTGAGGGCGAGCAGGTTCGTCTGGCCCGCGACATCTGAGATGAGCTTCACGACATCGCCGATCTTCTGGGCGGCGTTCGAGAGGCCCGCGACCTCTTCGTTCGTGCGGCCGGCCTCTTCCACCGCGCGGGCGGTGACGTTGACTGAGCTCGACACCTGGCGGGTGATTTCCTGGATCGAGGAGGTCAGCTCCTCGGCCGCGCTTGAAACCGTCGTCACGTTCGCGGAGGCTTCCTGTGCCGAACTCGCGACGCGGTCCGCCTGTGACAAGGCTGCGTCGGCTGTCTTCGACATCGCGCCGGCCGTTGCCTGAAGCTGGCGGGTCTGATCGGTCAGCGTCCCCAGCACCTTGCGGATCGTCTCTTCGAACTGCGAGGTGAGGCGATCGATCTGCTGGGCTCGCGCCAGTCGCGCCTCCTGCTCCTTCGCCTCGCGGGCCTCGGCGTCGCGCGCCTGCAACATGCCGTCCTTGAAGACGGCAAGCGTCGTCGCCATCTGGCCGATTTCGTCCTTGCGATCCGCCATCGGCACATCGATCGTCAAATCCCCCGACGCGATCTTCTGCATGCGTTCGGTGAGGCCGACGATGGGGCCGGCGATATCGCGGTTTGAAACGAAGCGCGACACAAGCAATGAGAGGGTAAGGCCTGCGAGCATGATCGCGACAAGGTAGGAGGCCAGCGTCGCGAAGGCTTCCTCGATCGATGCCTGCCAATAGTTCACCTGGGCTGCATTGAGTTCCGCCAGCTTTGCGATCTCGGCGTTCAGCGCCTTGCGGTTCTCGCGATTGGCGTCGTTGTCGCCGTATTGTTTTGCCGCGTCAGAGCCGACCTCAAGACCGAGGCGTACCGTTTCGGTGCGGAACTTGATGAACTCTTCCGTGCTGGCCTTCGCGGCGGCAAATTGCGCGCGATCCGCTTCGGGCACGCTCTTTTCCCAGTTCGCAACCGTGGTGCGCAGCTCATCGAGATTTTTCAGCAGGCCATCGGCAAACTTCTTCATCTTCTCAGGCGCGCCGCCCATATAGATCCCGCGCGAGTCCATGACGACCGCGTAGATGAGCGCATTGGCGTGCTCTGCAAAAATGGCCCGCTCGCTCGCCTTGCGCATTTCCTCGGCGCGATTGTCAAAGTCCGCGAGGGCCCAGATCCCAACAGCGGTGATGGCCGCCGCAACGACACACATGATGCCGATAAGGGCGTTGACCTTCGTGCCGATCTTCAAATCTGAAAAACTCATTGCATTCCCCTGAGACACCGTTTGCACAACATTTGTATCTCTACCGCCCTGCCCGTTAATAATAGCTGATCGCAGTTGAGAGTGGTTTGAAGTTTGATGTGATTCCAAATCGCAGAGTGAGGCGCTTTCTTGGGGCGCGCGAAGGCGATAAGACTTTCCAACACAACAAGACCTTACGAGGGAACGCGGATGGTTCGGGAGCTCACGCATTTCATCGGCGGACGGCATGTGGCCGGAACCTCCGGCCGGTTCGGCGATGTCTTTAACCCGACGCTTGGTGAAGTTCAGGCCCGCGTGCCGTTTGCGTCAGCGGAAGAGCTTGCGCGGGCCGTCACGGCCGCCAAAGCGGCGCAGGCCGATTGGGCTGCGCAAAATCCCCAGAAGCGGGCACGCGTCCTTTTCGCCTTCAAGGCGCTTGTCGAGCGCCATATGGACGAGCTTGCGCGGCGGCTCTCGCTCGAGCACGGCAAGACGCTGCCGGACAGCAAGGGCGATGTCATGCGCGGGCTCGAGGTCGTCGAGTTCGCTTGCGGGATTCCACATCTGCTCAAAGGCGAATTCACCGAAGGCGCAGGACCCGGCATCGACATGTTCTCGATGCGCCAGCCCTTGGGCGTCGTTGCCGGCATCACGCCCTTCAACTTTCCCGCCATGATCCCGATGTGGATGTTCGGCGTCGCCATCGCCTGCGGCAACGCCTTCATCTGCAAACCGTCCGAAAAGGACCCGAGCGTGCCCTTGCTGCTCGCGGATCTCTTGTCCGAGGCCGGATTGCCGCCCGGCGTCTTCAGCGTCGTCAATGGCGACAAGGTGGCGGTCGATGCCATCCTTCAGCATCCCGACATCAAGGCGGTGTCGTTCGTCGGCTCCTCGGCAATCGCGCATTATGTCTATGCGCAGGGAACTGCCGCGGGGAAGCGCGTGCAGGCGATGGGCGGGGCGAAGAATCATGCCATCATCCTTCCCGATGCCGATCTCGATCAGGTGGTCGATGACCTCATCGGCGCAGGGTATGGCTCGGCGGGCGAGCGCTGCATGGCGATCGCGGTCGCGGTGCCGGTGGGCGAGGCGCTCGGCAATGAACTCATCCGCCGGCTGAAGCCACGGGTCGAATCCTTGAAGGTCGCTCCGTCACTGGATCCTGATGCGAATTACGGGCCGCTCGTGACGCGCGCACATCGCCAGAAGGTGATCGACTATATCGCGATGGGCGAAAAGGAGGGCGCCGAGATCATCGTCGATGGGCGCGGTTTCGCGCTGCAGGGCTATGAGAACGGGTTCTTCCTTGGCGGCACGCTCTTCGACAAGGTCGGGCCTGGCATGCAGTCCTATCAGGATGAGATTTTCGGGCCGGTTCTGCAGGTGGCGCGCGCGGCGAACTTCGAAGAGGCGCTTGCGCTTCCCTCACAGCACCAATACGGCAACGGCGTTGCCATCTATACGCGCGACGGCGATGCGGCGCGGGACTTTGCCTCGCGCGTGCAGGTGGGGATGGTGGGCATCAACGTGCCGATCCCAGTGCCGCTCGCCTATCACAGCTTTGGCGGGTGGAAGCGCTCGGCGTTCGGCGATGTCAATCAGCACGGGCCAGAAGGCGTGCGCTTCTATACGAAGATCAAGACGGTGACCCAGCGCTGGCCATCCAAGGGCGGCGCGCGCGAAGGCTCCAGCTTCGTCATTCCAACAATGAAATAAGCATAAAGCCGCCGAGCGAACCTCAAACATTCGCACTGAACTGTGCATAATGCGGGGGTGTTCCGTCTGAACTCCTGGAGGCCCCCATGACCCGCACCGTTCATTCGCTTTGCGTTTCACTTGCGCTTGTCTTCGCTGGCGTCATGACCGTGTCCGCGGAGCCCAGCTTTGATTGCGCGAAGGCTCAATCCGCTGCCGAGAGCACGATTTGCGGCGCGGAGGCTCTGCAATGGCTCGACAGGCAGCTCGCACGGCTCTTCGCGCAGGTGAAGGCGAGTGTGACGGGCGAGGACCGGGCGGACCTCCTTGCCAGCCAGAAGGCTTTTCTTGCCGCGCGGGATGCCTGTCCGGCCGCGTATGAATGCATTGCGGCGGTCTATCACAAGCGGCTCAAAGAACTGGCCGACATGACGGGGTTTCCGGAGAGCTATCGGCAGTATCACATGGATGGCGAAGTGCGCGGCGATATGACCATCGTGCGCATCGGCGATAGCGGCGCGGTCGATATCGCCACGATCGGGGGCGGCGATCATACGTGCGTTGCGGAATTCGATCGCGGCGTGATCTCGGGCAAAGGCGTCATTACCGGCAAGCTGGGCGAGGAGGCGGAGGCGTGCACGATCACGATCACGCCCAACGGCGAGAACATGGATGTGGTGACGCAGCACTGCGACGCCTATTGCGGCATGCGCGCCACGATCGATGGGCAGTATGAGGCCGTGCCGCGCTGAGGAGCGTCGTGCCTCGCTCTTTTTCCTCGAGGGCCGCAAGGGCGGCCACCTCATCCTTCGAGGGCCGCAAGGGCGGCCACCTCAGGATGAGGATTCTTACATAAGCTCATGCCTAGAGGTGCGAGGGCTTCGCTGCCTTCGAAGGATGAGGGCAAAGGATGGTACAAACCCCCACCCCTGCCCCTCCCCGCGAACGGGGGAGGGGTTATTCATGGCAACCACCTCCGCACAAAAGGAGGAGGGGTCATGCATGGCAACCACCTCCCCTGAGGGGAGGTCGGACGCCATCAGGCGTCGGGGTGGGGTCGCTGTTTGCAAACAAGCCTCATGCCTTAAGGTGCGAGCGCTTCGCTGCCCTCGAAGGATGAGGGTGCGCGAAAGCGGGCCAGCCACCTTCCATTGACTCCACGCGCGATCACCTTGAAGTTTGTTCCATCCGTGAAGGAGGATCCATGTCCGTTTCGCTTCCGCGTGCCGCCCTCATCGTGCTTGCCGCTCTTCTCTTCACCGGCGCTGTCGTCACTGGCAGCGCATGGAGTGCCGAGACAGGCGCGGCGCCAGAGGACGAAGCCGAGGGCATCCCCTTCAAGGTGACGGCCCAGGCGGAGGACCTTGCCAAGGCCCTTGAGGCTGCGCCGTCCGTCGGACTGCCGGACGCAAAGGGGCCGGTGCTCTATGCGGTCGGGTTCAGGTCGTGCCCCACATGCCTTGCCTTCAAGGCCGGCGAGCAGGAGCGGCTCATCGCCCAAGGGGTCGACCTGCGCTGGGTCATGTATGCGCGCCGGGACCATGAGGGTAAGCCGCGCTCAAAGCCGGGCGAGCGCGCCATGGTTGCCGAACTCTGGCGCACCAGAGATTTTGCGCTCTGGCAACGCTGGTACGCGATGGAGCCGGCGGTCTTCTATGAGACCCAGCCCTTGCCGCCTTCGGCCGATACGGATCCCGCCCGGATGGCGCTCGTTGATCAGTCCCGCATGCTCGTTGAAAAGCTCGCCGATATCGCCGAGGCAAACGGCCAGGAACTGGCCATCCCGGCGCTGTTCTGGCGCGACAGCAAGACGGGGCAATGGATGGGCTCGATTGGCTATAGCGAGAAGACATTTCCGCTGGTGCGCGACAGTCTTCTGGGCACTGCGGAAGCGGGACACTAGAGCGGCGTGCATTCAATCAGAATCGCTACGCCGCTCTAACCCTTTCAATTGTCGCAACGTTTAGCGGAAAACCGGTACCCATCCCCGCCTTCGCGGGGACATGCTTTTCCGCAC
>JACADY010000056.1 GCA_013389115.1 Alphaproteobacteria bacterium
GAATGACCTCGTCGATATTGGCGACCGCGATGGCCAGGCCGACCAGCTCATGCGCCCGGTCCCGCGCCTTTTTGAGGTCGAACTTTGTCCGCCGCGTGACCACCTGCTCGCGGAAGGCGATGAAGGCGCCGATGAGATCCTTGAGCGACAACAGCTCCGGCCGCCCCTGATTGAGCGCCAGCATGTTGACGCCGAACGAGGTCTGAAGCTGCGAGAAGCGATAGAGCTGGTTCAGAACGACATCGGCCATCGCGTCGCGCTTGAGTTCGATCACCACCCGCACGCCCTGCCGGTCGCTCTCGTCGCGCAGATCGGAGATTCCCTCGATCTTCTTGTCGCGCACCATCTCGGCGATCTTCTCGATCATCGAGGCCTTGTTCACCTGATAGGGGATCTCGGTGACGATGATCGCCTCGCGGTCCTTGCGGATCTCCTCCACATGCAGCCGCGCGCGCATCAATACCGAGCCGCGGCCCTTCGCCAGCGCCGCCCGCGCCGCGCCGCGCCCGATGATCAACCCGCCAGTGGGAAAATCAGGGCCGGGTACGATCTCGACCAGCTGCTCCATCGTGATCGCCGGATCGGCGATGGTGGCAAGGCACGCATCGATGATCTCGCCGAGATTATGCGGCGGGATATTGGTCGCCATGCCGACCGCGATGCCGCCGGCGCCATTGACGAGAAGATTGGGAAAGCGCGCCGGCAGCACGCTCGGCTCGTGCTCGGCGCCGTCATAGTTGGGAACGAAATCGACCGTGTCCTGGTCGATATCGCTCAGCATCGCATCGGCCGACTTCGCCATGCGCACTTCGGTGTAACGCATCGCGGCCGGCGGATCGCCGTCGAGCGAGCCGAAATTGCCCTGCCCGTCGAGCAGCGGCAGACGCATCGAGAAATCCTGCGCCAGGCGCACCAGCGCGTCATAGATCGCGCTGTCGCCATGCGGATGATACTTGCCCATGACGTCGCCAACGACGCGCGCGGATTTGCGATAGGGCTTGTTGAAGGTGAACCCGTTCTCGTGCATCGACCATAAGATGCGCCTGTGCACGGGCTTGAGCCCATCGCGCGCATCGGGAAGCGCGCGTGAGACGATCACGCTCATCGCGTAATCGAGATAGGACCGCCGCATCTCGTCTTCGATGGCGATGCTGGGCAGGTCTTTGGGGCCAGGGGCCGTGGGTTCGTCTGGCGCGCTCACGCGGAGGTCAACTCAAGGGAATCAGAAGGGAAATGAGCGACATAACTACAGCCCCACCCCCGCCTCGGCAACCGTCGCGAAACGAAACGGACACATTCAATAGGGTGTCCCATCCTTGCGCGAATAGCCGCCCATGCCGGCATAGCGCCCAGGCAGAAAACGCAGGTCGATATCGGGATACTCACCCCAATCCGTCTCATCCCGCCCGCCCACGACCAGGAATTGCGCCGGCGCATCGGACCGGTTCTGCAGGCAATGCCCGTTCCGCACCCCCGCCTTGAAGCCGGCGCAATCGCCGGGGCGCATCACGGTCTCGCCCTCATCCGTCACCAGCACGAGCTCGCCCGCGAGCAGATAGACGAATTCGTCCTCCTTCTCGTGCCAATGGCGCTGGCTCGACCACACCCCGGGCGCGAGCGTGACGAGATTGACCCCGAACTGGGTCAACCCCGCCGCATCGCCCAGCTTGACCCAACGGCGCTTCTTGCACGGAGCGGCGTACGGCTCAGGATACCGCGAGCCTTCGCCCGTCGGCGCCGACGGGATATCGATCTTGGGCATGATGCAACCTCTTAGAAGGGAACCTCATCATCGAAATCATCGGGCGGATTGAGCCGCCCGCCGCCGCCCGCGCGTGCCTGACGAGCGGGCGGACGCTCCTCGCTCTCGCCGAACTCGCCGCCGCCGCCACGGCTGTCGAGCATCTGCAATTCGCCGCGAAACTTGGACAGCACGACCTCGGTCGAATAGCGCTCCTGCCCCTGCTGGTCGGTCCATTTGCGCGTCTGGAGCTGCCCCTCCAGATACACTTTCGCGCCCTTCTTGAGATATTGCTCGGCCACCTTGGCGAGATTGTCGTTGAAGATGACGACCCGGTGCCACTCCGTCTTGTCCTTGCGCTCGCCCGATTGCTTGTCGCGCCAGCTTTCCGAGGTCGCGACCCGCAGATTGACCATGAGGTCGCCCGACGGCGTGCGCTTGACCTCCGGGTCGGCGCCCAGATTGCCGATGAGAATGACCTTGTTGACGCTGCCTGCCATGACCTAACCTTTATGTTCACGAGCCAATCCATTGCGCGCACGTTAACCCTTTGGCGAAAGGCCCGCCACTGGATCGCTCCGTCCGTGGGTTTCAAAATTCCGGCTGGACGGCGCGCGCTTGTTCTCTTATTGTTCTACACAATTCCAACGGGGCTGTCGCGTGAAAAAATCGATCTCGATCAAAGGTGCCCGCGAGCACAATCTGAAGAATATCGACGTCTCGATGCCCCGCGATTCCCTCGTGGTGATAACGGGTCTTTCAGGCTCGGGCAAATCCTCGCTCGCCTTCGACACCATCTATGCCGAGGGTCAGCGCCGCTATGTCGAGAGTCTTTCGGCCTATGCGCGCCAGTTTCTTGAGCTGATGCAAAAGCCCGATGTCGACCACATCGATGGCCTGTCGCCCGCGATCTCCATCGAGCAGAAGACGACATCGCGCAATCCGCGCTCGACCGTCGGCACGGTGACGGAGATTTACGACTATCTGCGCCTGCTTTTCGCGCGGATCGGCGTGCCCTATTCGCCGGCAACGGGCCTGCCCATCGAGAGCGAGACGGTAAGCCAGATGGCCGACCGGATCCTCGCGCTGAAGGAGGGGACGCGCCTCTATCTGCTTGCGCCCATCGTGCGCGGCCGCAAGGGTGAATACAAAAAGGAATTGCAGGAACTGCAGAAAAAGGGCTTTCAGCGCGTCAAGATCGATGGCCAGTTCCATGAGATCGGCGCGACACCTGAACTCAACAAGAAGCTGAAGCATGACATCGAGGTCGTCATCGACCGCATCGCCGTCAAATCCGATCTGGGCAACCGGCTGCCCGATTCGATCGAGACCGCTTTGCAGCTCGCCGATGGCATTCTCATCGCCGAATTCGCCGATGAAAAGGGCGAGAAGGGAGAGCCGCGACGGCTGATTTTCTCCTCCCGTTTCGCCTGCCCGGTATCCGGATTTACGATCGAGGAGATCGAACCCCGGCTCTTTTCCTTCAACTCGCCGCACGGCGCCTGCCCCAAGTGCGATGGCCTTGGCACCCAGCTCAATTTCGATCCGGAGCTCATCGTCCCCGAGCCCAAGATTTCGCTGCGCGACGGCGCGATCGCTCCCTGGTCGCGCACCCAGACGCCCTCGCCCTATTACCTTCAGACGCTGGAGGCGCTCTCCCGGCACTACAAGGCCTCGATGGGAACACCCTGGAAGGACCTGCCTGAAAAGCTGCGCAAGGCCGTCCTCTACGGCACGGGGGAAGAGGCGGTCGCGTTCATCTATGACGATGGCCTGCGCCGCTATGAGACGAAAAAGACCTTTGAAGGCGTCATTCCCAATCTCGAGCGGCGCTGGAAGGAAACCGAATCCGCCTGGGTGCGCGAGGAGTTGGAAAAGTACCAGTTGAACGCCCCCTGCGAGGCCTGCCAAGGCTTCCGCCTGAAGCCGGAGGCGCTCGCCGTCAAGGTGGGCACACGCCACATCGGCGAAGTGACGGGCCTTTCCATCAAGGCGGCCGATCTTTGGTTTGCGGATCTCGACAGGGCCCTCAACGCGAAGCAGCGCGAAATCGCCGCACGCATCTTGAAGGAAATTCGAGAGCGGCTGCGCTTTCTCAACGATGTCGGCCTTGACTATCTCACCCTCTCCCGGGCCAGTGGCACGCTCTCGGGCGGCGAGAGCCAGCGCATCCGCCTCGCCTCGCAGATCGGCTCAGGCCTCACTGGCGTTCTCTATGTGCTCGATGAACCCTCGATCGGGCTTCATCAGCGGGACAACGCGCGGCTGTTGGAGACGCTGAAGCGTCTGCGCGATCTGGGCAACTCGGTCATCGTCGTCGAACATGACGAGGATGCGATCCGCGCGGCCGACCATGTCATCGATATGGGGCTGGGCGCAGGCGTTCATGGTGGAAGTGTCATTGCGGAGGGCACGCCCGAGGAGGTCATGCGCTCCCCCGAAAGCCTCACCGGGCAATATCTCTCGGGCATGAGGCAGATCCTCGTTCCGGGCGAGCGACGCCCCCTCTCCAAGGAGCGCCGCCTGCGCGTGGTGGGCGCCAGAGGGAACAATCTGAAGAATGTGAGTGCCGACATTCCGCTTGGAACGCTCACCTGCATTACGGGCGTCTCGGGCGGCGGCAAATCGACCCTCACCATCGAGACGCTCTATCGGGCGGCCGCCCGCAGGCTCAATGGCGCGCGCGAAGTCCCCGCCCCCCACGACCGCATCGAGGGGCTCGAACTTCTCGACAAGGTCATCGACATTGACCAGTCGCCCATTGGCCGCACGCCACGCTCGAATCCGGCCACCTACACAGGCGCGTTTTCGCCCATCCGCGACTGGTTCGCGGGCCTGCCCGAGGCAAAGACACGCGGCTATGGTCCGGGCCGCTTCTCCTTCAACGTCAAGGGCGGGCGTTGCGAGGCCTGCCAGGGCGATGGTGTCATCAAGATCGAGATGCACTTCCTGCCGGATGTCTATGTGCAGTGCGATGTCTGCAAGGGCGAGCGTTACAACCGCGAAACGCTGGAAGTGCGCTTCAAGGACAAGTCCATCGCCGATGTCCTCGACATGACGGTGGAGGCGGGCCGCGAGTTCTTCAAGGCTGTGCCAAGCGTGCGCGAGAAGCTCGACACGCTTGACCGCGTCGGCCTTGGCTACATCAAGATCGGCCAGCAGGCGACGACGCTCTCCGGCGGTGAGGCGCAGCGCGTAAAACTGTCAAAGGAACTCTCCAAGCGCGCGACGGGCCGCACGCTCTATATCCTCGATGAGCCCACCACCGGCCTTCACTTTGAGGACGTGCGCAAGCTCCTTGAGGTGCTGCATGAACTCGTCGACAGCGGCAACACGGTCGTCGTCATTGAGCACAATCTCGAGGTGATCAAGACCGCGGATTGGCTCATCGATCTGGGGCCGGAAGGCGGCGATGGCGGCGGCGAGATCGTGGCGCAGGGAACGCCCGAGGATGTGGCTGCGGTCGCGAAATCCTATACCGGGCAATACTTGAAGGAGTTGCTCGGCCGTCGCGCCGCCAAGCCGGCAAAGGCACAGCGATCGCGCGCCCGCGCGGCGGAATAGTGCCTCAAGGCTCGCCGGGCGATGTCCCGACCGCCTGAATGATCCTTGGCCCCGCCGTTATCGCAAGATAGGTGCGCGCCAGCGTCACGCCTGAAATGGACGCGGCGATGATCGTGCCGACGAACTGGAAGAGCCCGATCGCCCACCAGGATTCCGGCCGCACCGCCACCGACTGATCGGGCTTCACCTCAAAGACGATCGGACTGATGAGCCCGCTGAGCAGGAAGAGAATGGCGAGCGCAGGCAGACTTGCAAGGAAATAGATGCCAAAGACGCCGAAGAAGCGCCCGCCCGTCAAGGCGATCGCGCGCGAAAAGCTTGCGCGATGCTCGGCCGTGATGACAGGAAAAACGAGGCTTGCGCGCACCGTGAAGTAAAGCCCTGTCGCCAGCGTGATGACGCTGATCGCGCCCGCCACCGGATTGACGGCAAGCGCCCCGCCCTCGCCCGACCTGACAAGGCCGAGCGCAACGAGAACCGCCGACACGAGCGCATTGCCCGCCACCCAGGCAGCGAGAAACAGCAGCGCCGCGATCATGAACAGCGCTTCCTCGCGCGTCGCCCGGAAGTAGTAGAAGGAGACGGGCCGATGCCCGTGAATGACAAAGCGATGCACGCCCGCCGCAATGACGGCACCGAACGCGGCATCGATCACCTGCGAAACAGCGCCCGAAAGGTCGACGCCCAGCAGGGGGGGGAGGATATAGGCGGCACCAGCGGTCGCAACGACCGAGAGCGCCGCGGAAAGCCAGCTCAGCCGCACAAGCACGCCGGCATGTTCGAACGCCAAGCGATAGATGCCCTGCACGGTGTCGAACACGCGCAAGGGAAGACGAGGTCGCGGCTGGGACAAGCGTCGGCTCCTTCGGGACATCCTTGCGCTGCGGATACTTACCCGCAAGGGATTGCGGGCTCGAGGCTGGTGATGCCCGCGCAAATCGGATTAGGATTGTGCGCCCAGAAACGCAAGAACCAACCCTGCCGGGCCGCTCCAAAGGGCCTTCATCACAAGGTCAGAACATAAAAAGGGAACGCCATGCCATTCGCCGACTATGCGAAATACGATGCCCTTGGCCTTGCCAAACTCGTCCGCGACAAAAAGATCCGCCCGATAGAATTGGTCGATGCGGCTATTGAGCGGATCGAGCGGCACAATCCCACCCTCAACGCGGTTGTCTGGACCGCCTTCGACCGCGCCCGCGCGATGGCGAAGAAGCGCCTGCCCGATGGTCCCTTTGCGGGCGTGCCGTTCCTGTTGAAGGATATCCTCGGCTTCTGGGAAGGCGCCCCCACCCGCAGCGGTGCGCGGTTCATGGCGGACATTCCCTTCGCGCACAGCGCGGAGCTGACGAACCGCTATCTGCGTGCCGGTCTCGTGCCGATTGGGAAAACGAATGTGCCTGAATATGGATTGCTGCCGATCACGGAGCCCACGCTCTATGGTCCTGCCCGCAATCCCTGGAATATCGAGCACTCGACGGGCGGATCAAGTGGCGGCTCCGCGGCGGCGGTTGCGGCCGGCATCGTGCCCATCGCCCATGCCAATGATGGCGGCGGCTCCATCCGCATTCCTGCCGCGTGCTGCGGCCTTGTCGGCTTGAAACCGAGTCGCGCGCGCAATCCGCTCGGCCCCGACTTTGGCGATCTCATGAGCGGGCTCATCGCGGAGCATATCGTGAGCCGCACGGTGCGCGACACGGCGGCGATGCTTGACGCAACTGCGGGGCCTGCCCTTGGTGATCCTTACGCCGCGCCGCCCGCGCCCAAATCCTATCTCTCCGCGATGAAAAAGGATCCCGGCCGCCTGCGCATAGCGGTCGCGACGAAGCGCCTGGATGGCGAAGCGTTCCACCCCGATTGTGTGGCGGCGGTCCAGCACGCGGCCAAACTCTGCCGTGACCTCGGCCACAAGGTGGAAGAGGCCTCGCCCCAGTTCGACTACGCAACAATGCTGGAACGCTTTATGATGCTCTGGAGTTCGGGCCTTGCCGCCCAGATCGATGGCATCGCCATGATGACGGGCCAGAAGGTGAGCGAAAAGGCGATGGAGGGTCTCACCTTTGGCCTCTATCAGGAGGGCCGCAAGGTGACGGGCGCGCAATATCTGGCGGCCGTCGCGGCGATGCAGGGCGTTGCCCGGGCGGTCGCGGCATTTCATCAGAAATACGATTGCTGGCTGACGACGACGCTCGCCCGCCCTCCGTTGAAACTGGGCAGCATCGATCTCACGAACTCGGATCCCAAAACCGCGCTGGCGACGGTCCTCGACTATGTGCCCTTCACGGCGGTGCAGAACGCGACGGGACAGCCCGCCATCAACCTGCCGCTGCACTGGAATGACGCGGGGCTGCCGATCGGCGTGCAGTTTGTCGGCCGCGTGGGAGACGAGGAGACCCTCCTCAAGCTTGCCTTTCAGCTTGAGAAGGCGGAACCCTGGAACAGGAAGCACCCGCCCGTCTGGGATTGAAGCGAACGACAGGGAAGGACACGCCCATGAGCTTCAAGGAATATGCAGGCTACGACGCCATCGGCCTTGCCGCGCTCATTCAGCGCCGCGAGGTCTCGGCCGCAGAGGTGCTCGAAGCGGCGCTGGAGCGCGCGGACCGGCACAACCCCCACCTCAACGCCATCGTCCACCGCGCCGACGATGAGGCACGCGCCCGCGCAAGATCGCCCATAGCGGGGCCTTTCCAAGGTGTGCCGTTCCTCGTCAAGGATCTCTATGCCGACATCGCCGGATGGCCGCAGAGCAATGGCTCGAAATTCTTCAAGGGCTATGTCTCGAAAACGGATTCAGAGCTTGTGCGCCGCTTCCGGCAATCGGGCCTCGTGCTCTTTGGCAAGACGAACACGCCCGAATTCGGCATCACCGGCACGACGGAGGGTGCGGCCCTTGGACCCTGCCGCAACCCCTGGAACACAAGGCATAGTGCGGGCGGATCGAGCGGCGGCGCCGCCGCGGCGGTTGCGGCCGGCATTGTGCCGATGGCGCATGCCTCCGACGGCCTCGGCTCGATCCGCATCCCGGCCGCCTGTTGCGGGCTTGTCGGCCTCAAGGTCACGCGCGATCGCACCCCGCGCGATCCCATGACCCCGCAAACGGGATTGGCTGTCAATCATGTGGTGACACGGACCATGCGCGACACCGCCGCGATGCTCGATGCCATCGGCTTTGCAGGCGCTGGCGACCCTTATGCCTATCCCGCAAAGGAGCGCCCCTACATCGAAGAAGTTCTGCGACAGCCGCGCCGCCTGCGTATCGCGTTCTCGGGCAAGACGGTCAGCGACACACCCCTTCATCCCGATGTCGAGCGCGCGCTCGCCGCGACGGCCAAGCTCTGCGAGGACCTTGGCCATTTCGTGATCGAGCGGCCCTTGCGCCTCGACTGGCGGCTGCTCTACCGCGCGCAAGGGGCTCACAGTGCCGGCCATTTCGGTGCGGGGATGCTGCAGGCGATCAGCGAGATGGGCCGCGAGCCTGCCGAAGGGGAGCTGGAGCCCCTGACACTGTCCATCTGGCAGGCGTCAAAAACGCTCAGCGCCGACAAGGCGGCCTGGGGCACGATGATGCTGGCGCACCTCACGCGTGAACTCCTGGAGCAGTGGGAGCACTTCGATGTCTTCCTCTCGCCCACGATGATCAATCCGCCGCCTGAAATCGGCTTCATCGATCCTGTCAATCTCGACCCGAAGACCGTGAACAAGCGCCAGGCCGCGACCTATGGCTTCACGCCGCCCTCCAACATGACGGGTCAGCCTTCCTTGTCCCTGCCCTTGCACATGTCGGCGGAAGGGCTACCTATCGGCATGATGTTCACCGCGCGTTATGCGGACGAGGCAACATTGATCCGCCTTGGCGCGCAATTGGAGCAGGCCCGGCCCTGGAGCGGCCGCAAGCCCGCGCATTGGAACTGAAGGAGACCGTCATGTCGGAACATCGTGCCACCATCGCCTGGAAGCGGACGACCCCCGATTTCGGCTATGACACCTATAATCGTCAGCATGAATGGGTGATCGAGGGCGGACTTGCGATCCCCGCGTCATCCGCTCCTGAATACAGGGGTCACAAGGATCGGCTCGATCCCGAGCGCGCCCTTGTGGGAGCGCTCTCGAGCTGTCACATGCTCACCTTTCTCGCGATCGCCGCGCGCAAGAAATTCGTCGTTGATGCCTATGACGACGATGCGGTCGGCGTCATGACCAAGAACGAGAAGGGCAAGATGTGGGTCAGCCACGTCACCTTGCACCCGCGTATCACCTTTGGCGGCGATCACCGTCCCTCCGCTGAAGAGATCGCGGCTATGCATCACAGTGCGCACGAAAACTGCTTCATCGCCAATTCGGTGATGACGCAGGTCGTGGTCGAGCCCGCGGCTTGACGCAGCGGCCATTTGACGGGTGCAGACTGGAGCGGGCGAAGAGGTAACCACGAGAGGTGCAAGGGGAGGAAGGATCGATGGTGAAAATCTATGGCCACCCCTTCGCGGCCTTTTACTGGAAGGTGCTCATTGCGCTTCATGAGCGCAACGTGCCCTTCGAGTTCTTGATGCTCGATGCCGATCATCCCCAGCATGGAGAGGCCGTCGCCCGCCTCTCACCCACCGGCCAGTTTCCAGTGCTTATCGATGCCGATCACGTGGTGATCGAATCGGCCGCGATCATCGAATATCTCGATCTGCATCATGGACATGCGCCGCCGATGGTTCCGGCGGACCCCCGCGCCGCCATCGAGGCGCGGCAGATGGACGGCATCTTTGACGACTATGTCATGGCGCCGCTGTCGCGGATGGTTTTCAACGCTTTGCGTGATACCGATAAGCAGGATCCGCACACGATCACCGTGGCGCAAGGGACGCTGGACAAGAGCTATGCCTAGCTCGACCGCTGGATGGCGGGGAGAAACTGGGCCGCGAACGACAGCTTCGGCATCGCGGATTGCGCGGCCGCTCCGGCCCTCTTCTATGCCCATTGGGGCTATCCGATCCCCAAAGCGCATCGGGCGCTACACGCCTATCGCGCAAGGCTGCTTGCCCGCGAGACGATCGCGCGGGTGATGGATGAGGCAAGGCCGTGGCGGGAGAACTTCCCCCTCAAGGGGCGCAGCCCGGACGTCCCCTAGTGTCGTGATTTTGAAGTCCGCTTCATTCTCGATATCAGCGCCAGTGCAGACTTCAAAGTCAAAACGACAAGAGAATCAATGAATTGCTGCTGTCCTATCGCTTCCGAAATGCGCTAAATGCCGATATCCGTATCGATCGAAATTCGGAATCGGGACACTAGGATCACGCGGCATTTAGAAGACCAGGGGCTCCCCCATTTTGTCATCGCCCGGCCCCGTCCGGGCGATCCACCTAGCCCCCTACGGCTCGCCCGGGAACGACTCCACGAACTGAACCTTGATGTCGGGGAAGGAACTGACGAACTTCACCGTGAAATCGGGAAAGCTTTCCACGAACTGCCACTTGCCGCAGGAATCGGGGAAACTGTTGACGGGCAAGACCTTAAGGTCCGGGAAGCTCGATACGGCCTGGATTTCAAGGTCGGGAAAGCTCTCAACCACCTTCACCCGGCCGAAAAGCTTGATGCCGTTGAGGGTGCAGGGCGCAGGCTCAGGCTCATCCCCCATGGCGGGCAAGGCGGGTGCCAGGAGGGTCGCCGCCAGGGCGAAGTGCCAAATGCGCGCCATCCCCTCCCCCTTAATCACTTGAGCTTCGCGCGGGAGGTTACTAGCTTCCCCCCATGTCGACCATCCCCCCCGTCCATGTCATTGGCGGCGGCCTTGCCGGTTGTGAAGCGGCATGGCAGATCGCCGCCAAGGGCGTGCCCGTCATCCTCTACGAGATGCGCCCCAAACGCGGCACCGAGGCGCATGTCACCGATGGCCTTGCCGAGCTTGTGTGCTCGAACTCCTTCCGCTCCGATGACTGGGAGAACAATGCCGTCGGCCTCTTGCACGAGGAGATGCGTCGCCTCGGCTCCCTCATCATGCGCGAGGCGGGCCGCCATCAGGTCCCGGCGGGAGGCGCGCTCGCGGTCGATCGCGTCGGCTTCTCCCAAGGCGTAGAGGCCGCGCTCCGTGCGCATCCGCTCGTCACCATTCGACGCGAAGAGATCGCCGGTCTGCCGCCTGCGGACTGGGACGAAGTCATCATCGCGACAGGCCCGTTGACCTCCCCGCCTTTGGCCGACGCGATCCGCGCCGCGACGGGTGAGGCGAGCCTTGCCTTCTTCGATGCCATCGCGCCCATCGTCTATCGCGAGAGCATCGACTTCTCTCGCGCCTGGTTCCAGTCGCGCTATGACAAGGAAGGTCCAGGCGGGACAGGCGCCGACTACATCAATTGCCCGATGAGCGAGACCGAGTATCGCACCTTTGTCTGCGCCCTGCTCGCCGGCGCGAAAACCGAGTTCAAGGAATGGGAGAAATCGACGCCTTATTTCGATGGCTGCCTGCCGATCGAAGTGATGGCGGAACGCGGCCTCGACACGCTGCGCTTCGGCCCCATGAAGCCCGTCGGCCTCACCGATCCAAGCACGGGACGGCGCCCTTATGCCGTCGTGCAATTGCGCCAGGACAACGCGCTGGGCACGCTCTACAACCTGGTCGGCTTCCAGACCAAGCTGAAACATGCCGAGCAGACGCGTATCTTCCGCCTCATTCCAGGCCTGGAGCGTGCCCAGTTTGCAAGGCTGGGCGGCCTTCATCGCAACACCTTCCTCAATGCGCCGCGCCTGCTGGATAGCGGCCTGCGCCTGAAGGCTCTGCCCGCCCTGCGTTTTGCCGGGCAGATCACCGGCGTTGAAGGCTATGTCGAGAGCGCAGCCATCGGCCTTCTCGCGGGCCTCATGGCCGCCGCATCGCGCCTGGGTGAGGTGGTGCCGCCCCCACCGCAAACGACGGCGCTGGGCGCGCTGCTGCGTCACATCACGGGCGGCGCCTATGCCGAGACGTTCCAGCCCATGAACATCAATTTCGGGCTCTTCCCGCCGATAGAGGAAGAGGCGCTCCGCAAGGGCAAGGAGCGCGGCCGCCTGCGCAAGCAATCGCTCTCCCGTCGCGCGCTTGCCGACCTGGGGTCCTGGGCAGGCGCATCCAGCGCCAGGGCGGCGCAGTGACGCCCGTCATGGGCGTCCGCGCAGCACCGCGCCAGCAAGGGCGCCGAGCCGCCGCCAGGAAGAAACCTCTCTCCGCATCAGCGCCAGCCTGTGCAGGCTGACAGGCAGAAACGCCGGCAAGGCAGGCCGAAGCCGCCCCTCCCACTGTGAAGCCAACAGCCGGAGCTGTTCTTGCGCGCGTGCGGGCGCGTCCCCGGGCTCTGGCAGAAAGCGCGCCGCGCCCGGGATGCCGGCGCGATGATTGCGCCAGCAGCCGATCAGCGCGCCGGCGATCGCCGCCGTCCGGATGGCCGGGTGATCATCCGCTTCGATGCCGAACAGCCGCGCGCTGAGGCGCAGGAGATTGCCCGCGCTCCCATCGGCATGATGCGCGAATGCTTCCCAGTCGGCTTGCGTTTCGCCAGTCACATCGAAATGCCGGGCCGCGATCATGGCATCGAAGAGGGCAAGGGGAAGCCGCCCCGCGCCAATGGCCTTGGCCAGCTCCGGCATCAGCGGATGGGGCCGCATCACCCCCGTGCCGATCGTCTCCAGCGTCCCCCGCCACCAGGCAAGGCGCATGGTGCCGATCAGCGGCTCCCGCGTCGCTTGTCCGATACGCGCAAGTTCCGCGTTGAAAGCGTATAGCGAAAGAAGATGTGGCCGCACCCGCGCCGGCGCGAACAGGGCGCTGAGGAAACGCTCCTCGTCATGCGCCTGAGCGAATGCAAACGCATGACCGTCAGGCAAGCCGCCCCTGCCCCTCAGCCCGCGACGAAATTAGCGTTGATGCCGCCGCCCGTCATGGCAAAGAGCATCGGAACCGAAAGCATCATGTTCGTCCGGCTGAACAGCATGGCTGTGCGTGCCGCCAGCGCCTTGTCTTCCTTTTGAAGATCGGGATAGCGGTTGTCGATGTTCATCGCCTTTTGCTGGTTCGGCCAGATGATGAACCAGACATTGAACCACATGATGGTGCCCAGCCACATGCCGATACCGATCAGGATCGTCGAGGGGCTCGAGAAGCGCTCGATCGCGCCGAGCGTGATGGCCTGCAGCAGATAGCCGTTGAGCGCGGCAAGAATGATCCCCGTCACGATCGTCGACATGGCACCCCAGCGGAACCACCACAGCGCCTCGGGCGCGATGAACTTCGACACCGCAGGCTTCTGCTCGTCCGGAATGCGCGGCATCTGAGTCATCTGGACGAGATTGAAATAATAGAGAAGCCCGATCCAGACGACCCCGCTGACCACATGCAGCCAGCGCATGATGAAGCTCCAGAACCGCTCGCTCATCAACGTCGCGCCTAGGGCGGTAGGACCGCCCGTCCACACAACGACCATAATGAAGAATACGACGAGACTGAGCAAGAAACCGGCGATCAGCGTCCGGTTCAGATTTGAAAGCAGGTCGGCCATGTGTTGCGTTTCCCCGAATAGTTCAGTCAACACTGTCCCAAAGCGAGGGGGCTGGCAACTATACGTAATTAGATTGGCAGCACTTTCGGGCGGGTCCACCACACCCAATAGGCAATGATGACCCGGGTGAGCGTCACGGCCGTGAACATCGAGCAGCCAATGCCGATGATGAGCGCAACCGCAAAGCCCCGAATGGGTCCCGACCCGAAAATGAAGAGCAGCCCGACGGCAAGAACGGTCGTCAGGTTCGAATCGATGATCGTGCCCAGTGCGCGCGAGAACCCTGCATCCATGGCCGAGATCGCGGGCTTGCCGAGCGCCGCCTCCTCCCGCATGCGCTCATAGATGAGCACGTTCGCATCCACCGCCATGCCGATCGTGAGCACGATGCCGGCGATCCCGGGAAGCGTGAGCGTCGAATCGATTGCGGTCATGACCGAGAAGATCATCGCGATATTGACCGCGAGCGCGACATTGGCAAAGACGCCGAACAGGCCGTAGCAAACGACCATGAAGACGAAGACTGCCCCCATGCCGAGAAGGGCGGCAAGCTGCCCCGCCGCGATTGAATCGGCGCCCAGATCCGGGCCGACTGTGCGCTCCTCGATGATGGTGAGTGGGGCGGGAAGCGCGCCCGCGCGCAGCACGAGCGCAAGGTCGTTCGCCTCCTGAACCGAGAAGCCCGCGCCCCCGCCGCTGATCTGGCCCGAGCCCGTCGTGATCGGTTCGTTGATGACGGGTGCCGTCACGACCTTGCCGTCGAGCACGATGGCGAAGGGCCGGCCGACATTCTCGCGCGTGATGTCGGCAAAGCGGCGTGCCCCCGTCGTGTCGAAACGAAAGGAAACGACGACTTCATTCGTCCGGCTGTCGAAGCTTTGTTGCGCATCGACGAGATTCTCGCCCGAGACGAGGACGCGGCTCTCGATGAGGATCTTCTGGCCCGATCCGTCGGCCATTTCCATGAGCGTAGTACCTGGCGGTCGTGGCGCGCCGTTAAGGACGTCCTCAACCGGCGTATCCAGATGCACGAGGTGGAAGGTCATCTTGGCAGTCTTGCCCAGAATGTCCTTCAGCCGTTGCGGATCGGACAGCCCCGGCACCTGAACGAGGATGCGGTCGGCCCCCTGCTGCTGAATGGCGGGCTCCCGCGTGCCCAATTCATCGACGCGCCGCCGCACGATCTCGATGGATTGCTGCACCGCACGGGTGCGCACATCCGCCCAGCCGCTCTCCGTATAGGCAAGCGTGATGAGCCCCGTATCCGAACTGGTGACGGTGATGGCGGGAGACTGGCCGGCGAAAACCGCGACCGCCGACGTGCCAAGGGCACTGCGCAAGGCGTTCGTGGCCTTTTCCGTCTCCTCACGCGAGCTGATCTGAACTTCGACGGCATCGCCGACGCGCTTGGCGCCCACATTGCCGATTTTCTCCGCCCGGAGTGTGCGCCGCGCATCGTTGAGCAGCGTCTCGATACGGTCGTTCCGCATCGTTTCCATGTCGATCGAGAGCAGCAGCGAAGAGCCGCCCCGCAGATCTAGTCCAAGGCTGATGGGTTCACGCGGCCACCACGATGGCAGCGCGTCGCGCAGCGACTGCGGCAGCACATTGGGGGCGCCGAAAACGATCGTGGCGAGGATCACCAGCCCGACAAAGATCGTGAAGCGCGGCGTGACATGGAGCATGGGAAGCACCCGTACCTATCGTCTCAAATCCAATCCGCTGATGACGGGCCTTATGCGTCGCTCTGGTCGTCTTTCGCCTTGATTTCTTTGGGCGCGGGCTCAGGTTTGGAGCGCACATCCGAAAGCGTTGAGCGCACGACGCGCACCTCGACGCCCTTGGCGATTTCAACCGTGAGTTCATCCTCAGCGTCGTGCACGGTCTTCACCTTGCCGACCAGCCCGCCCGCCGTGACGACGACATCCCCCCGGCGCACCGCGGCGACCATGTCCTTGTGCGCCTTCATCCGCTGCTGCTGCGGTCGGATGAGCAGGAAATAGAAGAGCGCGACGATCAGTATGAGCGGGAAGATCTGAACAAAAATGGCTTCGATCCCAGCGCCCCCGCCTGCGGTCTGGGCCCATGCCGGCGTGATGAACATCGTGGATAAGGCTCCTGGTCGTTCGAGCTGTTGGACGTGTAGCGGCCCCAAAGGGAGAATGGGGCCGCAAGGGCGCGGACTATAGCCCGAGCGGGGGGGAATGCAATCGCACCCCCATTGGCCAGGAAGGATCCCGCGAGAGGGTTGCAAAATTCATGGGGAAGGACGAAGCATTTCGCCTTAAGTCCCTCACCCGGTAGCGGAAATCACCCTTGAGTCCCATCGCCGACGAACCCGCCGATCTCCACACCATCCTCGCCCGGATCGCCGAAGCGCTCGAGCGGCTGGCCCCGCCAAGGACCGAATCCTCGGCCCAGCCTTCCGCGAACGCCTATGTCTGGAATATCGAAGAAAAGACCCTGGAGCCGGTGCCCGAGGTTGCCTGTATCGGCCTTGAACTCCTCAAGGGCATAGACCGGGTCCGTGACCAGCTGGTTGAGAACACCGCCCGTTTCGCCAAGGGTTTGCCCGCCAACAACGCCCTGCTCTGGGGCGCGCGCGGCATGGGCAAGAGCTCGCTCGTCAAGTCCGCCCATGCGGCCCTTGTCGCGGCAGGCGCAAGCGACCTCGTGCTCATCGAGATCCACCGCGAGGATATCGCCACCCTCCCCCTCCTGATGAAGCGCCTGCGCGGGGATGAGCGCCGCTTCCTCATCTTCTGCGACGACCTCTCCTTCGATGCGGCCGATGCGAGCTACAAATCGCTGAAGGCGGTGCTGGAGGGCGGCATCGAGGGGCGTCCCGCCAATGTGCTTTTCTATGCCACCTCGAACCGGCGACACCTGATGCCGCGCGAGATGCTGGAAAATGAGCGCTCGACCGCCATCAACCCGCACGAGGCGGTCGAGGAGAAAGTCTCGCTCTCGGACCGTTTCGGCCTCTGGCTTGGCTTTCACCACTGCAGCCAGGACGACTATCTGGCGATGGTGACGGCCTATGCGCAAAGATACGGCCTTGTGGGCGAGGGCCTGCGCGAGGCGGCACTCGAATGGGCCGCGACACGCGGCGGCCGCTCGGGCCGCGTCGCCTGGCAGTTCATTCAGGATTGGGCCGGCCGCCTCGGCAAGACGCTTCACTCAGCCGCGTAGGTGCCGCCCAGATAGCGCCGCGGATCGACGGGCTGCACGCCCTTGCGGATCTCGAAATGCAGCTGCGGGCGGTCGACGGCGCCGGTCCTGCCCGCCGCGGCGATCACCTGTCCACGCCGGACGCGGTCGCCTTTGTCGACACGGATGCTGCTGTTATGCGCATAGGCCGTCACATAGCCGTTGGGGTGGCGAATGAGCACGAGCTTGCCATAGCCGCGCAATTCATCGCCCGCATAGGTGACCGTGCCATCCGCAGCGGCACGCACCGGATCGCCTTCGGCGGCGGCGATGTTGATGCCGTCATTGCGCTCTCCGTTGGCCCGCACGCCAAAGCCGGTGATGACCCTGCCCCGCAGCGGCCAGTCAAAGGCAACGCGCGAGGAAAGCTCGCCTTCGCCGACCGAGGGCCTTGTCGGCCAAGAGGGATCACCGCTCTGGGGCTTCGGCCGGGGCGCGGGCGTTGCATAGCCAGACGAGGATGGCGGCCGATATTGCGTATAGCTTGAGGACCCTGGCCGTCCCGGGATCCAGACCCGTTGCCCGGGATAAAGCGCATGGGGATCGCTCATCCGGTTCGCCCGCGCGATCGTCTCTGGACGATAGCCGGCGCGCTGAGAGATGGCCGTCAGCGTATCCCCGCGCCGCACTGTCACGTAATAGCCCGTGCCCGAAGCCTCCGCGTCGCCATAGGCTGAGTCCCAGAATTCGTCCTTCTGGGACGCATAGTTGCGGGACGACTTCTCAAAACCATAGGCCGCGTTGCGCTTTGAATACGTGCTGCAGGCGGCAAGCGCCAAAGGCAGGATCAAGGCAAGGGCGAGGCGAGCGTACTTCATGGGACGAAACCTCGGGCTGCAACGGCCGGGTCAGGGAACGCCCCCCACGAGCGGTACGAACCGAACGGGCATGAGCGTCTCTGACTCCACGTCCGCATCATTCTTTCTTAGTCTTAACAAAGTCTGATCGACCGACTGCATGCCCACAGGAACGATCATCACCCCGCCCACTTTGAGCTGATCGATGAGGACTTGCGGCGGGCCTTCGGGCGCGGCCGCCGTCACGAGGATGCGATCAAAGGGCGCGGCCTCCGGCCAGCCTTTGGTGCCATCCCCGACCCGAGTGACGATATTGGTCAGCTTCAGCCGCTCGAACATCGCCTTGGCGAAATCCATCAGCGGCCTGTGCCGCTCGACCGTGTAAACGCGCTGGGCAAGCTGGGCGAGGACAGCGGTCTGATAGCCCGACCCCGTGCCGATCTCGAGCACCCGCATCCGCTCGCCCACCGCGAGCGCCTCGGTCATGTATGCGACAATGAAGGGCTGGCTGATTGTCTGACCGCAGGCGATGGGCAGCGCCGTATTGGCATAGGCGTGTTCGCGGAAGGTCGGCGGCACGAAGGCCTCGCGCGGCACCCGCTCGAGCGCGTCCAGCACCCGGGCATCACGGATGCCCTGCCGCCGCAGTTCCATGATGAGCTGGATCTTCTGATAGTCGTTCTCGGACAAGGGCCCGCCAGGGTTCAACGCCGGTGAGGTTCAAACCTCGGTCATCGACAGATCGAGGGTCCTCTTCAGGTCTTCATAAACCGCCATCTCGGTCAAGTTGAGGTGCAGGGGCGTCACCGAAATCTTGCCGTCATAGATGGCCTTCAGGTCCGTCCCCTGCGGCGGGTTTGATAGGATGCGCTTGAACGCCGTCCAGTAATAGGGATTGCCGCGCGCATCCACCCGTTCATCGATATGGAGGGTTGCCTGGTCGCGCTTGCCCTGCACGGTCATCACGATTTCGGTGACGTCCTTGGGGAAGGCATCGGGAAAGTTGATGTTGATGAGCACATCCTTCGGCCAGCCATGCGCGATGAGCCGGCGGATCAGCTTGGCGCCGTGGGTTTCCGCGCACGACCACTTGACCTGGCTGCTGCCCGAGTGACCGAATGCCTGGCTGAGCGCGATCGAGGGGACGCCGAGCACCGTTCCTTCCATCGCCGCCGCGATCGTGCCTGAATAGGTGACGTCATCGGCGATATTGGCGCCCCGGTTGACGCCCGACAGCACGAGATCGGGCAGCTTGTCCTTCATCACATGTTTGATGCCCATCATCACGCAGTCCGTGGGCGTGCCCTGCACCGCGAATTTGCGCTCGCTGACCTGGCGCAGGCGCAAAGGCAGCGTCAGTGTCAAGGAATGCGACGCTCCGCTCTGCTCGGTTTCGGGCGCGATGATCCAGACCTCGTCGGAGATCGATTCGGCAATATTCTCAAGCACCTTCAGCCCCGGCGCGTGGATACCGTCATCGTTGGAAACAAGAATGCGCAAGGGGAGTTTTTTCATCGTGAGACCTTAATGTTCAACGCGCCGGCGGAATCTTGGCCAGCCCACCCATATAGGGCCTCAAGACCTCAGGGACGATCACCCCGCCATCTTCATCTTGATAGTTTTCGATGACGGCGATCATCGCGCGCCCGACCGCGACACCCGAACCATTGAGCGTATGGACAAAGCGCGTGCCCTTGCCCTCGGCCGGACGATAGCGTGCTTCCATGCGCCGGGCCTGAAAATCGCCGCAATTGGAGCAGGACGAAATCTCGCGATAGGCACCCTGCCCCGGCAGCCAGACTTCGATGTCATAGGTCTTCTGCGCGGCAAAACCCATATCGCCCGCGCACAGAACCACGGTACGGAACGGCAGATCGAGGCGCTTCAGCACCTCTTCGGCGCATGCCGTCATGCGGTCATGCTCCTCGGCCGATTTTTCAGGCGCCGTGATCGAGACGAGCTCAACCTTGGTGAATTGGTGCATGCGGATCATGCCGCGCGTATCGCGCCCCGCCGCGCCCGCCTCCGCCCGAAAGCAGGGCGTCTGCGCCGTCATGCGCAAGGGCAGCGTAGCCTCATCGAGGATCTGCTCGCGCACGGAGTTGGTGAGAGAGACCTCCGCAGTCGGAATGAGCCAGAACCCGTTCGTCGTGCCAAACTGATCTTCACGGAATTTCGGCAATTGCGCCGTGCCGAACATCGCCTCATCCCGCACCAGCAGCGGCGGGTTCATCTCGGTATAGCCATGCTCGCTTGTATGCAGGTCCAGCATGAAGGCGCCCAAGGCCCGCTCCAGCCGCGCCAGATGGCCTTTGAGGAACACGAAGCGCGAGCCGGATATCCGCGCCGCGCTCTCGAAATCCATCAGCCCCATGGCCTCGCCGAGGTCATAGTGCTGACGCGGCGTATAGGGAAAATTGCGCGGGGAGCCGTGCCGGCGCACCTCGACATTGTCTTTTTCATCGCGGCCGTCCGGCACCTCAGGCCCAGGCGTGTTGGGAATGCCTGAGAGCAGCGCAGCAACCTTGGCCTCCAGCCTGCGCTGGTCTTCCTCGCCCTGCTGGATGGTGGATTTGAGGTCACCCACCTCCGCCATCAGGCGCTGCGCCTCTGCCTCGTCCTTCTTGGCCTTTGCAGCCCCGATCAGTTTCGCCGCCTCGTTCCGCCGCGCCTGTGCATCCTGCAGCGATTTCAGCAGCGCCCGCAATTCGGCATCCGCCGCCAGCACGGGCTCGCTCGAGGGCGGAAGGCCCCGCCGTCTGAGGCCAGTATCGAAGGCCGCCGGAATGTCGCGAATGGCTTTGATGTCGTGCATGGAAGGGCTTTCAGGCTTTAGAGCAACGTGCGGAAAAGTGGGTACCGGTTTTCCGCTAAACGTTGCGACAACACAAAGAGATAGAGCGGCGTGACGATTCTGATTGAAGGCACGCCGCTCTAGGGGAGCGCGCCTGTATAGGCGCCGAATGCGGGGGCCGTCCAGTTCCCATGCACCCCCTACCCCCCACTCATCTAACGCCCTGCGATCTTGAGAACGGCCTCTGCCAGGCGTTCGGGTTGCGAGAAATACGCCGAGTGGCTGGCCGCGATGCTCTCGACGCGATCAACCTTTGTCTCGCCGAGCAGCCGATCCTGCAGCGACAGCGACACGGCCCGATCATCGGTGAGGCGGATATAGCCCCGCGGCACGCTGCCATAGCGCTCATCCGTCAGATGCAGCCGCGTCAAGGCGGGGCGCAGCGGCTCCCGCACGAGGAGCGCCTGTGCGAGCGCCACATCCGCATCGCTGCAATCGGCATAAAGCGCCGCCTGATAGGCTTCGGGCTTGAGCCAGTCCCAAAGGGCGCGCCGGTTGATCGTGACCTGTCCCGTCAGCAGCGAGCCTTTGTCTGGAATATAGTCGAGCACACGCTTGCCGGAGGGCAGCATATAGGCCGCAAGATAGATGACGCGCGCGATCCTCTCCGGCGCCCGCTCCGCAAGGCTGGAGGCCACAATGCCATTGCGGCTGTGAACGACGATGGTGGTTTTTTCCCTCTGCGACAGCGCCGCCTCCGCCTGCCGCACCATGCGAGAAAGACCAACGAAGAGCGGCGTTGCCGGCGCGCGTCCCCGCCCGGGAAGATCGATCGCCAGGGCCTCATGGCCCGCCGCCCGCATCGCGGGCAGCACCTTGTGCCAGCACCAGGCGCCATGCCAGCTGCCATGAAGAAACAAAAACCGCGCCATCGCGAACCTCCTTGCCGTGTGGAGGCTCGAAGATGGAGAAGCGCGCACAAATGCGCAATCCGATACTTGCGATAGGGGAACTACTCCGCCGAGGCCTCCTCGACCTTGCGCCCACGCGCCCGCTCGATCGCGCGGATGATCCAGATCGAGCCCTCATAGAGCAGCAGCATGGGCACCGCGAGCCCGACCTGGCTGAGCACATCGGGCGGCGTGATGACGGCCGCGATCGCAAAGACGATCACGATCGCATAGCGCCGATACTCGACGAGATAATCTGACGAGATGAGCCCGACATGCCCCATCAGCGTCAGGATGATGGGGAGCTGGAACGACAGGCCGAACGCGAAGATGAGCGCCATGATGAGATCGAGATATTCACCCACCTTCGCCTCGAGCTGGATCGGCAGCCCCCCGGCGCTTCCCGGCGTCTCGAAGCTGAGGAAGAACTGGATCGCCATCGGCATGACGAAGAAATAGACGAACATCGCGCCCGTCGCGAACATGACGGGCGTGGCGACGAGATAGGGAAAAAAGGCGCTGCGCTCGTTGCGGTAGAGCCCCGGCGCGACGAACTTCCACACCTGGATGGCCGCGATCGGGAAGGTGAGACACAGCGCGCCGAAAAACGCGACCCGCACATAGGTGAGGAAGCCCTCATAGAGCGCGGTGAAGATCATCCGCCGCCCTTCCTGGCCGGCGAACGCGGCATCGAGCGGATGGACGAGCATCCCATAGATCGGCTCGGCGAACACATAACAGCCAACGAACGCGACGGCGAACGCGACGAGCGTCCATAAGAGCCGTGTGCGCAGCTCCATCAGGTGGTCCATGAGAGGCGCCTTCGTCGCCTCGATCTCCTCTTCGTCCATATGCGCGTTCACGAGGGCATGTCCGGCGATGAGGGAGATGCGGCGCCGGGTGCCGGTGCGGGCACGGCGGCTGGCGGGGCAATTTCCGTGGCGGCTTTCCCAAGGCCGTCGCCCGCAGGTGGCGGCGAGCGTCGGTCGATCGAGGGCGCCAAGGTCTTGCCGGTGCGCAGCGCATGGACCTCGCGGCGCAGCTCGTCGAGCTCGCTTTCGCGCATCAGATCATCGACATGGTGCTGCAGATCGCCCGCCATCCGGCGCAGCGCGCGGACCCATTGCGCCGCCCCGCGCATCATCTTGGGCAGGTCGCGCGGACCCACGACGACGAGGGCGACGACGCCGATGACCAAGAGTTCACTCCAGCCGATATCGAACATGTGGCGGCCTGACCTGCCTTGCGCGGTGCGCGATCAGCTATGCTGCTGCTCGCCGGTCTTTTGCGGCGCAGGCTCTGCCGTTCCATCGGCGATGGGCTTGGGCTTTGCTGGGGCATCATCCTCCGAAAGCCCCTTCCTGAAGCTCTTTATGCCCTTAGCGACATCGCCCATGAGCTCCGAGATCTTGCCGCGTCCGAAAAGGAGCACGACGAGGACCGCGACGACGAGAATATGCCAGATGCTCAAACCACCCATAGTAAGGCTCCCTCAACGAGGCCCGACCGGAAAAGCCCGAGGGCTGAGCCGGACTGGCGCCAAATCACCAGACACGCGGGCCCGCCTTCCCGGCGCACAACCCGTGTCATCCTCTAAGATAGGTATTCCAAGGGCTTGTAGCATAACTATTCTGAGCGAAGACGTAATTACACCTCTGGGGCCTGTCGGCCGCCTGCTCTTGCCAGAAACCCAAGCGATACCAAAGGCTTGAGAGCTCAGGCAGGCACCCTCTCAGGCTGATGCGAGCAGGGAAAAACAAACGCGTGGGATAGGTCGGCATTCACCCCCACCCTGGAGCCTGGCGCGGGCAGGTGCCGTCCATGCACCCGGGCCTTGAGGATCAGCGGCTCGCCCGCCTCGGTGACATCGGGCCGGTCGACCTCAACCTCGATGAGACAGTCATCGCCGAGCAGGCGCGAATCGCGCACCACCCCGGCGATCCCATCCCCAAGGTCCGCCAGGTGAAGGAATTGCGGCCGCAGCATGATTTCGATCCGCGTGCCCTTGGGCCATTGAACGGGCTCAACGCGCCCGAACAAGGTGTCGCTCGACCCCTGCCCCGCCACGGCATGAACGGTGTTGAGCTCCGAGAAGAACCGTGCCACGTGCGGATCGCGCGGCCGGTCGTATATATCTTCCGGGCTCCCCACCTGAACGATGCGCCCCTCACGCATGACTGCGATCCGGTCGGCGATCTGCAAGGCCTCTTCGGGATCATGCGTGACGATGAGGATGGCGGTGCCCCGCGCCTTCAGTGCCCGCACGGTCTCTGCCCGAACCGTCTCGCGCAGGCGTTCATCAAGGCCCGAGAAGGGCTCATCCATCAGCATGACCGAAGGGCTGGGCGCCAGCGCCCGGGCCAACGCCACACGCTGTTGTTCTCCACCCGAAAGCTCATGTGGATAGGATTTGGAAAAGCGGGAAAGAGAAACCTTTTCAAGCTCTTCAAGGGCAATTTTCATTCTAAGGTGCCGGTCGAACCCGTTGAGGCCGAAGGCCACGTTTTCCCCAACCGTCAAATGAGGGAAAAGCGCGAAGTCCTGGAACATCAAGCCAACTTTGCGCTTTTCGGGCGGCACATAGCGGCACCCGTCATCGACCGCCGCACCGTTGACCGTGATGAGGCCCGCATCGGCGCGTTCGAGCCCCGCCGCCAGGCGCAGCGTGGTCGACTTTCCGCATCCCGATGGTCCAAGCAGGCAAAAAACCTCGCCGGGCGCGATCTCGAAGGACACCGAAATGACCGCCGGAAAGCCGTTGAAGGACTTCGACACTGATTGAAGGGAAAGCCGCGCCGCCACCTGATGCCTCGTTGCAACTCGCTCGCAACACGAGAGGTAGACCGCGCCCGCCCGGACCGCAAGGGGGCGAGACTATTCGCCCTCGCCATCCGAAAGCCCGGGATCATCGGGCGCCAGCGGCTCCTCATCGGCACCGAGCCCCGCAAGCGGCAGCGGAACCTTGAAATCGGGCGGCAATTGCGCATCGAGAAGCCCAGCCGCCTTCAGATCGTCGAGTCCCGGCAGATCGGTCACCTGCGCAAGTCCGAAATGCGACAGGAAGCCTTCCGTGGTGCCATAGGTGAGGGGGCGGCCCGGCGTCTTGCGCCGCCCGCGCGGCTTGACCCAGCCAATTTCGAGCAGGAGGTCGAGCGAGCCCTTGGAAATCGACACCCCGCGCACTTCCTCGATTTCGGCCCGGGTTACGGGCTGATGATAGGCGATGATGGCCAGCGTCTCCATCGCGGCCCGCGACAGGCGCTTGGTCTCAATGGCGTCCTTGCGCAACAAGAAGGCGAGGTCCGACGCTGTACGGAAGGTCCATTTCCCTGCGATTTGAACGAGATTGACGCCCCGGCGCTCATACATGGCCTGCAATTGCTGCAGCAAGCCAGGCACATCGGCACCCTGCGGCAGACGCTCGGCAAGGACGGCTTCGCTGACAGGCTCCGCGGCCGCGAAAAGGACAGCCTCCAGAAGGCGCAGATGCTGGTTCGTCTCAGGGTGCATGGTGACATTCGAGCGCGTTTCGCCCTCGATCTGGTCCACCGCCACCTCCTCGACGACATCGGCATCGCCGGCAAGCGAAGCGCGTTTCAATTGGCCGCGGCGATCACTCATGTCTCACTCCCTAAACGCTCAGCTTCCGCCCTGCGGCGCACATAGAGCGGCCCCAAGGGCTCCGCTTGCTGCAACTCGATCTTCCCGTCCTTGGCCATTTCAAGCATCGCAAGGAAAGTGCTCGCAAGGCCCGAGCGACGGTGAGACCCCAGCGCAAATTCCTCCGGGATCAATTGATCGAGGGAGGACCAGTCGACGATGATTCCCAGCATGCGCTCAAGTCGCTTGCGCGCATCCTCGATCGCAAGCACGGGCACCCGCACCACTTTGAGGCGAACGGGTATCGCCTTCACACGCTGCGCGGTATAGGCCTTGAGCAGATCGTAGATGTTATCGCTGTAGTTCGCGGTCTTGACGATCTCGACGGGCTCGGGCGCACCACGTGCGAACACGTCCCGCCCCAGCCTGTCGCGCGCAAACAGACGCGTCGCCGCCTCGCGCATGGCCTCCAGGCGCTGCAGCCGGAAGGCGAGCCGCTGAGCCAGCTCTTCCCCGCTCGGCCCCGGTGCGGCCTCCGGCTCGGGCAGCAGCAGCTTCGACTTGAGATAGGCAAGCCACGACGCCATCACGAGATAATCGGCCGCAAGGTCAAGTTCGAGCTGCCGCGCCGAGGTGATGAAGGTGAGATATTGGTCGGCAAGGGCGAGGATCGAAATGCGCCGCAAATCGACCTTCTGCACCCGGGCAAGATTGAGCAGGAGGTCGAGCGGCCCCTCGAAACCATCGATGTCGAGAATGAGCGCGGCCTCAGCCTCTGGCGGCGGCGATTGCGCGAGTTCATGCAGGAATTCGCTCATCAGGCCACCGCGCCGTCGGGCAAGAGTTCTGTGAGGCGCTGCAGGGCCGCGCCGCGATCGAACGCAAGGGGACGGACGGGGATCGCCGCCTCGGCGGCCTCTGCACGCCGCAAGGAATCCCCGAGCAGCGGACGGGCCTCCACCGCGATTTCCGCCATCTCCGCCATGTTGCCATTGCAGTGGAGCACGACGTCGCAACCGGCGGCGTAAGAGCTTTGAGTGCGCGCGGCGAAACTGCCCTGAAGCGCCCGCATCGAAAGGTCATCGGTCATGAGAAGCCCCCCAAAGCCAATTTCGCCGCGAATGACATCGCCAATGATGCGCGCGGATAGTGTGGCCGGTTTGGCGGGGTCGATGCCTGCATAGACGACATGCGCTGTCATCGCCATTGGCGCATCGGCGAGCGCGCGGAACGGCAGGAAGTCGCTGACGCGCAAATCCGCAAGCGACGCATCAACGATCGGCAGATCGAGATGGCTGTCCGACATCGCGCGGCCATGTCCGGGAATATGCTTGATGATGGGGGCCACGCCGCCCGCTTGCAGCCCCTCGCAAACCGCCCGCCCGAGCGCCGCGATGCCGGCCGGATCGCGGCCATAGGCCCGGTCGCCGATTACGTCATGGGCACCGGGAAACGGTACATCGATGCACGGCGCGCAATCGACCGTCACCCCGACGGCGCGCAGATCATCGGCAATGATTTGGCTGTTGAGCCGCGCGGCCTCGATCGCGTCGGAAGCACTTCGCGTATGCAAGCCGGCAAAGCGCGCGGCGGCGGGTGGATGCCGCCAGAACGGTGCCCTGAACCTGGCGACGCGGCCGCCTTCCTGATCGACCAGGATCGGGAGCGATTCCCGCCCATCGAGGGATCGCAATTCATCTGTGAGAGAGAGCACTTGCGCCGGATTATCAATGTTCCGCGCAAAGAGAATATAGCCCCACGGCCGCACCTGTTTGAAGAACTGGCGCTCGGCCGCGGACAGGGAAGTCGTGCCAAATCCAAGGATCAAGGCCGAATGGGTCACGCGTGCGATCCGTCCATCGCCAAGTCCGTATTAGTTCTTGGCGACAAGGCAGTCTTGCCCGTTCGCCTTGAGCTTCTTGCACACCGCCGCCGCCTCATCCTTCGTGGCAAAGGCGCCAACGCGCAGGCGGTACCAAATCCCTTTATTGGCCAGGTCGACACGTTGAATGCTGGGGCTAAGCCCGCGCAGAGTCTCCACATTCTTGCCCTTGATGCGTTCGAAGGCGTCGGCCGCCAGGGCATCGCTTTCAAAAGCCCCGACCTGGACCACGAACGCGCCCGTGGGTGCCTGAGCGGGCGAGAGCACCGTGACGGGCGCGGCCTCGGCCGCAACCTGTGTCTCCCCCGACCCCGCCGTCGCGGGCGGTTTGGGCGAGACGGGCGCAGGAGCGGCCGGCTCCGCGGCCGTTCCCGTGGCCGGCGTTCCAGGACCTGCCGGCGTTGTCAGGGGAGGCCGCTCCGGCTGGGTGGCCCCAGGAGGCGGCGCGGCAGCGGCCGTCGTGGTCTCGGGAAGCGGCTTCGGCGATTCCGCGGGAGGCAGCAATTGCTCACCCGGCGCCGCCGTTTCGCCCGTGACACGATCGTAGATGACCTTGTCCTGATAGGGGATCTCTGTACCGCCAGGGCTTTCCGGCGGAACCTTCACGGGTCCGTCTTCGGCCGCCAGCACCGGCGGCTCTCCGCCGCGTGGGCTCTGCCGGCTGCCTTGATCATAGGCGAGCCAGACCACCGCCGCGAAACCGAGCAACACGAGAATGCCAAGGATGAGGATGACGGGATTGCGCCCCTGCCCCTCCTCCTCTTCTTCCTCGGTTGCATCGAAGGTCTCAAGCTCGTCTTCGTCAAAGGCCGGATCGTAGACCCCGCGCTCGAGCTTTGCCATGAAGGCCTCCATTCGCTGATCGGTAATCGAATCACCACCCGCTTTTTTAGTCTAGCTGTGCGCGGCCGGGAACGGCACCAAAAGGGCTTCATCCCAAAGCGCCGTCAAGCGCTCAATAACCGCCTTCGATGGCAAAAAGGCGGCGATGCTCTTCCAACGCGTACCGATCGGTCATGCCCGCGATATAGTCGCACACGACCCGTGCCGTTTCGGCACTGCCAGGCCTCTCGCAGCCACGCGCCCATTCCGGAGGCAACACATTAGGCTGATTGAGAAAAAGGTCAAAGAGTTCGCGCACGACGCGTTTGGCCTTGGCGACTGAGCGGTTGACGCGATAGTGCCGGTACATGTTCGCGAACAGGAACTCCTTCAGACCCGCATCATAGGCCGCCATGTCGGCTGAAAAGGCGCAGAAGGGATGGCTGGCAAGGCGCACCTCTTCGACGGACCGCACATGATCCTGCTCGATCCGCCGCAATGTCTCGCGCACGACATCCTCGATCATGAGGGTCATGAGCCGGCGCACCGCTTCATGGATGAGCCGCTGGCGCTCGAGCCCTGGATACCGGTCGAGGAGTTCCTGGAACACCGGGCCGACAAGGGGCACCGCCATCAAGGCGTCGAGCGGGAACAATTGCGCCCGCAATCCATCGTCGATGTCGTGATTGTTATAGGCGATGTCATCGGAAATGGCCGCGACCTGCGCCTCGAGCCCGGCGAACCGGTCGAGTTCGAGATCATGCGCCCGCGCATAGGAAAGAATGGCCGCCGGCACCTCTCCGCCCCGCGCATGGGGACCAAGAAGCGGACCGTTATGCTTCACCATCCCCTCAAGACATTCCCAGGTGAGGTTGAGCCCGTCGAACGCCGCATAGCGGTGTTCGAGCGCCGTCACGAGCTTCAGGGCCTGGGCATTGTGGTCGAACCCGCCAAAGGGCGCCATGGCGGCATTGAGCGCATCCTCGCCCGCATGGCCAAAGGGCGTATGGCCAAGGTCATGCGCGAGGGCGAGCGCCTCGGCCAGATCCTCATCGAGCCCCAGAATGCGCGCGATGGAGCGGGCGATCTGCGCCACCTCCAGCGAATGGGTGAGGCGCGTACGGTAATAATCGCCCTCGTGATAAACGAAGACCTGCGTCTTGTGCTTGAGGCGCCGAAACGCCGCCGAATGGATGATCCGGTCCCGGTCGCGCTGGAACACGGTCCGGGTGAGGCTCTCGGGCTCCGGATAAAGACGTCCCCGGGTCTGCGTGGGGCGCGTGGCGTAAGGAGCGGCATCGCCCGCAAAGGGCGCAGGAAAGCTGAGTGGCCTGGCCATGACCCCTTTCCGGATCGAATTCGACCGCCTATTTAAGACTCATTCGCTATTTTAGCGCGGATCGCCCCGCGTCGGGAGTTTTTCAGCAATGGACGGCGCCCTGCCCGTAACAGTCTCGGCCCGAGCGGCTGCCGAAATCGCAAAGGTGCTGAAGGAAGAGGCCCCCGGCAGCATGCTGCGGGTCTCCGTATCGGGGGGCGGTTGCGCTGGCTATCAGTATGGCTTCAGCTTCGACAAAGACGCGGCGCCCGACGATCTGAGGATCGAGCGCGACGGCGTGACGGTGCTGATCGATGAAGTCTCCGCATCCTTCCTGAAGGGCTCGGAGCTTGACTATGTCGATGAGCTGATCGGCGCGTCCTTCCAGATCAGGAATCCCAATGCGAAGTCCTCTTGCGGCTGTGGAACTTCGTTCTCGGTGTAGAAGGATTTGAGCAACCCTCGCCATTCGGTCATCGGCGAAGCGTTGCGACAAGTCGAGACGGCGGAATGCAGTGGTGAGCAGCGCGAAGTGAAGCCAGCGCCGGGAATGAAATAGAGGAACACCGCCGATGGCAGGACCATCGCTTCGCCTTCTCGAAGGCCTGAAAAGGCGCTATGCAGAGCCACATCGGGCATATCACACCTGGGAACATATCGAAGCACTGCTGCGGCACTTCCGTACATACGAATTCTCTCTGGCCGATCCCGCGGCAGTCCTTTGGGCCATCTACTGGCATGATGCCGTCTATGATCCCATCGCGAAGGACAATGAGGAAAAGAGCGCATCCCTTCTCCTTTCTGAAGCAGGGAACGAGGCTGCGAAGGCGACGCTCGAAAAGGCGTCGATCTACATCCGCGCGACCCGGTATCATCAGCTTCCTGAAGAACTCCCGGCGGATGCCCTTTCCGATTGCGGCCTATTTCTCGATCTCGACCTATCCATCCTCGCCGCACCATCTGAGGTCTTTGATACCTATGAGGCGGCCATCCGCAGGGAATATGCGTTCGTGCCGGAGGACCGCTTCCGCCAGGGGCGCGGCACGATCCTGAAAGATTTCCTCCGTCGGCCACGGCTTTATTTCAGCGCTGCAATTCCAGAAACATGGGAGACACTGGCCCGCGCCAATCTCCGCCGCTCGATTGCCATGCTGTCTGGAGATGCGACTTGAGGCCCGTGGCCAAGGCAGTGTCTTGAGTGCTAAGAGTTTGAGAAAGAACGCCCCTTGAGCCATGCGCATTGCCACCTTCAACGTCAACTCCATCAAGGCGCATCTCGAACAGGTCTTGACCTGGACGAAGGCCTTCGCACCGGATGTCCTGTGCCTGCAGGAGATCAAATGCGTGGACGAGAATTTTCCCCGTCTCGAATTCGAGGCGATGGGCTATCAATGCGCGCTCTTCGGCCAGAAGACCTATAACGGCGTCGCCCTCCTCTCGAAATTCGCGCTCGAGGACATCACGCGCGGCCTGCCCGGCTTTGAGGATGAGCAATCCCGCTACATCGAGGCGATGGTGATGCGCAAGGAAGCGCCCGTCCGTGTGGCCTCGATCTACCTGCCCAATGGCAACCCCAGCGGCACCGAAAAATACGCCTACAAGCTCGCCTTCATGGAGGCCTTGCGCCGCCACGCCAAAGACGTGCTGGCGCTGGAGGAACCCACGGTTCTTGCAGGAGACTACAACGTCATCCAGGAGCCGTGCGATGTCTATGATCCGGACGGCTGGCGCGAGGACGCCCTCTTCAGGCGTGAGACCCGGCTCGCCTTCGCCGCGCTCGCCAATCAGGGTTGGACCGATGCCTATCGCGCCCGCCATGGGGAGCCGAACCAGTATTCCTTCTGGGACTATCAGGCAGGGGCTTGGGCGAAGAACTGGGGCCTGCGCATCGACCATTTGCTGCTCTCGCCCCAGGCTGCGGACCGCTTGACGGGCAGCGGCATCGAAAAGGCCGTGCGCGGCTGGGAGAGGCCCTCCGACCACGTCCCCGTTTGGTGCGCCTTAGCGTGAGCGACCCTACGCCCCCCGTCTTCCTCATCAATCTTGATCGCGATACGCAAAAGCTCGCCGCCATGGAAGCCCAGCTCGCCGAGCGCGGCGTCGGCTTCACCCGCGTGCCCGCCGTGCTGGGAAAGGGGTTGAGCGCGGCGGAACTCGCCCGCTGGCGCCCCGATCCACACTACTGGCGCGAGCGCCGGAACTTCCACCTGGGCGAGGTTGGCAACGTTCTCTCCCACCGCAAGATCCTGGAACGGATCGTTGGCGAGAAGCACGCCCTTGCCGCCGTGCTCGAAGACGATGTGGGCTTGAGCGAGGATTTCCGGCAGGTGCTGGCCGACCTTGCGCGCAACATGCATGGCTGCGAGGCGATCAAGCTTGAGGGCCTCGAAATGCATGGTTCGCCCGGCTATGTCCGGCCCCTCGCCAGTCTTGGCGGACGCACGCTCTATTTCTCATTCCGCCCGGCGCTCGGCTGTGCGGGCTATCTCGTGACGCATCGCGGCGCGCAGAAGCTTCTCGCCGCGCTCGACCATGTGCACGAGCCCTTCGACCACACGCTGGCCGCCTTTGCCAGACATGATCTGAGGCTTGCCGAGTTGCGCCCGTTTCCGGCTTGGCAGCGCGAGGGCCTCAGCGAGATCTCGGCCAGCCGCGCCAATCTCGCGCATACGCCGCCCGACTTGAGCTATCGCCTGCGCAAGCGCTGGGAGGTTCTCTCAACCCCGATACGTACGGTGCTTTTCGACCTGCGCCAGTTTGGCTGGCGCGCGCTCAAGGAGCGTCCAGTCAGGATGCTCGCGCCACAGAACCGGCAGGAGCACGTCGCGCGTGCGAAGGACGAGCATGAAACGATGGGGAATGCCTGACCGATGACCGCCAAATTTACGCCCCTTCAAGGGGGATGCCTGTGCGGCGATGTCCGCTTTCAGATCAAGGCTCCCCCCATCCAATCGGGTTATTGCCATTGCCGCATGTGCCAGAGGAATTCCGGCGCCCCGGCCGTTGCCTCGTTCTCGGTCCTCGTTCACGACTTCGCCTATGTTGCGGGCAGGCCGGCCGCCTTTCGATCATCCGCTCACGGACAAAGAGAATTCTGCCCCCGCTGCGGCAGCTATCTCGTCTTTCGCGACGACACGCCGGAAATCGGCGTCAATACGGCCAGCCTCGATGACCCCGGCGCCGTCCCGCCCACCTTTCACATCTATTGGGAAAGCCACATCGACTGGTTCGACACAGCCGACACCCTGCCGCGGTATGAGAAGGGTCTGCCTTGAGGAGGAAGGCGCCTCTACTCCATCCGTTTCCAAGGCTCCCATTCCGCGGCGAGCTTTCTGGCTTCCGCCTCCTGCTCGGGCGAAAGCTTGGTGCGGCGGCGTTCCTGCTCTTCGGCAAGCGCGGCCTTGAGATCGCCCTCGACGAATTCCGAGGCGATGACGAGCCACATATAGCCGTGCATGGGATCGGCGGCGCGCCCGCGCCCTTCTGAGAGCATCAACCCGAATTTCACCATCGCGTGCGGCAGGCCTTCATTGGCGGCGATCTCATAGAGATCGGCCGCATCCGTATCGCTGGGCTCGACATCGCCTTCGCCCGTCGAGAGGATATCGCCCAGATACATCGCCGCTTCGGCACTGCCGCCCTCAAGCGCGCGATAGAGCCACTTGATCGCCAGTTCATATTTCTTGTCCGTGCCGAAACCGCGCCGGTACATGTTGCCAAGCCGCAATTGCGCGCCCGTATGCCCGGCTTCGGCGGCTTTCGTATAGGCATCGAGCGCCTTCTTGTAGTCCTGGCCGATGCCGGCGCCATCGACATACATGTTGCCGAGATAGAACCAGCCCCAGACATCGCCATCCTTGCCGGATTGCTCGAACTCGGCCGCGGCCTTTTGATAGTCCTTCGCCTGGAACGCGGCGATACCCGCCGAGACATCGGCCAGAGCCGCGCCCGGCAGGGCGAGGGTGAAGAAAAGAGCGAGTGCACTAAGGCGCATGGGGTAACCCTCAAATATCCGCATAGACGCGCGTTTCGGCCTTGCCGCCGGGATGTGTAACCGCCCCGAGGCGCGCGGAGCCCACGCCTTCGGCGTATTTCCAAAGCGTGCCGGAGGTAAAACCATTCGCTCGCGGCGCCCAGGCCGCCTTGCGCGCGGCAAGCTCGGCCTCGCTCAAGGCAACGCTGAGCGTGCCCGCCTCGGCATCGATCGTGATGATGTCGCCGTCGCGTAGCAGCGCGATCGGTCCGCCCACGGCCGCCTCCGGCCCCACATGGCCGATGCAGAAGCCGCGCGTTGCCCCGGAGAACCGCCCGTCCGTGATGAGAGCCACTTTCTCGCCCATCCCCTGCCCATAGAGCGCCGATGTCGTTGAGAGCATCTCGCGCATCCCCGGCCCGCCCTTGGGACCCTCGTAGCGGATGACGATGACATCTCCGTCACGATAGTGCCGGTTCTGTACCGCTTCGAACGCCGCTTCTTCCGAATCGAATACACGAGCAGGCCCTGAGAATTGAAGCCGGACGAGCCCGGCAACCTTAACGATGGCGCCATCGGGCGCGAGATTGCCGGAAAGCCCGACAACACCTCCCGTCGGTGACAAGGGATTGGCATGCGCGCGGATCACCTTTTGCGTGGGGTCGAAAGTGACCCCGGCAAGGTTGTCCGCCATCGTCTTGCCCGTGACGGTCAGGACATCGCCATGCAGGAAACCGCCCTCGAGCAGCGTCTTGAGGAGCATGGGTACGCCGCCCGCCTCGAACATGTCCTTCGCCACATATTTCCCGCCGGGCTTGAGGTCGGCGAGATAGGGCGTGCGCTTGAAGATGCGCGCCACGTCGAACAGGTCGAACGCGATCCCCGCCTCATGCGCCATCGCGGGCAGATGCAGCGCCGCGTTGGTCGAGCCGCCGGTCGCCGCAACGATGGTTGCGGCATTCTCGAACGCCTTCATCGTGCAGATGTCGCGCGGGCGGATGTTCTTCTCAAGCAGGGCCATCACCGCCTGCCCGCTCTTTTCCGCATAGGCATCCCGGCTCGTATATTCAGCCGGCGCGCCTGCGGAATAAGGAAGCGCAAGGCCGATCGCCTCTGACACGCAGGCCATGGTGTTGGCGGTGAACTGCCCGCCGCACGCGCCCGCGCCCGGGCATGCGACGCATTCAAGCTCCTTGAGCGCAGCATCGTCCATCTTGCCCGCGGCGTGCTCGCCCACGGCTTCGAACACATCGAGAATGGTGACGTCCCGGCCGTGATAATGGCCGGGCAGGATCGAACCGCCATACATGAACACTGAGGGCACGTTGAGCCGCAGCATGGCCATCATGAGCCCCGGCAGAGACTTGTCGCAGCCCGCGATCCCGACCATCGCGTCATAGCAGTGGCCGCGCATCGTGAGTTCGCAGGAATCGGCGATGACCTCGCGGCTGATGAGCGAGGATTTCATCCCCTCATGTCCCATGGCGATACCGTCCGTCACGGTGATCGTACAGAACTCGCGCGGCGTCCCCCCGGCTGCCTTGACGCCCGCCTTTGCCACCTGCGCCTGTCGCATCAGCGCGATGTTGCAGGGCGCCGATTCATTCCAGCAGCTCACGACCCCGACAAAGGGCTGGGCGATCTCAAGATCATTGAGACCCATGGCCCGATAGAAGGCGCGGTGCGGTGCGCGCTCCGGTCCGACCGTGGTGTGACGCGAGGGAAGTTTTGATTTGTCGATGCTCATGGGGGGCTTCCGGCTGGTCGATCGGGGCGCATTCGTAGCGCCAGGTTGCTATTCTCCCTGCGCTTATCCCTCAACTGCCAGGGTAAATCAAAACGCCAAGGGCATCGCCGCGCTACCAAAGCGACCTGGCCGCGAGAAGGGCCAATGGCCGCAAGGAATCCGCGCGTAAATTGTGCTAGATTACCACCAATTCATCTTGCAAAGAGGGATGTTGATGAGCGCGAGATTGATGGGAGGCGTCATCGCCTTCGGGATCGCCGTTTGCATGGCGGCATTGGCGGGGCTGCCCGCAATGGCGCAGCAAAATCCTGTCATTCAGCCGGGCATGCGGATCGTCTTCCTGGGCAGCGCGGCCTCGATCCCGGGCGAGAGCACCGTGCTTGTGCCCTCGCCCAATGGCGGCTGGGTCAATCAGCGCACGGGCCAGACCTACAACCTCGAGGATAATCCAGGCGGCGGCGGCGCGGGCTATGTCGCCCTCGACATTATCGAGGTAACGCCCCAGCACATCATTGGCTTCTCTAATAACTGGCTGCTCTATGACCTCCAAACGGGCGCCACCACCCACATCGAAGGACATGGGTTCATCGACAGCGGCGAGAACATTGCGGATTTCTGGGTTGAGCCGCGCAAGCTGGCCGCCATAGGGGATGTCCAGTCACAGACGCAGATCATCCGCCGCATGCCCTATCCCCTGGGTGGCCAGACCTATAGCGCCATCCGCATGCAGCTCTACAGCAACGGGGGCTGGACCCAGAACACCTATGACACGGTGACGGGCCTGCTGCTGGTCGCAACCTCGAATATCGCCGGCAAGGGCACACAGGTCTTAGGCCCCGACAACACGATACAACCTGGCGCCGGGACAACCTCGATAACCTATTCGCAGATCATGAACGTGCGCAAGACGAACCTGCCCGGCCCCGGCATGCGCCTGCCCGCCAACTTCTTGAACTTGCGCAAGCTCGTTTATGCGGGGCAGTACGGGTTCAATCTGCGCGGCGCCGAAATGCAAACCCCCGGCCTTCCCATGCAGATCGAGGTGACGATCACCGGCTCGGCCCCAACGCATATCTCCGCAATGCTCACGGAGCGGTCGGCGGCGGCGCTGGGCATCAGTGTCCCCATTCAGCTCATTGCCGGCGGCATCGGCGGGTTCTACCTCGATCCCACCTATCTTGCGTCGCTGCGGCAGGGCGTGGTCCTCGACGAGGATCAGGTCCTGAAGACGCGGACCTTCGTGGCCAGTGTTGACAACACGATGGTGATGCTGACCGTGCAATCACCCTTCACCGCGGTCACCTATGGCTATGACCGGCAGTCAGGCATGCTCGTCTACAACGACAGCCGCACCGACACCGGCCTTGGCCCCCAATACCGCACCGTTCAGCTCCAGTCGGTGCAGTAGAGCAACATGCGGAAAACCATGTCCCGGCGAAGACGGGACTGGGGCCATCCACCTGTTCCGTCTCTCACCCTTCGAGGGCCGCGAAGAGCAATGGGAACCCTCATTTCCCCTCCCCCTGAAAGGGGGAGGCGCGAGCTGGGGGTCAGGCTCCCACCAAGAATGCGATTCCCACCCCTTGCCCTCCCCTTTGCAAGGGGAGTGAGCAGCAGGCCTCTTCCTTCGAGGGACGCAAAGGGCGAGCCGCGCCGCGAACAGCTAGCTAGCTGTGGAGCCTCAATAGGTTGTTCTCGGTGAGGCCGAGTCGGCTGATGGGTGTAGTTGCCTTCAAGCTACCATGTGGGCGGTGCCAGTTGTAGCGATGGAGCCAGCGCGGCAGC
>JACADY010000057.1 GCA_013389115.1 Alphaproteobacteria bacterium
CATGCGGCCGGTGTCTCGGAACGGTTGCGCGTCATCGGCCATGTGCCCGACATGACGACCGCCTATGCCGCCGCCGATGTGATCGCCGCGCCCTCGATCGAGCCAGAAGCCTTTGGCCGGGTCCCGGTCGAGGCGCAGGCTATGGGCAAGCCCGTCATCGCCACCAATATCGGCGCACCACGCGAGACCGTGCGATCGGGGGAAACGGGCTTCCTTGTTCCGCCCAGCGATGCACGCGCGCTCGGCGAGGCGATCGTGTCGGCGCTCTCGCTCGATCCGCGCGCGAAGGGCCAGATGGCGGCGGCGCAGCTGGCGCAGGTGCGCCAGCGCTATTCCCTGGAGGCGATGTGTGCCGCCACGCTGAAGGTCTATGAGCAGGTGCTGCGTGCCTGAGCGTATTCTCATCATCAAGCTGTCTGCGCTCGGCGATTTCATGCAGGCGCTGGGGCCGATGAAGGCGATCCGCGATTATCACAAGGACGCCGAGATCACGCTGTTGACGACGCCGCCCTTCGTCGCGCTCGCGCGGCAGACGGGATGGTTCAAGACGATCTGGGACAATGGGCGGGCGAAGGGCCTGTCCGGCCTTCTTGCCTTGCGCACACAGATCGGAGGGGCGCAGTTCGATTTCGTCTATGACCTGCAGACCTCGGGGCGCACCAACTGGCTCTATCAATTGCTGCGTCCCTCGCCGCCGCGATGGTCGGGCGTCGCCTGGGGATGCTCACACCCGCATGCCAATCCGCGCCGCGTGGCGATGCACACGGTCGATCGGCAGGCCGAGCAATTGCTGATGGCTGGCATCCCAACGACGCCGCTCAGCGATCTGTCGTTCATCGCCGCCGATGTCTCGCGCTTCGCCCTCACGGTTCCTTATGCGCTTCTGGTGCCGGGGGGCGCCGCGCACCGGCCCGAGAAGCGCTGGCCGCTCGATGCCTATAAAGCGCTCGCGGTGCAACTCGCCACAGCCGGTATGACGCCCGTCGTTCTTGGGGGCAAGGACGAGCGGGCGCTGGGCGAGGCCATTCGCGCGGTCTGTTCCCGGGCCATCAATCTTGCAGGCGAGACCTCGATCATCGAGCTGGCGGTGCTGGGGCGCGGCGCGGCGCTTTGCGTCGGCAACGACACAGGGCCGATGCATGTGCTCGCCTATGCGGGGGCGCCCGCGCTTGCCCTGTTCGGTCCGGCCTCCGACCCCGCGCGCTGCGGGCAACGGGGCCGGAAGGTCCAGATCATCGCCGTGGCCGATCTTGCCAAGCTGAGCGCCGGCACCGTCGCGACGGAGTCGCTGAAACTGGCGGAGATGTGAGGGACTTCCCCCTCACATTCCACCTTGATGCGTGAGGCGGTAGAAACGCCACGCCATCGCCACCGCCGCCGCCGCAAGTCCGGCGACAAAGCCCCACCAGACGCCCGTCGCGCCCAGGCCCGCCTCGAAGGTCAGCCACAGCGCGACCGGCATGCCGATCGCCCAATAGGACAGCCCCGCAAGGATCATCGGCACCTGCGTGTCCTTGAGGCCACGCAAGGCCATGGCGCCCGCCACCTGCACCGCGTCGAACAACTGGAACGCTGCGGCAAGCAGGAGGAAACCCGCCGCCGTCTCGATCACGGGCGCATTCGCCGGGTCGCTCTCATCGAGATAGAGCGCGGCGATGGCACGCGGCCACAAGACCATGGCCGTCGCCGAGATGAAGCTGACGGCGGCCGCCACCGCCATCACGGTCAGTCCAGCGCGGCGCATGCCGGCCTCGTCGCGCGCGCCCGCCGCCAGGCCGACGCGCACCGTGCCCGCCATCGCGAGCCCCAAAGGCACCATGAAGGTGAAGGAGGCGACGTTCACCGCAACCTGGTGCGCGGCCAGCATCTGTCCGCCGAACTGACCGACGATGAGCACGCCCGCCTGGAACAGCGTTCCTTCGAACAGCATCGTTGCGCCGATGGGAAGGCCAATGCGGAAGAGCTCGGCAAAGCGGCGCCAATCGGGCGTGAGGAAGCCTTTGAGGATCCTGAACTTCGCCGTCTTTTTCGACCACACGGTCCAGATGAGCAGCGCGGCGAAGCTGAAGATGTTGGCAAGGGTCGTCGCGACGCCCGAGCCTATGATCCCCAGTTCCGGCGCGCCGAACCTGCCGAACACGAAGGCGATGTTGCAGAAGAGATTGACCGCGATCGTCATGATGAGGATGACGAGCGCGGCGCGCGGCGCGTGCACGGCCGAGGCAAAGACGCGCAGGGCGCCAAAGCTCAAGCTGAAGACAAGGCCAGGGAGCAGCGCGTGCATGTAGGGCGCGGCCATGCTTGCCAGGTCGGCCGGCTGATTGAGGGCAACGAGGATCGCTTCGCCAAAGATGAGCGGCAGGGCGAGCGGGAGCGAGACGATGACCGACGCCCAAAGGCCCATGCGGATCGCGACGCGCGGGGTCGCCCGGTCGCCGGGGCTTGCGCCAAGGGCCTGCGCCACCACCGGGGCGACGGCGGCCATAGGGCCAAAGCCGAGGACCCAGCAGAAATAGTATAGCGTGACCCCCAAGGCCGCCGCGGCCAGGGCATCAGAGCCAAGCTGGCCCACGACGAGCACGTCAGTCGTCATGATGGCCATCTGCGCGATTTGGGTGAAGGCCAGCGGCAGGCCAAGCCGCAGCAGCGCCCGCACGTCCTCCATCCAGGGAAGGAGGCGCATGGACATCGGAACGGGGGCGCCCTGCGGACGGTCAGTTGTCAAAGCAGACATGGGGATAACCAAAGGAATTGGGATTGAGAGGCGAATGGCCGCTCTGAAGAGGATTGGTGGCGATGAAAAACCCCTCCGGAGCGTGGCTCGGGAGGGGTTGCGGTCATCAGGCCCGCCGATGCCGGCGCAACCCTAGAACGAGGCCCCCTGACGAGCCGGACACGGTACCCAAATGAAGACGCCGCGCGGCTTCATCAGGCTCATGCCGAGTGTGCTGATCGTATTATCCATCAGACGTCCTGGCTCGTTGGCGCGCGACGGCGCCCCATGCGCCTCGCATCAGCATTGGTGCTACGCCGCGTCCGAGGCAAAGTCAACGCGGGGCCGGCTCAAATTCTGTTGCGTTGCTGTGACAGCGCACGCGTTTCGCGTCCGCGCTGATAGCGTACGAACAGCTCTGCCGCCACGAGCGAAAGAAGGGCGAGAATGCCCGCAATGCCTGAGAGAATCAGGGCCTCCGCCTCGCCGCCCGGCGCCTGGAGCAAGCTATAAATGGCCGACGGGATCGTCTGGGTCTCGCCTGGAATGTTGGCGACGAAGGTAATGGTTGCGCCGAATTCACCCAAGGACTTGGCGAAGGCGAAGATCGCTCCCGCGACCAGACCTGGCATCGCCAAGGGCAAGGTCACGCGCAGCAGCACGGTCAGCCGGTTGGTGCCAAGGCTCTTGGCCGCGCGCTCATAGAGGGGATCGACGCCTTCGAGCGCCACGCGGATCGCGCGCACGGAAAGCGGCAGGGCCATCACGGCCGAGGCGATCACCGCGCCCGTCCAGCGGAAGGCAAAGACGATGCCCAGCTCATCGGCGAGAAAGCCGCCGATCACCCCATTGCGGCCCAACAGGATGAGCAGCGCATAACCCGTGACGACGGGCGGCAGCACGAGCGGCAGATGGATCGCCGCATCGAGCAGGACTTTGCCTGGAAACTCAAAACGCGCGAGCACATAGGCAAAGAAGGTCGCCACCGGAAGGACGAGCAGCGTGCACCACACCGCCACCTGAACGCTGAGCAGGATCGCGTCAATCGCGGAAGGCGTCAGCCCCAGCACGCATCAGCCTTTCATGATGGAAACATCACGGCGAGAATTGGCCTCACCCGGTTTTCGCGAATGTCGTTCGCGGCCTGTGCACATGCGTTCAGTCTGTCGCGCCGGGGCGCTTAAATCCAACCCTTTGGAAGGTTGCAAAGCCCTCGGCGCTGTTGAGATATCTTAAAAGTTCCGCCGCCGCTTCGCCGCCGCGCTTCGCCACCGCCGCTGGATAGACGATGGCTTTGTGGGCGCCCTCAGGGATGTGTCCTGCGACGATGACCGACGGCTCGCTTTTTGCGTCCGTCGCATAGACGATACCGAGCGGCGCTTCGCCGCGCGCGACGTAGGAAAGGGCCACCCGCACGTTCTCGGCCGGCAGGAGCCGATCGGCCACCCCCTCCCAAAGCCCCAGCGCGGTGAGGGCTTCGCGCGCATATTTGCCGGCCGGCACCGCGCCTGGATCACCGAGCGCGAGACGCCCCTCGCCCAGCCGCGCGCGCAAATCCATGCCCGCTTCCACCGCGAAAGTTTGAGGGGCGGTGGCGGGCGCGATCATGACGAGACTGTTGCCCAGAAGATCGCGGCGACTGGCCCTGTCGATGAGGTGGCGCTCATCGAGCCAGTTCATCCAATCCTCATCGGCCGTGATGACAAGCGCCGCCTCGGCGCCGGCTTCGATCTGGCGCGCGAGGGCTTGCGAGCCCGCATAGGAAATGGCGACGGGCAAACCCGTTCTTTCGGTGAAGGCCGTCGCTGCCTCATCGAGCGGACCCTTGAGGCTGGCGGCGGCAAAGACAAGGATCTGCTGCTTCTCCTCACTGGCGCGGGCGGAAAGTCCCGCCATGATCAGGATCATCAAGAGCGTGGCAATCAAACGGCGCAGCATCGCGGTTCTCCTGTGTCAATGAATAAGACCATCCTCGCGCGCGCCCTCACGCCACCAACGCGCGATTGAGCTCTGCCCCGAAAAGGATCACGGTCGCTGAAAAATAAAAGAAAACCATCGCCGCCGCGATCCCGCCAAGGCCACCATAGATGACGGCGTAGTTGCCGAAATTTGCAAGGTAGGCCGTAAATCCCGCCGCCATCGCCAGCCAGGCGATGGTCGTCACGGCGGCGCCGGGGAGCACATCGCGCACGCGCCGGCGGCCATCGGGCAGCATTAGATGCGCGATCGTGAGGCTGAGCCCCAGAATGGCCGCGGCGACAAGGTAGTGGGTGAAGATGTTGTCCGATACGGCGTCCACGGCGCGCTGACCCTCCTCGGGCAGGGCATCGCGCGCGCTTGCCCAGAAAACGGCCGATGCAACCGTGAGATAGGCGAGCAGCAGAGAGATGCAGGATCCAAAGACGACGACCGCCAGGCTTTCGAGGCGCCTGCGGACGATCGAGCGGGTCTCGCCGATCCCATAGGCGCGGTTGAGGCCGGCGCGCAGCGATTCAACGCCGTTCGATGCCGACCAGAGCGCGAGCACGACACCCAAGGTGAGGAGGTCGGGGCTGCGCACCGAAAGCGCCTCGGCGAGCGGCTGGGTCAGGGCCTGACGGATCTGGTCCGGCAAGGGACCGAACACGAAGGTGATGGAATCGTGCGCGGCCCCCTCCACGTGGAAAAAAGCGGCGATGGCGAACAGAAAAATCAAGAAGGGAAAAAGCGTCAGAATCGCGGAAAAGGCCATCGAGCCGGCAATCTCCAGCCCGTCGTGATTGACGAGCCGATTGCCAGCGTCGATCCACGGCCGAAGCGCTCGCCGCACGCGGACGAGACGGCGGCGAAGGGCGATATTCCGTGCAGTCTCCATCCGAATCCGAACGCCTTAGAACTGCCAAGAGGAATGGGGCGGATGCGGCGCCCGTTCAAGGGGACATGATGCAGCGTTAATCCGCGCCCCTCTCCTTGTCGCCTTTGCGCACCCTTTCGCCCTGGAATTCCTGGCATTTCCCCAAGCATCATGCCTATTTGTTTTCAGAAATTTTCTCCCCCTCCCCCCTTTTTCTGGAACCCGATCCGCCTGCCCGTTGTTGGGCAGCGATGAGGATAGGGCAGGATCAAGGACGGGGGATAAGGGGCCCGTGTCACGGGGCGTGACAGGTTAACAGGCGCTTCCCTCCCCCCCCCATCATTCCCGGGCCAGCGTCAGCAGCCGAAGAGAATCCCGATCCATTGCGCTGGATCCTCTTCGCGGCTTTCGCGCTTCGCGGATGACGGGCGAGGGGGATGGGCGAGGGGGATGGGCGGATCCTTTGCCTTCGCAGGGGCATGCTTTTTTCAGCCTGTTGCCCTAGACTGACGCTTTGTCATTTCGAAAGTTGGAGTTGCAGATATGAAGAACGAGACGCCACCGGCTCGCCCGGTGGCTTTCGATCTCGACCGCTCAATGACCTTTTCCTGGCAGGACGCGGGGCGGTTTTTGAGCGAAACGAGCCCACTTTACGCGAATTCGTTTGGACCATATGGCGGCTGGATCGCCGGGTTCCTTGCCAAGGCCATGCTCGCCCAAGAACCGCAAGGGACGCTTCAAGCGTTCACGGTCAATTTTCTTGGCAGCTGCGAAGACGGGCCACTCAAGGGCTCGGTCAATCTGCTCCGGCGCAACCGGACGAACGAATTCTGGACGGCGGATTTCTCCGACAAGAGCAATCCGGTCGCCCATGCCATCGCCACCTTCGGCATTCGCCGACCGACGCTGCGGATCGGCGACATCGCGCCGCCTGCGCCCGCGCCCGATCCAAGCGAGGCCACGCCGCGGCCCATCGTTGCGGGCATGCCGGCCTTCTTTCAGCGCTATGACGCCCGGCTCTTCGACTTCAAGATCTTCCAGGTCAATCCCACCGCAGATACACGCATGTGGATCCGCGACAGCGACAGGCGGCCGCTCGACATCGTGTCGCTCATCTGTCATGCGGATGCGCCTATCCCGCGCATCTTCGTCAAGACCGACCGGCCCACGCCCATCGCGACGATGACGATGACGGTTTACGTTGCGGCGAGCCCGGAAGAGATCGCGGCCGTGGGCGATGACTATATTCTCATCGATTCCAACTGCCGGTTCGGCCGTGACGGCTTCTTCGATCAGGTGTCGCGCCTGTGGACACAGAACGGCCAGCTTCTTGCCACGACCGAACAGCTCGTGTGGTACAAGGCCGCAGCCGTGTGACATCTCTCCCGCAAGGGAATGTACCAGTTCTTCCTTCTCCCTCCCGATGTGTCTGTTAGGCTTGTCTCATAAGCCATAAACATTCGGGAGTGACGCCATGGACTTTGCCATTCCAGCTGCGATCGCAGAACTGCTTGCGCGCATGGATGCGTTCATCGAGGCCGAGATCAAGCCGCTCGAGAACGAGAACGACAATATCCGTTTCTTCGATCACCGGCGCGAGCATGCGCGCACGGACTGGGATCACGACGGCCTGCCGCGCAGGGAGTGGGAGGCGCTGCTGATCGAAATGCGCCGGCGCGCGGACAAGGCCGGGTTCCTGCGTCTTTCGCTCCCCAAGGAATATGGCGGGCAGGAAATCGGCAATCTCGCGATGGCGATCATTCGCGAGCATCTGGCGGCCAAGGGCCTTGGCCTGCACAACGATCTGCAAAACGAAAGCTCGATCGTGGGAAACTTCCCGCAGATCCTGATGTTCCGCGATTTCGGCACACCGTCGCAAAAAGACGAATTCATCAACGGCATGCTGAAGGGAACACACCGGGTCGCATTCGGGCTTACCGAACCCAATCACGGGAGCGATGCGACCTGGATGGAGACGCGCGGGGTGCGCGATGGCAATGGCTGGCGCATCACGGGCGAGAAATTCTGGAACACGGGCGTTCATGTCGCCAACTACGACATGGTGTTCGCGCGTACGTCAGGCAAAGACGGCGATGCGCATGGCATCACCTGTTTCCTTGTGCCCATGGATGCGCAAGGCGTCAGGGTCGAATTCTATTACTGGACCTTCAACATGCCGACCGACCACGCGCATGTCACCTTCAAGGATGTATGGGTGCCGGACAGCGCGGTCTTCGGTCCACCCGAAAACGGCCTCGTGCTCGCACGCCATTTCGTGCACGAGAACCGCATTCGCCAGGCGGCGTCATCCCTGGGCGCGGGCGTCTATTGCCTCAACGAGGCGGTCGATTATGCCAATTATCGCAAGCCCTTCGGCAAGCCCTTGTCGATGAACCAGGGCATACAATTCCCGACGGTCGAATTGATGACGCAGGCCGAGATGCTGCGTCTCCTCATCCACAAGACCGCCTGGCAAATGGATCAGATGACGGGTCCAGAAATCCAGAAGCGGCTCTCGGACAAGGTCTCGATGTGCAATTACTGGGCGAACCGGTTCGCCTGCGAGGCCTCGGACTGGGCGATGCAGGTGCATGGCGGCATGGGCTATAGCCGTCACAGGCCGTTCGAGCATATTTACCGCCATCACCGGCGCTATCGGATCACGGAAGGCTCGGAGCAGATCCAGATGCGCAATGTCGCGGGCTATCTCTTCGGGTTCCTGGGGAAAAACACGCCGCGCAGAGCGGACTGACGGCGCGCGTCGTTTGTCTTGTTCCTCCTGTCACGGCCCGCGCAGGCGGGCCGTCTACCTTTCATAGGCGTCCTTAACCTTCGAGGGCCGCGAAGGCGGCTACCTCAGGATGTGGAACATGCAAAGAACTTCACCGTGAGGTGCGAGCCCTTCGCCAGCCTCGAAGGGTGAGGGCGCGGGGGGCGCCGGGCAAGAACTCGTATCGCTCACACTCTTGCAAACATCCGCCTCCGCGATGCAATTGCCGGTTAGGCAAGGGGCCAGATTTCCCTCATGAATATATGCGCCAAACTTGACGTTTAGGAATGAAATTAACGCTTTGGTACCGGGGGCGTGGCGTGAAAGTGACTGTCTGCTGCCCTGCAGCAACTTTCTCAACACATTGATTTCACTCACTATTACAGAGCCTTTTCAGAACCCGCCGCTCTCAGTCTTTTGGTAACCTCACAATTCGAGCGCTAAGTGTTTTGGAGCGACGTTAAGGGAAATAAAACTGAGCGCCTGTATCAATGGTCGCCAGAAGTTTCGGGGTCTTTCTCAAATGACAGGCAGGGGTCAGCACGACCAGGGAGACTTGCAGGCTATGCTCGGCCAGCATGATCTCATCGTGATGGATACGGTGGAGACCAAAACTCTCAGCCACCCTTTGGCTGTCGGTCTCTTGAACCATTGGCAGGAGGCTCTATCCCAGGGTCGCCTTTTGCGGCGGGAAGACATTCCTTGCCGGGCGCTCGCACGCCAGCTTCCGTTTCTACTCCTTTACCAGCCGCTTGAGAATGGCGCCGACTGGCTCTACCGGGTTGCGGGCACCGCCTTGCGCGCCCGTTTCGGCGTTGATCTTACGGGGCGGCGCCTCTCAGACGTCGTCATTCCTGAACAGGTAAGGGACCGAAGTGCGATCTGGAACGGCCTGCTGCGCGAGCGGAGGTTCCACCTGCGCAAGGGCCGTGTCGATTCAGCCGAGCATGAGCATATCGAGATCGAGATCGTCCATCTACCGATCGAGGGGTCGCGCGGCGAGGGATGGATCCTGGTCGGGCTCTTCTTTGATGGCTCTGAAATGTATGACGGGCGGCAAGGCGCATTGCGGGCGAAATGAAGCCCTGATTTGATGCGCGCCATGACACGCATCCTCACCATCGCGCATCGCGGCGGCGCCGGGCTCTGGCCCGAAAACACCATGGCCGCCTTCGAGCGAGCGCTTGCCATGGGGTGCGAGGGGATCGAGCTTGATTGCCATCTCACGCGCGAGGGCACGCTTGTCGTCTATCATGACGAGGCGCTGAACGGCGATATCACGCGCGGCCCCGATGGCCGGTGGCTTGCCGGAACGGGTCCACTGATCAAGGCGCTGACCTTTGAGGAATTGCAAGGTTTCGATGTCGGCCGCGCCAGGCCGGGCTCTCCTTATGATGCCGCGCATCCGCATTTGACGCCGGTCGATGGCGAGCGCATCCCCAGCTTGCGCTCGGTTATCCGCCTTGCCAAGCAAGCGAGCGCAACGGCGCGCTTATGGATCGAACTCAAGACCGCGCTGATGGCGCCTGAGCTTTCCTCCACGCCGCAGCAGATGGCCGATGCCGTGCTCGATCTCCTCATCGCGGAGGATTTTCTTGAACGCGCCGTGCTCATCGCCTTTGACTGGACGGGGCTCATCCATGCCAAGCGGCGCGAGATGAGGGTCGAGACACGGTTCACGACGCTGCCCCAATCCTGGTTCGGCCCGCCACCCATCCCGCCCGGCCATTGGCCGCCGCCGCCAAAGGCGCTGGAAAGCCTGCGCCGCGCGGCGGCGGAGGGCGCGCCCTGGGAAGGCGGATTTCACCCCAAGGATCATGGCGGGCTTCTTCCTGCCATCGCCGCCGCCGGCGCCAATGGCTGGTTTCCCTTCCATCCCGACTTGCAGCCCGAAAGCGCCGCCGAGGCACGGCGCCTCCGGCTTTCGCTTGCCGCCTGGACGGTCGATGAGCCGGAGGACATGCGGCGGCTGGCGGCGCTCGGCGTCGATGCCATTTGCACGGACCGGCCGGATCTCCTTGCCGCTCTCGCCCTGTGACGGTTTGTCTTACGCCCGCCCGCGAGACTGCACTTGCAAGTCACTCGCACGGAATATAGGTTGCGGTCCGGAAAGGCCGGTAGCAATGTATGTGTGCAACTGCAATGGTTTGCGGGAGAAAGACGTCCGGGCGGTGATCGCCGAGGGCGCTGATCATCCCCTTGAGGTCTATGAACGGCATGGTTGCGCCCCCCGCTGCGGTCGCTGCAAGCCGGACATGCAACGCTTGATCGAGGAAGCGCGCGCGCCGCTCCTGATCGCTGCGGAATAATCTGGCGCGCCTTGAGAAGGCGGTCAGACGTGAAGGGCGATCCCACCATCATCAACCTGTTGAACGCGGTGCTCACCTGCGAGCTCACAGCGGTCAATCAGTATTTCCTGCACGCACGGATGTTCGACAATTGGGGCTTCCGGCGCCTCGGCCACAAGACCTATGAGGAATCGATCGGCGAGATGAAACACGCCGACATGGTGATCAAGCGCGTCCTCTTCCTTGAAGGGCTGCCCAATCTGCAGGACCTCGGCAAGCTTGCCATCGGGGAAAACGTGCCGGAGTGCCTTGCCGCTGATCTTGCCTCCGAGCATACGGCCCGCGCGAGCCTGCTAAAGGCCATCGCGGCCTGCGAGGCTGCGCAGGATTACGTCTCACGCCATTTGCTGCGCGAGATCCTCGATGACACGGAAGAGCATATCGACTTTCTGGAAACCCAGCTCGCGCTCATTAACGATGTGGGCGTGCAGAACTATCTGCAAAGCCAGATGGGTGAGGCGGAGTGACCGCGCATCGCGGTCTGAGAAGTGACCGCAAGGCCACAGCAAACGCCGCCCGTTTGCCCCTATAGTGCGCCCAGAGCAAGATGCGTCCAAATTAGATCGGCATCTAGCTCTGTGGTCTTTGATTGTCGCGTGATTTTGCGGAAAACCGGTTCCCACTTTTCCGCATCACGCTCCAGGTCTTTGATTGTCGCGTGATTTTGCGGAAAACCGGTTCCCACTTTTCCGCATCACGCTCTAGCGTTGTGAAGGGGTAATGCGTCATGGAGCCAGGGCTCACGTTGCAGGCGATGGTAGCCTTGAGCGTGCTTGGCCTTGGTGCCCTGATCGGCGGCGGCGCGGGCTATGTTCTCAGCTTTCTGTTCGCGCCTGGCTATTGGCGCATGATGACGGCCCTGACACCCGTTGCGGCCGGGCTTCTTGTTTCACCCATCATGCTGGCGCCCAGCGTGCAGCCCCTTGCCATCCAGGTGTTGGGGCCGATCGCCGATCAGATCGAGCTTGGCGTTGCAAGCCTCGTTGAGCCGGCCAACGGCTTTGCCAAAATCTATGGCGAGGAGATCCGACCGCGTCTTGTGGCGGAGCCGGGCCTTCGGCGCTTTTTCACCGACAGCCCGAAGGCCGAACGGGCGCTCAAGTCCGAGCTTGAGAAGGCCTATCGCGAAGGCGGCGTTGATGCCATGCGCTCCCGGGCGTTCGAGGCGGGGACACGGCTATCGCCGGTGCTGACCGCCTATTACGTGCCGCGGGCGCGGGACGACGACCTCATCGCCTTTGGCGGGGCGATGACGGATCTGCTCAAGATCTTCCTTGAGCGCGATCCGGAGGGCTGTGTCCTTTACCAGTTCGGCGCCGATTGGGGCGAGACGATCAACGAGGCGCGGGTGCGCCAAACGGTGGGCGCGCCGGCGCTCGACCGGGTCGGCGACAGCCTCAACGCGCTCATTGCGGGGGCGGCGGCGGAACCTGTCGCCTATGACCGCGCGCTTGCCGAATCCCTTGCCGTCGACATCGCGCAAAGCGAGGCGGCGCAGGTGAGCCGGGCGAGCCTTGAAGTCGCCTCGGGCCAGCGCAAGCCCAAATCGCACACGGAAGCGGCGGAGGCCTGCGCCTTCACCACGGCGGTTTTTGCCAGGCTTTCGGCCCTGCCGCCCGCGCAGTCGGCGGCGACGCTGCGGCTGATGCTGTCGGGGGGCGGAAGCGAAAGCTAGAGAGGCGTGCCCTGCGACACTTGCGCGGCGAGGCAGGCTTAACGCACTTTCGTGCAAAGGCCTTGCTTTCCGCGCGGCGATCCTTATAAACACCCCTTCTTCAAAACCGGCCGGCCAGGCGAACAGGACATGCCTTGGCGGGCCTGAAGCATCGCGCGGCCGCTCAAGCAGGGTTTGCCCTCGCCGCCTTTCCGGAGATGAAAATGTCCAAACTGAAGACGAAGAGCGGCGCCAAAAAGCGCTTCAAATTCACTGCGACCGGCAAAATCAAGCACGGCGTCGCAGGCAAGCGCCACCGCCTTATCAGCCATAGCGGCAAGTATATCCGCCAAAACCGCGGCACGAGCGTGCTCTCGGATTCCGAGACGGCGCGCGTCAAGCTGTGGATGCCCTATCGCTAAGGAGGCCTGACCCATGAGCCGTGTGAAACGGGGCGTTACCACCCACGCCCGCCACAAGAAGATCCTCAAGGCCGCCAAAGGTTTCTATGGCCGGCGCAAGAATACCATCCGCGTCGCCAAGCAATCGGTCGACCGCGCGGGCCAGCACGCCTATATCGGACGCAAGCTGCGCAAGCGCAATTTCCGCGCCTTGTGGATCCAGCGCATCAATGCCGCCGTGCGCCAGTACACGGTGACCGAGGCCAATGGCCGCCCCCTCACCTATAGCCGATTTATCTGCGGCCTCGACCTCGCGGGCATCACGGTCGACAGGAAAATCCTGGCCGATCTCGCGGTGCGCGAGCCCGAGGCCTTCAAGGCCTTGCTGGACAAGGTGGCAGCGGCGCTGGGCGAGAGCGTGGCCGCGACGGCCTGACCCTCTCCTGCCCCTTCGCCTGTCCTTAAAAGGCCTGACACGGGCGCGCATTCCACGCGCCCGTGATATCCCAATCAGACCTGTTGAGGATTGAAGACCCATGACGACCCTCGAAACGCTCGAGCGCGAAACGCTGGCGGCGATCGATGCTGCCAACGATGACGCGGCGCTCGAAGCCGTGCGCATCTCGGCGCTCGGCAAGAAAGGCGCGATCAGCGAACTCCTTAAGACCCTCGGCGCGATGTCGCCCGATGAGCGCAAGGCGCAAGGCCCGCTCATCAATGGCCTGCGCGACCGCGTCTCGGCGGCCCTTGCCGCGCGCAAAGCCGCGCTTGGGCAAGCGGCGCTCAATGCGCGGCTGGAGACCGAGCGCGTCGATGTCACCCTGCCCGTGCGGCCGGTGGGCATGGGGCGCATCCATCCCGTCTCGCAAGTCGCGGACGAAGTTCAGCAGATCTTCGCCGATATGGGCTTTGCGGTCGCCGAGGGGCCGGACATCGAGGATGACGAGACCAATTTCGGCAAACTCAACATTCCGCCGGAGCATCCCGCCCGGCAGATGCATGACACGTTCTATCTCAAGCCGCAGGCCGACGGCGTGCGCTATCTCCTGCGCACCCATACGAGCCCGGTGCAAATCCGCACCATGCTGCAGCAGCGCCCGCCCATCCGCGTGATCGTGCCGGGCCGGGTCTATCGCTGCGACAGCGACCAGACGCATACGCCGATGTTCCATCAGGTCGAGGGGCTCGTGATCGATGAGACGACCCATATGGGCCATCTCAAATGGGTGCTCGAAGAATTCTGCAAGGCGTTCTTCGAGGTGCCCCAGGTGAGGATGCGGTTCCGCCCGTCCTACTTCCCGTTCACCGAGCCCTCGGCCGAGGTTGATATTCAATGCGACCGGCGCGGCAGCGAGTTGCGCTTTGGCGAGGGGAAGGACTGGCTCGAAATTCTTGGCTGCGGGATGGTGCACCCCAAGGTTCTGGAGAATTGCGGCATCGATCCTCACCGCTATCAGGGCTTTGCCTTCGGCGCGGGGCTCGACCGGCTCGCGATGCTCAAATACGGCATTCCGGACCTGCGGCCGATGTTCGAAAGCGACCTGCGCTGGCTGAAGCATTATGGCTTTGCCGCGCTTGATATCCCCTCGCTCGCCGGAGGATTGGCGCGATGAAATTCACCCTGTCATGGCTGAAAGAGCATCTCGACACCACGGCCGATGCCGAGGCCATCGCGGCCAAGCTGACGGCGATCGGGCTTGAGGTCGAGGGGATCGAGGACAAGGCAAAGTCGCTCGCGCCCTTCACGGTCGCCTATGTCAGAAGCGCCGAGCAGCATCCCAACGCCGACAAATTGCGCGTCTGCATGGTCGATACGGGCAAGGAGACTTTGCAGATCGTGTGCGGCGCCCCCAATGCGCGCGCCGGGCTCAAGGTCGTGTTCGCGCCGGAGGGATCGACGATCCCGGGCACGGGACTGCATCTCAAGCCGGCGACCATTCGCGGCGTCGCGTCGAACGGCATGATGTGCTCGGAGCGCGAGATGGGTCTCAGCCAGGAGCATGACGGCATCATCGAGCTGCCGGCGGATGCGCCGATCGGCGCGCCGTTCGCCGAGATCGTGGGTCTTGCCGATCCCGTGATCGAGATCAAGCTCACGCCCAATCGCGGCGATTGCGCGGGCGTTCATGGTATCGCGCGGGACCTTGCGGCCGCAGGAGAAGGCACGCTCAAATCCCCCGCCATCGATCCTGTCGCACCCGCCTTCACAAGTCCGTTGCGCACGGGGCTGCAATTCGCTCCGGGTACGGAGAATGCCTGTCCGCTCTTTGCCGGGCGCATGGTGCGCGGGCTCACCAACCGGGCCTCGCCCGATTGGCTGCAGCGACGGCTTAAGGCGGTGGGATTGCGCCCGATCTCGGCCCTCGTCGATGTGACGAACCTTCTGTCGCTCGACCGGGCGCGGCCGCTGCATGTGTTCGATGCGGACAAAATCAAGGGCGCGCTCCATGCACGGCTTGCGCGCGAGGGCGAGACGCTTGCCGCGCTCGATGGCAAGACCTATGCGCTCGATGCGGAAATGTGCGTCATCGCGGATGACAGCGGCGCCGTCGGCATCGCGGGCGTCATGGGCGGGGAGCAGACGGGCTGCACGGAAGCGACGCGCAATGTCTATATCGAAGCGGCGCTGTTCGATCCCATCCGCATCGCGGCGACCGGCCGCAAGCTCGGCATCATCTCGGATGCACGCTATCGCTTCGAGCGGGGGGTTGATCCGACGTTCTGTCTGCCCGGACTTGAGCTGGCGACGCGGCTCATCCTCGATACTTGCGGCGGCGAAGCCTCGGATGTCTCCATCGCCGGTGCGGTGCCGGAATGGCGGCGGACGATCCCCTTCGACCCCGCGCGCGTCTTGAAGCTGACGGGTCTTATCCTGCCCGCCGAAGAGATCGTCCGTATCCTGAGGGATCTTGGATTTGAGATCGAGGTTGCGGCGGCGCAGCTGAACGTCACGCCGCCGCCATGGCGCCCGGACGTGCATGGCGATGCCGATATCGTCGAGGAAATCGTGCGTATCGCCGGTTTCGCACGCATTCCCTCAACGCCGCTGCCGCGTATGCACGCGGTGACGCGGCCCCAGCTGACTGCGTTGCAGCGCCGGGTGCGGGATGTGCGGCGCCTGCTGGCCGCGCGGGGTCTTACCGAGACGGTCAACAACTCGTTCCTGCCGCGCGCGCATGCGGCGTTGTTCGGCGGGGGGGGCGAAACGTTGCAGCTTGAAAATCCCATCTCGGCCGATCTCGATGCGATGCGTCCCTCATTGCTGACCTCGCTCCTTGCGGCGGCGGCACGAAACGAGGCGCGGAGCCTGCGCGATTTCCATGCCTTCGAGATCGGACCGCAATTCAGCGGCGGCCGCCCGGGCGAACAGCTCAGCATCGCGGCGGGCCTTCGCAAAGGCACGGGGCCACGCCACTGGGCGGGGGCGCCCCTTGCCGCAGATGCGTTCGCGGTCAAGGGCGATGTGCTTGCCATCATCGAGGCGCTGGGCGGCCCTGCCTCAATTCAGATCACGGCCGATGCGCCCGCCTGGTATCATCCGGGGCGCTCGGGTACGGCTAGGCTTGGCCCCAAAAATATCATCGCGCATTTCGGTGAGTTGCACCCGCTCATCCTGTCGGCATTCGCCATCTCAGGGCCGCTCTCGGCGTTCGAGTTCGTGATCGAAGCCCTGCCCTTTGCCAAGCCCAAGCCCACCAAGGCGCGACCGCCGCTCCAGGTGTCGGACTTCCAGCCGGTCGAGCGCGATTTCGCCTTCATCCTCGATGCGCGGATCGCGGCGGCGGAGGTCATTCGCGCGGCACAAGGAGCCGACAAGACGCTGATCGACAGCGTCAGCGTGTTCGACCTCTATGAGGGCGCGGGCGTCGGCCTTGGCAAAAAATCCATCGCCATCGCCGTGCGGCTGCAGCCAGCCGACCGCACGCTGACCGAGCCGGAAATCGATGCCATCAGCCAAAAGGTGATCGCGGCGGTCGTCGCGGCTACGGGCGGCCAGTTGCGGGCCTGAAGTTCCTGCGGGCGGCGCCGGCCCGCGAAGGGTGGGGCCAGGCCGCCGCCCCGAGGGGCGTGGTAAGTATTTGCCCTTGATGTCGTGGCTGATGCAGGATCGACAAACGTGCTTGGCCGCATTATATGATGGTCATCATACTCAAAAGGGTCCAGGAACCATGTCGAAAGCCGTCGTCGCCTCCTATGTCCGCACACCGTTCCATTTTGCCCGCAAAGGCGCGCTTACCGGCGTCCGCCCCGACGATCTTGCGGCCATTGCCATCAAGGCGCTGATCGAACGCTCGGGCATCGACCCGGCAACGGTCGAGGATGTGATCATGGGCTGTGCCTATCCGGAGGCTGAGCAGGGCAGCAATGTCGCGCGCATCGCCTGGCTGCTCGCCGGCATGCCCAATACGGTCAGCGGCATGACCGTAAACCGCTTCTGCGGCTCTTCCATGTCGGCGATCCATATCGCGGCCGGCCAGATCGCGCAGGGCGCGGGCGAGGCCTTTGTCTGCGCGGGGCTTGAATCGATGACGCGGGTGCCGCAGGGAGGCTTCAATCCCTCTCCCAATCCGCATTTCTGCAGCGCGAAATTCCCGGATGGCGACATCCCCATCAACGCCTCCATCTCCATGGGCGAGACGGCCGAGAACGTGGCCCTGCGCTATGGCGTCAGCCGCGCCGATCAAGAGGTCTTCGCGCTCCATTCGCAGCAAAAGGCCGCCGCCGCTCAACGCGAGGGGCGGCTGAAGGACGAGATCGTCGCGGTTGCAACCCCTGAGGGCCTTGTCGAACAGGATGGCTGCCTGCGGCCACAGACGACGCTTGAAGCGCTCGCATCGCTCAAGCCCGCGTTCCGGCCCGACGGTGTCGTGACGGCGGGGACGTCCTCGCCGCTCACGGACGGTGCCTCGGCCGTGCTCGTGTGCGCGGAAGACTATGCCAAGCGCCATGGGATCACGCCGCTCGCACGCATCCGCTCGGTCGCTTCGGCGGGCTGCGCGCCGGAGATCATGGGCATGGGGCCTGTGCCGGCGACGCGCAAGGCGCTCGCGCGGGCCGGTCTCACGATCGATCAGATCGATGTCGTTGAGATCAACGAAGCCTTCTCCAGCCAGGCGCTTGCCTGTCTGCGCGAGCTTGGCATCGATGAGGCGCGCGCGAACATCGATGGCGGGGCGCTGGCGCTTGGCCATCCGCTCGGCGCGACCGGGGCGCGCATCACGGGCAAGGCGGCGCAGATCATGAAGCGCGAAGGCAAACGCTTTGCCTTGTCGACCCAGTGCGTCGGCGGGGGCCAGGGCGTCGCCACCGTGCTCGAAGCGCTCTAAGTTAAGTCCTTTGCTGGCCTCACCCTTCGAGGGCCGCGAAGGGCGGCCGCCTCTGGGTGAGGTTTTTTTTTACATAAGACCGCATGCCTAGAGGTGGCGCGACAGCGCCCTCGAAGGATGAGGGTCACGGATAAGTTGGCCCGGCACTTTGCCTTCGCGGGGACATGTTTTCCAGACGTTGCTCTAAGCCGCCGTCACACTGCGCGGCAGCGATTTTGCCAGCGCCGCAAGCGTGTCATCGATGAACCTGTCCCGCCGCTCCTGATCAAGGGGGATGCGGGACAGGGTCACGGCGCCCATCATCTGAGCAAGAAAGGCGTGACCCGAGACCGCAAGACCGTCGGCGGAAGCGGCCTCCTCTATCAACGCGATGAGAGCATCCAGTTTTTGCGTCACGGCGCGGCGCAGTTGCGGAGACTGGCGCGCGATGTCATCGCCCAGCGCCGCAGCAAGACAGCCGCTCTCGGGGTGGTCGCGGTGATAGGCCGAGACATAAGACGCGGCCAACCTGCGCAATCGCTCGCCCGGCGGGGCGGCGCTGATAATGTCGCGCAACTGCGCCATCGTTTCATCAAAGGCATGGCTTGATGCCTCCGCGGCGAGCGCGTCCTTCGACTTGAAATGGGCGTAAAAACCCCCATGCGTCAGACCCAATGCCTGCATCAGCGCGGCGATGCCGACCGCCTCGATACCCTCCTTGCGGAATCGGCGCGCGGCAGCCTTCACGATGCGCTCGCGAATCTTTTCCTTGTGGCCGCTTGGATATTTCACCCCTGCACCCGATTACCGGCACGGCATGATATGATTTCTATCATATTGCTGCGCGCGGCGGGAGTGTCCAGGACCCATCGCGGACAGCCTTCGGCGTCACGCATCATTGATTTTCTTTAAGGACCTTTTCCACAGCTATACGAAACGCGAAATCCGGCGTAACACTTTCAAGCATGAAATCCGAATTCATGAGCGATGGGTTTGTAACGGGCGTCGAAGACACGCTGGCGTCGTCTATGGATTTCTGGGACTGGGCGGCGCTCACCTTCGCCGTTCTTGCCATTTTCGTCGCGGTGAAGGCACTTTTCACCTCCGCAAAGCGCGTCCAGATGCAGCATGCCGGGCGGCTGCTGATGTCGATGCAGATCAAGCTCGAATTGCTTGAGCAGGCGTATCTGTGGGGCGTGATCCTGCTGCTCCTGCTTAGCGTCTATGCCAAGCTCGACGGGATCTAGCCCACCCTACCTTAGCACTCAAGGATAGTGAACCGGTTCGACCAGATCCTGCATGAAGGGGATGTCGACGAAGGTGAGTACCACAAAGGCCACCACCACCGCCGTCACCAGCAGCATCAGCTTGCGCTCACGGTAGAGCTTTTCGGGCGCCTGTGCCGTCGAGCGCGGCTTCGTGCCCAAGTGGAAATAAAAGACAAAGAGCCAGGCGACGAGCGGGAAGGCGAGCACATACTCGACATTGTACTTCACAAGGAAAATACCAAGGAAGAGCACGGAATTCAGCGCATAGAAGAACGAGGAGAGCAGCAGGCTGCGCTCGGAGTAATGCGCAAAAGAGCGGCGATAGAGGCCCGCGCGTGCAGGATCGGCGATCTCGCGATACTCCGCATAGCGCTTGATCGCCATCAGATAGGCGCCGCCCATCCAGTAAGCGAGGATGACACTGGATGGCGGGATGCCAATGCCATCAAGCGTGTACCAACCTAAGAGCAGGCGGATCGCGTTGTTGACGGCTTCGGTGAGGACGTCGGCATAGGCGCGGTCCTTGCTGCGCAGCGGGCGCACGTTATAGATGATGCCCATGGCGAGGAGACACACCGCCGTCAACAGGAACGGCGTGTTGATGAGCGCGGCGAGGCCAAGGCCAAGGCCCGCCAGCAGCACGTATTCCAGAGCCACAAAGCGTGCCTCAAGGCGCCCTTGCGCGCCGGGCCGCTTGCTCTTGATGGGATGATGCCGGTCGAATTCGGCGTCGAGATACTCATTGATCACGTAGTTCGCCGAGGCCGTAAATCCGGTCGCCAGGAGCGCGATCACAAACGCCAGAAAATCGAAATGCGCATAGTCCGGCTTCAGCAGCATGGCAAGCGCAATGCCGGGCAAGACAAAGATGTTCTTCACCCAATGGTCAAAGCGTGCGATGCGAACATAGTCGCCCACCAACGCCGTCCACCGATCGCGAAGCGGCACGCCCTTGATCGTCTCCTCAATGCTCATCGGTGTCCTCTCCCGTTCCTGTGAAGCGGCCATAGATACGTCCATCGTTCTCAGCGAAGGTGGGAGAAAGCCCCAATTCACGCGCCAAGCTTTGTTCATCGATCAAGTAAAAGCGCCAGTCAACAGCATCGAGCTGCACGATCACGGCGCGTCCCGCTTTGACTTCGTCTCGCACTTCGCGCATCTGTCTTTCGAAGGGCCGGGCCGGGTCTTCCTTGCCCGTTCGCGAGTCGAAGAGCTGAGGCCAGAAATCAGCCGGCCGCTCCGCCAGCATGCGTATGGCGTCGGGCGCGTTAGAGTAGATCTTCATGCCGGCCGGAAGATCGCGTACCCGGGCGATCGTCGCTGAACCATACCAGATGGGACTGGCATAGGCATTCCCATTGGCGAACAAATTGACGGTTTGCACGGTGCCGCGCACGGCATTGAGGCCGAGAATGACCACGGCTACAGCGAGAAAATAGGGGTGAAGATCGACCGTTCGCCAAGCCGGCCAGCCATTGCCCCAGGCCGAGGCCACGATCAGCAAGGCGGACACATAGAGCGGCAGCACGTAGCGCTCATGGATGGTCAGGTTCGCCTCGACGAAAAGCGTCAAGAACAGAAACGGGGCATAGCACAGGAAGAAAACAGCCGCCGTGCGTCCTATCGAGAGGCCCCGTTGCGGCGCCTCGCTTTCGCGCGGGCGCAGCACCCAGACAGCAGCGGAGGTAAGAAGCCCAAGCCCTGCAAAAAGAGCGAGGACACGCAGCCAAAGCGGAACGATCGAGGGCAGGAGATAAAGCGAAAACGTGTCCAGCGCCTTTACGAAAGTCTGCTGATCGGGATTGCCTAAGAGGGCCGCTTCACGGCCAACACCCATTCCGCCATCCAGCCGGTCGAGCAGCAGCCACACAAGAAAGATGGCGGACGCGATCGCGCCGAACTCTATGCTTCTTGGCAATCGCCTCTGCCAGAGCGGCCCCCGGTCATAGGCGAGAATGACGAGCGCCATCGCGCCGATCAGAGGGACGCCCGAAAAACGCGTCAAAACGGTCAGCGCCGCACAGGCCGCCGCGATCCACAGCCATTGCCGGCTGTCACGCTCGATATAGCGGGCAACCGACAGAAAGGTCGCAAAAATGCACAGCAGGAAAAGCGGCTCTGAGAAGACCGTGACGTGCACATAGAGAAACTGAGGCAGGAAAAGCAGGATCAGCACGCCCATGGCGACGCCAACGACCGACAACCGCGCCTTCATCAGCATGCGGCCAAAAATGGCAAGATTGGCAAAGAGCAAGGCAGCATTGGCGAGCCAAGCCGCCACCTTTGGCGAGGGCAGAAAAATATAGGCCGCCTCAATCAGCCAGCCATAGAGCGGCGCCTGATGGCGGCCGTCGCTCCATAGACCCAGATAGAGGGTCGAGTCCGGGCGAAGGCCGATGCCCCAGCGTGTGCCGATCGCATAGGGCACGAGGGCCAGGCCCGCGATCGCCAGCAACATCATTGTACGCCTTTGGCGCATGACATGGTTCATATGCATGCCGTCGCGGCCCACCGCTGCTTACTGTCCCAGTTTCCAGGCCTTCCATGCAATCCTCATGACAGCGCGCGCATGCTCTTCGTGCCACAACCGTGCCAAAATCGACCAGGTTGCAGGAACATGTTTCGACTAGAGCGGCGTGCATTCAATCAGAATCGCTACGCCGCTCTAACCCTTTCAATTGTCGCAACGTTTAGCGGAAAACCGGTACCCATCCCCGCCTTCGCGGGGACATGCTTTTCCGCAC
>JACADY010000069.1 GCA_013389115.1 Alphaproteobacteria bacterium
GCTGCCGCGCTGGCTCCATCGCTACAACTGGCACCGCCCACATGGTAGCTTGAAGGCAACTACACCCATCAGCCGACTCGGCCTCACCGAGAACAACCTATTGAGGCTCCACAGCTAGATCACGTAATCCGGCTCGACGACATCGATCATCTGGTCCATCTGCCGCGCGGGGTCATCGCACCCGGCACAGCCCACCACCTTGGCCGGCACGCCGGCGACCGTGCAGTGCGGCGGAACCGGCGCGAGCACGACACTGCCCGCCCCGACCCTGCTATAGGCGCCAACTTCGATATTGCCGAGCAGCTTCGCGCCCGCGCCGATCAGCACGCCCTTGCGCACCTTCGGGTGCCGGTCGCCCGTTTCCTTGCCTGTGCCGCCCAGCGTCACGCCGTGCAGCATCGACACATCGTCTTCCACGATGGCCGTCTCGCCGATGACGACACCCGTGCCATGGTCGATCATCACGCCCCGCCCGATCTGCGCGGCCGGATGAATGTCGACGCCGAAAACTTCTGAAATCTTATTCTGCAGGAACAGCGCCATGGTCTGCCGCTGCCGCCGCCACAAGCGATTGGCCAGGCGATAGGCCTGAAGCGCATGGAACCCCTTGAAGAAGAGGAAGGGCTGAACATGGCCGCGCGCGGCCGGATCGCGCTCGACGACAGCCGAGAGGTCGGCCCGCACTGCTTCGCCGATCTGGGGCGAGTTCAAGAACTGATCCTCGAAGAGCTCGCGCAGCAGCATCGCGCTTGCATCCTCGCTGTGCAGCTTCTTGGCGAGGTGATAGGAAAGCGCCCCTTCGAGCCGGTCATGGGTGAGGATCGTCGCGTGGACGAGGCTGGCAAGCGCCGGCTCCTGCGCTGCGATCGCGGCCGCATCGCTGCGCAAGGCTGACCAAACCGGGTCGACCATGAGCATCCGTTCGGCGGGTTGTGACATGGGCGCGCTCTAACTCCGTTTGGGCATATCTTATCCGTCCTCGCCCCGTTTCTCAAAGGATTGGCCCGGCAGTCGAAAAGGCCCTCTCGAAGAGATGGGGGCGGGCGTCCCGAATGTCCAGGCTTGCCTCAGCCCAGCACACGCCGATTGAGATCCCCCGGCAACTCCCCCCGTTCGGCCATCAGCCGCACCCGGAAAAGCAGCGCCACAGTGATCGCGTCGGTGATCTCACCCCGCGCCACCATCTCGATGGCCTCGGTAAAGGGAACGCGCCGGAGCGCCAGTACTTCGCTTTCCTCAGGCTCCGCTTCGCCGATCTCAAGGCCCGTTGCCAGAAACCCGAAAGCAACCTCATCAAGCAGCATGTTGGAAAGATGCAGCGTCAGCACCTGCCGCCAATCTCGCGCCACAAGGCCTGCCTCTTCCTTCAACTCGCGCTGGATGGCGTTGAGCGGCTCCTCGCCCGGCTCGCACCCGCCCTCGACCAATTCCCAGCTATAGGCGCGAAGCGGAAAGCGGTGCTGGCCGACGAGATAGACAAAGCCCTCCGCATCGATGGCCGCGACGCCCGTCGCGATCCGCTTGATGTGGACCGTCGTGTAGAGGTGAGGCGTCCCCTTGACGTTGAGCACGTCGTGCTCAAGGAGAGTGAGCCAGGGATTGTCATAGACGGTACGGGTGGCGCGGATCGTCCAGGGGAAAGGCGGGATGCTGCTCATAGCGTGAGATTGCCCCGCCCTTCAGCCCGAAAGCGATGCTGGAGTTAGCGGCCACGCCCTGCGTCGAAACGTTGGCGCTGAACTCGCGCCCGGACGAAGGCACCCTCCAGCCTCTGGGCGGCGCGCGAGCGGCCATAGTGCTGCACGGCGACCCAAAAAGTGGCACACAAGAATGCGGCGACACACGTAATGGCAAGTACGAACTGAAGCATGTGGCAAAGTCCTCGAAGGAACCAGGATCAACCCCGCCTGATTGAAAGCGTGCAGGATTTATGGCAGGCGCGCAACCGAAGAATGAGGGCTGAGGATCGGTGATGAGCTCACCCAAAGATTGAAAGAGCCAATGATTAAGAGAGAAAGTGCAATTGCGATGAACGAGCCGACACCGATGCTGAACCGCAACGTCCCCAATGTGATGGAGTTTCTGCTCTCGCGCCGTTCGGGATCCGCCAAGACGATGACCGGCCCCGGCCCGGCGCCGCATGAAATTGAGTTAATCCTGAAGGCCGCAACAAGGGTGCCCGATCACGGCAAGCTGGCGCCCTGGCGCTTCATGCTTTTTGAAGGTGAGGCACGCGGGCGATTCGGTGATCTCCTGGCAGCGACAATCGCAGACACAGAGCCATCCGCATCAAGTGAGAGGCTGGCGCTCGAGCGCGGACGTTTCCTGCGCGCGCCGCTCGTCATCGCGGTCATCAGCCGCGTGCGGGAGGGAATCCCCATTCCCGAATGGGAACAGATCCTGTCCTCCGGCGCGGTGTGTCAGAACATCCTCATTGCCGCCCACGCCTTGGGCTTCGTCGCCAACTGGATCACGGAATGGTACGCTTATCATCCCGCTATTCGCGACGCACTGGGGCTGAAATCGGGCGAGCGGATCGCCGGCTTCATCTATGTGGGCAAGCCCTCAGCACCGATCGAGGATCGTCCGCGCCCGGACCTCGAAGCGATCGTGGCACCCTGGCTGAGCCCGGCCAGTTCATAAACGACCGTGTTCCAATAAACGGCCCGATGGGCGCCGGAGACCCGGCGCCACCCGCGCCGCGTGAGCATCCGCCCAAGGATGGCATTGAAATAGCCATGAGCGACGAGCACCGCGGTCCCCTCGTTCACGGCTGCTTGCGACAGAATGCGAAAGGCTCGCAAAGCCCGGCGTTTTGCCTGCCAGTAATTCTCGATGGAAGGAGTATAGCCGCCGTGCCAGGCGACGCGCGCCAGCACGGCCCATGCGGGCACCTTGAGGCGCAAGCCCCTGATCGGGGGCGAAGCGAGCGGCGCCTCGGTGAAAACGGCGCTGCTGACCTGTTCGACGCCCGGCAACAGACGCTCTGCGCTTTCGATCGCGCGCTTAAGTTCGCTCGTGAACACTCGCGACACGCCCGCGACGGTCTCGCGCAGATGTTCCGGCGGCATGCTCTCAGGCGCCAGCCCTGCATCCTGGTAGCGGTCGATATAGTGTTGAAAGGCACGGTGGCTGATCCAGCGCGCCGGTTCGATATCCGGCTGGCCATGCCGGATGAGGATGATGCGCATGGTTGCCGTGTGGTTGTTGCCCATGGTGCCGCAGGCACAATCTCAATTGCCCAAACGAGAGGGTCTATGCTTGGCTCCGCCCAAGAATGCAACGGCGCCGAAGCGCAGGCCGAGACTTTTTCAAAAGCGCGTTCACGGCCAGATAAGACACGAGGAAAGGAACGAAAAAATGAACCTCTCAGGCAAATCTGCGATCGTAACGGGCTCGGCAACCGGCCTTGGTGCTGCGGTCGCCGAAGGATTGGCGCGCCGCGGCGCGAATGTGGTCATCAATTTCACGAAGAGTGAAAAGGAAGCGCAGGAAACGGCGGCGCGATGCGAGGCCCTCGGCGTCAAGGCCGTGCTCGCGCAAGGCAATGTCGCCCTCGACGCCGACTGCAAGGCGATGGCCGAAAAGGCGCTTGCCGCCTTCGGGCGCATCGACATCCTCGTCAACAATGCGGGCACGACCAAGTTCGCCGATCACGCCAACCTGGACGCGCTGACGGCCGAGGATTTCCTGAACATCTATGGCATCAATGTCGTGGGCGCCTATCAGATGACGCGCGCCGTCGCCAAGCAGATGAAGGCGCAAGGCTATGGTGCGATCGTGAACGTCGCCTCGATTGCAGGCGTGACCGGCATTGGCTCCTCGATCGCCTACGCGGCATCAAAAGGCGCGCTGATCACGATGACGCTCTCGCTCGCCCGCGCGCTCGCGCCGGAGATTCGCGTCAATGCCGTCTGCCCCGGCTTTATCGGAACACGCTGGTTTTCCGACCGTTTCGGTGGCGAAGCGCTCGACCGCATCGCCGACCAGCAGCGCGCGACGACGCCGCTCAAGCGCGCCGGCACGCCTGAGGACATTGCCGATTCGGTCGTCTTCTTTTGCGCCGAGGGCGCGCAACACATCACCGGGGAAACGCTGATTGTGGATGCCGGCATGCACCTCGACATGGCCCCGATGTCGAGGCGGTGAATGAAGCGCAGACCCAAGGAGCCCCGATGAGCAGCAAGACAATTCCCATGACGGGCGCCCTCGCCGCCTATGTGGCGGAAATGGGCGTGAGGGAGCATCCGGTCCTGCAGCGCTGCCGTGAGGAAACGGCGGCGCTCGGCACCCTATCGGTAATGCAGATTGCTCCTGAGCAAGGAGCTTTCATGGGCCTTCTCGCCCGATTGATGGATGCAAGGCGCTATATCGAGATCGGCACCTTCACCGGCTATAGCGCCCTAAGCATCGCCTTGGCATTGCCAGAAGACGGACAAGTCGATGCGCTCGACATCAACGATGAGTTCATGAATCGCGCGCGGAATTACTGGAAGATTGCGGGCCAGGAACACAAGATCAAGGGTCATGTGGGGCCGGCACTCGAAACCTTGGATCGTCTAATCCATGATGCCAAGACAAAGCCATACGACTTTGCCTTCATCGACGCCGACAAGACAGGCTATGATGCCTATTACGAGCGGATCCTGACGCTTTTGCGCCCGGGTGGACTGATTGTCCTCGACAATGTCCTGTGGTCGGGAAACGTGGCGAATCTCGAGGATCACTCGCCCGATACGGTCGCACTTCGTGCGCTCAACGCAAAGCTGAAGGGCGATGAGCGGGTGGATGTCGCGCTTCTCCCCATGGTCGACGGAATCTTTTTATGTCGCAAACGCTGACGCCCGCCGAAGCATCTGTCGGGAATAAGGGGCTGGCTTTTCAGAAAATTCCCGACCGCGCGCATGCCGGTTGTGCATCGCAGCGAATATTGCCTGCGTTTTGAGCGGCCTGCTTCACGCCATGCACCATATTGGAGCAATCACTTTTTGAACGCGGATTTTCAACTTCGCTGTATCCTGAATGTCACATTTCTGGGCAGCAATTCATTTGAGTTTCTTGAGCCTCTTCAACAAATTGCACAATTAGTCATGCGGCACGGGCACCAGTCCGGGTGCGGACACCACAACGGCAGCGGAAGTTCGTTGGTTCCGATCTCGGACCGCGGCGACCAACAAAGAGAGGGTAGAGAAGATGAGGATGTCTGTTTTCAAGTCGGCGGTTTGCGGTGCAGCATTGCTCGCCTTGGCCGCTCCGGCCTTCGCGGAAGAGGCGGAAACGCCCTTCAGCTTCAGCGGCAGCGTCACGCTGACCAGCGACTATGTATTCCGCGGCATCAGCCATACGCAGAACGACCCGGCCCTTCAGGGCAGCTTTGACGTCGCGCACAACTCGGGCCTTTATGCCGGCGTGTGGGCCTCGAATGTCGACTTCAATGACCCGACCGATACGAACATGGAAGTGGACCTCTATGTCGGGTTCACGAACGCGATCGAAGCCTTCTCCTACGACATTGGCGTTATCTACTACGCCTACCCTGATTCCGGCGGCACCGCCTTCGACTACGACTACTTCGAGGGCAAGCTGATCCTCGGCTACGACTTCGGCCCGGTGCAGGCCACGGGTGGCGTTTACTACTCGCCTGACTTCTTCTTCGAGACGGGCGACGCCTTCTACGTCACGGGCGGCCTTGCGCTCCCCGTTACCGACTGGCTGACGCTCGATGCGAACATTGGCTATCAGTCGATCGACGACAACGTCAATTTCGGCGCCGACGACTATATGGACTGGAACATCGGCGCGACGGCAGCCTATGAGGGCTTTGAGTTCGGCGTCCGCTACACGGACAACGATGCCGAAGTTCCCGGCGGCGGCGACCTCGCCAACGACATCGCCGATTCGAAGGTCGTGTTCTCGATCTCGCGCGCGCTCTAAGCGTTGAAGTGAAACATGGCGAAGGCCCGCGGCACTGCCGCGGGCCTTTTGCTTTTGTCGCAACAAGAATCACGCCGCCGCTTCGCTCCCCTCTTCAAGGAAGCGCAAGGCTACAGCCTTCGCCGCCTTGTCCCCGACGGCTGACATGTGGTCGCGGCCCGGCACGATGAAAAGCTGCCCTCGCGCGAACGCCCTTGCGAGCCGCGCCCCGCTACCCGTGATCGTGTCCTTCTCGCCAACAGAAACGAGTACCGGCTGCACCAATTGCGCAAGCTGCGCTTCGCTTTCCGACCTGCGCGGACGGCTGAAGCACGCGCCAAGCGCGATAAGATCGTTCCCTTGGGCCTCCGCGAACCGGCGAAACATACGGGCGACAGGATTGGTGAGACCATCAAGGCTGGGCGCGAGCATCGCCGCGCTCACAGTGGCGACATCGGCGCTGAGGGGCGCGAAGTAGTTCTCGCCGATCCCGGCAAGTATCACGCGCGCGAACCTGTCCGGATGATCGACAAGCGCCTTGATCGTAATGAAGGCGCCCATCGAATAGCCCATGACATCGCACGATTTGATCCCGCAATGATCAAGCAGCTCCACCGCGTCGCGCGCGAGGCGCGCCTCATCATAGAGCGCCGCGTCATGCGGTTTTTCGCTTTGGCCATGCCCCCGCACATCCATCGCGAGGATCATCCGCCGCGCGCCCTTGAGCGTCGAAAACCAGGACGGCGCACGCCAGTTCGTCTCGATATTGGAGGCAAAGCCATGGATGACGAGGACAGGTTTCCCCTCGCCCTCGGCCACGTAATGCAGCGTGACGCCATCGGTGGTGCGGAAAAAGGGCATTGGCGCTTCCCTTTTTTGGAGTGAGTGGCTGAAGACGTACGCTTCGTGAAACACGCCGGCAACATCAAGCCGCACAGTATGGCTGGCAGCGCTCTCGCGGATCACGCTTGTGGCGCCCCCCAAATTCTGTCCAGAATAAGAACAGATCGAAGGAACAAGGAAGGCATGCCCATCAGCGGCAGAAAGCGTTACATGGTGGTGACGACCGGCCGCACCGGCTCCACCTTTCTCTGCGCAACGCTGGGCAGTGCGGGCGCCAATTTCGGCATGACAGTTCCGAAGGACTGGGACCCGAACACCGGCGACATCGAGCACGAGGACGTCAAGAAAGCGGGCATCCTGCTCGGTGAAGCCCACCGCATCTCTCCAACTTTGCCCGGCAACTACGTCACGCGTGTGATCTGGCGCGCCTACCAGAAATGGGGCTGGCAGGCACTTGATCGTGCCTTGAGCCAAGCGGAATACGTGAAGGGCAGCGTGCTGATGGTTCAGCCCGCTGTTTATTACGGCTACACGCCGAGCATCATTCTCAACTACCGCCGCCTGGAAACCCAGATCGCCAGTCAGCTTGTACGCTCGAAGTATGAAACAGCGGATTTCCTCACCGGCAACTACATCCGCGTCATGCGCAATGGCCTAGCCGCGGTGCGCATCTTTGGCGGCTGCGTTGTCTCGTTCGAGGAAATGCAGGACCCGGCTGAAAACGGGTGGATCAATGCGCTTGCGGGTGTCACGGGCCTCGATGCGGGTAGAATGAGCGCGTTCCGCGATGGCGCGCTTAAACCCCATGAGGGCGAACCGCCGATGGGGACGCTTTGCGTCGAAGCCGAAAGATTGTGGCAGGAGGCGGAGGCCATGCGCGGTCTGGTTTTCCTCCCCGTGCGCCAGGCCCAGCGAGCGGTGCGGAAACGGGCCGAACGATTCGGGCCGGCGGAAATAAGGGCCAAGGCCTCATGAACGGGGGAGTGAACGATGGACGTGACCGGCCTGAAACGCGACGCCTGCGCCGCGATCGACGCGATGGCGGGGGAATTGCTCTCCGTTTCTCATGACATCCACGCCAATCCGGAACTCAATTTCGCCGAGCGCTTTGCTGCCAAGCGCCTAGGCGCAGCCGTCACGGCACATGGTCTGCCACTCGTCGAATCGGCTTATTTCCTCGAAACCGCCTTCATGAGCGAATTCGGCCGACCGGAGCCCCAGCCAACCATCGCGATCCTGTCCGAGTATGACGCGCTGCCGGGTATCGGCCATGCGTGCGGCCACAACATCATCGCCTCGGCCGGCCTTGGCGCCATTCTTGGGCTATCGAAGTTGCAAGAGCGTCTGCCGGGCCGCATTCGCTATCTGGGGACGCCGGCCGAGGAAGGCGGCGGCGGCAAGGAGCTGATGGCGCAGGCAGGCGCCTTCGAGGGCCTCGATGCCGCGATGATGGTTCATCCATCGAGCGTCGAGCTGGTGACCATGCCCTGTCTTGCCCTTTCCAATCTCTGGGTCACCTATCATGGTCTGAGCGCCCATGCCTCCGCGATGCCCCACAGAGGCATAAATGCGCTCGATGCACTCGTTGCCGCTTATCAGGCGATTGCGGCCCTGCGGCAGCACATCAAGCCGACAGAACGCATTCATGGCATCATTACGGATGGCGGCCAGGCGCCTAACATCGTGCCGGAAAAGGCTTCGGGCTATTTTCTCGTCCGCGCGCATGACGCGAGGGATCTCGCGGCCCTGAAAAAGCGTGTACAAGGCTGCTTTGAGGCAGGTGCCGCAGCGACGGGCGCCAGGCTGGAGATGAGCTGGGGCAAGGTCGACTACCTTGATCTCAAGACGAGCTGGCCGATGGCCCACGCCTATAAGCGCAATGCCGAAGCCCTGGGCCGCAGCTTTCTGCCACTCGAAAAACTTCCCCCCGGGCTCGCCGGATCGACCGACATGGGCAATATCAGTTACCGGGTGCCTTCGATCCACCCGATGATCGCCGTCGCGCCGCCGGACGTTGTAATCCACAACCCGGAATTCACGGCCTGGGCGAAATCGGACCGGGGCGACAAGGCGGTCATCGATGGCGCCAAGGCGATGGCCATGACAGCCCTCGATCTCCTGTGCGACGACGCCTTGCGGGGTCAGACGCGGGCTGAATTCGAAGCGAGCGGCCAGGATTCAAGAGCGGTAGCCAACGCCGCCTTCCATACCGACGGCCGGCTTGCAACCGCAGGCTGCGGCTGCTGTTGAAGCATTGTCAGGCAAGGACGCAACAAGGGGCGCCGGCCATCCCGGACTCGGCCTGTTGCCCGCCCGCCTCATCAATTCACAGTTCCGCTCGTTGGATATTGCTTTCGGGAAAGAAATAGTCGCAAGTGGCCACCTTGGGGGAAGGTGCGACCGCACTCTCTCGTGGGTTCAATAGCCAAAGACGTTACAAATGATAACGCCGTTCGCTCTGTCCGCATGGGCGGAGATTGCCGCTTTCAGTTCCTTTGCGCTTTTTTGCGCATCGCTCTTGGTGATCTCGGTTCTGGCCGCCAACCTTCTGATTTTGCTCGCACTTTTCGTTTCGAATCGTGAGCGGGGCATGGCAGATCTTCGCAATCCGCCGCCCTTGCCGCCCGACGCGCACCTGCCCCATGTCCTCATTCAGCTTCCCACCTATAACGAGGCAGCTGTGGTCAGCCGGGCCCTCGAGGCGGCGTCCCGGATCGATTGGCCGATGGACAAGCTGCACATCCAGCTCCTGGATGACTCGACCGACCAGACCACCGAGATCGCGCGCGCGAAGGTAGAGGAGTTGCGCCGTCGCGGGGTCGATGCCTCCCTGCTGCATCGCGACAATCGCGCGGGTTTCAAGGCCGGCGCCCTGGCAGAGGGCCTGCGCGCCCTGCCCTATGAGTTCGTTGCGGTTTTCGACGCCGATTTCGTTCCCCCGCGCGACTATCTGCGTCGGGCAATGCCATTCCTGATTGCAGACCCAAGAATGGCCTTCGTTCAAGGCCGCTGGGAGCATCTCAACATCGAGGAAAGCCTGCTCACAAGGGCTCAGGCCCTCACCCTCGATGCGCATTTCGTCGTGGAGCAAAGCGCCCGGTCATGGACCGGCTTGCCGATGTCCTTCAACGGCTCCGGCGGCGTCTGGCGCCGCGATGCGATCGAGGATGCGGGCGGCTGGCAGTATGACACGCTGACAGAGGATCTCGACCTCTCCTGCCGGACGGTGTTGAACGGTTGGCGCAGCAAGTTCCTCGTCGACCTGCCCGTGCCTGGGGAGTTGCCGGACACCATCACCGCATGGCGCAACCAGCAGTTCCGGTGGACAAAGGGCTTTGCCCAGTGTGCGATGAAGCTGCTGGGGCCGATCTGGCGCTCATCGATGCCGGTGACCCACAAGGCGGCGCTGACGGTTCAGTTCTTTCAAGGCTGGGTCTACCCCGCCGGCGCGATTGCGCTATTGACCGCGCTTGCCCTTGTGGCCCTCTTTGGCGGCAAGCCGACCTATGAAGTGATGATCGGCCTATTCTCCTCGATGCTGGGTTTGACGGCTGTCGTGCTCATCATTTTGGCCGCGCAGCTCCATGTCGGGCGACCCATGCGGCTCAGCCTCGTTCCGACCATACTTACCGTGATGGCGCTGAACAGCGGCTTGGCCCTGTCCAACAGTCGGGCGATTTGGGAAGCGGTGATTGGCCAGAAATCGGCCTTCGTGCGCACGCCAAAGCGCGGCGACGGCGCGAAAATCATAACCAAGCCCACCGGCGGCAGTGTCTCGGGCGTGCCGGAGATTGCCTTGGCGGTCCTCTCCGTCGCGGTCGTCGTTGCCTATGACGCGTGGTATTCGCCCTTCCTTGCCGTGACGGTCACGGGCCTCGCGGTTGTTGGCGGCGCCGCTTTTTCCTCCACCCGCTCGCGATAACAAAAAGCGCGCTCCCGGCCCGCCAGGGTGGGAACGCGCTCCAGCATCCGCCCACGTTCGAATGAGGGCGTGAGCCCTCAGTCGAGACGACGCACCGAAGAGACCCGCCCACGCACCTTCGAGGGAAGGTTCTGGCTGCCGTCGATGGTCACGCACGATCCGCGATAGTGGCTGTCCGTGCAAAGCTGCCAGACGCCACCAGTAATCTGCACGCTATCGGCGCGATCGTTGAAGAGGCCATCGAGATTGGGTCGATCACCCTCGATCCTCACATTCGATCCGCGATAATCGTAGTAGTCATAGAGCGTGATCGATCCGCGCCGTTGAGGCGGGCGCGGATAGGACGGACCGCCCTCTTCGCAGAAAAGATCTCCGCGCGCATAGCCGACGGGGCCACCGTGGCACTGCCGCAAGTCGATCGACTCGGTACGATAGCGGCCATAACGGTCTGGACAACGGGCTGAGAACACCGATCCATCGACGTCGCCGTCGACGCAATACTCGCGCCATGAACCGCGTGGCAGCCGATACCCACGCCTGCCGTGATCATCATCATCATCCCAATCAGGCCGGTCATAACCCGAGCGGCAGGCAAGGCGGCCATTATCATTGACGATGTCGCCCCTGCAGCCACGATAGTTTAGCGCCGTGGAGCGCCAGCGTCCGCGATTGTCGGGGCACTCGGCATAAACTTGAGGATCCTGCACCCAGAACGGATCGACCTGCACGTTTCGGCATTCCTCAAGATAGCTGCCCTGAGGATAGTCTCCGCTGCGCGCCTGAGCATCCGGCGCGCTGAGAATGACGGCCGCCACGGCACTTGCGGCAAAGAGAGAAGTTTTCAGCATGGCTTCATCCTGGCGAGTTGCGGCAAACATCCGCGTTACGCCTACATAAACGGCAATTCGCCCTGAATAGCGCATGAACTGAGACAAAGCGGAAGGCGGCGCGCGCCGATTGCAGATCACAGGTAAGGCAACAAGCGTTGCCCGGCGTTCACTTCAGCCGCCGGCGTGTCTCTGGCGACGCACCCGGCCCGGCATGCGCCACAACATCGCGGGCTTCGACCAGGCCGCCGCAGTGAGAACAGGTCAGCCTGGCACGAAAGTCGTGACCGCAGGCCTTGTGGCGGTGCAGCACGGGCGGACCATCCGCTCCGGCATAATAGGCATCGCCCCAGTGAACAAGCGCACACAGCGCTGGGTAAAGATCGAGCCCCTTCTGCGTCAGGCGGTACTCATGGCGGGGGGGCCTTGCCTGATAGGCACGCCGCTCGAGCACGCCCTCATCGACAAGCAGCGCAAGGCGCTCCGTCAATACCCTGCGCGCGATGCCCAGACTTTCCTGGAACTCCTCGAATCGGCGCACTCGCATGAACGCATCGCGCAGGATGAGCAGCGTCCAGCGGTCGCCGATCACCGCCATCGCGCGCGCAAGAGAGCAATTCGCGGTTTCCAGTTCATCCCATCGCACAGGCAGTCCTCGCTCACGACCATAGTCTTGTTTCAAGACTTGATCGCGAAAGCAATAGCACAAGGCATATCCGCCAAAAAAGGCGGGGACTGGGACCAGTTTTCAAACGGTGAATTCTTCCTCGCACAGCGAGAGGAGTCCGTGGTCTCCGGCAATGGGGCCTGCACACTGGAGTGCTAGCGTGTTGATGAACGCGTCGGGATCGATGATCTCTTCGGGCGAAAACACGCCGAAACGACGACCGAATCCCTGTTGAAAGAGCGGCAGCGAAAGCGCCAGCGGAATGCTTGTCGCGCCGGCCATGCCACCGGGGGGCATGCGCCTGCCCCCCGCCGCTGCGACCGCCTTTTTGCCATTCCGCAGCCCGCTGGCCCAGGCAAAGAGGCTCGGGCCGGCGGCATGACGAGGATCCCTCTTGGGAAGACCCCGCTTTCGGCGCATTTCCTTGACGATTTCATCCGCTGCCTGGCGAACGGTAATCGCGCCCGCATCGACGAGGCTCGCGATCAGACGCAGGCCCTCGAACGCTTCTGCAGGGCCAATCATGGCGTTGTAGCACTGGCGCAGATGCGGAACGCTTCGCGGCAGCGTCACGGCCTCAGGGTGGCCAACCGACCATACCGCGAGCGGCCCCAACCCGGGATAATGGATGGACGCCGAGGCGAGCGGCTTAACGTCCTCAAACTTTCCATCAACCAAAACGCGAATGCTGCCGGTAAGCTGCTGGACCCAGTGAACGACGGCAGCGCTTGCGCCTGTGGCGTGAGGACGTTGACTCTCGAGAGCCTCAAGATCTTCGTCGCTGCCCTCGATCGACCAGCACGTAACGAGCGTATCCACCTCATCCAGTGCACCTGCAGCCTTGAGCGCAAGGAGGTTTGTTACGCCCGGGCTTGCGCCAAGCCCGATGATCGCGGTAACGCCGTTTTCCTGCGCCCGCCTCGACAGCGCCAGCATCGTGAGGGTCGGCTCCCAGTCATCACAGATATCGGCATAGTGCCTGCCAACTTCGATCACCTGTTCGAGCACCGGAACACCGAGCACATAGAACGGTCCAACCGTGTTCAGCACGACATCGTGCGAGGCGATCGCGGTCTTCATCGCCGAGCGGTCATTTACATCCAGCCGCAAGGATACGGCCTTCGGGCCAAGGGCGTGCGCGACCGAGCGCGCATGCCGGCCATCGAGGTCGGCAACCGTTACCAGATCAACGAAGGGGTACTGGACTGCCTCGCGCGACGCGACCTGGCCCATGCCTCCCGCGCCCCCCAGAACGAGTACCTTCATCGGCCGCTCTCTCCCTGCTCTTGTAGTGTGCATGCTCAAACCATCACAACAATTGTTATGAGAGTCAAGCACATCACAACACTTGTTATGATCTCAGGAATGCATGTAGAGAAAGGTCATGCCGCCCAAGCCGAACGATAGTCAGCAATCCGCCTCGCATGAGCGCCGCAGCGACGTGGCGCGCGCGGCATGGACCGTTATCGCCCGCGACGGGCTGGATCGGGCTTCCCTGCGCGCGATCGCAGAAGAGCTGGGCTGCACGACAGGCGTGCTTACCCACTATTTCCGAGACAAGGACGCGCTGCTCTCTTTCGCGCTGGAAACAATCCTCGCGGAATTGAATCTGGAGACCCTCGACCCCGCGGCTGAAAACCTGGCAATGTCGGAGGTGCGCTGCATCCTGCACCGCATCATTCCACTTCACGAGGAATCAGCGAAGTGGTGGCGGGTTTGGCTTTCCTTCACCGTCGCCTCGCTGACCAGCACCCGCCAATCCGGGCGGCATCGCGCGCTTTATGCGCGTTTGCGCGCGCTATGGACCGAACTTTTTCGCAACATGCAGCGGCGGGGCACTCTGCTTGCCGACCTTGATGTGGCGCTTGAGGCTGAAGCATTGCTCTGCCTGGTTGATGGCGTCGGCATACAGGCGCTGATCTCTCCCGAGGCGCTCACGCCTGCGCGGCAACTGGCAATCATTGATGCCCATCTGAAGAAGATCACCGCCCGCTGACAAAGGCGGCAATTCAAGACGGGCGCATCGGCCCCTCCACCCTTCAGGAAGGGGTTTGCGAGATAGGGAATTGACCATGGTCTTATAAAGAGACTTACTGGACCTCCTTAAAGCGGGAGCTTGCCATGATCAAACGAAACGCAACCGCGGCCATCATCGGCGCCGGCGACTACATCGGCGCTGCGATTTGTGAGCGCTTCGCGGCCGAAGGCTATGTGATCGCCGCGGGTCGCCGCACGGCGGAAAAACTCCTCCCCCTCAAGGCGAGGATCGAAGCTGCGGGCGGCGAATGCCTGGCGCGAGGGCTCGATGCTCGCAATGAAGCCGAAGTCGTCGCTTTCCTCACAGAAGCAGAAGCCCGCGCGCCGCTGGAGGTTTGCGTCTTCAATCCTGGCGCAAACGTCAATTTCCCCCTACTCGATACGACCGAGCGCGTTTTCCGCAAGGTTTGGGAACTCGCCTGCTATGGCGGTTTTCTCACCGGACGCGAGGCCGCGCGCTTGATGCTGCAAAGGGGCAAGGGATCGATACTCTTCACCGGCGCGACGGCAAGCCTGCGCGGCGGTATCGGCTATGCGGCCTTTGCAAGCGCCAAGGCGGGCCTGCGCAACCTCGCGCAGAGCATGGCGCGCGAACTCGGCCCCAAGGGGATCCATGTCGCGCATCTCATCATCGATGCCGGGGTCGATACCGCATTCGTGCGCGAACGGATCAAGGCGGCCGCTGGCGAGGAGGCGCTGGCCAATCTTCGTCCCGATCAATTGATGGAACCGCGCTCGGTCGCGCAGGCTTATTGGAACATCCACACTCAATCGCGCGACGCATGGACCTTCGAGATGGATTTGCGCCCTTACGCGGAGAAATGGTGATGAACCCGGAATTCCTGTTCGATGTGGCAAGTCCCAACGCCTATTTTGCTCATAGGGTGATCCCGCAGGTCGAGGCCCGCACGGGCACGCGATTTGTGTACAGGCCCGTGCTGCTGGGCGGGCTTTTCAAGCTGACGAACAACCAGGCGCCGATGATCGCTTTTGCCGGCGTCCCCAAAAAACTCGCTTATGAAGCGCTTGAGATTGAGCGCTTCATCACCCGGCACCAACTCACGAAGTTCAGGATGAACCCGCATTTCCCGCTGAACACGCTGGGGATCATGCGCACCTGTATCGCGGCAGAGCTTGAGGGCGACTTGATGCCTTTCGTTGAGGCGGCGTTCGCCCTCACATGGGAGGAGGGCATCAAATTGGATGACCCCGCGATCATGGCGGGTGCGATGCGTGCCAAGGGGATCCCCATCGACCGGCTGATGGCCCGGGCGCAGGAGCCCGACGTGAAGCAAAGACTGTTGCACAATACAGAAGAGGCGGCCGAGCGCGGCGCCTTTGGGATCCCGACCTTTTTTGTCGGAAACGAGATCTATTTCGGCAAGGACCGCTTCACTGACGTGGAGGAGGAAATCCGGCGCGCTGGGTGAAGTCCCCAAGCGCGGAGCCGCCCCCATAAAGGCGGCCGTTCATGCTGGCGAACCAGGGCCTCGCTTATCGAACCGGCTGAGCCGCCGCAGGCGGCGGCGCGGCCGGCGCCATGGCGGGAACATCGACCATGGGCGTCAGTGTTACATTGACGACGTCGTCGTACTTGTTGTCCGAACCGCTCGCCGAATCGATGGCCCAGCCAATGCCGCCGCCAAGAATGATGTTGCCGAATGTTGCGCCGGCAACGCCCGATTTCAGAATGTGAGTGGACGTCTGATACCCGTCTTTTGAACAGACAACCGTAATGTTGTCCTTTGTCTTCTCAACGACAATGCCGCCGGGCGTCTCGACGTTTCCGATGGCGAGACCATTCCGCTCCAATGTGCAGCGCGCCCCGCTTGGATTTGAATTGAGTGTGATTGTCTGGGACGAGCCCTCGATGATGGTCGAACACCCCATCAAGGCCAAAGTGAACGTTGCAGCAGGCAAAGCAGAAATCTTCATCGCATCCCCTCCCGAATCTCTGCAAAGGATGGAATGCAACGAAAAATTGCGCAAGTATGAGATGCAACCTATTTCAGAAGAAAAAGGACCACGCCCTTTGCGCATCACGCCGGGAAAATGACGGTTGCGGCGAATCACCGCCGCGCGGACGCCAGCCAAGGACCGATGCGCAAAGGGGTGAAGGGCAATTAAGCAGCCGCCGCGCCGTTGAGCGGGCCATAGGCCCGCATGAAGACATCGACTGCGGCCTTGGCGGCCTCTTTCTGCTTGAGCTCGGGCTTGGCGCTCATCAGCAATGGCGTCAGCAGTCCGGCATTGAGCAGGCCATGAAAATGGATCGCGGCCAACCGAGCATCGGCAGAGCGAAGCCGACCTTTCTCGATCATCTGCGCCATATAGACGGCGATAGAATCCACGATGTACTTGGGGCCTTGAGCATAGAACACCTCACCAAGCTTGCGCTGCGCGCCGCTGGTGATCGCGGAGCGGGAGCTTGAAAGCGCTGACGGCGAGCAAAAAAAGCGGATAAGAGCCTCGGCGAAGCGCAACAGCACGCCCGAAACATTCTCGTCTAAGGGATCCAGCAGCTTCAACGCCTTTTCCCCCTGATCGCGCAGGGCCTCTATCATCGCGGCTGCGAAAAGCTCCTCCTTGGAAGAAAAATAGCCATAGAGCGTCGCCTTCGACCCGCCCACCCGGGCGGAGATTGCAGCCATGCTCGCGCGTTCAAACCCCTCCTCCCTGAAAACCTCGCTCGCCGCCCTGATGATCGCATTCCGGCGGTCCTGCGTGCGCACTCTCATCACATCTCTCCTTTTTAAAACCGTACAGTTCAGTTTTGGCTTGACGCCGCATCACTCCCTCCATAAATAGACCGTACTGTACGGTTTAACAAGGACATTGATGTGATGAGCCGACAAATTTCAAGAACGAGCACCGGCGCGGCCGCAGTCTCCATCTTTGCCAGCGCGCTGCTCTTGAGCGCATGCGCATCCCTTCCGACACCCGGGGATCTGCCGTTCATCTCAAGCCCCGAAAAATTCGAAAGCGAAAAGAGTCTGGCCGTCGCGCCGGCTGCTTGGCCCTCGGATCGTTGGTGGCAGGAGTTTAATGATCCCCAGCTCAGCGGACTTATCGATGAAGGTCTGCGCAATGCCAAGGATATGCGCATCGCCCAGGCCCGCTTCGCCCGCGCCGAGGCGATCGCCCGTCAGGCGGGAAGCAGGCTGCTTCCCACCATCGATGCCGGCGGCAGTGTCAGCGTGGCCAAGCAGAGCTCAAACTACCTGACACCCGAACAGGCAACGCCCGACGGCTGGCAGGATTATGGCCAGGTCGGGATTGGCCTTTCCTGGGATCTGGATTTTTGGGGCCGCAATCGCGCCGCCCTTGCGGCAGCGGAATCGGATGTGGACGCCGCGGCGGCGGAAGCCGCGGCCGCTCGTCTCATCGTGTCAGCCGGAATTGCGGACGCCTATGCCGAACTCGCAAGGCTCTATGCGGAACGTGACGCGGCAACGAATGCGATTGAGGTGAGGCGCCAGACACTGAACCTTATGAGCCGCCGCGCCAGTGAGGGGCTGGAGAATAGCGCAGCCGTGGACCGTGCGCGCTCCGCGCTCGCAACCGCGGAGGGAGACCTGGCCGCACTGGATGAATCGATCGCGCTCACGCGCAATCGCATTGCCGCCCTGATGGGCGCAGGCCCGGATCGCGGCCTCACCATCGCGCGCCCTGCCCCGACCGCCAAGCGGACGTTTGGCCTGCCGGCAAATCTTCCCGCGGACTTGATCGGACGCCGGCCGGACATCGTGGCCGCGCGCCAGTTGACGAGGTCCGCCGCGAGCAGGATCGACGTGGCCGAGGCGGCATTCTATCCCAATGTCAATCTCATCGGCGTCATCGGACTGCAATCGCTGGGCCTAAACGCCCTCACCCAATCCGGCTCCGACTTTGGCGCTTTTGGTCCTGCTGTCACCTTGCCCATCTTCAACGGCGGCCTCCTGACGGGCCGCTATCGCGAAGCGGAGGCGACCTACCAGGCGGCCGTCGCAGAGTATGACGGCACGCTGACGCGGGCGCTGCGCGAGGTCGCCGACGTGACCGCAAGCTATCAGGCACTGGATCTTCGCCTTGGTCGCGCGCTTGAGGCCGAACGGGCCGCCGCGTCTGCCTGGAAGGTTGCAAGTGATCGCTATCGCGGCGGCCTTGGCACCTACCTCGACGTTCTGGCTGCCGAGGATGTGCTCATCCTCGCCCGGCGCAATGTCGCCATTCTTCAATCCCGTGCCTTCGCCCTCGATGTCGCGCTCGTCCGCGCTCTGGGCGGCGGCTTTCGCTCGTAACACCTACTTCCGACAGAAGGAATTTCGACCATGGCCAATCTGACCAATCTCCACCAGCGCCCCGAATTCACAAGCAAGGACACAGGAGCGCCCACTCACGCTGCAAACCAGCCGCCGCAAATGGAAGCCGGCGCGCATCACGCGGACGCGGACACGTCTGCAACCGATGCCGCGCGCAAGTCCAAGCGCAAGTACATGTTCATGGGGCTCGCTGCGGCAATCGCGGCTTCCGGCGCGGGCGTCTATGCCTATGACGCTCTGATCGGATCGCATCATGTTTCGACCGACAACGCCTATGTCGGCGCCGATATCGCCCAAGTTACGCCCCTGATCGGCGGTCCGGTGAAAGAGGTGCTCGTTCAAGACACCCACGCGGTGAACGCGGGCGACGTCCTTGTCCGCCTCGACGACACCGACGCCAAGCTGACCCTCGCAAGTGCGCAGGCGCGTCTTGCATCAGCGCAGGCTGATGTCGAAAAGGCGATGATCGACCTGCGCCGCCGCGAAGCGCTGGCCGCGTCAGGCGCGGTATCCGGGGATGAATTGACCTCTGCGCGCAACTCTCTCGATGTTGCAAATGCCAGCGTGCGCATTGCCCTCGCCGCACGCGACCAGGCTCAGGTCGACCTTGACCGTACCGTCATCCGCGCACCCGTTACAGGCATCGTCTCGCGTCGTCAGGTGCAGGTCGGACAACGCGTACAGCCAGGCGCCAACCTGATGGTGATCACCCCCGTCCAGGAGGTCTATGTCGACGCCAACTTCAAGGAGACTCAGCTCGCGCGCGTCGTGCCGGGACAGACCGTCAAGCTCGTGTCCGATCTTTATGGTGAGGAGGTAGAGTATCGCGGCAAGGTCGTCGGCTTCTCTGGCGGTACGGGCGCGGCCTTCGCAATCGTGCCAGCGCAGAACGCGACGGGCAACTGGATCAAGGTTGTCCAGCGTCTGCCGGTGCGCATCGCGCTCGATCCCGAACAGCTCAAAGAGCACCCCTTGCGCGTCGGCCTCTCGATGAACGTCGACATCGAAGTTTCCAAGTGATTTGTGAGTAGAGATTATGGCGATCACATCGGCTACGCATAGGGTACAAGCACCGGCCGCACCTCTGACCGGTCTCCCCTTGTATCTTGCCGCAATTGCAATCGGCATGGGCAACTTCCTCGTTGTCCTTGATACGACCATCGCGAACGTTTCGGTGCCGACCATTGCAGGTGCCCTTGGCGTCTCATCGACGCAAGGGACCTGGGTCATCACCTCCTATGCGGTCGCCGAAGCCATCACCGTGCCGCTCACAGGCTGGCTGACAAGCAAGTTCGGCGCGCAGCGCACCTTTATCGCCTGCTATTTGAGCTTTGCGGTCCTCTCGCTTCTGTGCGGTCTCTCCGGATCGCTCGGCGAATTGATTGGCGGGCGCGTGCTTCTGGGTTTGGCCGGCGGACCGATCATGCCGCTCTCCCAGATGCTGCTGCTGCGCATTTTCCCCAAGGAACAGGCAACAACAGCGACTGTCATTTGGGCCATGACGACACTAATTGGCCCAGTTGCGGGCCCCATTCTTGGCGGCATCATCTGCGACAGCATTGGCTGGGAATGGATCTTCTTCATTAAAGTTCCCATAGCGACCCTTGGCGGATTGTCGGTTTATTTACTCATGCGTGGACAGAGTGATCCCACCTCACACGCCGTCATCGACAAGGTCGGCCTTATGCTGCTGATCATCTGGGTCGCTGCTTTGCAGATCATGTTGGACGAGGGCCGCAATCACGACTGGTTCGCATCCGACGAAATCGTCACTTTGGCTGTCATCGCCGTCATCGGTTTCGCGGCCTTCGTGATCTGGGAGCTGACTGAGAAGAAGCCGATCGTCGACCTGCGCATCTTTCGGTACCGCGGATTCACCGCGGCGGCCAGCACCTATGCGGTCGGATTCGGCGCCTTCTTCGCCAGCATTGTCATCCTGCCGCTCTGGCTCCAGCAGAACATGGGCTACACGGCCACCTGGGCCGGATATGCAACCGGCATCATGGGCATTCTGGCCGTCTTCTCCGCGCCGCTTGTCGGGCGTGCGGTGGAAAAATTCGATCCGAGGCTGATCGTATGCCTCGGTATCGTTGGCCTCGGACTGATCATGGTCTGGCGCATGAGCTTCAATAACGACGTCACCTTCCTACAAATGGCTCTGCCAACGCTTTTGACGGGACCATTCATGGTGATGTTCTTCGTGCCCGTGACCGGTCTTGCGATGGCCAGCGTGGACCCCTCCGAGCAAGCCAATGCGGCAGGCATGTCGAACTTCATGCGGACGCTCGCGGGCGCCTTTGCCACCTCCCTCGTGCAAACGGGCTGGTCCAACGCGGCAAGAGAGAACCAGACGGCGCTCGCCGGCGCCATGCCCATGGGACAATCGACGCTCGACACGATGACGAACGCAGGTGTGCCGCATGATGTTGCAACGACCGCCCTGAGTGGACTGGTCGAAAGCCAAAGCGTCATGCTCGCCACGCTCAACATGTTCGCGGTGATCGCGGTCTGCTTTGCCTTCGCAGCCACACTGATTTGGCTGTCGCCGAAACCTAGGGGCCCGATCGATACGAGCGGCGCTCACTGACCTGTCCGATCGCAAACACTCAACCTGAACGTCAAAAGGCCGTCCCATGAAGGCACCACACAACGCTCCCAAGGATGCGCTTCCTTCTCACCCAACAGGCCCCCGCTTGGTGCCGGCGTCTGGCCCGATCTTGAGGGCGCTGGCCGGGGTGATCGCGCCTGCGATGATCGCCGGGGCGACCCTTCTGCTCCCTGGCGGATCATCCGCGAGCGAGCCGCAGCCCACCAAGGTCGAAGACAGTTTGTCCCATCTGCCCAAGTCGGCGCAGTCCGACGCGTTCTACGTGCTCGCCAACGTCGAGTTCACAGTCCTGCATGAACTGGGACATGCGCTCATTCACACCTTGAACCTGCCGGTTCTTGGAAAGGAGGAAGACGCGGCCGACACCATCGCTGTTGCGGGCATTCTCATCAGCGACAAGGAAAGGCTGCGGCAGAATCTGCTGGAACGTGTCACCGCCATCTCGGATGAATGGCTCCTCGAGTGGAAGGAGGAAGGCAATCAGGCAGCCTACTGGGATTCCCACAGCCTCGAAATTCAGCGCTTCTACAACATCGTCTGTCTGATCTATGGCAGTGACCCCGAGCGCTTCAAGGACATCGCCTTTGGCAGCGCCCTGCCTGAGGAGAGATCATTCTTCTGCGAGGAAGAGTTCGAGCTGGCGCGCAGCAGCCTGGAAGGGATCATCGCACAGCACGGCAAGCCGAACCCCTTCAAGGGCACTGCGGAGCCCCGCAGAGATTCGATGATCGAGGTGCGTTACGACAAGGCATACACCCGCAATGGCGAATGGCTGTCGGAGGTCCTGAAGAAATCCGGCCTCATCGAACACATTGCCGCGGAGGTCGACGCGTCCTTCGTCCTGCCGGAAAAGATCAAGATCGAGGTCGTCAACTGCGACGGGGCGGAGGCTTATTTCCACACCCACACGAACATCGTCGTCCTGTGCTGGCAGCTGCTTGAGAGTTTTCTCGACCGTGCCAAGCGGCGCGAAGCGGCGGGGCCGCAAAGCCTTTGTGCCGCGCCGATCGCGGCCCAAATGCGCCGCAGCCGGCTTGGCTGTCCCAACTGAGCCGCGACGCACGCTCACGGCTTTGCCGTGCGATGCTCCTCGCGCGCCGCGAGCCAAACCTCCCGCGCCGCATCGGCGTTCATGATCACGATGCCAAGGCCCACGATCAAATCGGGCCAGGCCGTATGCCATAGCCACGCCGTCACCAACCCCGCAGCAATGATGGCGATATTGGCAAGGGCGTCGTTGCGCGCTGAGAGAAAGGCGGCGCGTGTGAGACTGCCCCGATGTGAGCGGTAGCGGGCAAGGACAAAGGCGCAGGTCAAATTGACGGCAAGCGCCCCTGCCCCGGCGAGCGTAAGCGGCACAGGATCGGGCGCAACCGGCAGATTGAGCTTCTCCCACGCAGTCCAGAATGCGGCAAAGCCTGGAATAAGGAGGAAACCGGCAAGCGCCATGCCGGTTCTGGCACGATGTGCCGCGCTCCAGGAAAGCGCAGCGAGGATCAGGAAATTGACCGTCACGTCTTCGAGAAAGTCGATGCCATCGGCGAAGAGCGAAACCGATCCGATGGCAAGTGCCACTGAGAACTCGACGACGAAATAGCCGGCATTGAGAAGCGCAACGAAACGAATGGCGCGGCGCAACCCCTCATCGATAGTCTGCCCCCCTTGCATCCGTACCATCATCGTTAGACCGGCCCATGGCCGTGAGTGGAGTTAACCCCCGCTTGGCAGACAGGCCCGATGTTGTTTCGTTTGCCGACCGTCGGTCCACAAATTTCAAGAACGAGGAATGGTGGCCCCTGCCGGACTCGAACCGGCACGCCCTTTCGGACAGCAGATTTTAAGTCTGCTGCGTCTACCGATTCCGCCAAGGGGCCTCACGCGCGATTAAGCACGCCGCGCGCCGTTGACGCAAAGCGCACTCCCTCCCCGCGCCTCACCGATCCAGCGCAAATGATGGCCCACAAACGAAAACGGCGGTCCGCCGAGGCGAGCCGCCGTTCTTGGACAATCGCGTAGGTAAGTGGCGACCTAGCCGCCGACCTTGCCCTGCCAAACGGGCCAGCACTTGCCCTTGGCCTTCGATTCTTCATAGGCCTTCTTCTGGGCGTCTTCGGCCGAAGAGCCATCCGCTGTTGCCGTATAGCTGGCCGTTCCGCCCGTGCACCACACAAAGAACTGATGGGTTCCCGCGGTCATATAGACTTCGCGTGAGGAATTCACGCTGCCTTGGGCGCCCGCGCCGGCGCTGATCGCGACAACGGCAGCGCCCGCCGCCAAAATTGAAAGGACTGTCCGCTTCATCCGTTTACTCTCCCTGGGTATTGTTTTGTTTCGGGTTGACCCCGTTGCGCTTCCCCCGCGCTTGGAACGTGCGTGAACCCGTTCACGCTCAAAACTACACGATTTCAAGCCGCTGGCAAGCGACGCTAGAGCAACGTGCGGAAAAGTGGGTACCGGTTTTCCGCTAAACGTTGCGATAATACAAAGGCATAGAGCGACGTGACGATTCTGGCTGAGGGCGAGGCCGCTTTCGGTTAACGAAGCTCCCCCTCATGCGCCTCGAACCCGGAAGAGCGAAGCATCTGTTTCACTTGGGCGACAGCCGCTTCGAGCGCCTGTAGATTTCCGCTGCGCACGACGAGGTTCGCGCCAAATCTCTCCTTTGTATAAAAGGGATAGCTGCCGATCGAGACGTCCGGATTGTCGCGCGCCACGATGCCAAGCCCTTCGGCGATCGCACCCTCAGGCGCATAGACGCCGATCGTGCGGCTTTGGAGCGGCGCGCCGCCCGTAAGGCTCGGCACCACCGATTCGAGCATCGCCACCATCACCCGGGGCACACCGGCAAGGACGAAGACGTTGCCGATCCTGAACCCCGGCGCCTTCGAGACGGGATTGTCGATGAGGCTGGCCCCTTGCGGAATCCGGGCCATGCGCTGACGCGCTTCGTTGAATTGGCCAGGAGGATAGTGAGCGGCAAGAAGCGCCATCACCTCGGGATGATGGGAAATGGGCACGCCAAACGCCGCCGCGATCGCGTCCGCCGTGATATCGTCATGCGTGGGTCCGATGCCGCCTGTCGTGAACACATAGGTGTAGCGCGCTTTGAGCGCGTTCACCGCCGCGACGATATCGGCCGTCTCATCGCTGACGATCCGGACTTCCGCCACCCTGATCCCCAACGGACCAAGCCGTTGAGCAAGGGTCACAAGATGGCTATCCTGCGTCCGGCCGCTTAAGATTTCATCGCCAATAATAAGAAGGGCGGCCGTCGGTTCGTTGGCTTGGGTCATGGGCGCCCCTATATAGCGTGAAGCCAATTGCGGGCAAAAGGGATTGCCGCTGTAAGGGAAGAGGCCCGTTAACAGGAGCGGGCCTAACCTTGAAAGGTCCGATCCTACCCTGCACTGTGCATGACGTTCTTTGAAGGCGAATGAGACGATGACCTATACCGAAGCCGCATCGAGCGCGCCCCATTTTGCCGGCGCCGTGAAGCTTCATACCGAACAGGATTTCGAGGGCATGCGCCGGGCCGGTCGCCTGGCCGCCGAAACGCTGGATGCGCTGGCGCCCCTGGTAAAGCCGGGCGCCACGACCGCCGCGATCGACAGGTTCGTCTATGAGTTCATGGTCGAGCGCGGCGCCATGCCCGCGACCTTGAACTATCGCGGCTATCGTTACTCCTCGTGCACCTCGATCAACCACGTCGTGTGCCATGGCATGCCGGGGGACCGGGCATTGCGCGATGGCGACATCCTCAACATCGATGTGACGGTCCTGCTGGATGGCTGGCACGGCGATACGAGCCGCATGTTTCTCGTTGGCGATGTGTCCTTGAAGGCCCGCCGCCTTGTCGATGTGACCTATGAAGCGATGATGCGCGGCGTTGCCGAAATCCGGCCCGGCGCGACCCTTGGAGACATCGGACACGCGATTCAATCCTTTGCCGAAGCCAACCGGTTCTCGGTCGTGCGCGATTTTTGCGGCCATGGCCTCGGTCGCGTCTTCCACGATGCCCCCAATGTCGTCCACTATGGCAACAAGGGCCAAGGCATGGTGTTGCGCGAGGGCATGTTCTTCACGGTTGAACCCATGATCAATGCCGGGCGGCATGACGTGAAAATCCTTTCCGACGGCTGGACGGCCGTCACCAAGGACAAGTCGCTCTCAGCGCAATTCGAGCATTCGGTCGGCGTCACGAAAGACGGGGTCGAGATCTTCACGCTATCCCCGGCGGGCCTGCACAAGCCGCCCTACGCGTGAGCAAGGGGCGCACCCCCCGCACGCAGCCGGGCATGCGGGAAGAGCCGCCGCATTATGCCGGCCACCGCGAACGCCTGCGCGCACGCTTCATCGAAGGCGGCGAGGATGCGGTTGCGGACTATGAGCTGCTGGAGCTCATCCTCTTTCGTGCCATTCCCCGCATAGACGTTAAACCGCTCGCCAAGGCGCTCCTCCAGCGCTTTGGCAGTTTCTCCGAAGTGCTGAGCGCGCCGATGGAGCGGCTGCTGGAGATCGACGGCATGACGCAAGGCGCGGCCCGGGAGTTCAAGATCGTGCGCGCGGCCGCCCTCAAGCTCCAGCAGGTCCAGGTGCTGAACCGGCCGGTTCTCTCCTCCTGGAAGGCGCTCATCGGCTATTGCACGGCAGCGATGGCGCATGAGGTGAACGAGCAGTTCCGCGTGCTCTTCCTTGATCGCAAGAACATTCTCATCGCGGACGAGATTCAGCAGACGGGCACCGTCGACCACACGCCCGTCTATCCCCGTGAGATCGTCAAGCGCGCGCTCGAACTGGCGGCAAGCGCCATCATCCTCGTGCACAATCACCCCAGCGGCGATCCGACGCCCTCACGCGCCGATGTGGAAATGACCAAGGAGATTGCCGCCGCCGCGCAATTCCTCAAGATCACTGTCCATGATCATCTCGTGATCGGTAAGCACGGCCACGCCAGCTTTCGCGCGCTTGGCCTATTGTGAGGCGGAGGGCGGACCTGCCGCCTCGACCTTTATCCCCGCCCGGTCGGCGATCCAGGCCATGATCTTGGCGCGTTCCTGCAGAAATCCGAGCCGGCCCGAATCCCCGCCGTGACCGGCATCCATCTCGGTCATGAAGAGGATGGGGTTCTTGCCCGTGTTGCGCTCACGCAGGCGAGCGACCCACTTCGCCGGCTCAAAATAGCCGACCTGGCTATCATTGAGGCCTGCGGTGACGAAGAGTGCTGGATAGGCCTTCGCCGAGACATTGTCGTAGGGCGAATAGGCGATCATCCACTCATAGTTTTCACGGATCTCCGGGTTGCCCCATTCCTCGTATTCGAATGTCGTGAGCGGGATCGTAGGATCCGACATTGTCGTAATCACATCGACGAACGGCACCTCGGCGATAACGCCGTTGAAGAGGTCGGGCCGCATGTTGACGACCCCGCCCATAAGCAGCCCACCCGCGCTGCCGCCACGCGCAAAGAGCCGCTTTGGATCGGCATAGCCCTTGGCGATGAGCACCTCGCCTGCGGCGATGAAATCCGTGAAGCTGTTGATCTTGTGCGCCATCCGGCCGTCGTCGTACCAACCCTGCCCGCGCTCGCGCCCGCCGCGAATATGGGCATAGGCGAGCACAAATCCGCGATCGGCAAGGCTGATCCAAGTGGCGCGGAAGTCGGGACTGTTGCTGATACCATAGGCGCCATAGCCCTGCAGCAGAGCGGGGTTTCCACCTGGCACGCGCATATCCTTGCGATAGATGAGGGTCACAGGAACAGGATCACCGTTATCGAGCGGCGCGACGATGCGCTCGACCGCGTAGAGTTCGGGCTTGAACCAGCGTTTGGCCGGGTCCTCCTTGAGGAGCGTCAGCGCACCTGTCATCACGTTGTAGTCATAGATCGCCGGCGGCGAAGCAGGCGCGGAGAAGCCAAAACGGACGGTCGGAAGGCTGGGGTCGACATTCACCGCGTCACCGAAATCGCCCATCGACATGACGCCGATCTCGGCAGGCCGGGGAACGTCAACCGCCGCGCCGGTGTCAAGGCGCACGATGTGCAGATAGGTATTGGCATCGTGCTCGGCGTCATAGGCGATGAAGCTGTCGAAAACCTGAAAGCCGCCGATATAGTGCCCCGGCGCCTCCGGCACGACGTCGCTCCACTGCGAGGGGCCGGGATTATCCTCGCCCGCCTTGACGATGCGATAGTCGGGCGCGTTGAGATTGGTGAGGATATAGAAACTGGATCCCACATGATCGACGAAATAGCGAAGCCCGCCGACGCGCGGCGCGATGATCCGCAGCTCGCTGTCCGGCTTGTCGGCCGGCACGAAGCGCACTTCGGTTGATTGAAGATGCGTGCTGGAAATGAGGATGTATTTCTCCGACGTCGACGACCTCAAGCCCACGCTGTAGATATCATCGCGCTCTTCGAAGACGAGCACATCGCTTGCAGGATCGCCTCCGACAACGTGGCGCCAAACCTGATACTCGCGCACCGTGACCGGGTCTGCCTTGACATAGAAGAGCGTCTTTCCATCCGCCGACCAGGCAAGGTCACTGGCGGCGCCTTTCACTGTGCTCTCGATGATCTTGCCCGTCGCAATCTCGGCAACAAAAATTGTGTGCAGGCGGCCGCCCGCGAAATCGACGGCATAGGCAACGCGCGAGCCGTCCGGACTGACGATCCAATTGTTGAGATTGAACTGCTCGTGCCCCTTGGCGAGCAGGGGCTCATCGAGCACGATCTCGGGCGCGGCCTCGAGCGTTCCCTTGCGGCGGGAGATGACGGGATAGTCGGCACCCTCCGCAAAATCCTCCGAATAGAAATAGCCTCCCTTGCGATAGGGAACGCTTCTCTCGGCATCATCGATCCGGTCCGCCATTTCCGCATAGAGCGCATCGACCTGCGGCTTCAAGGGCGCAAGCGCGGCCTCGGCATAGCCGTTCTCGGCTTCGAGATAGGCGATGACCTCGGGGTTCTTCTTGTCCTTGAGCCAGTAATAGGGGTCGCTGCGTTCGATCCCGTTGAGGGTCAGGGTATGCGGCTTCTGTGCCGCGACCGGGGCGGCCGGAAGGACTGGTCCGCCCGGAAGCGGCGTCGTCGGCTCTACCGCTGGGGCCTGAACGGCGACCTCTAGCGGAACCGCAGGCTCGGGCTGAAGGCGAATGAAAAGATAACCGCCGACTGCCACGGCCGCGGCGGCCACAGGCAGGATCCAAGCAAAACGCGCCATGCAAGAAGACCCGGGGTTCGAAGGATGAAGGCCAAGAGGAGAGCCCGTTTCCCGGCGTGAGGCAAGCCTCAATGCCTGTCGCTTGACCCCTTGCGCGCAATCCTCTAACGGCGGATCGAAAGGTCACATGAGGTCACGAGAATCATGATCCCCCGCTATTCGCGCGCCGAGATGGTGCGCATCTGGGACCCTGAGACAAAGTTCCGGATCTGGTTCGAGATCGAGGTCCATGCGGCCGCCGCGATGGCAAGGCTCGGCCTCATTCCGCGCGAGGAATCCTCGTTCACAAAGCTCCTCTCGGCGCCCTTCCCCATCGATGTCGCCGCCATCGACGCCAGCGAGCGCGAGGTAAAGCACGACGTGATCGCCTTCCTCACCTATGTGGAGCGGCACTTCGGTCCTGACGCTCAGTTCCTGCACCAGGGCATGACCTCCTCTGATGTGCTCGACACCTGCCTGTCGGTTCAGCTTGCCCGCGCGGCAGACCTTCTCCTTGCCGACATCGACCGCCTGCTCGTTGTGCTCAAGCGACGCGCCTTCGAGCACAAGCTCACCCCCACGATGGGGCGAAGCCATGGCATCCACGCCGAACCGACGACCTTTGGGGTCAAGCTCGCGACGTTTTATGCCGAATTCTCCCGCAACCGCGAACGCCTTGCCGCTGCGCGCAAGGATGTCGCCACCTGTGCGATTTCGGGCGCTGTCGGCACATTCGCCAACATTGATCCCCGCGTGGAAGCCGCTGTTGCCGAGAAACTGGGACTTCTGCCCGAGCCTGTCTCGACCCAGGTGATCCCACGGGACCGGCACGCCATGTTCTTTGCAACGCTCGGCGTCATCGCCAGCTCCGTCGAGCGCCTGGCCACGGAGATCCGCCACCTGCAACGCACAGAGGTTTTGGAGGCCGAGGAATACTTCTCTGAAGGGCAAAAGGGCTCATCCGCCATGCCCCATAAGCGCAATCCCGTCCTCTCGGAAAACCTGACCGGCCTTGCCCGCATGGTTCGCGCCTATGTCGGCCCCGCGCTAGAGAACGTTGCGCTCTGGCATGAGCGAGACATCAGCCATTCGAGTGTCGAGCGCATGATCGGACCCGACGCGACCGTGACGCTCGACTTCGCGCTCGACCGGCTGGCGGGCGTCGTGGACAGGCTGATCGTCTACCCGGAGCGCATGCTGAAGAATCTGAACGCCCTGGGTGGCCTCATCCATTCCCAGCGTGTGCTCCTTGCCCTTACCGAGGCGGGCGTGCCCCGCGATGCGGCCTATCGCCTTGTGCAGCGCAACGCCATGCCGGTGTGGCAGCAGGGCGGTGACTTCCTGGCGCTCTTGAAGGCGGACCCGGAGGTGACGCGGCACATAAGCCCTGACCGTCTCGAAGCCTTGTTCGATTTGGGCTATCACCTCGCGGCAGTCGACACGATCTTTGCGCGCGTGTTTGGGACGGCGTAGCGGCGCAAGCAACGACAGAGGCAGGATAGATGGGGCATGAGCCGTCGGCGGCAGCGGATGAACGCGTGCCATTTTCAGAGTTGCTGGCACTCTGGGGAAAGGTCGGCCTCATCGGATTTGGCGGCCCCGCGGGCCAGATCGCGCTGATGCACCGCCTCGTGGTGGAGCAAAAGCGCTGGCTCGGCGAAGCACGGTTCTTGAGCGCCCTTAACTATTGCATGTTGCTCCCAGGTCCCGAGGCCCAGCAGCTCGCAACCTATATTGGCTGGCTCATGCACGGAGTTCGCGGTGGCATCGCGGCCGGCCTGCTCTTCATCCTGCCTGGCTCCCTCGTCATGCTGGGCCTCAGCGTGCTCTATGTCGCGTTCGGCGAATTGCCCGTGATCCAGGCCGTCTTTTTCGGCATCAAGGCGGCGGTACTCGCGATCGTGCTCGAAGCAGTGGAGCGCATCGCGCGCCGGGCCTTGAAATCAAGCCTCCTCATCGCGCTCGCCGCAGCCGCCTTTGTGGCGATCTTCTTCTTCGCGGTGCCCTTCCCGCTCGTCGTCCTCAGCGCTGGCCTCATTGGTTTCTTTTCGGTGAGGAACGGTGCCGCCAATGGCAATCAGACCGCAGCCGGCGACCATGACGGCCTGATCGACCGGCTGCTTGATCGGGGTGAGCTTTCGCACACGCGGCCCAATCCCGCGCGCTCGCTTCTCGCGATCGGGTTCTGGTCCGCTCTTTGGCTCGCGCCGGTCGGCATCCTTTCGATCTGGCTGGGGCCGGAGGCGACCTTCACGAAAATTGCCACCTTCTTTGCCACCATGGCCATCGTCACCTTTGGCGGCGCGTATGCCGTCCTTGCCTATGTGGCGCAGGAGGCGGTCGCAACCTATGGCTGGCTCTCGGCGGATGAGATGCTGAAGGGCCTCGCTTTGGCCGAAACGACGCCGGGTCCACTGATCTTGGTGCTCGAGTTCGTCGGCTTCCTGGCCGCCTATCGCGATCCCGGCATCTTGAACCCCTATGTCGCAGGCGTCCTGGGGGCGGCGCTCACGTTGTGGGTGACCTTTGCCCCCTCCTTCATATGGATCCTCGCCGGCGCCCCCTATGCCGAGGCACTGCGTCGCAACCCAAAGCTCGCAGGCGCGCTCAGCGCGATCACGGCAGCAGTCGTAGGCGTCATCTTGAACCTGGCCATCTGGTTTGCGCTGAATGTTGTCTTCGCCCGGGTCGGCGAGACAACATTCGGCCCCTTGCGCCTCTATCAGCCCGAATGGATGACCTTTGACCCGCTCGCGGCCGCCCTTGCGGCCCTTGCCCTTCTCCTGCTTTTAAGGGCAAGGCTTGGCATGCTGACCGTCCTTGCCCTGATGGCCGCGGCAGGTGTGGGGGTTTGGCAGGCGGGGCTCTAATTCCCCGCCTTGATCTGATCGAGCGCGGTTTGCATCTGCTCTTCGATTTCGCGCCGGATCTGATGGTCCGAGAGCGCGACGCCCCTGGCATCGAAATCCTGGCGCAGCTTGCGGAAGAGATCCTCGTCGCCCACTTCCTCGAGGTCGGCCTTGATCACCTCCCTGGCATAGGCTTCGGCTGCCTCCCCCGTGATCCCCATTTTTTCCGCCGCCCAAAGCCCCAGCAGCTTGTTCCGACGTGCCGTCGCTTTGAATTTCATTTCAGCGTCGAGCGCGAATTTTGATTCTGCACCCTGGCGCCGTTTGTCGAACTCAGACATGCCGGTAACTCCTTGGAAAATCGGCGTCTTTCATGTGGAGACCCTTGCCTATCGCGTCAAGGGCCGAAAAGATAGCACAGTCCGACCGTGCCAATCTGCGGCCGAATTGTACACGCGAGCCCCTTCCGCTAAGTTGCGAATTGCCGCCGGACCCGAATCCCCAAGCTCGGGCCGATGTGCGGCGATTCATACTGGTGATCAAATATGAAACCCCGACGGCTTGTGTACGAGGGAAAGGCCAAAATTCTCTATGAGGGGCCTGAGCCCGGTACGCTGGTGCAATATTTCAAGGATGACACGACAGCGTTCGATGCCACCAAAAAGGCCGTGCTTGAGGGCAAGGGCGTCCTCAACAACCGCATCAGCGAATTTGTGATGTCGCGCTTGAGCGAGATCGGTGTCCCGACTCACTTCATTCGCCGCCTCAACATGCGCGAGCAACTCATTAAGGAAGTGGAGATAATTCCGCTTGAGGTTGTCGTGCGCAACGTCGCCGCCGGCTCGCTGTCAAAGCGCTTGGGCATCGAGGAGGGAACCCCCCTCCCCCGCTCCATGATTGAGTTCTATTACAAGAACGATGCCCTGCACGATCCGCTTGTGACCGAGGAACACATCACCGGCTTCAACTGGGCCTCTCCACAGGAGATCGACGACATCGTCGCGTTGGCCATCCGCATCAACGATTTTCTCTCAGGGCTTTTCCTTGGTATCGGCATCAAGCTCGTCGATTTCAAAGTGGAATTTGGCCGCCTTTGGGAGAACGAATTCATGCGTGTCGTCCTTGCCGATGAGATCAGCCCCGATTCTTGCCGCCTTTGGGACACGAAGACGGGCGAGAAGATGGACAAGGACCGATTCCGCCGCGATCTGGGCGGTGTCACCGAAGCCTATGCCGAGGTGGCGCGCCGCCTGGGCATCCTCAATGATCAGACCAGCGGTGACCGGAAAGGACCCGTGCTCGTCAAATGAAAGCGCTCGTGCATATCACTTTGAAGAAAGGCGTCCTTGATCCGCAAGGCAAGGCCATTGGCCATGCGCTGCTCGGCCTCGGCTTCCCGAGCGTGGGCGATGTCCGCCAAGGCAAATTCATCGAGATTGAGCTGGCCGAAACCGACGAGTCCCGGGCCCGCGACGCGGTGAAGCAGATGTGCGAGAGGCTGCTCGCCAACACGGTCATTGAGAATTACGCCATCGAATTGAGGCCGTGATGCGGCTAAATCAGGTGACGCTTCCCAGCCGTGATATCGCCCGCGCGAAGGCGTTCTATCTCACGCTCGGCCTGAAGCTCGTGGTCGATGCCCCGCCGCACTATGTGCGTTTCGCGCTGCCGGAAGGGGACTCCACCCTCTCGCTGCATCTGTGCGAGGAAGACCCCAACAATGCTTGGCCGATGGTCTATTTCGAATGCGACGATCTGGACGCCCGTGTCAGCGCGCTCAAGGCGAAGGGTATCCAATTTCATCTGGACCCCACCGATCAGGAATGGTTGTGGCGCGAGGCACGTCTGCGCGATCCCGACGGCAATGCGCTATGCCTCTTCCGCGCGGGCGAGAACCGCCTGAACCCGCCCTGGGCCGTGAAGGAGTAAGACCGCGATGAACTCTGCCGTCATCGTCTTTCCAGCCTCCAATTGTGATCGCGACGCTGCGGACGCGCTCGCCAAGGTCACAGGAAAGCCGTCTCGCATGGTCTGGCACGGCGATGCCAGCGTGCCTGACGACATCGACTTGATCGTTCTGCCGGGCGGCTTTTCCTACGGCGACTATTTGCGGACAGGCGCCATGGCCGCACATTCGCCCATTATGAAGGATGTGGTGCGCCGTGCGAAGGCCGGCACGCCAGTATTGGGCATCTGCAACGGCTTTCAGATCCTCTGCGAGGCGGGCTTGCTTCCAGGCGTCCTGATGCGCAACGCCAATCTCAAATTCGTCTGCCGCCCCGTCCCCCTCGTCGTGGAGGAAACGCAGTCGATGTACACCCGCAACTATGCCAAGGGCGAGGCGATCACCGTACCCGTCGCCCATGGTGAGGGCAATTATTTCGCCGATGAAGAGACACTGGATCAGCTCGAAGGCGAAGGGCGCGTCGCATTCCGCTATGTCGACAATCCCAATGGCTCGGCGCGCAACATTGCCGGCATTCTCTCGGAGAACCGGAGGATCCTGGGGCTCATGCCGCATCCCGAGCGCGTTTGCGATCCGCTCACGGGCGGAACAGACGGCAAACGTCTTTTCGAAGCGCTGCTGTAAGTAAGTGCTCTAACGCCCTGTCATCTCAAAACAATGAGAGGGCCGACCCATCCCGCGCGGGGAGCCGGGCTATCGCCTCTCTCTGCCGGATAAGCTGACGACGCTTGTTGAGCGATTTCCTGATGAGTGCCGCAACGCGAAGCGAGAGCATTTCGAACTTCCCTGCCACCGGCGCATCGCTCCGCGCAATCCGTTCATAGCCGACCAACGACAGGAAGTCGCCGGCCGCGTGCTCGAACAGCTCGATTTCGCGCGGGCTCAGGCTCTGCCGCCATTGCTCGGATTGGGCGGCCAAAATCTGCTTACCGACCTGCTGATGCTGCTTGCCGAGATAAGCCGGCTTTTTCAGCGCGTCGGCGAAAAGCATTTCCGCGCAAAAGGTAAGGCCCGTGAATTCACAAATGCGGTGCAGGACGGCGGCCGGATTACGGGTCAATTCCTCATAGCGGACAAGGAGCACGCGGTCCGGAAAGCGCCGCTCCGCCGCCAGCCCGATGGCCACATCGTGCAGCCACCACTCGGCCGCATCGACGATCATGTTCGGCCCCCAATCGAGCGGGAGCACGGACGCCGCGACGCCGCGCCCATCGCGCAGCAGATGGACAAACCGCGCATTGGGAAACATGGCGATGAGCGAGTTGATGTGACGAAGATTGTCGGGCGAATGATCAACCCACACCTCCCACCCTTCTCGTCCAACGCCCGCGGCATACTGGTCAACGACATCGAGTGTCAAAAGCGCCGCTGCCTGCGCGGGGCGATCGGGCAATGCCCCGGGATCATCGAAGCGATAGGCGGGATCGAACTCCCACAGGGCCTTGAAACGCAGGTCGCGGAAGACCCGTTGAAAGACTTGGCGCACACGCTCGCGCTCGCCTTCAAGTCTCAAGAGATTGAAGAGTTTCGTTTTAAACTGAGATTCATTCGTGACGAGCGCGTGGGATGCAGAACCAAGGGCACTGCCCAGCATCGTGGTGCCACTTCGCCCGCACCCCCCAATAAAGACGTGAACATTGTTCACGCGATCGGACAACCTATGCGCGTCGAGCGCCCATCGAGTGGCGACTTCCAAGCGATGCCCCATCGATTTCCAAAATCAACAGTCCTGCTAGTATCCCGATTCCGAAACTCGCTCACTACTGATATCGCCATTTGGCGAATTTCGGAACCGATAGGACACGAGCCTTCGATAGCGCATTCATCGAAGCTTGGCGAGCGGGCGAATGGCTGCCATTTGTGCCAGTTTGAGCGTTGCTGGCCAGCCCCAGATTCGGCTATTAAGCGCGCATGAGCACCCCCATAACACCTGCCCTCATCGCCGAGCACGGTCTTTCACCCGATGAATACGCCCGCGTGCTTGCGCTTCTCAGCCGCGAACCGACCCTCACGGAGCTCGGCATTTTCTCGGTCATGTGGTCCGAGCACTGCTCCTACAAATCAACCCGCATCTGGCTGAAGACGCTTCCCACCAAGGGCCCACAGGTGATCCAGGGGCCAGGCGAGAATGCCGGCGTTGTCGATATTGGCGATGGCGATGCGGTTGTCTTCAAGATGGAGAGCCACAACCACCCCAGCTTCATCGAGCCCTATCAGGGCGCGGCGACCGGCGTTGGCGGCATCATGCGCGATGTCTTCACAATGGGTGCCCGCCCCATTGCGATGCTGAACGCGCTGCGCTTCGGCGCCCCGGACCATCCAAGAACCCGGCACCTCGTCTCGGGCGTCGTTGCGGGCATCGGCGGCTATGGAAATTGCATGGGCGTCCCCACCGTGGCGGGCGAGGTGAACTTTCACCCCGCCTATAACGGCAACATCCTCGTCAATGCGATGTGCGTCGGCCTTGCCCGCACGGACAAGATCTTCTACTCCGCCGCGAGCGGCGTCGGCTCACCCGTCGTCTATGTGGGTTCGAAGACCGGACGGGACGGCATTCACGGCGCGACTATGGCCTCGGCGGAGTTCGACGACGCCTCCGAGGAAAAGCGCCCGACCGTTCAGGTGGGCGATCCCTTCACCGAGAAATTGCTGCTTGAAGCATGCCTGGAACTGATGGCGTCGGACGCGATCATTGCCATTCAGGATATGGGCGCGGCCGGCCTGACCTCCTCATCGGCGGAAATGGCATCCAAGGGCAATCTTGGTATCGAGCTCGACCTTGATCATGTGCCTCAGCGTGAAGCGGGCATGACCGCCTATGAGATGATGCTCTCCGAAAGCCAGGAGCGCATGCTCGTGATTCTAAAGCCCGGCCGCGAGGCGGAGGCAAAGAAGATCTTCGACAAATGGGAACTCGACTTCGCCGTCATAGGCCGCGTGACGGATACGCGCCGCCTCGTTGTGAGGCACAAGGGCGAGGTCATGGCCGACATCCCGGTAATGGCACTGGCCGATGAGGCACCGCTCTATGAGCGCCCCTTTGTGCAAACGCCCAAGCGCGAGCCGATCGACCCGTTGAGCGTGCCGCAGCAGAACGACTATGGCGCGACGATCCTCACGCTTGTCGCCTCGCCCGATCTGGCCTCCCGCCGCTGGGTGTGGGAGCAATATGACCATTCGGTCATGGCCGACACCGTGCAGCCGCCTGGCGGCGACGCGGCCATCGTGCGTGTTCATGGCACGCTGAAGGGCCTTGCGATGACGAGCGATGTGACGCCGCGCTACTGCCTTGCAGATCCAGTCGGAGGGGGAAAGCAGGCCGTCGCAGAAACCTGGCGCAACATCACCGCTGTGGGCGGCGTGCCGCTCGCCTACACCGACAACATGAATTTCGGCAATCCGCAGCGGCCGGAAATCATGGGCCAGTTCGTGGGCGCGATCGAGGGCCTGCGCGAGGCGGGACTTGCCCTTGCCTATCCGGTCGTCTCCGGCAACTGCTCCCTCTACAATGAAACGAACGGTCAGGGCATTTTGCCGACCCCCACGATCGGCGGCGTCGGCCTTATCGCCGATGTGCGAAAGACGGCGACCATGCCTTTCAAATCCGCAGGCGAGATCATCCTCCTGATCGGCGAGACGAGGGGCCACCTGGGCGCATCAATCTACTTGCGCGACATTTGCGGACGGGAGGACGGCCCGCCCCCACCCGTGGACCTTGCCGCCGAGAGGCGCAATGGCGATTTCGTTCGCGGACTGATTGCCTCGGGCCGCGTAACGGCCGTACATGATTGTTCGGACGGCGGCCTAGCCTTGACGCTTGCGGAAATGGCAATGGCCGGCGGATTGGGCGCCGCCATCGAACCACCGAAGGATCTGCCCCTTCACGCCTTTCTCTTCGGTGAGGACCAGGCCCGCTATGTGCTCACTGCCTCGGCCCCGCAAGCGGATGCCATTCTGGCCGATGCGGAAAGGGCGGGTGTGCCCGCCCTGCGCCTCGGAGAAACGGGGGGCGCCGCACTCACGATTCGCGGCGGGCACACCGTGGCGATCGCGGCCCTCAAGGCGGCGCATGAGGACTTTTTCCCAAAGCTGATGGGATAGGCGCAAGACGCGTTCGGGAAAAGCTTAAGCCAATTCGCCTATGCTGCTGAGGGGCGCATCCCGCGCCGATACGCGAGCCACCGATCTCATGCCGAATGATCCGCGCCGGCGACTAGTTGCCCTCCTGAAGCACCCGCATCTAGGGGCGGGCCTTCGCATTGCCTTGGGCCTGATTGTCGGCCTCGCCTTCACTGCCGTGCTCCTCGACAATATCGACTTTGGGCACGTTGGCGAAATCTTGGCCGCGGCGAGCCTGTGGCCCATCGTCTTTGCGCTCATCGCCTATGCGGCCGACTTCCTGCTGCGTGCCATCCGCTTTTGGTTGATGTTGCGCGAAGTTTCTCATCACCCAATCCCGCTCGCCCCCAGCATCAGCCCATTCATCGCCAGTTTCGGAATTTCGGACGTGCTGCCGTTGCGCGCTGGCGACGGATTCCGCGTAATCTGGTTCAACCGTCAGTTCGGCACGCCCATCGGCACGCTGATCGGCGCCATGCTGGTCGAGCGCATCCTCGACCTAGTCTCGATCCTCATCCTGGGCGGCATCGCCCTCAGCCTTGCAAGTGGGCACGCCCCGCCCATCCTCGTAGCCAATTTCCAGCTGATTCTCATGGTCGCGATCCTCGCCGGCCTTGGCGTCCTGTTCGCGCCCGCGCTGCTGGTGCGCATCCTCGAGCGCGTCAAACTCCCTTTCGCGGCAGGACCCATAGAAGCCCTGACGGCAGCCTTGCGCACCACCGCTGAGACCGTGGAACGCATGGGCTCCTGGCGCCAGCTCTTGCTTCTCACGTGCCTGTCCCTCGCCTGTTGGATCCTGGAGTGCATGGTATTCATTGGCGCATGGTTGAGCCTCAACGGTGACCCCGCGGCGTTTGAAAAGCCCTTCCTCTCGTTTGCCTTTGCGACTTTGGGCACGTTGGTGCCAAGTCTTCCTGGTCATTTCGGATCGTTCGAGTATTTCGGCGTCGAGGCCTTCACACTGGCCGGCGTCGAGGCAAGTTTCGCGGCGGCAGTCGTCTTGCTCGCGCATCTGATCCTTTGGGCGCCAACAGCGATCTATGGCATTCTCTGGCTGCTGATCGGCGCCCAGGGCAAGCGCGCGCCGGCGCCCCGCCCATAATTAGAAGGTCAGTGGAAACGTCGCTCGATCGCATGCATCGCATTGCGATGCGCGATCGCCATCACCGTGCCTTGTGGATTGACCATCGTCGGTCCGCAAAGAAGGGAGGCATCGGCGAGATAAAGGCCCTCCGCGCCCTGGACACGGCCAAAGGAGTCCGTTGCGCACTTGCTCCTGTCTTCGCCCATGGGACAGGAAGAAAAGACATGCACGGAGGTAAGGCTGGAACCGGTGCCACGCACCGTATCGGGCAGCTTGGCGATGTCGCTGGGCGAATGAAGCACGGGATAACCCTCAACGCCTGGGAACACCCGAACCGCACCGGCCGCAAAAAGCGCTTCGCAGAGCCGCTTGAGACCCTCGGCGAGTTCGGCGAGTTGCGCTGGGTCATGCCGCAGAACCACGAGTGGATCGCGAAATCCGGGCAGGTTGCGCACATAGGCAGGCGCACTCATGTTCTGCACATAGTAGATACCCATGCGCTTCCAGTCGCTCTCGACCAGACGCATGTGCTCAGGATGGGCCGTCATGGCAAGCGCCAGGGTTGGCCGCTTGCTGAACGAACAGCCCATGCTGAAACGCGGCTCGAACGCCTTGATCTGATGAACAGGGTCTAGATCATCGGAGCGGTTCACCTCTGTATCGAACAGCGCCACCGCCTTCAGCATCGGATGGAATCGCAAGGAGTTGCCGATATTCCGCTTGATCCCCGAGCGACGTAACAGAGAGGGCGTCATCACGGCCCCGCAGGCAACGAAGATATTTTCAGCCGTGATTTCGACCTGCCGCGCAGGGCCGCCCTCGCGCGAACGCCGAGCCGTCAGGTGCCACTTTCCCCCCGAATGGCGCAGACGCGACACGCGGGTCTCGGCGATCAGCCGTCCCCCGGCGCGAAGGAACCTGGGAACGAATGTCTCGGACATCGATTGCTTACGGCCCTCGTTTGAGGGTCCCCCATATCGGAAAAGCCTTTGCGCCTCGATTGCTTCCCAGCCGAGCGCCCGGGCGCCATCGGCGAGCCGGGACGACATCAACGGCGCGTCGCCTGGAAGGAATTCGACCCGCGCTGTCGCCTCACACGCCGCAAAATGGGGCGCAAGCGCCTCCGGCATCAACCCCTCGGCAGCGAACTCCCGGCGCCAGCGCTCAAGGATTACGCCCGGCGTGCGATGATAGAGGCCACGATTGACCTCGCTGCCACCGCCGACACACCGCCCCTCGACATAGGCGATCATGGCCCGCCCGAGTGCGAGCCCTACGCCACCGCCACGATATTTCTGCAGCATCTCCTGGTGCGAGAAGTGCGCCGCCGAATCGAGCGGCAGATGCGGCCCCTCCTCAATCATGAGCACGTTATGCCCCGCCTCGGCGCAAAGCGTGGCCGTGACCGCTCCACCTGGTCCTGAGCCGATGACCGCGATGTCGCTCGACATCTTTTCCACCACGTTATCAGTCTGGATCATGGCGCCCACGTCGGACGAAATCGCGTCCAAAGACTTCGCTGTAGAATCCGAATGTCGTGAAGGTCCGGTGGAATGCGATGAAGGAAGCCGCAAATTGCAGGAACGAACGTTCCCACCACGCGATCTGCGCGACCCGCTGGGCAAAGGAGAGCCGGTGAAAAGGCTTGCCCCGAAACAGCAGCGAGGAGGCATCAAAGAGGAGTGTCAGAAACCGGAAGGCGACGCGCAGATAGTCAGGCATCCGCGCATGGGTCGCAAGCACGTAAAGCGCAACCCGCTCGGAGATTTGCGGCGAAACATCGTGTCCCCATTCTTGACTGACGAGCGTTTCCGCCAGTGCGCGAACGGTCTCTTGAAAGCTGAGGAGCATCGATGCGGTCAATCCTGAAAGCAAAAAGGAGTGTGTCAGGGCAAAGGCCGTGACCCCAGCTCTCGCGCACGATAGATGCGTCCATCGCTCTCAAGCGCAACCGGCTCAAGCGCAAACCGTTCCTTCAGATTATTTTCCGTCTCGAGATATGGGCGCCAAAAGACACCATCGAGGAAGATGAAATAGGCTTCCCGGCCGGCAATCGCCGCTTCGAGCGTCCGGACTTGATGTTCAAGGGGATTGTTGGGGTCTTCCTTGCCCGTCCGCAGCCGGTATCTCTCAGGCAGGAACCGCGCTTTACGATTAAGGATGAAGGTGATGATCTCAGGCCCGTTGCTGTAGATTATGGCGTCGCTGGGAAGCTTGCTCGCCGCGAGGATGGCCGCCGATTGGCTCCATCCCGGACCGGCAAAACCGATCCCTTCGTCAAAGGCGTTTTCGGTTCGGTCAATCGTGCGCACGATGTGAGAAGCAAGCACGACCACGGCAAGCATGCATAGCGCCCGGTGAACAAGCCGATAGGACCCTCGCGCCCGCTCTGAAACCGCAAGCATGATGGTGAGCATAATCACGCACGTAACATAGACTGGAAAGGCATAGCGGCTGTTGAGCGACAGGTTTGCCTCAATCGATGTCGCAATCACCATGAAGCCAACATAGGCCAAAAAGAAGAAGCCGAGGACGAGGGGAAGGAACAATACAGGCGCTGTCGTCCGGCGCGCCCGCATTGCGCGCCTTCCATGCCAGACAAGCAGATAGCTACCACCGCCCAGCGCCGACAGGAACACAAGCGTGCGCACACTGAACGGCACCTGTGTAGGCAACAGCCAGACTGTCAGAGTCTGGAAACTCGTGAACCAATCCTCCGCATCCATGTTCCCATTGAGAGAAAGCTCGCGCCCTAGCGAATGCCCGGCGGTGATCTGGCTTGCGATCACCCAAGCAAAAAAGATGACTGCGCTGATCCCGCCGAAAATGAGTACATCGGCGACCCGGCGCGAGAGGTCGCGCCGCGGATCGATGAGCATGAAAGCGGCAATGGCCACACCGAGCGCGGGCGCAACAAAACGCGTCAGGGCGGCAAATGCGAGTGCGATCGCGCTCCCGAGAAGCCAACGCCGGTCGGCCGTTTCAGAATAGCGCAGCAAGGTAAGCAAAGTTGCCATCACGCAGAAGATGAAAAGCGGCTCGGACATCGCGCTGGCATGCAGGGTGACGAATTGCGGCGAAAAGACGATGATCCCCGTCCCGGCCGCTGCATAGAGATACTTGCCTGTAGTCCTGGCGAGCAGATGCCAGACGATGCCAGTATTGGCGCAAAGAAGAACAACCCCGATGAGTTTCGCGCCCCCTTCGGGACTGGCACCGATCGCGGTCAGAGCCGAGAGAAGCCACGCATAGAGTGGCGCATCGAAGGGTTTCTCGCTGATCCCCATATAGCGCAGGCTGTCGACGAAAATGCCGATACCATGCCGTGTATTGAGGAAAAAGATCGCAAGCGAGACGCAGGTGAAGAAGGCCATCCCGCCCCAATAAAGCAGACGCTCTTCGATGTACCAAATATCGGCGAGCGAGGTCTTGGGACCAGGGCGCCGGATATCGGGGATCTGCCAGTTCTCGCGGTCGCGCCACATGGGGGGTGCCTTCTGCGCTCGTTTTCCTCAGGAGAAAACGCGCTTGATGTTCTTGACGACGAACCGCACCGTTGCATCCGTGATGCCCCGTGCCAAAACCTGATCGAGCGAACCGATAAGCGTGTCGAGCTGCTGCTCGGTAACGATGTAAGGCGGCATGAAATGCAGCGTATCGCGCGCGCCAGGTTGGAAATGTACAAGCACGTTGTGGCGATCAAACAGTTCACGCGTCAGCGCGCCGATCAGAACCGATTGATAGGTGATGAAAAGCGGGTTCGTCTTGATGTCGAGAACCTTTGAGGCCAGCTCCTGGTTGAAGTTCATGCGCATGGCCTGGAACATGCCGCGCCCGCGAACATCGAGGATCTGGTTAGGATACTTTGCTTTCAATCCTTGAAGGCCTTGCGAGAGATACCGCCCCATTGTCGCTGCGCGCTCAATGAGCTTTTCATCCTGAAGAATGTTGAGCGTCTCGATTGCGGCCGCGCAGCTCTCGCCAAGTCCGCTAAAGCTCGAGCTGTGCAGATTGCAGTCGTTGCGATTGCCATAGGCTTTGTCGAACAGCGCCTGCGAGGTGACCATCGCTGCGACCTCGCGTTTGCCGCCGCCCAGCGTCTTGGCCATCGTGACGATATCGGGGACGACATTTCCCTCGTGCTGGAAGGCGCAGAAGCGGCCGCTGCGGCCCATACCGATCTTCACTTCATCGAAGATTGCAAGAATATCGTTTTCGCGGCAGAGCCTGATGAATTCGGTGAGATATCCAGGCGGCGGAATTTCACAGGACGTTCCCCGCACGGTCTCGATCATGGCCGCGATGATCGTGTTCCCGCCCTTTGCATCCCTTTCGGCATTGATTGCCGCCCGCATCGAATCGATGTCCGCATAGGTAGCGTAGATGACGTTTTCCTTCGGCACGCCCAGAAGAAATCCCGATTGCACATCGGTCGCCGTCGTCAGCGACAAGGCGCCATGCGTTTTGCCGTGAAAGGCGCCCTGCATGCAGAGGAACTTGCGTTTCCCCTTCGGTGTCTGCACGCGCTCAGCTAGCTTCATTGCAGCCTCGTTCGCTTCCGCGCCCGAGACCGCAAGGAACGACACCTTCAAGGGATCTGGCAGGAATTGCGCCAGATTATAGGCAAGCGCGCCTTGCAGCTTGTGCGGGGCGATTTTGATGCAATCGATGATCTTGCGTTCATGGCATTTGCGTTCGGCTTCAATGATGCGCGGGTGATTGTGCCCAAGCCCAAGGACACCCAGACCGCCAGAAAAGTCCAAAAGCGTGCGCCCGTCATTCAGCCAGATCTCCGCCCCTTGCGCTCCTTTGATATCGAGGTCCTTAAGGCCCAGAATGTCGAAGAGCTGCAGCATGTATTTGTTGAGATGCTGCGCATAGAGCTTGTTCGCGGCCTCGTTATCGAGATCAAGGCTCTGATCGAGCGTGAGGAGGGGAAGCGACCCGCCTGATTGCCGCGCGAGTGGCTGAACGGTCATGATATCGCTCAAGTTTGAAACTCCTGACGATCGGATTCTACAATCTGCTATCGGGAAACGGCGGGGTCGGCAATGCGCTCTGCCACGCTGAAAGCGGATTTCCTCATCCCAAAGGCTGACGTCACGGTTGACCCGCGCTGGTCGGACCCGCTTGGCTGGGCACCCCTGAACGCGATGCTGGAGGAAATCGCCTAACAAACCGCTTAGCTGCCGTCGCCTCCAAGCGCGGATTCCCACGAGATGCATGTGGAATTTGGGCAACCCTGACGGTGCCGATGCACCTGAGCGGCGCCGTTCACCTTACCCTCACTATGACACCGCGGCTTAAGCGGTTAAGCTGCGTTACACCCCTCCCCTCAGGTGCCCCATGCCGATGAATGCCAAAGACATAGAGAGTCTCATCCGCGAGGCTTTTCCGGATGCAGAGATCGAGATCCGCGACCTGGCGGGCGATGGCGACCATTTCGCGGCCAGTGTCATTTCGGCTGCCTTCAAGGGCAAGAACCGCGTTCAGCAGCACCAGATGGTCTATGCCGCGTTGCGCGGCCGCATGGGCGGGGAACTGCACGCCCTCGCCCTCCAAACCGCACCGAAGGACTAGGCATCATTGGAAAGGGATACGCGCCCGCTCGACATCGCGGTGCTGCCCGTCGATCGCCTGGAAGTCGTCTGGCCAATCATCGAAGCGGTGGCCCGCGAAGGCGCAACCTATCCCCTGCCCCGGGACTTGAGCTTGGAGGAAGCGCGGACCCTTTGGTCGGAACGAGGACGCACGACCTTCGTCGCGATCCGGGAAGGTGCGGTTTGCGGCACCTATTACCTGCGCCCCAATGCCGAGGGACCGGCTAGTCATGTCGCAAATGCCGGCTACATGGTCGCGCCCGATGCGCGTGGCGGCGGCATCGCACATACGCTCTTTCGTCACTCCATTGGTGAGGCCGGCGCACGCGGCTTCAAGGCCCTGCAATTCAACCTCGTCGTCAGCACCAACGAGGCCGCCATTCACCTGTGGACGTCGCTCGGCATGCGCATCGTGGGCACCCTTCCCAAGGTCTTCGATCACCCGCAACGGGGTCTCGTCGACGCCTATGTCATGCATAGCTTCATTGGGGACCTGCGATGAGCCTGCCCGTCGCAGGCAATTGGTTCGCGCTTGAGCGCCAGCTGGCATTGCCAGTTACCGTTGTCCATGGCGGGCATGAGCCGAGCTTCGGCCGAGGGCGCCTGCTGGCGGTCGCCCGATACTATCTTGATCATTGGCCGTCATGAGCGAGAACTTGACGCTCAAGGAAGGACTGCCTAACTAATTACAGATCCACCTGACAGGGGGCGGGATATTCCCGCATTGCGATGTCAAATCCGGTCTTCGAGCGCATCGAAAGCGATCTTCGCGAAAACGACGTCGTGCTTTTCATGAAGGGCACGCCCCATTTTCCGCAGTGCGGGTTTTCTGCGACGGTTGTGAAGATCCTCAACCATGTCGGGGTTTCGTTTAAGGGCATCGATGTGCTGCAGGACCCTGGCCTTCGCCAGGGGATCAAGGAATTCGCCAACTGGCCGACAATTCCCCAGCTGTATGTAAAGGGTGAGTTTGTGGGCGGCTGCGACATCGTGCGCGAGATGTTCGAGGAAGGCGAGTTGCAGGCATTCCTCACCGAAAAGGGCATCACGCTCGAAGCTGCCTGAACGCCGGAAGATCTATCTTTGAGTTGTCGCAGACTGCTGACACTATTCCCTTGAGCAATGGCGGGGGGATACATGGCGGAGCGGCAGAAACACACTCTGAAGACGGCTGGGGCGGCATTGGCTCTTGGCGTCACGTTCGCGCTGGCCTCAGCCCAGCCGCCGCTCGCCCAGCAGGTGCCGCCGTCAAGCATGACGCACGAGGCGGAACAAGACTTGGGGGCTCGGTTCGGGCTCACCTATCGCTTTGGCACGTTTGATATCGGCAGCAATCTTGCCACCGTCAAAACCACGGAGGGGTTCGCCTTCCTCGATGCCGCGGACGCCCGGCACCTGATCGTGGACCTTTGGGGCAACCCGCCCAGCGCGGGCTCCGGCATCCTCGGCGCGATCGTGCCCAAGGACGTCCCTGTCGACGACATGAATGGCTGGGCCGCGATTCTCACCTATTAGAACGAAGGCTATGTGAGCGATACGGAGGCGGCCTCCATCGACTACAGCCAGCTTCTTGCCGACATGCAGGCTGGCATTCGCGAGAACAATCCTGAGCTCAAGAAGCAGGGCTACCCGACCTATGAGCTCGTCGGCTGGGCCGAACCACCCCATTACGACCAGGCCGAGCACAAGCTCTATTGGGCGCAGGAGCTTCTCTTTGAAGGGGGAGACGCCTCGACCCTGAACTATTTCGTCCGCATCCTCGGGCGGGGCGGCGTACTTGAAATGAATGTCATCGGTGACATGAAGGCGCTGCCGGAGATCAACCAGAAGGCACCCACGCTGCTCAGCATGGTCAATTTCAAGGATGGCCAGCTTTACGACCAGTTCGATGCCACGACGGACGCCACTGCGGCCTATGGCCTTGCCGGCCTCATCGCTGGTGGCGTCGCGGCAAAGGCCGGCCTATTCAAGGTCATCCTGGGCATCCTTGCGGCGTCCTGGAAATTCATCGCGATCGGCGTCGTCGCGCTGGGCGGTGTGATCGCCCGCTTCTTTGGCGCGAGGAAAGGCTAATTCTGCCCCGCGGGCTCAAGGGGTCGCGGCCGCTGCAAGCCCTTCCTTGATAAGCGTACGCAGATCGAACGCCTCCGGTTGTGGATAGCGGATATTGTCGATTTTCCACATCCCATCGGCCCGGATGAGATCGAAATAGACGATCGTCGGCTGTTCGAAATTAAGGAAGGTCGCCTTGACGACGGCCGAGGCCGCGTCCTCCTTTTCGGTCGAAAAGGCCAGGTTTTTGATCTCGAAGTCCTGCGCGTTGTAGAGGATGTCATAATCAACGACCGGTTCATCCGACTTCAGCGCCGCGTCATATTCGGCCATGAGCGAGGCGGTGAACACCGGGCGTAAAAGCGCTTCGGGGCCCGCCTGATGCTCCGGCTCCGCAAAATAGGCTGCCCAACTGCGATATAGCTCCTCGACCACGGCTTGAGGCGACTGTGCCTGCGCGCGCGACACGCCTTGGATGATAATAAAGACAAGCGCAACAACACTCAGCCAAACAAGGCTTGTTTGTAGCAACCGTCCACGATCGGCCATTGGCCCTCTCCCCGAAACCGCGCCCGCCCGTCCCAGTTTGCCTGTTGTGCAAGGGACCTTTGGCAAGATTGTGGTGAGGATGCTGAATGAGCCGTTAATTGCGCTTCACGAAAAGAAAAGGGCCGCGCCGTTACCTGGCCGCGGCCCGATCCCAGGATTCTTGGATCAATTAGCGCGAATAGAACTCGACGATCAGGTTCGGATTCATTTGCACCGGATAGGGCACGTCGGAAAGCTTCGGGATCCGCGTATAGCGCGCCGTACCCTTGTGGTGATCGGCCTCGACATAGTCGGGAACGTCGCGCTCGCTCGACTGGGTCGAGGCGATGACGAGGGCCATGTCCTTCGCCTTCGCCGTCAATTCGATGACGTCGTTGGGCTTGCACAGATAGCTCGACACCGTCACGCGCCTTCCATTCACCTTGACGTGGCCGTGGCTCACGATCTGGCGGGCGGCGAACATCGTGGGTGCGAACTTGGCGCGATAGACAAGGGCATCGAGACGGCTCTCAAGCAGCCCGATCATGTTCTCGCCCGTGTCGCCCTTGCGCCTGTCGGCCTCGGCATAGACCTTGCGGAATTGGCGTTCGGTCAGGTTGGCGTAATAGCCCTTCAGCTTTTGCTTGGCGAAGAGCTGCGTACCATAGTCGGAAAGCTTGGTCTTGCGGCGGGCGCCGTGCTGGCCGGGGCCGGTTTGGCGCTTGTTGACGGGGCTTTTGCTACGGCCCCAGAGATTTTCGCCCAAGCGGCGGTCAATCTTGTGTTTCGTCGAAACACGCTTCGTCATCGCGGATGTCCTCGCGTTGGATCAGTTGCGGGATCGCGCCCTCCTCTGCCCTCAATTGGGCCGACAGGCAAAGCCTCCGAAAAAGGCCGCGCCACGGGAGCTCATCGCCTCGTTTGAGGCGAAGGCGGGGCTTTTAGACGAACCGGCAAGACCTGTCAAACAAGGTGCACCAGCGCGATACCCGCCTTGCGCAACGTCCCCGGGGACAGCAGCCCCGAACGCAGCGCCTCCAAACACCACGCCCCGGATGCGGCCCGTGAGGCGCCCCATAGGCGTCCCGCGCCGGAAGACAGAGTCAACGCTGTCTAGCCCGATCCAGTTTTCGATAGTAGCGGGCGGCTGGCTCGGCCCTGGTGAGGCGGGTTTGGCGATTGCGGACAGCAATCGCCCGCCGAGCGGGCTTGTACTATTATCGGGCGCGGTATTATTCCCCGGCGCTGGGGCGGTTCCTGCAGACGGACCCGATCGGGTATGAGGACAACCTCAACCTCTATGCCTATGCCGGCAACGACCCCGTCAATGCGACGGATCCGACGGGGCGGTGCGCTAACATATGTACTGGGTTAATAGGTGCTGGCGTAGGGGGACTTATCAGTGGTGTCACGTATTTGGTAACCACCGACAATCCTAGTGCAGTGGGATTTTTTGCGAATTCTTTGGAAGGTGCGGCGGTGGGTTTTGCTGTGGGGTCGGGCGCGGGCCTGCCAATGATATTCAATGTTGGCGCAGGTAGTGCCGTATTATCTGGCCTAGCCGAAGCATCGGCTGACGGCAATTTGGAACGTTACGGGGATAGTTACACTTTTGGTAACTTTGAGAAGCCATTGGAGGATGCACTAGTTGGCGGGGTAACGGCGATGATTGGTGGAAGTGTCTCTAGGGCGACAGGATTGGCTGTATCAGCAGCCTTTGATGACATACTCGGGTTCCCGACAAAGGGGGCTATTTCAGGACTTTCTGATGAACTAGGCGAATATATAGGGGGAGGTATTATGGTTCTGGGAGAGGTAGCGATCGATGAAGCCCGCGGACAGGGGATAAATAAAGGGGCATCGACAGATAATTACCGCATAGAAATTTATAGCGAGCCCAGAAGGTTTGATTGAAATATGAATTTAGTTAAAAAAGCCATGATGCATATAGCAAGAAATATTTCGGACGTGATTTTTATGACTGGTGGTGTTTCTTTATTGTTATATGTAAAGAAGGCGCATGACTACTACGATGTACCTATAATATTAGTAATTTCATTTATTTTCTCTGTTATCATTGAGGGGTTAATTGGTATTTTTAAGAAATAGTTAAGTGACTGTGAAACAGTAGGCTGTTTCTTCACGGTATCTGTTTTCTGGTTGATCGCTCGGCCCGATAAGTAGGCGCAGGGCTATCACCATGACGCCGGCGGCAACCGCACGCGCCTCACCTGGCCCGATGGCTGGTATGTCGCCTATGCCTATGACGCGCTGGGGCGGAAGCTGAAGATCATCCGCGCCTATGGCTCGGCGCTGCAGCAGGACTATGCGACCTATGCCTATAGCGCCAATGGCAGGACCGCGTCCGTCACGGACGCGAAGGGGAACGCGACGCTTTATACCTATGACGGTTTTGACCGGGCCTTGCGCACGACCTTCCCCGATGGCTCCTATGAGGGGATCACTGCCTACGACGCCAACGACAATGTGCTGACACGGCGCACGCGCGCAGGGGCGACGCTGACCAGCACCTATGACGCGCTCGACCGGCTCGTCACCTATCGCATGCCCCGCGTCTCTGGCGGGGATCTTGTGACGACGACGGCCTATGACTTGGCCGGGCAGGTGACGGGGGTTGGCAATTCCGACGGCTTTGCGCTTCTCTATACCTATGACGCGGCTGGGCGGCAGACATCGGAGGCCGAGACGATCCCCGGGCTTTCGGGCACCAAAACCCTCTCCTATCAGTATGACGCCGGCGGCAACCGTACGCGCCTCACCTGGCCCGATGGCTGGTATGTCGGCTATGCCTATGACGCGCTGGGGCGGATGGTGGAGGCGAAGGAGAGCGGCACGCTTCTCCTTGCCTCCTATGCTTACGATCCACTCTCGCGGCTGACGGCGCAGACAGCAGGGAATGGCGGCACGCGCAGCCTTGCTTATAATCTCACCGGCGATCTGTTGAGCCTCGCGCAAGGGTGGTCTGGCGGGGGCGTGACCTATACGCAGACCTATACCGCGGCGCGGCAGCTCTCGAGCCTTCAGCTCTCCAACCCCGCCTTTGCCTTCGCGCCGCCCTCAAGCGGGAGCACCATCGCCTACGCGCCCGCGAATGCGCTCAACCAGTATCAAAGCCTCACGCCCATGGGCGGCGGGGCGGTCAGCCTCGCTTACGACGCCAACGGCAATCTCACCGGCGATGGCAGAAGCTGCACGCGTGGCTATTCCCCTTCCCGCCGCCGCTTCTTCGCCCCAGCAAGCGCGGTGATGACGCCGCGCAGCGTGCGCACATCCTGCTCAGTCAGGTCCGCCCGCTGCCACAGATTGCGCAGGTTCTTCACCATCGAGGGCCGCTTATGTGGCGGGTGGAGAAACCCGGCCGCGTCGAGCTCGCCC
>JACADY010000083.1 GCA_013389115.1 Alphaproteobacteria bacterium
GGCAAAGGCCGCGCGCATCTCGGCCTCGCCCGCCGCGCGGACGCGGCCATAGATCGCCGAAATGTCGGGGGGCGAGAAGTCGAAGGGTTCCCTGGCCGCCTCTTCCGCCAGGTCGATGATCAGGTCGATCACCGGCTGCATGGCGGCGTGGCCGAACTTGACCGCGCCCAGCATCTCGGCCTCGGACAGTTCGTAGGCCTCGGATTCGACCATCATCACGGCGTCCTTGGTGCCCGCGACGACCAGATCCAGACGCTGTTCGGGGTTGCCCCGCAGGTTCTGCATGTCGTCCATCGACGGGTTCAGGACGTATTCCCCGCCGACGAAGCCCACGCGCGCCGCCCCGATCGGGCCCATGAAGGGCACGCCCGAGATGGTCAGCGCGGCCGAGGCGGCGATCATCGCCACGATGTCGGGGTCGTTGACCAGGTCGCAGGACAGCACGGTGGCCATCACCAGGACCTCGTTCCTGAAGCCCTCGACGAACAGCGGCCGGCAGGGCCGGTCGATCAGGCGCGACACCAGCGTTTCCCTTTCGGAAGGCCGTGCCTCGCGCTTGAAGAAGCCGCCCGGGATCTTGCCGGCGGCATAGTATTTTTCCTGATAGTGCACGGTCAGCGGGAAGAAGTCCTGCCCCGGCTTGGCCTCGCGGGCGAAGGTCACGTTGGCCATGACGCTGGTCTCGCCCAGGGTGGCGATGACCGAGCCGTCGGCCTGACGGGCGACCTTGCCCGTTTCCAGCGTCAGGGTTTCCCCGCCCCACTGGATCGATTTCTTGGTAATTTGGAACATCCGGTATCCTCTGGGAGCACTCCCGCCCCTGCGGGTCTCCCGTTATCTGGCGGCCCCATTGCCGCCGCCCCTATCCTTCGCATGTGCCCGGGGCCAGAGGCGTCACGTCGCAGATGGGGGCGCGATACAGGAAAACGCGCCGTTTGGGAAGAGGAAGCACAGAACGCCGCCCGGACGCCGCGGACGTCGGTCGCCTGCCCCCGCAGCAGAACGCCCGCCCCGGGGGCCGGGACGGGCGTTCGACAGGCCGGGGCTGCAATCAGCGGCGCAGGCCGAGGCGCGCGATCAGCGACTGGTAGCGCGCCTGATCCTTGGCCTTCAGA